>CAIOSP010000065.1 GCA_903861005.1 uncultured Pseudomonadota bacterium
CGCGCACGTGGACCACCCGCTGACGGTGACGTCGGTGTCGGCGCGTCAGGGCGTGTGGCTCGACTTCGACGTGGACGACATGGCCTACGTGGCGCTGCTGCGCGTCCAGGGCAGCCAGATCGACGTGCTGCTCGACGGCACCAACGTGTACGACAAGGCGCGCTACGCCACGGGTGACGGCGGCTTCCGTCTGCACGCGGTGGGCGACGGCCTGGTGGTGGCGTCGGCGTCCGAGCCCATCGCCAACCTGCCGACGATCGTCGCGTCCGCGCACGGCCGCACGGATCCGCTCGCCGCGCTCGAAGAGAAGCTGCGCGAGGTCAGCGACACCATCGACGTGGACGTGGTGCGCGCCGACCGCACGGTCGCATCGCGCTAGCGTTCGCCGTGGGTCGGGGGCAGCGTCGCCCGCGCGGCACGCCACGGCGCCGCGCGCGATGCGGACGCGCCTAGAAGTTGATCTGGTACATCGAGAACAGGCGGACCATCACGGGCTGGAAGGCGCCGGTGGCGTCGTCGTAGATGTTCGCGACCACCACGGGCTTGTAGGACGCCCCTGCCGTCGTCTGCACGATGGTGAGGTTCAAGTTGGCGTCGGCCTCGGCGGCGAACCCGTAGGCCTCCATGTTCCGGAGCGGGTTGGTGCCGAAGTAGCCCGCGGGCACCTGGAAGTAGCCGCCGAGCGCGGTCGTCGGGTCCCAGCCCGGGCCGTAGAACGTGGCGAGGCCGCCGTTCGCGTCGATGATCGTCTGCACGGCCGCGGGCATGCCGTTGTCGACGCCAAAGTCCCACTCGCCGGCCAGGAAGGTGGCGTGCGGGTCGGCGCCCCAGCGCGCGGGCGTGAACGTGCACCCCGGCGTGACCGGCGTGTAGAGGCCCGCGCTGAGCGCCATGCCGATGTAGAGCTGCTGCGTGCCGAGCCAGCTGTTGAAGTTGGCGGGCGACGTGGTGCCGTTGTTCAGCCAGGTGTTGAACAGCGACGTGTCCAGGTCGTACTCGAGGACACAGGTGACGCCGTTGACGTCGACCGCCTGCACGATGAAGCGCGGCGTGTAGGTGAAGCCCGAGTCGGTGAAGTTCGAGATCTCGCCGTTCGTGTTCACGCCGAACTCGACGTACATCGTGGCGGCGATCGGCAGGAAGGTCCCGTTCGCGGTGTCGGCGGTGTCGCCGCCGCCGCTGTCCGTGTCGACCGGCACCACGTCCGTCTCGAGCGGGGGCGCGGTGTCGGTGGACGTGTCCAGGCCGTCGGTGCCGCCGCCGTCGTCGGTGTTGACCTGCGGCGAGTCGGTGTCACCGGTGTCCAGGCCCTTGAGGGGCTCCGGCGTGCAGGCGGCCAGCGCGAAGAGCGGCAGGAGTCCGAACAGCGACACAGACTTCATGAACAACCCCGATGAACCGCCATTGTAGGCGACGGAACGCGGGGTTGCAAATGCGTAGCGTACCCGGTGCCCGCAAACGAGCGACCGAGCACGCCGAGGCCGAGGTGCAACGTCCCTAGTTGTCGATCGCGGCGAGGCTCCGGATCGCCACGCCCTCGCGCAGCTTGGGCTCAAACCAGGTGGACTTGGGCGGCATCACGTGTCCCGCGTCGGCCACGGAGAAGAGCTGGTCCAGGCCGGTGGGGAACAGGTGGAAGGCGACGGCGGCGCGGCCCTGGTCGACCGGGGCGCTAAGCGCGCCGGACCCGCGGATGCCGCCGACGAACGAGATGCGGTCGGAGCGGCGCGGGTCGGCGATGCCCAGGATGGGGGCCAGCAGGTGGTCCTGCAGCACGCTCGCGTCGAGCGAGGCGACCGGGTCGGTCGGATCCACCAGACCCGGGCGGGGGCGCAGGCGGTACCAGGCGCCGTCCAGGTACATGGAGAACACGCCGCGCTGGTCGGGCACGGGCTCACCCGGGTCGATCTGGAAGTCCTGGCGGACGGCCTGCAGGAACTCGGCCTCGGAGTGGCCGTTCAGGTCGTGCACCACGCGGTTGTAGGCCATGACCTGGAGCGCGTTGTCCGGGAACAGGCCGACGATGAACGTGGACGACGCGTCGTCGCGGCGGTGCGCGAACACGCGGCTGGCGGCGGCGGAGCGGTGGTGGCCGTCGGCGACGTAGAGCGCGGGCAGCTCGGCGAAGGCCTGACGGATCGGCTCGACTAGGCCCTGCGGGCAGACCCAGAGCTTGTGCTCGACGCCGTCGTCGGTGGTGACGTGCCACGCGGCGGGCGCCTTGGTGGCGTCGGCGACGAGGGCGGCGAGGCCCGCGTGCGCGCGGTGCGCCAGGAAGACCAGGCCGACCTGGGCATCCAGACACTCCATGTGCTTGGTGCGGTCGTCCTCCTTGTCGGGGCGGGTGAACTCGTGCTTCTTGATGATCCCGCGGTCGTACTCGTCGACCGAGCAGGCGGCGAGCACGCCCACCTGGCGGTGCTCCCCCATCACCTGGCCGTACAGGTAGTACGTGGCCTGTTGATCCAGGATCATCCGGCCATCGGCGCGCCAGGCGTCCAGGTTGGTGCGGGCCTTGGCGTAGCAGACGTCGCCGTGCGCGTCGGTGCCCAGGGGCAGATCGACCTCGGCGCGGGTGATGTGGATGAAGCTGTCGGGACGGACGGCCTCAGCGCGCGCCTCGGCGTCGGACAGGACGTCGTACGGAGGCGCGATGATGTCGCCGGCGAGGTCATCACGAGGGCGCAGGGCACGGAACGGGCGGACGTCTGCCATGAGGGCTCCAGGCGGTGGCCACGCGTTCTATCCGCGCGCAGCCGCTACCGGGACGTTCCTTGCTGCACCGATCGTGTGTCTGCGGTAAGGATCGGCGTCGAGACGGCCCGAGCCCGTCCGACGACCTTCTGGGAGGGACTTGCGCATGGCGGCGTTTGACTGGATCAACAACCTGTTCCAGGGCTCGGAGCAGATGCGCGGGCTGTCCGGCGGCGCCGGCAACGCGGTCGCTCTCGACAACTCCAACTCCTTCTACAACTTCCGCTTGCGCCGCCACTACACGGACGGCGACGTGGTCGCGACGCCGGCCCGCCTGTGGTTCACGAACGACGACCCGCTGGCGCGCACGGGCCTGGGCCCGCACATCGCCGAGGTCCTGTCGGAGGGCCAGCGCTTCTCCGACGTGCTCGTGGTGCTGTCCGAGGACGACTACGACCGCGCCTTCGCCGAAGATCGCGCCTTCGATCGCACGCTCACCCGCGTGCTCGGTGACGCGTTCGACGAGTTCCTCAACCGCAGCGGCATCTCACACACCACGCGCCGGCTGGGCGTGTGGGTCGCCCGCGACGGCGCCGACGAGATTGGCAACACCAACTTCGGCATGGTGGACGGCGAGTTCATCACCGGCCTGGTGCCCAACCTGTACCGCACGCCCGGCCCGGACTCGCGCCCGGTCGTGGCGCTCCACGTCAACGCGCCCGGCTACTGGGAGGGCTACCGCGAGGTGGGCCGCCTGTACGACGACCAGGTGCTCTACACGCTCGGCAACCACTGGCTCGACAACTTCGCGCATCCGAACCTGCGCGAGTCGGCGCTGTACCGCTTGCAGCGTGACGACGAAGGCCAGTTCTTCCACATCATCAACCCCGACCTGCAGGACCGCTACCAGGTCATCTCGACCGACCAGGACGGCACCTCGGTCGTGACCATCGCCACCCGCGACGGCGAGCCGCTCGCGTACGTGGTGCTGGCGGTGCTCGACGCGTCGGACGCGCTGCCGTCCGGTGAGACCGCGGCGCCCGTGGCCAGTGTCTCCAAGCCCCAGTCCGTGGCCGAGGCCCGCTCCGTCACGCGCCCGCCCGCGGACGCCCCCCGCGCCCTGACCGCGTCGGACGCCCCCGCGCTCGACCGCGCCGCGTCCAACAGCCTGCGCGCCAAGCAGAGCAAGACCATCATCCCGGAGGCGCACAACGAGCGCATCTTCACGCTTCAGGAGCGCGGCGCGCTGCTGCAGCGTGTGCACTTCGGCGCGTTCATGCTCGGCTACGACGTCTACCTGGGCACCCGCGGTGAGCTGGGCACGGTCGTCGACTCGCCCGCGGCCACGTTCGAGGTCCGCAAGAAGACCGTGTCGCTGCTCGCCAACGCGGACGGCGTCTCACTCGACGGCGAGTCGATCCCCAAGGGTGACTCCCGCCTGATCGAAGGCGACGCGATCATTCAGGTGGGCAACCAGCGCCTGGAGTACCGCGACCTCCGCTCCATCGCGCTCGAAGGCTGGCCCTACGTCGGCGAGATCCGCCGCCCGGCGTCGTCCACCTACATGCTGTGGGGCAAGGACTACGGCATCGGCCGCAGCCGCGACTGCCGCGTGGTCCTGCCGGACCAGCCCCGCAACGACAACATCGTCTGGAAGCCCAAGGTGGTGGAAGGCGCGGTCATCAAGTCCAAGACCGGCGACATCCCCAAGGCGCGCTTCTACACCGACTCGATCATGGTCGCGTCCGAGCACGGCTCGATCGACCTGTCGTCCGACACGGCCTTCTTCGAGTGCCGCGCGCGTCACTGCTACAGCTACGTCCGCCGCGATGGCGAGATCCTGCCGCTGTACCCGACCGAGAACGCGGACGGCATGCACCGTACGCGCCTGGAGTCCGGCGACGAGGTGCTCGTCGGCAACTGCTTGTTCCACGTCGGCTTCACCAACGCCGGTGACGTCGCGGTCGCGCCCGCCCCCGCGCCCAAGATCAGCGCCAACTCGCTCGTCGACTCCGTGTCGGTGGTCGAGCCTGAGGAGCAGTACGAGGAGGTCGAGCCGGAGGAGCTGTCGGTGGTCGAGCCGTTCTCGATGGTCCCGCGCCGCGGGGCCTCTCCGCTGTCCAACCTGCCGCCGAGCTTTGACGACGAGGACGCGCCGCCCCCGCCGCGCGTCGATCCCAAGGCCGAGGCGATTCTGCGCGCCCGCTCGCGCAGCATCCCGGACGACCCCATGTTCGCCCTGGACGAGGACCTCTCGCCTCCGCGCACGTCGGACGCGCCGCGTCGCTTTGACCTGGAGCCCGAGCTGGTCGAGATCCCCATGATGGATCTCGAGGCCGAGCCCGTGTTCGACGTGCCCACGGCCGCGGCGCCCCCGCGCCCGGTCACGCAGCCGGACGCTTCGGTGGATGCGCCGCCGCCTGCGGCGTTCACGCCGACGCCCGCGCCCGCGCCCGCGCCCGCTCCGTCGCCTGCCCCGTCCGTCGCCGCGACGTCGTCGCGCACCGGCTCGTCCGAGGCCCGCGTCGACGGCGTGGTGGTCTACGTGGACGACGCCGACGCCAAGTTCGAGCTCGGTCGCCCCGCGCGTCTGGTGCAGGTCGGCTGGGCCGTGAACGGTTCGGTCACCGCGGGCAACCACACCGGCGCAGACCTGGTGATCCCCGAGAACCGCGTGGACGAGGACCAGAGCTTCGCGCCGGCCACCTACTTCCACCTCAAGGTTCGTGGGAAGCGCGGCTCGCTCGACGCCGTGCACGCGTCCGAGGTCCGGGTCGACGGCAACCCGCCCGCCTCCAGCTACGACAGCGTGGATGGCAAGGTGATCTCGGTCATCCGCCGCGATGACGCGGGCGACGAGGACTTCACGGTCGACCTGCGCGTGATCGAGGACTCGGCCCTGCCGGACCCGCGCGCCCGCTTGGTGGCGATCGACACGGCCGAGCCGCTCGCGGTGGCGCTCGCCACCCGTGGGTTCCCCCGCAAGACCGCGCGCTCGCTGGAGATCGGCGGCCTCGCGGTCACCGGCACCTTCGACGGCGACGCGCTCGTCCTGTCGGACTACCTGGACAGCTACCAGCGTGGCGGCGAGTTCCTGTCGTTCTTCGTGCAGAACGCAGGCGGTCGCTTCCAGACGGCGCCTGAGGACGGCGCGCCCATCACCCTGTCGCCCGGAGACAGGCTGGTGATCGGCACGACGGTCTGGCGCTTCGACCGCTCGTGATCACGCCGCGCGTCGGCGTTGTCTGTCGCGGGGACTCCCGGCGCGGTGCCGCAGCACCGGTCGCCGAGAGCTACCTCGTGGCCAAGGACGGCCGGGCCACCTGGCTTGAGGGCGACGCCGAGCAGCGCGAGGTCCTCGACGGGCGCGGCGTGCTCGCGGTCGTCGCGGACGGCGAGGGCGAGGACCACGAGATCGCGCGGGTCGCGGCGACGTCGTCGGTGCGCGCGCTGATCAAGGTCTGGCCCGCGGGTGTGTCCGAGGAGCCCGGTCGGCTGGCCGAGTTCCTCTCCAGCGCGCACACGCGCATGTACTGGCACGCGCGTGACCGGAAGGCGCGCATGGGCGCGTCGCTGGCGATCGGCTGGGTCGACGGCGCGCGGCTGGGCTGGGCAGAGGTCGGCTCGGCGCGAGTCTGGCTGTGGCGCGACGGTCGCCTGACCCGCCTCGGCCACGACCGCGACAAGCTCTCCGAGCAGCGCTTCGTCGGCGGGTCGCAGGGCTTGGGCGACGACAGCGCCATCCACATGTGCCCCGGCGTGAACGTGGGCGTCGCGCACCTCCAAGAGGGCGACCAGGTGCTGCTCGCCACCGACGGCCTGTGGCGCTGGGTCGACGAGCCGAGCGCGGCCCAGGTGCTCACCCACACCGACGATCCGCAGGCCTCCGCCGTGACCTGCATGGAGCGGGCGGTCGCGCGCGGGGGCACCGACCACGTCACGGTCGCCGTGATCGACCTGCGCCCGCCCCGCGTGGTGCGTCGCGACCCCGGCGCCGTCCCCGAGCCCCGCGCGCTGCGCAAGGACGCGCCGCCGGTGCGTCAGAAGGGCTAGCCGCGCCGCGCGCGCCGGTGGTCCCCGATCGGGCGTGCGTCCGGGGGCGTTGACCGGCGCTCCCCACTCGCGCGTGCGGCCGGAGCCGTTGCGCGGCGAGCGCCGCTAGCGCGACTCGAGGAAGCGCTCGGCGGGCAGCACGCAGAAGCCGCGCGCCGCCGCGACGGTCCAGTCGATCTGGTAGATGTCCAGACCGTGACCGCCGGAGTCCAGGTCGAGCGTGTAGCCGCAGCCGGTGTCGTGGCCGACCACGCCGCGGTCGCCATGCTCGCAGATGGGCACGCCACCGACAGCCGTGACAGGCACGTCGTCGATCGGGCGGCACAGGCTGGTCGCGTCCACGTCGAAGACGGTGACCTTCCAGGCCTTCTTGGGCTCGTCGTCGCGGCGGCGCAGGCCCATGCCCTGCAGCATTCGGGCGAGGCTGGCGCCGTGGTCTTCGAGCCAGGCGCGGAGCGCGCGGGATGGGACGACGGTGAGCTTGCCGTTCAGGCCCACGCGGGCGCCGGCGGGCGAGATCCAGGCGACGGACAGGGAGCCCGCGGGCACCTCTCCCACCGCGTCGCAGGTGGGCGTGTCGGCGGCGAGGGCGGCCGAGAGCAGCCACGGCGCGAGGAGGAGTGCGGTCAAGCGGGGGCTCCGGAGTACGACGCGTCTAGCGCGTCGCGCCGCGCCGGGCAGGGCTCCCGACGCGGTGTTGGCAGGCGACACCCGGGCCGCTGGCCCAGGGTGCGAGTGGCCTGACCTGATGAGCCCTAAGCGCGCGCCGAGGCGCGCCGCCGACGCGCCGCGACGAGCAGCAGGAAGCTAGCTGCGCCCACGCCGGACGCGCTGCCGGTGGACGCGCAGCCGCACTGCGGGCCCTTGGTGTCGTCGGTGGTGGTGCTGTCGGTGTCGCCGCCGCCGCCGCCGCCGTCCGTGTCGGTTCCGTCCGGCGTCGGCGTGATCCCGGCGACCGCCTCGGCGTGGTCGGCCAGCGCGCCCTCGATGGCCGCGGAATTGTCGACCAGCATGACGCCGGAGCCCGTGGCGCCAAGGTCGCTGATCGACCCGGCGGCTGGCATGGCCTCGATCGGCACGTAGTCGGCCGGGTCGACGCCCTCGTGCTCAAACCACGACGTGGGCGGCACGGCGACGTGGCGGCCGTCCGAGAGCTCCAGGTAGCGGGGCGCGTTGCGGTAGGTCGGGCCGCCCGTGCAGTCGGTGACCAGCGTCGCCTCGTGCGTGCGCGACTGCGTCGTCGCCATGTCTGCGTTGAGGACGAAGATCGGGTCGACCGTCATCTCCTCAGCCGACATCGACGACGTCAGGCGCGTGACCAGCGGGTACTTGTCGAGCAGGGCCTGCGCCTCGCGCGCGGGCGTGACGACGCGCTCCACCAGGGCCGCGGTCGTCGCCACCGGGTCGAAGTCCATGTCGGCCGTGTAGCGGCGGTTCTGTGCGATGAAGCTGTAGAAGTTGGTGTCGGGCAGGATGTACGCATCGATCGCGGACTGGGGCTCCGGCGCGAACTCTCGCAGGATGTTGAGCGTCACCGCGTCGAACGGCACGCCGATCGCGAACAGGTAGGGGATGTAGTCGGCTGGGTCCGTCAGCGTCTGCAGGTAGGCCAGCGTGCCGGCCGACACGTTCAGCAGCGGGGCCATCGTCGGGATGTAGCCGAAGTAGTCCGTGGCGAAGGCCTGACCGCCCGCCTCGTTGGCGGCCTCGGTCACCAGGTCCTTGTAGGCGTCCTCGGCCTGGGTGCCGTAGCCGGGCGTCGCGCCGCCGCCCGTGTCCCACGAGTAGACGTTCGTGCTCAGCCAGGGGATGCGCGCCTCGTTGATCGCGACGTGCAGGTAGTTGTCGGGCACCGCGCGGTGCTTGCCGAGCACGTAGACCTCCAGCCGCAGGTCGGGCTTGGCGGCGATCGCCGTCAGCACCAGCGGGATGGTGGCGGTGGTGCCGTCAAAGCGCAGGCGGACTGGCGTCAGGTCGCCGGCGTTGGCGTCCTTCTGCAGCTTGAACGCGATGAAGTTCGACCCACCCGCCACATACGGCGTGAGGTGCGCGCCGATGCCCGGGGGCACCAGGTACGGGTCGTTGGTGGACGGGTCGTGGTCGGGGTCCGCGAGCCAACCGAGCAGCGCGTCGGTGTCGACCGCGCTCACCACCGTCCAGTCGAACGCGCCGGTCTCACCGCTGGCGAGGATGGTGATGCCCGGGGAGCCGCCGCTGCCACCCGCGCCGCCACCGCCGCCGCCGCCACCGCCGCCGCCGCCGCCCGGTCCGCCGCCGCCGCCCTGGAACCCGGTGTCGAAGGACCCGTTGTTGTCGCGGCAGGTGCCGTCGGTGCGGTAGTTCGTCTGGAACACCGGCTGCGTCACGCCGTCGAGCGCCGTGAACATCTGGTCGGTCGAGAGGGCCACATCAGGCACGCCCGGCACCGGGACCACCCAGGCGAAGCTGGCCGCCGGGCCCTCGTAGAAGACCTGCACGTGCATGTCGACCTTGTGGTTCACGTCGTCGACGCCGAACACGATCCGCTCAGCGGACTGGTCGACCGGCGCCTGGACCGCGGTGCAGAAGCAGCCGCCGCAGGCGAACGCCGGCGCAGAGAAACCCATACAGGCAATCGCGCCTGCAACCTTCATCATCGCTCGCATTGGCCCTACCCCTCGGGAACGAAATTCCCGTCGCATAATGTCTCACGCGGCGTCGACCCGCTCGGATTTCTTCCGACCGATCGAGGCTCATGCGGGCGCAGGGCGCTTTGGACCTGTCGCGATGAGGCTCGCGCGGCCTGCGTCATGGCGGCCGCGCGAGCACCCAGGGCGCGATCAGTTCTGCTTGTACTCGAGCTTGGTGTCGATCTGCAGCACGGTCTCGTCGCCGGACAGCGTGTAGGTCACGGTGCCCTTGATGTTCAGGGAGTCGGCGTCCGGCAGCTTGCCGTACTCGCAGTCGGTGGCCCAGGTCAGGTCGCGGGCGTCGCCGACGTTGAACTTCTCAAGGGTGTCGCCGCGCACGACGCACAGGCGGCCGGCGTCCGTGGAGACGCCCAAGTCCCACTTGGAGACGATCAGGCCCTTGTCGGTGCCGTTCTTCACGTTGACGTTGTAGTTCAGCTTGCCGATGTCCCCGGCGGCGTGGCCGCCAGCGTACTGCGCGAGGCCCCAGGTGAAGGCGGGCGCGGTGGCGGTGGGCGCAGGCGCGGCCACGGTGGGCTCCGGGGCCTTCTTCTTGCAGCCCGTCATGGCGAGCGGGGCGATGAGGATCATGGCGATCAACGAGGTACGCATTTGTTTCTCCTGGAGGGGAACGTCGGGTAGCCCAAGGGGCCTCTGCGGGCCACTCGGGCTGCTTTCGTCAGCCTGACCTGCCTACTCGGGCAGCGGCGGCGGACCGGACGGCACCGGCGGCGGCACGTCCAGGGGCGGCGGGACGCGACCGGCGATCTCCGGCACCTCGTCCCACGACTTCCACTGGGGCCAGCCGGCCGCCCACACCAGGTGGCGCGCGACGCGGTCCGCGCCGACCTTGGCGGCGATCTCGTCGGCGGTGCCCTGCGACTGGCCGGAGGGGCCAGCGTAGTGGAAGCTCGGCGCGGCGGCCGGCGCCGGCGCGTGGCCCGCGGGCTTCATGCCGGTCTGCGGGTCGAACGTGCCCGCGCCCATGCTGCCCGCCATGGCGCCCGCCATTACCTGACCCACGCCCAGGCCCACGCCCAGGCCCGCGCCCATGCCGCCGATGCCCTGGTTCTTGGCCGCGTCGCCGATGGCGTCCGCCGCCTTGAGCTTGGTGTACGCGTCCAGGTTGCCCAGGATGCCCATCTTGCTGCGGGTGTCGAGCGCCTTCTCGACCTCCTCCGGCACGCTGATGTTCGCGACGGTGAAGTCGGTCAGCGAGATGCCGTACTGCTCGACGAACGGCGGGTTCATCGCGTCGCGGACCTTGTCGCCGACGGACTGGTAGTTGGCGGCCAGGTCCAGCACGGGGATGCCGGCAGCACCGATGGCCGTGATGAAGCTGGTGGTGACCTTGACCTTGAGCTGCCCGGTGATCTCGTCACGGGTGAACAGGCCGTCGGTGCCGACGATCTGGCGGATGAAGGCCGCCGGGTCGGTGACGCGGAACGAGTAGTTGCCGAACGCGCGCACGCGCACCGGGCCGAACTCCTGGTCGCGCATCATGAACGGGTTCTGGGTGCCCCAGCCGTTGTTCGTGAACTGCTTGGTGCTCACGAACAGGATGTCGCCCTTGTAGGGGTTGTTCATCGCGTAGGCGATGGTCTTGAAGAACGACATGATCGGCTGGTTCGCCGTGTCGAGCGTGTACGTGCCGGGCGCGAACACCTCCGACAGGCGGCCCTCCGACACAAACACCGCGACCTGGCCCTCGCGCACGATGACCTTGGACTGGTCCGTGATGGCCTGATCGTAGATGGGGAAGCGCCAGACGATCGTGTCCTGGTCCTGCTCCAGCCACTGGATGACATCGAGGAACTGCGCGCCAGCTTGGCCCTTGATCCGATCCCAGAAGCCCATGGACAACCTCCTCGCGAGTGCAAGTCTGGATCGGGTAACCCCCACCCCCCCACCCTGCATGGTCCCGGGACGGACCGCGACGCGCGGCCGGTCGCGCCGTGTGCTAGGTCGCGGTCATGGATCCTGATCTTCCGCCGACGCTGACCTGGGAGTCACCGCCCGCCGACTTGGTGCGGGTGGAGGATCCCGACTACCCGGGCGCCCTCGCGCGCACGGACCGGTACTCGCTGCTCTCAGCACCCCCGGTGGTCGGCGTGCCGTGGCAGTGGGAGACGATGGCCGTGCCGGACGGCTGGCCCGGCGACGCAGGCCTGTCGGTCACCAACGCCGACCTGTGGCACGCGCGCGGCTGGCGCGGCCAGGGCGTGAAGGTCGCGATGTTCGACCTGCAGTGGTACGGCGCTGAGCTCGACCCGGGCGTGCTCGGCGACGTCACCACCGCCGACTGCTGGTCCCACCCGTCGTGCGAGCTGCCGATGGACCTCACCGTGGCCCGCAACGGCTACGAGTCCGGCATCCACGGGTTCGCCTGCGCCGACGTGGTGCGCGACATCGCCCCGGACGTCGACCTCTACCTGGTGCGCGTGTCGGGCTACTCGACCTTCGCGTCGGCCGTGGACTGGGCGATCCGCCACGACATCCAGGTCGTCAGCCTGTCGATGTCCTTCTTCAACGAGTCCTTCTACGACGGCACCGGACCGTTCGAGCGCCTGGTCGCCAAGATGGCCGCGCACCACATCCTGCTGGTGGCGTCGTCGGGCAATTACCAGAAGCAGCACTGGTCTGGCCCCTACGTGGACGCCGACCAGGACGGTCGCCTGGACTTTGATGGCAGCAACCGCCTGCCCGTGCAGTTTGGGGCCGGCCGCAAGGGCATGTACATCAACTGGGACGAGCACTGGGCCTGCGGCGGGTCCGACCTGGACGCGCGGATCGTCGGCGCTGATGGCACCCTCTACGGCGACGCCACCGTGCGGCAGTCCAAGACCGCCGACTCCTGCTCGCCGGTGGAGCACCTGGCCGCCGAGATCCCCACGGACGGCACGTACTACCTGGAGATCCTGGGCATGCGCGTCCAGGGCACCAACCTGGACGTCGACGTGTTCACCACGTCCGGGTCCATCCCGGGCGGCGTGAAGGAGGACTCGCTGACCGACCCGGGCTCGTCGCCGTTCGCGTTCACGGTCGCGGCGGTGCGCGCCAGCAACTACCTGACCAACGACGTCGAGGGCTTCAGCTCGTGGGGGCCGGGCCGCGCGGGCACCCCCAAGCCGGACATCGCAGGTCCCGATGGCCTGTCGACCGAGCCCTACGGTGGCGGCGCGTTCTTCGGAACGTCGGCGTCCACGCCGGCGGTGGCGGCTACGGTGGCGCTGGTGCTGTCGCGCTACCCAGACCTGACCCCCCAAGAGGCCGCGACCAAGCTCCAGGGCTGGGCGTGGAACCCGGAGAACATCCCGGACGACCCTCGCTGGGGTGCGGGCAAGGTGCGGCTGCCGGACCCAGACGCCGAATCCCCCACCGGCTGCGGCAGCAGCCAGGGGTGGATGGGCTTGATCCTGCCGTCGCTCGGCTGGTTCAGGCGTCGTGCGCGCAAGGCACCTACTGCTTGAACGGCCCGGTGTGCGGGTCGAACTCGACGTCGCGCAGGGAGTCGATCGTGGGCTCGGTCGGCATCTGCATCGGCACGCCCCGGCGGGACGACGGCGGGTCCAGCGGCTTGCGCTCGGGGGCGATCGGCGCGGGCTTGGGCGTGCGCCAGGGCACGACCATCGGCACGCGCTGGATGTAGCTGGCGTAGACCGGGCGGCGCTCGACCATCCGCTTCTCCATCATCGGGATGGAGACGAACAGGAACATACAGCTCATCGCGCAGGCGCCGGCGATGGTGGGCAGGTGGTGCGGGTCGACTGCGATCGCGAAGATCGCCAAGCCCCACCAGAACAGCATCTCGCCCAGGTAGTTGGGGTGGCGCGACCAGCGCCACAGGCCCTCTTCGATGTTGGCTTGCGGGTCTTGCACGCGCGCCCGGAACGACCGGAGCTGCACGTCCGCCGTGCCTTCCAGCACTATGGCACCCAGCATGACCAGCATGCCCAGGCCGTCCAGCACGCCGAGCGGCGCGGGCGACGTGGTGGCGACGTAGGCGGGCCACAGGCCGGCCATCACCATCAGCGTGGGGAACAGGTGCAAGCCGAGCAGGCTGACCGCCCAGTACGCGGCGCCGGTTTGCTTGCGCAGGTTCACGTACCGCCAGTCTTCATGGGTGAGACCGGCCCAGCCCGTCGCCCAGTTCAGCGTGAGGCGGACCGCCCACAGCGAGATCAAGCCCACGACGAGCGCGGCGCGGACGGGGTTTCCGCCGCCGACCCACCCGGCCCACCACATGGCCATGGGCACCGGGGCCACGCTCCAGTAGGCATCGTAGAAGCTGGAATTGTTGAAGCCGACGCTGAACGCAAACACCACGAAGGTGGCGACCAGGTCAGCCAGCACGGCCAGCAAGAGCGGGTCGGCGACAGGTGTGAAGTGGCCAAACAGGACCGCCGCGGCGAACGCGGCGACATACGCCACGATCACCCAGGTCATGCCCTTCCAGTAAGCCATGGGATCCGGACCGCGCAGGGGGTGCTCCAATACGAGCGCGTATCATGCACCAGATTGACGCGTGGAGCGGTTAGGATCCGTCTCAGGGGTGTGTGTAGGATGCTGGCCATCGAACAGGTGTTCCCGAACCGCTTCCCCGGGTGGGTGGTGCGGCGGCCGTTCGCGGTCGTGTTCCTGGTCGAGGGCGTGCGCGGCGGGCGCCCCCGCGAAGTGGTCGACCGGCTGGATCTCTACTTCCCCGGCGAGATCAGCGTGGGCTGGATGTCGCGCGACGCGGTCACCGAGATGGACTGGTGGTCGCAGCACTGGGTAACGGAGCGCGGACCGATGGTGCGCCAGGGCGAGCCGCCCCAGGGCGTGTACCTGTTCCACCTGGGCACCATCGTGGCGCACCACGCGGCCACCTCCGCCGCCGGCACGTCTGAGACCTGGGTCGAGGTGCGCGAGTACCTGCTCGAGCGCATCCGCCTGCGGCGCGAGATGGCGCGCGCGGGCGACGCCACCGACTGGAGCGCGCCGCCCCCCCGCACCGCCGCGCCGCCGCCCCGTCAGGACCCGCCGCCCCGCCACGACGCGCCCCCGCCGCCGCGTCGGCCGGTGCCCGCCGAGGGCCCCTACGAGGTGCTTGAGCTGTCGCCGTCGGCCACCGACGTGGAGGCCAAGAAGGCCTACCGTGAGGCCGTGCGGCTCAACCACCCGGACAAGGTCGCCCACCTGTCCAGGGCGATCCAGCGCTTTGCGCACGAGCGCATGCTGCTGATCAACGCCGCCTGGGAGACCATCCAAAAGGAGCGCGGGATCCGTTGATCCGCGGTCCGCGTACGGCCACGGGTTGCGGTGGTGGTCGTCCGCGCGCTACCGCTGGCCGGGAAGAAACGTGACCGACTCCTACCCTCCCCAAGCGCTGACCTTTCTGCAGACCGTCGCCGAGCGCTCCCGCTCAGCCGACGAGCTCGATGAGCTGTTGGGTCCGGTGCTGCGCGGGCTGGCCGATCGCCTGGGCCTGGTTCGCGGCGCGCTCGCGCTGGTCGACCGCGCCGACGGCTCCGTGGTCATCGAGGCGGCGCACGGCCTGACCCCCACCGAGGTCCGCCGCGTCCGCTACGCGCCCGGCGAGGGCATCACCGGCCGCGTCGTCGCCACCGGCGAGCCCGTCGTGGTCGAACGCGTCAGCGCCGACCCCAACTTCGCGGACAAGCTCGGCGCCCGCGAAGGCGGCCTGGACGGCGCGTTCGTCTGCGTGCCGGTCCGCCACGGCGACGTCATCCACGGCGCGCTCTCCGCCTGGGTCGTCGGCGACAACATCACCGACCTGTCCAGCGTGGTGAAGGTGCTGACGGTGGTCGCGGCGCTCCTGGAGCCGTCGGTCGAGCGCCACGTGGGCCGCACCGGCATGTCCGACCCCGAGCGCGCGCCGCACCAGCCCGCCAACCTGATCGGCCGCAGCAAGGGCATGAACGACGTCTACGCGCTCATCGAGCAGGTCACCGGGTCCAGCACCACCGTCCTCCTGCGCGGCGAGAGCGGCACGGGCAAGGAGCTGGTCGCCCACGCGCTGCACGAGGGCTCGCCCCGCGTCCGCGGCCCGTTCGTGAAGGTGAATTGCGCGGCCCTGCCTGCGTCGATCATCGAGTCCGAGCTGTTCGGCCACGAGCGCGGGTCGTTCACCGGCGCCACCGAGCGTCGGCGCGGCCGGTTCGAGATCGCCAACGGCGGCACGATCTTCCTCGACGAGATCGGCGACCTTGGCCCCGAGACGCAGATCAAGCTGCTGCGCGTGCTCCAAGAGCGCGAGATCGAGCGGGTCGGCAGCGCCGTCCCCATGCCCATCGACGTCCGCGTGATCGCCGCCACCAGCCGCGACCTTGAGACGATGATGACCCAGAACACGTTCCGGCCGGACCTTTACTACCGGCTCAACGTGTTCCCGATCCACCTGCCGCCCCTGCGCGAGCGCCGCGCCGACATCCTGCTGCTCGCCGACCACTTCGTGGAGGTGTTCAACAAGGCGCACGGCCGTCAGGTGCGCCGCATCGCCACGCCCGCGATCGACCTGCTGATGAGCTACCACTGGCCCGGCAACGTCCGCGAGCTCGAGAACTGCGTCGAGCGCGCCGTCCTGCTCGCCCGCGGCGACGTGATCATGGCCCACCACCTGCCGCCCACGCTGCAGGGGCCTGAGCTCGGCTCGACCGAGGGCGTGATGGGCCTGGAGTCCACGCTCGCCGCGTTCGAGCGCGACCTGATCGTGGACGCGCTCAAGGCGCACCGCGGCAACATGGCCGCCGCCGCCCGTCAGCTCGACATCAGCGAGCGCATCATGGGCCTGCGCGTGAAGCAGTTCGACATCGACGCGCGGCGCTTCAAGGCCTGAGCGTCGCCCCGTTCGGACGTGCGAGTGTCGACGCGGTCAGACAGCGCCTGTTGGGCGCGACGGCGGACGGGCCATGCTGCACCGGCCGACTGCGACGCCTACACCCGAGAGGAGACCAGCGAGGCGGACGGAAGTGAGCTTCGCCATCCGTGGCCTCATCGTGTACGTGCGACGCGGAGCCCACAGCCGGGCCCCAGGTCGGCGGCCTCACCGGTGTACTGAATGGTGACCCCTTCATACGCCATGAAAGTGCTGCTTCGGGTCAGACTTTGGGTCGGATCGGGCCCTCCGGCCGCGTACATGTCCACGAGCGGCGGCGCGTTGTCCGGCACGTACCGCGCGTCCGCGAGCCGCTCCTCGACATTCCCGCACATGTCATACAGGCCCAACCTGTTGGGTATACGGCTGCCAACGGGGAGGGGCCCCGGGGCGGACACGTACGGGTTCGCGGCGTACACGCACTGATCTCCAACCGTCGTTCCGGGCGGAGCGTGCGGACCGGTAGCCGCGGGATCCATCGGCCACCCCCCACACGGGTCGCCTAGCGCGCAGTGAATCGTGAAGTTGCCTCCCGCGGGGAGCATGTCGTGGTGCGTCGCGCCTTCCGTGGCGGCGATCAGCCACTCCACGTCGGAGGGCAGGCGGTATCCCTTGCAACCGTAGAGGTCCGCAGGTCGGGTGCACCGCAGGCCGTCCACGGTGGTGGTGCAGGCGTAGCAGGACTCCAAGCCGTCCGCAGTCGACAGCGCGTTCACGAATTCCGCGGCGTCGTGCAGCGTTGAAGACACGACCGGCAGATTCGCTCCTGCAAACGTGTCCCGACCGCGGCGACCGAGGAAGCGGACGAACTCTTCGTTGGTCACCTCGTAGATGCCCAGCAGGTAGGGACGCGTCAGGGAGTAGGTGCCGCGCCAAGTGGTGATTCCCCACGCATACGTCACCGACGCCGGCGCGATCTCCACCATGCGTACAGGCGTGCCGATGATGACGGCCGCGGACGACCCTTGGGTGACGATGTCGGCGAGCGTCGAGGTGACGGAACACGTCCAGATCTGCGCGCCCGCCTGTGCCAGGTTCGGGATGGTGTCGCCGTCCACAAGGTCGCGCGCGGTAGGACCTGCGTAGACGGCGCCATCCACGGTCCACGCGATGGTGTAGGTGGCGGCCGGATCGGGGACGCCGAATCGACAGTGCAGGTCGTCGTCGAAGGCGGGCGCGGAGGGCTCGATGGCCACGCGAAGATGCGGGTCGTCGGTGTCCGCACCGACGTCGGTATCGGTCGGGCTTAGTGTGGTGTCCGCGGGTGTGTCCGCGGGTGGACGATCAACTGTGTGACGACAGGCGCCGCCGTACAGTGTGACGACGACTGCGATCGGGGCTGCCAGGTTCCTGGACTTCATCGCACGGCCTCCGTCGTGACAAAGCCTTAGAGGGCCCGTCGTGGGTCGGTATTATCACCGATGTCTCGGACGGTTGGCACCACCGGGCCTAGCCTTCGCGAGCGCGTCAAACCGTTCGACATCGACGCACGCCGGGCAGGTCGCTGAGCGCGTCCAGCGGTCGCAGGTCGTGGGCGGGTACTACGGCGTCGCCACGCGGGTGAGCTTGAACGACTCCTCGTACGGCGCGCCGTCCTTGGTGCCGCTCGCGACCACGTCCAGGATCTCGCCCGCGCGCGTGTAGACCAGCTTGCGCGGGAAGGCCTGACCGCCGTTCTCCACGGTCATCGACGTGGGCGTGACCTCGACCACCTTGAAGCGCGTGGGCTGCTGGTCGACCGGCCAAGCGACGTACGTGCGCCCGCCTGGGTCGTCGGCGATCAGCAGCGTCTCCGCGAAGCCGATCGCGTCGCCGGCGTCGGTGTGCAGCTTGACCCGACTCTGGCCCATCAGGTCGCCAGACGGGCCGACCTCCCAGGACTCGACGGTCTCGGTGCGCAGGTCGTCGGTGCGCCATGACCCGACCAGCCACGCCAGATCCTTGGCGGGCGTCGGGACTTCGGGCGCGCAGGCGGCGAGGGGGAGCGCGAGCAGCATCCAGCGCATGGGGGCACCTCGGCCGGGCCCGTAGCACGCCAACCCCAGACCAAGCGAGACGCGGCATGTCACGCTTGGACCGGCTAGAGGGCGCGACCGCAGGAGGGACCATGACTCTTCAGAGCAAGCTCGCCGATCCGTCCGTCACCATTGAAGCCCTCGGGGCCTGGCTCGACGGCCTCGACCACGCGGGCCGCATGGCCGCGCTCGCCACCACCACCAAGGCCCAGCAGTCCAAGCTGTGGGACCTGGCGGTCGGCGGCGGCCCCCTCGGCCTCGACTACTTCGTGCCCACCAACCTGCCGAACCTGACCGAGGTCATCCACCACGGTCGCAACACGCTGCCCGCGTTCAACAGCTTCCAGAAGCGGTTCACGCGCGGCGCTGACGGCACCATCTTCGGCTACAACGAGGGCGGCACCCGCTGGCTGATCGGCCCGGGCTACTTCGTGCTCATCCCCACCACCGGCAACCCCGAGTGGGAGAAGCGCGGCCCGCTGGTCGTGGACTACTTCCAGGTCCCCACGGGCCCCACGCCGGACGGCTGGCCGGGCATCCGCGCCAACCACGTCGGCCTGCAGGTGGTCGTGTACTACCACACGCGCGACTTCATGCGCCGCGTGTCCAAGAACGTGTCGATCGGCAAGGCGTACAAGAACGAGTCGGACCTCAACAACTGGTTCACGCTCATCCGCGAAGACCGCGCGTAGGTCGCCATGATCCAGGCCGTGCCGACGACGATCGTCACCGGCTTCCTGGGTGTCGGTAAGACCACGGCGATCTTGGACCTGCTCGCGCGCAGGCCCGCCGGTGCCCGGTGGGCCGTGCTGGTCAACGAGTTTGGTCAGGTCGGCCTGGACGGCGCCATCCTGTCGTCCGAGGGCGGCGTGGTCGTGCGCGAGATCGCGGGCGGCTGCGTGTGCTGCACCGCGGGCCCGCAGCTGGGCGTCGCGATCAACCGCCTGCTGCGCGAGCACCGCCCCGACCGCCTGATCCTCGAGCCGACCGGCCTCGCGTCGCCGGCCTCCATCTTGGACCTGCTGCGCGGGCCGTCCTACCGCACCGCCATCGCCCTGCGCGCGGTGATCACGCTGGTCGACGCCGAGCGCTTCCTGCGCCCCGACAGCGTGCAGGACGACGTGTTCCTGGGTCAGGTGGAGGTGGCCGACGTGCTGGTCGCCAACCGCGCCGACCAGACCGCGCCGGACCTGCTCGACGCCTTCCGCGCCAAGGCCGCGTCGCTGTGGCCGCCCAAGCAGGTGATCGCCACCACCGAGCACGGCAAGCTCGACGCGGCCTGGCTCGACCTCGACCCGACCCCGCGCGCCCGCTTCTCCGCGGCGTCCACGGTCGGGCTGGTGTCCACCGTCGCGCACGCGGGCCCGGACGTCGCGAGCGAGGGCTGGGTCTTCGCGCCCGACGTGGTGTTCCCGGCCGTCGACACGCGCCACTTCCTGAACGAGCTGATGCGCCCCAGCGACGCGCTCCCGCTGGGGCCGCTGCGCCTGAAGGCCATCCTTCACACCGACCGGGGCTGGTGGCTGGTCCAGGGCGCCGAGCACTTGCTGACGATCACGCCGTCGATGTACCGCCGCGACAGCCGCTTGGAGGTGCTGGCGGCCGCGTCGCCGACGACGGACTTGGCCGCGGTGGGCGCGGGGCTGCGGGCGCTGCTGGGTGGCCTCCCGTCGAGCGGACCGGCGCCAGATTTAGGGTGAAGTTGTCAAGAATACGTGAACCGCTTATGTGATCGGCGATCCAGACCCCATTCGGTATCGAGATTACGGCGGAGAAACGCCGTGTGTTCCGTCGATGTTTCCATTCGGATTACCGCTGCGGGAAAGCCGATCGGCAGGGGGGTCTTTCACGACAGGATCAAAGGAGCAAGCGGCGGTATCGTGAACACCTCGTGAAACGCCCCACGTGGGTCTCGTGCCGCTGCACGGTCCATCCCCGGTGCCTCCCGAGCGCGCACCTTGCACCCTGGGGACCTCATGACCGCGATCTTCACCCTCCGAAGCCCAACCGTGACGGCCCTCTGTCGCGCGGTGTCCAGCTTGGCCTTCGCTGCCGTCGTGGCGTGCGATGACCCCTCCGGCGTGGTGAAGCCCGGTGAGACGGCGACGCCCGGCGGCTACTCCGACGCGGTGGTGAACCCGCCGCGCGGTGAGCCCCACGCCGTCGCCGCCGAGTCGATCGCGACCCAGCGCCCGGACTTCCTGGCCACCAACCCGCCCGAGATCTGCGACGGCCTCGACAACGATCACGACGGCCTGATCGACGAGGGCTTTGACTCTGACGGGGACGGCAAGGCCGAGTGCAACGCAGAGGGCTGCACGCTCACGATCGGTTGGTACAAGAACCACAACCGGTACGCGACCCTCCCCAGCCTTACCGTCAACTGGCCGATCTCCGAGGACACCCGCATCTGTGGCGCCCGCTGGGTGGATCAGATCCAGAACCAGGGCGGCACCTACAACCAGCTCGTCAGCCAGTACATCGCCGCGCGCAACAATGGCGCCTCCGGCGCGTCGGTCCCGCCGCTGGTGGCGACCGCGATCGCCAACGCGGAAGCCGTGCTCGCGGACTGCCAGATCAAGTCCAGCGAGGTCGGCACCGCCAACGACTGCATCACGCGCCTCGACAGCTACAACAACGGCTACGAGGGCCCCGATCACTGCGGTAACGTCTGCGGCAACGGCACGAGTGAGGGCGGCGAGGCCTGCGACGACGGCAACACCACCAACGGCGACGGCTGCGAGTCCGACTGCTCGATCACCCCGTTTGAGGTGTGCGACGGCCTGGACAACGACCACGACGGTCTGATCGACGAGGGCTTCGACAACGATCGCGACGGCATCGCCAACTGCTTCGACACGGAGTCCTGCGACGGCGTCGACAACGACGGCGACGGCGTCAAGGACGAGGGCTTCGACTCCGACCACGACGGCACGGCCGATTGCTACGATGTCGAGCAGTGCGACGGCAAGGACAACGACGGCGACGGTCAGGTCGACGAGGGCTTCGACCACGACTCCGACGGCACCGCCGACTGCTACGACCACGAGGAGTGCGACGGCAAGGACAACGACGGCGACAACCAGACCGACGAGGGCTTCGACCACGACGGCGACCACACCGCCGACTGCTACGACCACGAAGACTGCGACGGCGTCGACAACGACGGCAACGGCCGCATCGACGAGGGCTACGACCACGACGCCGACGGCACCGCCGACTGCTTTGATCACGAAGAGTGTGATCACAAGGACAACGACGGCGACGGCGAGACCGACGAGGGCTTCGACCATGACTCCGACGGCGTCGTCGACTGCGACGACCACGAGGAGTGCGACCACCAGGACAACGACGGCGACGGTCAGACCGACGAGGGCTTCGACGCCGACCATGACAGCGTGTTGGACTGCGACGACCACGAGGAGTGCGACGGCAAGGACAACGACGGTGACGGCCACGTGGACGAGGGCTTCGACTCCGACCACGACAACATCACCGACTGCACCGACCACGAAGAGTGCGACGGCAAGGACAACGACGGCGACGGCCAGACCGACGAGGGCTTCGACTCGGACGGTGACGGCACGGCGGATTGCGACGACCACGAGGAGTGCGACGGCAAGGACAACGACGGCAACGGCCGCGTGGACGAGGGCTTCGACTCCGACTCCGACGGTGTGTCCGACTGCGTCGATCACGAGGAGTGCGACGGCAAGGACAACGACGGCGACGGCCAGACCGACGAAGGCTTTGACGCCGACATCGACGGCATCGCCGACTGCTACGACTACGAGGCCTGCGACGGCGTCGACAACGACGGCGACGGCCTGGTGGACGAGGGCTACGACTCGGACGCCGACGGCACCGCCGACTGCCGCGACCACGAAGAGTGCGACGGTCTGGACAACGACGGCAACGGCCACGCCGACGAGGGCTTCGACCACGACGGCGACGGCACGGCGGACTGCTTCGACACCGAGGAGTGCGACGGCGCCGACAACGACGGCGACGGCCTGATCGACGAGCTGTTCGACGTGGACCAGGACGGGGTCGCGGACTGCTTCGACACCGAGACCTGCGACGGCAAGGACAACGACGCCGACGGCGCGATCGACGAGGGCTTCGACTCCGATCACGACGGCGTCGCGGACTGCTACGACACCGAGCTGTGCGACGGCAAGGACAACGACGGCGACGGCGCGGTGGACGAGGGCTTCGACGCCGACGGCGATCACCTCGCCGACTGCTTCGACACCGAGGTCTGCGACGGCCGCGACAACGACGGTGATCACCAGACCGACGAGGGCTTCGACTCAGACCATGACGGCCTGGCCGACTGCTACGACGTCGAGGTGTGCGACAGCGCCGACAACGACGGTGACGGGTTCACCGACGAGGGCTTCGACGCCGACCACGACGGCACGGCGGACTGCCACGACGTCGAGGAGTGCGACAGCGTCGACAACGACGGCGACGGCCAGATCGACGAGGGCTTCGACGCCGACCACGACGGCGTGTCCGACTGCGGCGACACGGAAGTGTGCGACGGCATGGACAACAACGGCGACGGCGCGGTGGACGAGGGCGGCGTGTGCGCGTGCTACCCGGCCAACGTGACTGAGGCGTACGTCGCGTCCGAGGCCTACTCCGACGGCCACGGCGGCGGCAGCGGCGGCCACGCCATCTGGGCGCCTGGCTTCGTCGACGGCAACATCGGCCACGTGGTGCGCCTGCGCCTGCGTGACGACGCCCGCTTCACGGTCGAGACCAGCGGCGCGGGAACGCTCTCCGGCACCGCCTACATCGACTCGCTCGGCGGCGCGGTGGGTACGCTCGGTGAGGAGTGGACGGTCGACGTGCACTTCATCTACCGCGGCGTCGGCGCCGCCGGTCAGGGCTCGGGCGGCGCCAAGCTGGAGCTCACCGCGGGCTCGCAGCCGGTCTCGCTCACCAACACGTGGCGCTACTGGGACATGACCGTGGGCACGCTCACGCAGGTGGTCGGCGGCGACGTCGTCACCATGTCGCAGGCGCCCGCGGGCAGCGTGTACCCCTTCCAGCTGGGCTTCGCGGCCAACAACAAGAACGTCAACCTGGGCGCGTCGTCCTGGTTCTTCGGCACGCGCCGCGACAGCCACGGCCACCTGCGCTGCAACTCCTGGCAGGGTGACTTCAACCTCGACCTGCTCCCGCTCGACATCACCACCTGCGAGGCCTGCGACGGCATCGACAACGACCGTGACGGTCAGATCGACGAGGGCTTCGACGCCGACCACAACGGCATCCCCGACTGCCAGCGCGAGCCTGAGTGCGGCGACAACATCCTCGACGCCAACGAGGAGTGTGACGACGGCAACCACGGCATGGACGACGGCTGTGACAGCACCTGCCACCTCGAGCTCTGCGGCGACGGCATCGTCCAGTCCGGCGAAGCGTGCGACGACTTCAACGGCCTGCCCGGCGACGGCTGCGACACCAGCTGCCAGATCGAGCCGCCGGTGTGCCTGGAGGACCTGGGTCCGGCCACCGACTACAACGTGTTCGTGTTCGACGACTTCACCGGCGCCCTCGACGTAGAGGGCAAGGTGGCCGCGGGCGGCACCGTCGACCTGAGCAGCTTCTCTCTCGGCCAGATGGATCCGGGCGGGCCCACGCTCGTCGCGGGCACGCTGCACCTGTCGAACGGCCACGTGTACGGCGACGGCTACTACAAGACCGCCGCCAACGTCTCCAATACCGTCACGTTCGACGGTGGCTCGCTGCTGCAGGGCGCGCCGGTGAACTTCCTGAAGTCGCACACCGACCTCACGGCGCTCTCCGTTCGCCTCTGCTCCGACTTCCTCGACAACGCGGAGACGCTCGTCTGGAAGGACGGCGCGACGCACATCGCGATGTCGGGCCTCAACCCGATCCTCAACGTGTTCACCGTGAAGGCCAGCGATCTGGACCAGACGTCCGACCTATGGATTTCGGCGCCGGTCGGCTCCTCCGTGCTGATCAACGTGATCGGCACTGAGGTCGCCGCCCACGACTTCGGCATGTTCCTCACCGGGGTGGACGCCACGGACATCCTGTGGAACGCCTGCCAGGCCGCCAGCGTCGACCTGTACAACATCGGCTGGGAGGGCTCGGTCCTCGCGCCGTACTCGTACGTGACCTTCAACAACGGCAGCTTCAACGGCACGGTCGTCGCGGGCGGCGCGTCCGGCACCGGCGAGTACCACCTGTTCCCGTTCGACGGCGGCTTCACCTGCCCGTAGTCGTCACCGGACCATGAGTCCGACGCGCCGGGGCGCCGCAGCAGCGGTTCCCCGGCGCGGTTCGTTTGGGGGGCCGGTGCGCCGCGGGGTGATGGACGCGCGTTTTCGCGCTGGCTAGACTGTCTAGATGGAGGCCGAATGCACCCTACCTGGGCCCTGCAAGACGCCAAGAACCAGTTCAGCGAGCTCGTCGAGACCGCGCTCCGCGAGGGCCCGCAGACCGTCACCCGCCGAGGGCAGGCGGTGGTGGTGGTCGTGCCTGTGGCCACGTGGGAGGCCACCCAGAAGCCCCCGCCGCGCCTCAAGGACTGGCTCGTGAGGCCGGGCCTGCTGGACGACGTCACGCTCGATCGCGACCGCGAGCCCGCGCGCGTCGTCGACCTGTCTTGAGCGCGCCGATGCGACTGCTCGACACGTGTGTGATCAGTGAGGTCCTCAAGACACGCCCCGACCCGCGCGCCCTGCGCTGGTTTGGTGAGGCGGACGATCAAGCGCTCTACCTGAGCGTCGTCACGCTGGGTGAGATCGCTCAGGGCGCGGCGCTGCTGGAGCCCGGGCCCCGACAAGCGGCCATCCTCGACTGGCTCGACGGCCTGCACCAGCAGTTCGCGGAGCGCATCCTCCCGGTGGACGCTCGCGTCGCGCGTCGGTGGGGTCGGCTGGCCGCCGCGGCGCGTCGGAAGGGTCGTGTGCTGTCCGTTCCGGACGGGCTGATCGCTGCCACGGCGCTGGAGCACGACATGGCGCTGGTCACCCGGAACGAGTCCGACTTCGTGGGCACCGGCGTGCCGGTGATCAACCCGTGGCGGGCGGAGCAGGGCTAGGGCGCGTCGCGCAGGTCAGACTCGACGGCGAGTCTTTCGTGCGCGCGTGCCTGCGGGCGCGATCAGCGCTGCCGACGCCGTCGCGCCGCCGCAGCCAGCAGCAGCCCGAACCACGCACCCCGCATGGACCCTGACGTGTCGCAGCCGCACCCGAGCGTGCCGTACGCGGGCTTGGGGAGGTCGCTGTCGCCGCCCAGACCGGCGCCGTCCAGGTCGGTGTCGGCGGCGTCGCCGTCGGTGTCGGACCCCGGCGTGGTGGGCGTGCCGGTGTCCCCCGCGCCGAGGATGGTGAGCGTGGTCGTGGCGAGGTTGTTGTCCTCGGCCGCCTCGTCGACGTCACGGTCCGCGTCGACGCCGGCGATGACGAACCAGTCGCCGGGTGCGGTGCCCGCGGGCACGTGGCAGCCGCGCAGCGTCTCGCTGGTGTTGCCGTTTGCGGTCACCACGCCGACCGCGCCGGAGCACAGCTCGGTGTCGCTGGCGTCCAGCGTCTCGTCGGCGGAGAGCCACGCGCGCGTGGTGCTGGCCGAGGCGGCGACGACGCCCTGGTTCGCGCAGACGTAGTCGATCGGGAAGCGGTCATCGGGTGCGGAGTCCGACAGCGCGGCGATGGAGTCCAAGGTCAGATCGGCGAGGTCCTGCGTGACCGGCCCGTTCACGGTGATGCCATCCGACGCGGTGTTGTTGGACTCGTCGCTCTCCGCGACCGCCTGTGCGTCGTCCACCCGTCCGACCACGAACCCGCTGCCCCACGGCGTGGCGGCGGAGAGGGCGCACGGCTCGGTGCCGCTCGTCGACGACCCTGCGTTGATCGCAGGGACGTTGACGGTGCACAGCGAGGGCGCGCCGGTCCCGTACGTCGGGCTCGCGGAGAGGCGGAAGCGGACCAGCGCCGCGCTCGACATAGCGGCCCCGGCGTTGCTCACGGTCCAGTCCACGTCGATCGTGTCGCCCGGCATGGCGGTGGACGGCACCGACAGGGACGACAGCTGCAGGTCGGGCTGTGTGACCGGCGACCCTTGCACGTCGAGCGAGACCGACGAGACGTTGTTGTTCTCGTTCGACTCGCTGACGGCGCTCGCCGAGTCCGCCTTCACCAGCACCTGGTAGGTGCTAGGCGTGGTCGCGGCCGGGACCGTACAGCCGGTCGGGGACGAGGTGGACGACCCGCCCGCGCTCAACGCGCCCACGGCGTCCGTGCACAGCGAGACGTCGTTCGCGCTCCACGTCGTGTCCGTCGACAGGCGCACCTCAGCGGTGGACGCGCCAGCGTTGCCCGTGCCCAGGTTGCGGACGCGGTAGCCGATCGCGAGGTCGTTGCCGCGCACGATCGGCGACGTCACGGCGAGGCCGGTCACGTCGAGGTCGAGCGTGGTGCCGCCGCCGTTGATCGCCTGCACGGGGCCGTAGCTCTTGTCGTTGTCGAGCGGCGTCAGCTCGTGGAGCGAGTCGTTGTAGAGGATGCGCGCGACGACGTACTGGTTGCCAACGGAGCCTGCCGGCCATGCGCAGGTGACGGTGTGGGTGTAGGTCTGGCCCGACGTCATGGATCCCGCGGACGCGTCGTTGCAGATCTCGGGGTCGATCGGCGGGATGGCGCCGTCGTAGCGGGTGTCGGGCGACGCGCGGATCTCGACCGAGATCCCGGTGGCGACGTCCGGGCCCTTGTTCTTCAGCGTGTAGCTGAACTGGAACGACTGGCCCGTGATCACCGCCGCGGGCCCGGAGAGCGTGCTCAGCACGAGATCGCTGGCCGCGGTGGCCACCGACGGCAGGAGCAGGAACAGCCACGACGCCCAGCGAAGCCGCATGAAAACCCCCATTAGAGGGGACCGATACTTTGGATTTGGACGATCGGCCACGGCGCCGCCGAGCTTGGACGGCGGGACATGCGAGCACGGGAACGACGTGGCCGCGGCGCATTCGGCCACCCTGCGTCATCACGACCTGACCGGCGCGTGCCTCCGACGCGATGCACCGCTCTGTGACCATCGACGACCGCGCCCCCGCGTAAGGCTGGATAGGGAGCGCGGCTTCTTGGGGGGGGGGTCGCACGTGCGAGTTGCCGCGCTTTGTGTCGTGCTTGCCGCGTGTGGTGTGGAGCGCGTGGACGACGGCGCGTCGGACCGCACGATCGCCTGCTCACCCCGGACGCCTGAGAGCACCGATGACGACGTCCTCGGCTTCTACGCGTGCGTCGACGCACAGCTGGTGGATGGGGCGGGCTGCGGCGAGGACGGCTACCCGCTCGGCTTCGGCGGTCGCTACGGTCAGCGCTACTGGGACGGCGCGCCGACCACCTTGTCTGAGGACGGGCAGGCTTGGGTCACGCGGGTCGCGTCCTGCCTGCAGGTGAGCCTGCTCGACGTCATCGATCGCGACACCACCTGCGACGCGGTGTGGACCCTAGGCTTCGGCACGCACGACGAGTGCTACGTCGACTCGGGCTTCTGCGCGCTGCCGGTCGCCGACCAGCTGTGGGTGTTCTCGCAGATCGACGCCGCCGATCGCGCGCGCCCCGAGGTGGTGGCGATGGGGCAGTCGGTGATCGCGCGCTGTGAGGAGCTCGCGTCGCCGTGAAGAGGGGCCGGAGGGTCGGTGTCGGCGGTCGACGCGCCTACTGCGCCCCGTCTTCCTTGATGTACCCCTTCAGGCGCTGCAGCCCGTCCTTGCCCAGCACGCCCGCCAGCTGCCCCGTCGCGCCGTCGCGCAGGCTGATCGCCTTCGCCTTGGCCTGCGCGGGCGTCACCTTCCCGGCCTTGAGGTCGACCAGCAGCGCCTTCATGTCCAGCGTGGTGCCTTCGAACACGCGGGCGACCTGCTCGTAGGTCTCGTTCGACCAGTTCTCGTCCGCCGCCATGAGATCGGCGGCGTCGTACAGCCGACTGAGCACCTGGGCGCCGGGCACAGCCGGGACGTCGCCGTGACGACGCGCGGCTCGCGCCTCGGCCCGGGGGGACGCGCCGCCGGCCTCGTCGCCG
>CAIOSP010000066.1 GCA_903861005.1 uncultured Pseudomonadota bacterium
ACGTCGACCACGGCGACCACGGCGACCACGGCGACCACGGCGACCACGGCGACCACGGCGACCACGGCGACCACGGCGACCACGGCGACCACGGCGACCACGGCGACCACGGCGACCACGGCGACCACGGCGACCGCGCCGCCCGCGTCCCGTGTCCCCAGGCGCGTCTCGTTTGGCTCGGGCGCCCCATGTCGCTCGCCGCTGCGCCACGCGCCGATAGCCTCCCCCCCATGCCCCTCAGGGTTCGCCGACCGACCCGCCCGCGACCCGCCCCAAGGCGCGGCCGACCGCCCCGGGCGCTGACGGTTGCAGGCATCCACCGCACCCCCGAACGCCCGAAGCACGGTGCGGCCGCCAGTCGCGCACGTCTGTGCTACTAGCTCGCCCTGGAGGCGCTCATGCTCCGACCCCTCACGCTGCTGGTGCTCGCCGCCTGTGCTGGCGACCCACCCAACGCCGCGGACTACAACGCCGTGTGCACCACCCCCGAGGACTGCGTCCTAGTCGTGCAGAACGGCTACTGTGGCGCCTGCGACGGGGTTGCGGCCCTGTCTTCGGACGGCGCCGCGCTCTTCCTGGACGACCAGGAGGCCTACGGCGAGCCTCACTGCCGAGACATCATCCTGCCGGCGTGCAACCCGGTCGACCTCACCCTGAGCGCGGCGACGTGTGAAGCCCAGGTTTGCGGGTTCAGCGCGGTCGGCGGCTGATCGGCGTTAGCGCCAACCGCACACGATGCCCCATCCAGGCATCACGAACTCGCGCGCGCCCTCCGCGTACAGTCCCTGGAAGGCGGCGTTGTAGTTGTCGAGGTTGGCGGACTTGATGGGCACACACTTGGGCGGAGCACCTGCGGCGTCGGCGGCGTTCGCCGGGGCGATGCCGTGAAAGGCGACGGCGGCGGCGAGGATCAGGATTGACAGCGGGAGCAGGTGACGGGACATGGGTGCCTCCTTGTGGCGGGGGGCGGGTATCCCTAGTCCTGCAGGCCGGCGCGGCGTTTGGGTCGAGTCAAAACCTTAGAACCGGACGCCGCACCGCCGCTGCGCGCAGGACCCGCATGCGGGTTGGCGCGTCGGCTGCCGCTCGTTGCGTTCGGGGCGCCCAGGCGCATCGTCCCGGTGACCGGCCCGAGCCCGAGCTCGCGCGCCGTGGACGCCAGCGCCCGCCTCGTCCCCGTGGCCGACGTGACCATGCGTGCCGCCAACGGGGAGGTGTGTGTGCTCGCGCCGCGGCCGGTCTTCCGCCTCGCGCGCCTCTCGCGCCTCGCGCGCCTGTCGCGCCTCGCACACCTGTCGCGCCTCGCACACCTGTCGCGCCCCGCGTCGCTCGCGTCGTTCGCGTCGCTGGCGCCTCGCATCGCTGGCGCCTCGCGCGCCTGTCGCGTCGCTCGCGTCCTCACCGCCACCAACGCGCCCCGCTCACCCCGCGATCCGCTCCAGCGCCTGCTTCAGCGGCTTCGCCGCGCGCCCCTCCACCTGCGTGTTCAACACCCTCGCGCCCACGCACACCAGCGCCACCGTCCCCCACAGCAGCAGGTGCGGGCTCACGCGTGGATACAGCGCATTAAACACCATGTATCCGATGTTCTGGTGGATCAGGTACAGCGGGTAGGTGAGCGCGCCCACCGTGACCCACGTGCGCTGACCGAGCGGTCCGGTGCGCCCCAGAGACACCGCCAGCATCACCGCGAAGAACACAACCACACACGCGCCGACCACGGTCGGATCATTGTGGGTCTGGTAGTGCTTGTCGAGATCAGGCAGCGCGGCCAGGCTGTGCCGCAGCGCGAGCGCGAGGTTGGCGAGGAGCAGGCCCGCGCGCTGCGTCGTCATGCCGCTCGCCCGCACCAGGTAGAACGTCGCGCCCGCGATGAAGTAGGGCGCGTACTCGTAGATCAGCACGTTGCGTAGCGGGCCGACGGGCACGAATTCGAGCGCCGCCGTGACCACCGTCCAGCCGATCAGCAAGGGCTGGATGCGCTTGATCTGGCCGAGCAGCAGCACCAACGCGACGAGCGCGTAGAAGCGCAGCTCCACGAACAGCGACCAGTACGCGCCATCGATGGAGCGCACGCCGACGAAGCCGCTGAGCATGGTCATGTTGACCAGGTACTGCGTCACCGTCGCGTGGAAGCGCTCACCGCCGATCAGGAGCGTGACGACGAACGTGAGGGTGCACGCGGCCCAGAACGCCGGGTACAAACGCACAAAGCGGGAGATGAGGAAGCCGCGAAGCGATCCGCTCGCCGCCGTCATCAAGATCACGAAGCCGCTGATCAGGAAGAACAGCTCGACGCCGAGGTAGCCATACTGCGCGACGGGCGCGATCCACGGGTAGGGCATGACCGACAGGTTGTCCGCGGCGTGGCCACGGAACGCGTAGTGGTAGAACACCACCATCAGCGCCGCCAGGAAGCGCAGCAGATCCAGCTCGTTTACGCGCATCCGGCTCATGTCAGCGCCTCGGCTGGGTTGAGTCTATCCCACGAGGCGCGTTGACCGCGACCGACGCCTGCGGCAAGTGGGCAACTCGGGAGCTCGACCATGCACCACGCCGGCCTCGCGCGCACCGACATCACCGTCTACGAGCCGGGCATCGCGCTGATGGGCTGGGGGTTGCCGCACCAGCAGGCGCAGGGCGTGACGCTGCCGCTGCACGCGCGCGCGTTGGTGCTGCGGGGCGACGACGCCACGCTCGCCTACGTGGCGGTGGAGCTGCTGGCCGTCAGCCGCGGGCTGTGGATGGAGGTTTGCGAGGCGCTGCGGACGCAGCACCCGTCGTTGGCCTTGGCGGAGCACAACGTGGCGATCGTGGCGACGCACACCCACAGCGGGCCGTCCGGCTACGCGCACTCGTTCTGGATGCAGCTCAACGCGCCCGGCTTCTCGGCCAAGGTGCACGACACGCTGGTCGAGGGCATCGTGGCGTCGATCGTCGCGGCGCACGCGGCGCTGGCGCCCAGCACGCTGGTGCTCGCCGAGGGTGAGGTGTCGCGCGAGGCGGGCGTCGCTTTCAACCGGTCCTGGTTCGCCTACAGCCAGAACCCAGACGCGGACCGGGTGCCGTTCGCCGAGCGCGATCAGGCGGTGCACCGCACCATGACCCTGCTGCGGATCCACGGCGCGGACGGCAAGCTGCGCGGCGTGGTCGACTGGTTCGGCCTGCACAACACCTGCGTGCACGGCGACAACGACGCCCTGCACTCCGACCACAAGGGCCTGGCCGCCACCGCGCTCGAGGACCGGCACGGGATCGTCGCGCTGTTCGCGCAGGAGTGCTGCGGCGACATCTCGCCCAACTTCCGGCCCGACCCCACGCGCGCCCACACCACGGGCCTGCACGACGACGACCACAAGAACGCGCGCCGTGTCGCCGATGCGCAGGTGGCGGTCGCCGAGACGCTGCTGCACGTGCCCGGCGAGGTGCTGACCGGCCCGCTCGAGATGATCACCGAGCTGGTCGACATGTCCAACGCCGCCGCCGACGCGCGCTTCACGGTGGACGGCCAGCCGCAGCGCACGCGCGGCGCGGTGATCGGGATCTCCATGGCGCTGGGCACGGCCGAGGGCCGGGGTCCGCTCTGGCCGGTGCGCGGGGCGCTGGCGGCGCTTCACGGGGCGCGGCGGGCGGTGGACCGGGCGCGCGGGGCGGTCCGCACGCACGATCCGCTGATCCCGTTCGTGGATCTGGCGGGCGGGAGCCGGGGCAAGATCCTCGGCCTGCTGCCGGTGCGGCACCTGCCGCCCTTGGACCCCGTGTTTCGCTGGATCCGCGAGCGCGTGCGCACGGGCGACGCCGGGAGCGAGCCCTGGATGCCACCGGTGCTGCCGATCCAGCTGATCCGGATCGGCGGGCTGGTGGTGGCGAC
>CAIOSP010000067.1 GCA_903861005.1 uncultured Pseudomonadota bacterium
ACGCTCCCCCCGTCCAGAGCCGCGTCCGTCCCGACCCCCGCGGTGGCTCCGCGGCCCCGTCGTGCCGGTCGCGCCGCCACCAGGCGGGCCGCCACACTGCTCGCCGTCGCCCGGTCGGGACCGGGTGCCGGAAAGGGGGGGGAACAGTAGACGGTGCTCTGGACGCCCACCCTCGACACTTCCTGAGCGCATCGACATGGGACCCATCCGACGCCCGCGCTACGAGCCCCGCCCATGAAGATCGAACGCCGCCTCCTCTCCCTCGTGGCGCTCCTCCGCCGCGCGCACGCGCCGCTCTCCCGCGCCGACATCGTCGCCGCGATGTCGCGCATGGACGACGGCTACCCAGCCGATCGCCCCGAGGCCGCGCGCAAGAAGCTGCGTCGTGATCTGGATCAGCTCCGCGAGCTCGGCGTGATCGTCCGCTGGGACGCCGCGCACGAAGGCTACACCCTCGCGTTGTCCGCGCGCGCGCCGGTCTGCCTGGACTTGGACGAGGACGACGCGGAGCTGCTGGTGGAGGCGGTGCGTCGACTGACCGACACCCAGACGGGCGCGTTGGGCCCTGGCGTGGAGTCCGCGCTCGAGCAGAGCGAGGCGCGTGAGCTGCGCGCGAGCGACGTGGCCTTGAGCGTCTACGAGCCCGAGGGTGTCGGCGATCCGGCGCTCTTCGAGGCGCTGGTGGAGGCGGCCTGGCACCGGCGCGTGGTGTCGTTCAACTACACCACCCTCGACGGCCGCGCCGAGCGTCGCGTGGTGGAGCCGTGGGGTGTGTTCCGCCGCGGGCGCGCGTGGCAGCTGCTCGGGCGCGATGAGGAGCGCGCGGCGCCGCGCTGCTTTCGCTTCGTGTCGATCACCGGACTGCTTGTCGCGCCCGCCGACGACATGTTCTCCGTGCCTGACGGACCCGAGGCCGACGTGCGTCGCTGGGCGTCGCTGCAGCGCTGGCAGTGGGTGATGCACGCGCCGGTGGTGGTGTCGCTGCGCTGCGACGAGGTCGCGCCGCTGGTGGCGCGCGCGGTGGGCGGCGTGGCGCAGGGCGACGTGGTGACGGTCACGGTGACGCACCTCAAGGGCCTGGAGCCGGTGCTGTGGACCTGGGCGCCGCGCGTGCGGCCGCTCGCGCCGCCGGAGCTCGTGGCGGCCTTTGAGGCGGTGGTGGCGCCGCTCGCCGCGCGGCACGCGGGGGCGTCGTGAACCCGGGCCTGGATCGCATCGCGCGCTTGCTGCTTGTCGGTCGACGCGAGGGAGGCATGGTGTCGCTCGCGGAGGCCGCGCGCATCCTGGGTGTGCCGGTGGGGCAGGTCGCCCGCCTCATCGATCGCCTAGTCCAGGGCGAGCTGGGCGTGCCGCCCTTCCTGGGCGAGGACGTCGCCACGCTGGTGGTGCGCGGCGGCTGGATCTCGGTCGATGTACCGCCCGAGCTGGGCTCGGGCTGGCCGTTCCACGCGGCGGACGCGGCGTGTATGATCGCGTCGCTGCGGGCGGTGCGCGGCGGGCTGCCGCGGGCGCGCCGCGACTCCTGTGACGCGCTCATCGCGCGTCTCCAGGCGGCCGTGGATCCGGAGGTGCGCGCGGAGGCGGATCTGCGATCGCGTGCGCTCGCCTGGGCGGTGTCCGAGGCCGTCGATCCGGACGTCGTCAGCCTGATCGCCCAGGCCGCAGAGGGGCGTGAGGTCCTGCGGCTCACGGTCTACAACGCCAGCCGCGACGCGCTCCAGACGCGCGACGTGTGGGCGCTGTTGCTGCTCCAGCACGGCGAGTCCTGGTACCTGTGCGCGCGCGATCCGGACGACCACAAGCTGCGCTGGTGGCGCGTGGACCGCGTGCTCTCCGCCGTCCGCACCGGTCAGCGCCACAGCGGCGCGCCGCCCACCGCGGCCGAGGTGCGCAGGCCCGTGCTCTACGACGTGCCGACGGCACCGCTCGTCGTCGAGGTGCGCTTCGACCCCGGCCACGCCGACCGCGCCGAGGCCGTCTTTGGGCTGGACGGGGAGGGGACGCCGCAGGCCGATGGGTCGACGCGGCGCACCATCCGCACGCCCAAGATTGCGGTGCTGATCCGGCGGCTGCTGGAGTACGGCACCGGCTGGGAGATCGTCGGGCCGGAGGCGGCGCGAGCGGAGGCGACGCGGTGGGCGGGGAAGCTGGGCGCACCAGCGGAGGCGCCGCGCGACGGCGACTAGTACCACGACCCGGAAGTCCGATCCGGGTTGATCGAACTCGGCCGACGGGGAATTGGGCGCGATGCCTGGCCCATCCCCCACACCGCTGCTGATCAATCCCGCGCTCACCGCGGCGCTCCGGCGCGTCGCGACGTCG
>CAIOSP010000068.1 GCA_903861005.1 uncultured Pseudomonadota bacterium
GCCGGTGCCGGTGCGGCGACGGGCGTCGCGGTCACTGCCGGCACCGCGGCGGCCGTCAGGATCGGCGCCGACGCGGCGGCCGGGATCGGCGCTTGGGGCGCGACCTCGCCCGAGGCTGCGGTCAGCTCGGCGAGCAAGCCACCGACCGGCACCTCGTCCCCCTCCTCTGCCACCAGCCGACTCACGACGGCGTCGTGGAAGAACTCGACCTCGATGGCGCCCTTGTGGGTCTCCACCACGGCGATGACCTGTCCACGCTTCACGACGTCGCCCGGCTTGATCAGCCAAGTCGCCAGCACTCCGTGCTCCATGTCGGCACCGAGCGAGGGCATCACAAACAAGAGGGGCTCAGCCATCGGTGCCTCGCACCGCGCGCTGCGCCGCGGCTACGATCGCCGCGACGCTGGGCAGCGCGGCGATCTCCATGTGCCTCGCGTAAGGGACGGGCACCTCGGCGGTGCACACGCGCTCGATCGGCGCGTCCAGCTCCCAGAAAGCGAGCTCACCGATGCGGGCCGCCAGCTCCGCCGACAGGCCGCCGGTGCGCCAGCCCTCGTCGACGATCACGACGCGCCGCGTGCGCGTCACGGACGCGAGCACCGTGGCGTCGTCGAGCGGCCGCAGCACACGCAGATCGATCACCTCGGCCTCAATGTGGTCGGCCGCGAGCGCCTCGGCGGCCTCCAGGGTCTTGGGCAACGAGCCGCCGTAGGTCACCAGCGTCACGTCCCGGCCGGGCCTGCGCACGGCCGCGTGGTCCAGATCGGTCGGGCCGACCATCCCCAGCTCCCCTTCGACGCCGTAGAGGTTCACGTGCTCGAACAAGATCACCGGGTCCGGCTCATGCAGCGCGCTCCACAGCATGCCACGCGCGTCCTGGAGCGTGGCCGGCGCCAGCACGCGCAGGCCCGGGATGTGCGCGTACCAGCCCTCCAAGCTGTGGCTGTGCTGTGCGGCGAGCTGGCGGCCTGCGCCGGTCGCCATGCGGATCACCACCGGCACGGACACCTGGCCGCCGGACATGTGACGCAGCGTGGCCGCGTTGTTCAGGATCTGGTCCAGCGCGAGCAGGCTGAAGTTCACCGTCATGATCTCGACGATCGGCCGCATGCCGAGCATGGCTGCGCCCACGCCCGCGCCCACAAAGGCCGACTCCGACAGCGGCGCGTCCCGGATGCGCTCGGGGCCGTAGACGTCCCACAGACCCTTGCTCACCGCGTAGCAGCCGCCGTAGCGCCCCACGTCCTCCCCCATCAGGAACACGCGCGGATCCGCGTCGAGCGCCTCGCGAATCGCCTCCTTGATGGCGTCCCGGAGCGCGAGCTTGCCTCCGACGCGCGCAGGCGGCGCGGGGCAGGGGGTACGGGGAGAGCACACGTCCACCAGCAACTCCGACTCGGCCTCCAGCGGCGACGCGTCGGCGAAGGCCACCGCGCGCTCCACCTCCGCGAGCGCCGACGCGTCCACAGCGGCGACCGTCGCATCGTCGATCCAGCCCAACCCGCGCAGCCGCGTCTCCAGGTTGAGGATCGGGCAGCGCGGCTTCCACGCCTCGATCTCGGCCTTGTCCCGGTAGAGCTGCGCGTCGAACATCGAGTGGCCGCGCAGGCGGTAGGTGCGCAGCTCCAGGAAGGCCGGCCCGCCACCCTGGCGCGCCGCGGCCGCCAGGCGCGCGACCGCAGCCTCCACCGCGAACACATCCATCCCGTCGACCACCTCGGCGGTCATGCCGTAGGCGGAGGCCTTGGTGACCAGGTCGGTCTCGGCCTCGCTGCGCGCGAGCGCCGTGCCCATGGCGTACTGGTTGTTCTCGCACAGGAACAGCACCGGCAGCTTCCACAGCGACGCCAGGTTCATCGACTCGTGAAACTCACCCTCCGCCATCGCGCCTTCGCCGAAGAAGCACGCGGTCACCGCCGCACGACCGAGGCGCTGGTCCGCGAGGCCCATGCCGACCGCGAGCGGCAGGTGCCCCGCGACGATCGCGTTGCCCCCGAACACGCGCAGCTTGGCGTCGAACAGGTGCATCGACCCGCCGCGTCCCTTGCAGCACCCGTCGACGCGACCGAACATCTCGGCCATGATCACGTCCATCGACATGCCGCGGGCGAGCGCGTGACCGTGCTCACGGTAGGTGGCGAGCACGTTGTCCTCAGGCCGCAGGGCGGCGATTGCACCGACCGCGATCGCCTCCTCGCCGATGTACAGGTGGAGGAACCCTCGGATCTTTCCCTGGCCGTAGACCTCGGCGCAGCGCTCCTCGAAGCGCCGGATGCGGACCATGTCACGGTGGCGCACGAGCGCGGCCTCCCGCGTCACCGGCACCCAGGTGGATGCGTTTGGGTCGGTCATGGCGTCGCCCCGCGCGGCGCGACCGAGTCCGCCTCCAGCGTGGACAGGTCCCCCTCTGGCAGGCCCAGCTCGCGGGCACGCAGCAGGCGCCGTAGGATCTTTCCGCTGCGTGTCTTGGGCAGCGTGGGCAGGAAGTCGATCTCCTTGGGCGACACCGCGGGCCCCAAGCGCGTCCGCGCGATCGACAGGATCTCGCGGCGGATCTGATCGGAGGGAGCGAACCCGGCCTTGAGCGAGACGAAGGCCTTGAGGATGTTGCCCGCCACCGGATCGGGCTTGCCGATCACCGCAGCCTCAGCGACGGCGGCGTGCTCGAGGAGCGCGCTCTCGACCTCGAACGGCCCGATCAGGTGCCCCGAGGTCTTGATCACGTCGTCCGAACGGCCGATGAACCAGACGAACCCGTCCTCGTCCTGCCGTGCCAGATCGCCCGACAGGTACCAGCCGTCCTCAAAGCACTTCTTGTAGCGCTCGTCTTCGTGCAGGTAGCCGCGGAACATCGAGGGCCAGCCGGTCCGCAGCGCCAGCTCGCCCTCCGTCCCCACGGGCGCCTCGTGCAGCTTCCCCTCGGCGTCGCGCACGAGGATCCCGACCGTGATCCCCGGCAGTGGACGACCCATCGATCCAGGCCGCACCTCGCTCGCCGCGTAGTTGGCGATCATGATGCCGCCGGTCTCGGTCTGCCACCAGTTGTCGTGGATGGGCAGCCCGAACGCGTCGATGCCCCAGAGCACAGCCTCCGGGTTGAGCGGTTCACCTACGCTGGCAATGAACCTAAGGTGCTTGAAGGAGAACTTCTTCGTCAGCTCGGTGCCTGCGCGCATCATCATCCGCACCGCGGTTGGCGCCGTGTACCAGACGCACACGCGCTCCTCGGACAAGATCCGGTACCAGCGATCGGCGTCGAAGTCCGCCTCGTCCACCACCATGGTGAGGCCGTGGGTGAGCGGCGCGAGGACACCGTAGGACGTGCCCGTCACCCAGCCAGGATCCGCCGTACACCAGAACACATCGTCCGGGTGCAGATCGAGCGCGTAGAACGCGCTGATGTGGTGCATCAGCACCGCGCCATGCACATGGACTGCGCCCTTGGGCTTGCCCGTGGTGCCGCTCGTGAAGTGCAGCAGCGCGGGGTCCTCGGGGTCCGTGTGCGGGATCTCGAAGGTGGAGCTGGCGTCGTGCAGCAACGAGGCCAGATCGAGCGTGCCTTCAGGGAGATCCTCAGGTGGCACCGCCCGCCCGTCGTCGCCGACCATCAGCACGTGCCGCAAGGTGGGCACCTCCGCCCGGATGGGCGCCACGCGCTTGCGGTAGAGCGACGGCGTAGTCACCAACACGGCGGCGTCGCCGATCTGCATGCGCTGGCGGATGGGCTCTGGGCCGAACTGGCTGAACAACGGACACACGACCGCGCCCAGCTTGAGACCGCCGAGCACCGCGATGTAGAGCTCCGGCACGCGACCGGCGAGCAAGAACACGCGCTCACCCCGGAGCACGCCAAGCCCTGCGAGCACATTGGCGAAGCGTGCGCTCGCGTCCGCAAGGTCCGCGTAGGTCAACTCTCGGCGGCTCTCGTCGCGGCCGAGCCAGCGGATGGCGACCTTCTGGGCCAGCCCCGACTCCAGGTGCCGGTCGACCGCCTCGAACGCCATGTTCAGGCCGCCGTCCTGCTGCCCACTCAAGCCGCGCCTCGCACGCTCCCACGTGAAGGACGTACGCTCGGCCTCGTAGTCGACGAGGTTCGGTTGGACCGCGCACAGTGAACGCGCCTTCTGGATGCTCTCATAGGTCATGGTATCCCTCGGGCGACACTCCGTACGAAAGCAAGCGACGTGCCGTGGCCCGATGGGGCTGGTCGCGCTTGTGCCGACAGCTGTCCTCCTCAAGCACCTCAGCCCCATCGGATCGCCACCGCTCCGAGAATTTGTCGGACAGGCGGAATCCTTCCCCCCGCAACCCGGAACCCTCGTTCAGAACCCCAACGAGGTGCCCCATGTCGAGCCTGCTCCCCCACAACGTCCACACCTTCGACCGCGTCGCCCGAGTCCTCCTCGGCTTGGGCCTGCTCTCGCTCCTGTTCATCGGCCCCGTCCCCGGCTGGGGCCTGGCCGGGCTACTGGGCCTCGTCCTGCTGTTCACCGCCGCGGTGGGTAGCTGCCCGATCTACACGCTCCTGGGTGTCTCGACGTGGAAGCAGACCTAGAGACAGCGCTGATCCGCCGGGTCGCCGTGGGCGATCAGGGCGCGTTCGCCGAGCTGGCCGACGCCACCCACGCGGGCCTCTTTCGCTACCTCCGGTCGCTGTGTCGCAGCGACGAGGTGGCGGAGGACGCGCTGCAGGAGGTGCTGGTCGGCGTGTGGCGTGGCGCGCGCGCGTGGCGCGGCGACGTGTCGGGGCGCGTGTGGATCTATGGGATCGCGCGGCGACAGGCGGCGCGGTCCTGGCGACGTCGCGCGGGCGAGCCCGCGGTCCCGGAGTCGCTGGAGTCGCTCGCGGTGGCCGCCGGCTTCGGCGGTGATCCGGAGCAGGCCGCGTCGGCGGTGGAAGAGAAGGAGCGGGTGAGCGCGGCGCTCGCCCGGCTGTCGGACGAAGATCGGGAGGTGATCGTGCTGCGCGACCTGGAGGGCTTCACCGGACCGGAGGCGGCCGCGCTGCTCGACGTGGACCTGGGCGCGCTCAAGAGCCGCCTGCACCGCGCGCGCCTCCGGCTGATGGCCGAGCTGCGGGAGGTGACCGATGTCGACTGAACACGACGGCCAGCGTCACGTCGCCGGGCTTTGGTGCGGAGAGGTGCTCCAGCGCCTGCCCGATCTGGTCGATGGCGCCTTGTCGGACGCCGAGCGCGCGCAGGTCGTGGCGCACGTGTCGGCTTGCGACTGGTGCGAGCGCTTTGGCGGCGCGTACAGCGCGGTGGTCGCGGCGCTGCCCAAGACCAAGGTGTCGGCGCCCGACGGCCTGATCGAGCGCCTGCGCGCGCGGCTGGCCGCGCTCCCGGCGCAGGACTGAACGCACGGCACGGGGGGTCGTTTTGAACTTCGCGCTCGCCGTGCTGCTGGTGGTCGTCGTCGGGCTGGTGCTGATGTCGATCACGCAGATCCGCCTGCAGCGCGCCGCGCATCGGCAGATCGGTCGCCCGGCGCCGCCGCTGTCCGATCTGCCCGCCACGGGTGCTGCGCTCGTGTGGTTCCACAGCCCGTCGTGCGGGCCGTGCCGGGCGATGGAGCCCGCGGTCGAGGCGCTCGCGGCGGGCGGCCACACGGTGATCGCGATCGACGTGACGCTGCGGCGCGCCGACGCCTACGCGTGGTCGGTGATGGCGACGCCGACGTCGGTGTTCGTGCGCGATGGCACCATCACCGCGTCCCGCGTCGGCGCGCTCCCCAAGGCCACGCTTGAGGCGCTGCTCTCCGCCGGTGAAGCGGACGCGTAGAGCCGCTCAGACCGTCAGGACGACCGCGCCGAACGTGGTGTTGCCTGCGACGTGCGCGTGCGCGGCCTCGGCGTCGGCGAGCGGGAAGGTGGCGTCGACGATCGGCTTGAGCGTGCCGTCCTCAAAGCGCGGCCAGACGTTCGCGCGCAGGTCGGCGACCAGCGCGGCCTTGAAGTCGTCGCTGCGGCTGCGGAGCGTGCTGCCGACCACCCGCAGGCGCTTCACCAGCAGGCGCCCCAGGTCGACCTCCGCGGTGCGCCCACCCATCAGGCCGATGATCACCAGGCGACCGTCGGTCGCGAGCACGGTGAGATCGTCGGCCAGGTAGGCGCCGCCGACCGGATCGAGGATCGCGTCCACGCCGCCGGGCGCCCAGGCGCTCACCGCGCCGGTCCATTTCCCGGCGTGGCGGTTGGCGCCGCCCTCGGCACCCAGCGCGACGCAGCGCGCGATCTTGTCGTCGTCGCCCGCGGTGATGAACGCGTGGTGGCCCCAGGCGCGCGCGATCTGCACGGCGGCCGTGCCCACGCCGCTGCCGCCCGCATGCACCAGCAGGCGCGCGCCGGGCTGGTGACGCAGGCCGCCCTCGTCCATCAGGTTGAGCCAGGCGGTGGCGAACACCTCGACCACCGCGGCCGCCTCGACGTCCGACATGCCCGATGGGATCGGCAGCACGTGGCGCGCGTTGACCACCACCTCGGACGCGTAGCCGCCGCCCGCGAGCAGCGCGCACACGCGCTCGCCCACGCGCCACGACGTCACGTCCGGCGCGACCTCGGCGATCGTCCCAGCGCACTCCAGGCCCAAGATCAGGCTGGCGCCGGGCGGGGGCGGGTAGCGGCCCTCCTTCTGGTTGAGGTCCGCGCGGTTGATGCCCGCCGCGGTCACGGCGATGCGCACGCAGCCGGGCTTGAGCGCGGGCGCGGGTACGTCGGCCAGCACACACTTGCCGTCCACCACCTGGATGGCGCGCATCACGGCTGTGCCTGGAGCGGGCGGGTGCCGTCGAACAGCTCGGGCGTCTCGGCGAGCAGCCAGGTGAACACGGTGAGCGCGGCGGCGTTGCGACGCACCATCATCGGGTCGATCTTGTCGAGCGTGTCGGCCTCGGTGTGGTGGACGCGCCAGTAGCCGGACATGTCGTGCTCCAGGCCAAAGCCGATCGTGCCGTGCGCGAGCAGCGGACCGACGTCCGCGCCGGAGTGCCCGAGCGAGAGCTTGTCGGCGCCGAGCGGCGTCAGCAGGTCCCGCCACGGGGCGAGCGCCGACATGACCTGGGTGGCGCGGTTGGGGTCGTCGGCCTCGTCGGCGGTGTGGGCCTCGACCTGAAAGCCGAGCGGGACGCCCGCGCCGGTGTCGTCCTCGATCGCGTAGACGATGCGCTCGTTGGCGTGGGCCGCGGCGTAGGCCTTGCCGCCGGCGCCGCCGTCCTCTTCGTTGGTGAACAGCACCACGCGCACCGTGCGCCGCGGGTGGACGGGGAGGGCGGCCAGCTGATCGAGCGCGGCCATGCTCGCGACGCAGCCGGCGCCGTCGTCCTGCGCGCCCTGGCCCACGTCCCACGAGTCCAGGTGGCCGCCGATGACCACGACCTCGTTCGGGCGCTCGCGGCCGCGCAGCTCGCCCACCACGTTGAACGAGGGCGCCGTGCCCTTGTCTTCGCCGGACAGCTTGAGGTGCAGGCGCGGCGTCTTCCCGGACTCCTGCCAGCGGTGCAGGCGGGTGGCGTCCTCCAGGGTGATCGCCGCCGCGGGGATCTTGGGCACGCCGTCGGCGTAGTGGGTGCTGCCGGTGTGCGGGGTCGACAGGCTCTCCGGGCTCACCGAGCGCACCAGCACGGCCACCGCGCCCACCTTGGCCGCGGCCTCGGGGCCCGCCCAGCGGAACTTCACGGTGTCGCCGTAGGTGGTGAACGGCACGTCGAACACGACGATCCGGCCCTTGGCCTCGGCCGCGCGGGCGGTCAGCTCGTCGAAGGACGCCACGACCAGCACGTCCGCGTCGATGCCCTCGGGCGGCGTGGCGACGGTCCAGCCCAGGCCCAGCAGCGGCAGCTGGTCGGCGACGGGCGAGAGGATGGTGCCCTGCTCCTCGCCGCGCACCCACACCGGCACGTCGACCGGCTCCAGGGTCACGGTCAAGCCGTCGTCGCGCATGCGCTCGGCGGCCCAGGTGATCGCGCGGTTCAGCGCCTCGCTCCCGGACAAGCGCGGGCCCACGTCATCGGCCAGCTGGGTCAGCTCCCGCCATGGCTCGTCGCTCGCCAGCGACCGGCCGAGCAGGACAGCAGCCTGGGCGCGCACGTCCGGCGCGAGCGGCGGCGGCGCCGGGCGACGACCGGCCAGCGCGGTGACGGGGAGACACAACAGGAGCAGGGCGGGGAGCGAGCGGCGCAAGCAGCCTCCAGAGGGAGTCGCCCGTAGCGGGTGGGCCGAGGTGCGGCACCTGGATCCACGCTATGGGCGGCCCACGGAGCTGCGATGGAGCGCTGGACGCCGCGCGAGCGACATGGGTTCGTGTTCGGGACGGCAGCGCGCTGGGGCGCGCTGGTCGGCGCCTCCGAGGGCGCGTGGGTCCTGGTGGGTCCGCACGCGCCGGTCGCGCTGGGCGCCAAGCTCACGCTGGGGCTGGTGTCGGTGGCGCTCTCGGCGGGCGTCGCGGCGGTCTTGTCGGTGCTGGCGGGCCCGTTTGGTGACGACACGGTGCGCGGCGTCTCCCGGCAGGTGGCGCTCGCGCTCGCGGCCCTGACGGCGCTGCTGGTCTGGGAGCGCTTTGGGTGGGCGCTGGCGGACGCGTCGCGCGGGGCGGCGCTCGCCTGGGCGCTGGCGCCGACCGTGGTCGCGGGCGGCGTCTACGGGCTGCTCGCGCGCCGCGCCGAGGCGATGCGCGCGGCGGGTGCGCGCCGTGGCGGGCTCGCGAGCGCGGGGATCGCGGTGGTCATCCTGGCGGTCGCGGCCTTGGCGTCGCCGCCGACGCACGCCCTTGGGCCGTCCGCGCTGCTCATCACCACCGAGGGCCTGCGCGCTGAGGACGTCGGCAAGGGCGTCTACCCGCACGTCGACCGGCTCGCGAAGGAGGCGACGACCTTCACGCAGGCCGTCACGCCGTCCACGTCGACCGCGGTCGCGCACGCGGCGCTGTGGACGGACCGCCACCCGCTGACGCTTCCGATGGTGCGCGACGATCAGCCGCTCCCGGCCGACGCGGCGACGCTGGCCGAGGCCGCGCGCCCCACGGCCACGACCGCCGCGTTTGTGTCGACCACCGCGCTCTCGGACGTCGGGCTGGACCGAGGCTTTGACGTGTTCGACGACAGCTTTACGCCGCTGCCCGGCCTGGATCGGCTCGCGCTGGTGCGCTGGGCGCGCGGGGTCGCTTGGCTGCGTCGCCCGCCGACCGACACCGCAGAGGCCGCGGCGGCCTGGCTCGTCGCACACCGGGACGGCCGGTTCTTGTTGTGGGTCCACCTTGCGCTCCCGCCGTCGTCCGTGCGGGATGGCCGGGATCAGGCCTCGCTGGATGCAGCGATCGGGGAAGTGCTCGACGCGCTGGGCCCCGCCGCCGATCGCACCTTCGTCGCGGTGGTCGGCGTGCGCGGCGCGCGCCGCACGCCGGGCGCGACGCCGTGGGCGGGCTTGGCGGACGACGTGGTGCGCGTGCCGATGATCGTGCGCGCGCCGAACGCGACGCCGTCCAAGGTGGACGCGCAGGCGTCGATCTTGCGCGTCACGACTGAGCTGGCCGCGTCGGGCGGATGGACGCTCCCCGGAGACGCAGGCGCCGCGAAGCCAACCGACGCGGCGTCGCTGGCGACGACGGTGCTGGGGGACGACGGCGTCGGGCACGCGCGGCTCGCGTTGCGGCAGCTCGACCTCAAGCTGATCGTGGACCCGGACAGCAAGGACGCGTCCTACTACGACCTCACCCTCGACCCCGGCGAGACCACCGACCGCTCCGGGACGGCGCCTGAGTTCGTGCTCAAGGCCCGGATGTCGTTGGCGCCCGAGCTTGCGGCGCTCACCCGCGCGCGCGAGGTTGCGTCCCTGGGTTCGTGGCGTGCTCGCCGTCTGCGCGCGCTGGCCGAGGAGTAGTCGCGTGCGTCGGTACACCGTCCGTCAGCTCACCGGCGAGATCGAGCGCGTGGTCGCCGCCCGCTGGCCGTCGATCGAGGTCGAGGCCGAGGTGGGCCAGATCGGCGTGCCCGCGTCGGGTCACGCGTACATCACGCTGCGCGACGCGGACGCGGTGCTCAACGCGGTCGCCTGGCGCGACACCTGGCGCAACCAGACCTGGCAGCCCAAGGCTGGCGACAAGATCGTCTGCCGCGGCCGCATGGGGATCTACCCGGGCAAGAGCAGCTACCAGCTGTTCGTCCACGTGATCACCAAGGCGGGCGAGGGCGAGCTGGCCGCGCAGATCGCCGCCCGCCGCGCGCGCCTGGAAGAAGAGGGCCTGCTCGACCCGCGCCGTAAGCGCCCGCTGCCCAGCGCGCCGCGCTTCGTCGGCGTGGCGACCTCGCTGACCGGTGCGGCGCTTCAGGACTTCCTCAAGGTCTCCGGCGAGCGCTTCCCCGCGGCGCGGATCCTGGTCGCGGGCTGCCTGGTGCAGGGCGCGACGGCCCCCGCGAGCGTGGTGTCGGCGATCGAGGTGCTGCTGGAGGACGGCCGCGCCGAGGTGATCGTCGTGACGCGCGGCGGCGGCGGCAAGGAGGACCTGCTCGCGTTCCAGGACGAGGGGCTGGCGCGCTTCATCGCGCACTGCCCGGTGCCCACGGTGTCGGCGGTCGGACATCAGGTGGACACGACGCTCGCCGATCTCGTCGCGGACGTGGTGGCGCCTACGCCCTCGGCGGCGGCGGCGGCGGTGCTTCCGGACGGCGCGGCGCTCATCCGTCGGGTCGACGACGCGTCGGTTCGCCTGGACGACGCGATCACCCGCATGCTGCGCCAGCGCGCGCGGCAGGTGCGCGAGCTCGCGGGGCGGGTGCGTCACCCGCGCGATCGCCTGGCCGACATTCGGCGCCGCGCGACCGACCTCGATCGCCGGCTGGTCTTCACGCTCCACCAGCGGCTGAATCGCCTGCGTGAGCGCCTCACGCCGCTGGGGCCGCGGATGGCGGCGTCGGTGGCGCGTCGGGTGCCGCAGGAGCGTCGTGAGCTGTTGGCGCTCGAGGCCCGGCTGGCGGTGGCGGCGCGCGCCGCGGTCGAGCGTCGGCGCGCGGTGGTGCGGGCGGCGGAAGGGCGTGCCGGGGCGCTGTCGCCGCTGGCGGTGCTCGGGCGTGGCTATGCCATGGTGCTCGGCGCTGACGGCGTGGTCAGCTCGGCGTCGGCCGTGTCACCGGGCGAGCGGCTCGACGTGGTCGTCGCGGACGGGCGCTTCGGGGTGCGGGTCGCCGCCGCGCACGACAAAGCCTGACGGCGCCGTGCGCAGGTCACGTTAAGCCAGGGCGGGAGGTCCGCGTGCGCGCTCCGATCACGGCATGGCTGTTGTTGGCAGGCTGTACGGGCCCTGGGGCCGAACCCGCCCCCGATCCGCTCGACCAAGCTTGGGAGGGCGCGCTGCACGCCGCGGCGCGGATCCAGCGCGAGGTCGACTGCAAGAACAAGGTCTCGGGCTGGCTGTGCTACGCCGCGCGCTTGCCCGGTCAGGAATACCCGTTGCCGACCGGCCGCCGGACCTTCCTGGGCATGACCACGTTGATCCGCAGCAGCCGCGCCATCCCGGACGGCACGAACGAGTCGCTGATGACCACCGAGATGACCTTCGACGGGGAGGGCGTCTGGCTGGCGACCGTCCGCCCGGACAGCGAGGAGGCGCGCGGCTGGTACATCCCCGTGATTTCGACGGTGGCCAAGTCCCTGCGCGGTGAGGCGACCGAGATCACCATCACGCCCGACTTGGAGGCCTGGTTCGCCGAGCCGCTGCCCGGCCACTACAAGGTCGAGTCTGACGAGCACGGCTACAAGTTCCAGGGGTCGCGCGCGTCGCGGCTGATCTATGTGCCGGCCGAAGGCAGCCAGGCGCCCGCGTGGGTGCTGTTCGAGCAGCAGCCCGGCGGCCTGTTCGTGAGCGCGTTCCCGGACGTCCCGATGGTGGCCCGCTGAAGCGGGGGCCGCGCACCGCGCTCGTGCTGAGCGCGCTGTTGACCTGGGTCCTCTACGTGGTCCCCTACGGGCACGTGGTGGTCGTGCCGCTGCTCTGGCTCTCCACGCTGGTGCACGAGCTGGGGCACGGCTTCACGGCGCTGCTCGTCGGCGGGCGCTTCGACTCGATCGTGGTGTCGATGGACGGGTCTGGCGTCGCGCAGACGGCGACAGGCTCGACGATCGGCGGCGCGCTCGTCGCGGCGGGTGGGCTGATCGGTCCTGCGGTCGGGGCGGCGGCCTGCTTCGCTGTGTCGCGCACGCCTCGCGGAGCGGTGTTGGCGCTGATGGTGTCGGTGGGGACGCTCGTCGCGGTGGACGTGCTGTGGATGTCGAACCTGTTCGGCGTGGTGTTCACGGCGTCCTTGGCGGCGGTGCTCGGCTGGGTCGGCACGCGCTGGTCGCCTGAGTCGGTGCGGGTGGTGATGAGCTTCTTGGGCGTGCAGCTGGCGCTCGCGGTGTTTCAACGCAGCGACTACCTGTTCATGCCGGTCGCCCACACGGCCCGCGGTGACATGCCGTCGGACGTAGCGCTGATCGCGCGCGCGCTGTGGCTCCCGATCCCCGTGTGGGGCACGCTCATCGGGCTGGCCAGCTCTGCTGTGTTGGTGTGGGGCCTGTGGTGGAGCATGGGCCCGTGGCCCTCCTTTCGACGGAGCGCGCGATGAACCTCTCCCCGCTGGCGTGGGCGCTCGCGCTGCCCGAGCCGATGCTGCGGCGGATCGCCGGGCCTCCGGTGGTGCGCGATGGCGCCACGCTGGACACGCAGCTGCAGGCGCTGCTTTGGCTCGCGTCCAAGGCGCCGATCACACCGCCAGAGTCGATGCCTCCGCAGGCCGCGCGCAAGCTGATGCGCTCGTCGGTGCGCATGCTGGGCGAGGCCCGGATCGCGCTCGCGTCCGTGGTCGAACGGGCGGCGGCGGGGCCTGCGGGCGACGTGCCGGTGCGCGTCTACACGCCGCGCGGCGGGGCTTGGTCCAAGCCGTTGATCGTGTTCTTCCATGGCGGCGGCTGGGTGTTGGGCGACCTGGACACGCACGACGGCATCGCCCGTCGGCTCGCGCGGGACGTCGACGCGGTGGTGGTGGCTGTGGACTACCGTCTGGCCCCCGAGCATCCGTTCCCCGCGGCGATCGACGACGCGCTCGCGGCGTACCGCTGGGCTTTGGCCAGCGCCGCGGCGCTCGGCGCCGACGGGTCACGCGTGGCGGTGGCGGGGGACAGCGCTGGCGGCAACCTGGCCGCGGTGGTGGCGAACGAGACACACCGCCTGGGCGAGCGCGCGCCCGACCTGCAGGTGCTGATCTACCCGGTGACCGATCTGGCGACCGAGCACGGCTCCTATGAGACCTTCGCGAACGGCTTTCAGCTGGACCGCGCGCTGATGCGCTGGTTCATCCAACACTACGTGGGCGGCGCGGACCCGGCCGATCCACGCGCGTCCCCCCTTCACGCGCCACGGCTCGATGGCGTCGCGCCCGCGCTGGTCCTGACGGGCGGCTTCGACGTGCTCCGCGATGAGGGCGCGGCGTACGTCGCGCGCCTGCAAGCCGCGGACGTGGCGGTCGAGCACCACCATTACGCGTCGCTCATCCACGGGTTCTTCTCGATGGGCGCGGTCTGCCGCGAGGCCGATCGGGCGTTCGCGCGGGCGGTCGCCGCGATGCGCGCGCGCCTGGGTACCTGACCGGCTTTGCCAGGGCGGGACCGGAGCCCCGCCTGAGCGCCCCGATCAGACCGCGTGTACCAGCACCCGGTTGTTCGCCTCGTCCCACTGCGCCTCGTAGTCGGCGAGCGCGCGGCGCGCGGGGCCGCCCGTGACCGTGCCGTCGATCGCGAAGTGCGACGCGTGGCACGCGCAGTACACCTCGGACTGCGCGTTCCGGTACGTCACGGTGCAGCCGGAGTGGGTGCAGACCGACGACAGCGCGATGAAGGTGGGCGTGTCGTCGATGCGGGCGACGATCAGTCGGCCGACGCCCAGCCGGATGTACACGTAGCCGCCGACCGTCTCCAGCTTGGCGTTGGCCGACAGCGGCATCGCGGACCAGCCGCTCGGGGGCGGCACGTCCGTGTCGATCGCGACGTCCGTGTCCTGCGCGACGTCCGTGTCCTGCGCGACGTCCGTGTCGGCGCCCGGGTCGGTGTCCCCCGCGATGTCGGTGTCGTTCGCGCCAGCGCCCTTGGTGGTGCACCCGGCGCACGCGCCGATCATCGCGAGGCTGGCGATACGGACGAATTCTCTGCGGCTCTGGTCCATGGTGTGCGTCCTCTGCGGGAATGTCTAGACCTGACTACGCGCACCGGACTGACATTCCTGCCGCCTCACCACATCCTCACACCGGGTGGAACTCGGCCTCGCCGTGGATGTCGACGTAGCCCTTCCAGACACCCTCGCAGAGCTCGACCTTGGAGCACGCGCGGCAGGCTTCCGGGGCCCACTTCAGGTCGAAGCGTTTGCGGTCCTGCCAGTTGAACCGGCTGCGGCCGTCGCGGACCTCCTCAATGCCGAAGCCTTCGCCTTCCTGACGCACGGAGCAGTCGGTGGACAGGTCGCGGTACTCGCCCAGGTGCTTCTTGAGCAGGTACTCGTTGGAGCGCAGCGCCGGCGGCAGCACGCACAGCGGCACGCCGCCGAACGTGAAGGTGTTCTTGGTCCAGTGCTTCTCAGACAGGACCAGCGCCTTCATCAGGTAGGGCACGACCTTGGTGTAGAGCGGGGTGAGCTCAGGGTCACCTTCGGCGTAGCCCTCGGGGCGGATGAAGTTCATGCGGATGTCGTCGAGGCCGACCTCGTCGTAGAAGAAGCGCATCATCTGCGGGATGGACCGGTAGTTCCAGCCGTTCACGACGATGTTGACCGACACGCCGTCCGCCAGGAAGCCTTCCTTGCGCTTGGCGATCAGGTACTTGATGGCGTGGACCTTCTTCTCGTACACGCCGGGGACGCGCGTCAGGCGCTCTTCCAGGTCCGCCGTGTGGCCGTGCATGGAGATGGTCACGCGGCTCAGGCCGGCCTCGAGCAGCTTGTCGGTGAAGTGCTCCAGACGCAGCTTGGTGGCGTTGGTGGCGAGCGCGATGCGCGTGAAGCCCAGGTCCCGCGCGTAGGCCACGGCCTCGACGATCTTCGGGTAGGTGGTGGGCTCGCCGCCCAGGAAGCCAACCGAGCGCGACCCGGACGCGTGCCAGAAGTCCAGCTCGCCCTTCATGTCCTCCCACGACATGTAGGAGCGGTCCTCCTTCTTGGGGAGGCCGTCGATGCAGAACACGCAGCGGTTGTTGCACGCCTTGCCGATGTTGATCTCGACGTTGCGGCGGACGTCGCGGACCTCGTTGAACAGCTGGTTCTCACGCGCCTGACCGGCCGGGCCCGTGGGGACGGGCAGCGGGCTGGTGGTCTTCGCTTCCTTGTTGAAGAGCGCGTGGGCCATGTGCCGTTCCCTGGATGAGGAGGGGAGATTGTACCCCAAGCGCCCCCAGCGGGTTCGTCTCGGGTCGTCAAGCCAGCGAGGATAGCGCAAGCGACCGGTGTTTGTCACGTCGGGAGCGCGCGATGGCTCGGGTAGGCTAGATTGAAGGCCCCGGGGAGCGCTGGATGCACGTCCTGTTGGTCGCGAACACTGCCGCGTCGATGGTCTGGTTCCGACTGCCGCTGCTGCGTGATCTGGTGGCGCGCGGGCACCATGTCTGGGTGGCGGCCCCCCGCGGCGACGGGGTCCGCGAGATCGTGGCGACCGGCGCCAGCTTCCTGCCGCTGTTCGAGACGCAGGGGTGGGCGCCGGACGCCGCCAAGGACGCGCGCCGCAGCTACATCAACCCGATGGTCGACCTGGACACGGCGCGGGCCATTCGTCGGGCCTGCCGCGTGGTCCGGCCGGACGTGGTGCTCACCTACACCCACAAGATGACGGTGATCGGGGCGGCCTCGGCGCGGGCGGCGGGTGTGCCCAAGGTTCACGGCATGATCACCGGGCTCGGGTTCGCCCACCTGGGCGGCAGCGCCCGGCGGGAGCTGCGGCGGCGCGTCTACTACGCCACGCTGCAAGCCGCGGGCGCGCTGTGCGACAGCCTGATCGTGCTCAACCAGGACAACCTCGACGACGCCCGGCGGCTGCGGCTGGCGCCAGACGACCGGCTCTACCTGATGGACGGGGAGGGCGTAGACACCGAGCTGTTCGAGGCGAGCGCGCCGGCGCCTGCCAAGGGCGCCGCCACCTTCCTGATGGTCGGGCGGCTGGTCTGGCACAAGGGCGTCGGCACCTTCGTGGAGGCGGCGCGTCAGGTCCACAAGCGCTTCCCGCACGCCCGCTTCGTGGTCGCGGGGGACTCCGACCCCAAGCACCCCGACGCGATCCCGGCCGAGAAGCTCGAGTCCTGGCGGCAGGAGGGCATCGTCGACCTGGTCGGGTTCGTGAAGGACATCCGCGGCTTGTACGCCCGCAGCGACGTGTTCGTGCTGCCCAGCGGCGCCACCGAGGGCCTGCCCGTGTCCATCCTGGAGGGCATGGCGATGCGTCGCCCGATCCTCACCACCCGGGCCCCCGGCAACCGAGAGACGGTGGAAGAGGGCGTCAATGGCTTGCTATTCGACGAAGGCGACGTGTCGGCGCTGGCCGCCCACATGGAGCGCCTGCTCTCGGATCCGGCGACGATCACCGCCATGGGCGAAGCCTCCAGGGCCCGCTGCCAGTCGCGGTTCGACTACCGCATCGTGAATGCCGGATTGATGGCCCACTTGGGGCTCTAGGGGCGGCTCGTCGAGGCCATGCAGGCCGCCCTGGCGGTGGGAAGCATTACCTGACGAGGTGTCGACGTGAACGTGGCGCGCAGGTGTGCTAGTGTGCGCCGTCCGATCTGGTTCCTCCCGTCAGGCCTGTGCGGCGAGGACTCGACATTGACCCCCCGGGGTCTGCTCAGGCCGATGGAGCAAGCCCATGACCCGTTTGAGGTTCAAGCCGATCCTGGCAGCGCTGGCGCTGGTCGTCGCGGTGTCCGGACTCCCGAGCGTGGCCCACGCCACGACCTTCGCGCCCATGACCACCGAGATGTTGGTCGACGCGTCCACCTACATCGTGCGGGGCACGGTGGAGAAGGTGTGGACCGAGCAGGACGAGCGCGGCCTGATCTGGACCCGCGCCCAGGTCACCGTGGCCAAGGTCATGAAGGGCCCGGATGAGCCGACCTCGGTCATCGTCGACAGCCTCGGCGGCGAGTTCGAAGGCCAGGGCCTGCTGATCTCGGGCGCGGCCAAGTTCTCCGTCGGCGAAGAAGCCGTGTTCTTCCTGGCCCAGAGCGGGTCGGAGCGCGCGCGCTTGGTGCCGGTCGCCAAGTACATGGGCGTGCACATCATCCGCCGCGCCCCCGGTGAGCGCGAGCCGTACACGCTGACCTACCAGTCTCCCCCCAAGGAGATGTTCGACGCGCGCTTCCTGCCCCACCTGGAGGCAGAGCGTCGCGTGTACCTGGGTGATCTCATCCAGTCGATCGACTCCCGACTCGTGACCGGCTGGACCGGGGAGGCCATCCCTGGCCTCTCGGCCGCGCAGCTCGCCGAAATCAACGCGCCGGCTCGGCGGAGGCACTGATGAACCGCAAGACCCTAGCCCTCATCGCCCTCGGTGTGGCCATCTCCACGCCCGCCGTCGCCTGGAAGCACATCGGTCACGTGTGGGCCTATGAGGACATGCCCGTCGTGTACGACGTCGCCGACGTCGGCTCGTACGGCGGCCAGGACATGGACTACCTGATCCACATCCTGGGCCTGTCCTACGACACCTGGAAGGCCGCGGCCCCCTGCGCGGACTTCAGCGCGGAGCTGGGCAACGTGCTGCCTGCGATTGAGAACATCGGCTACAAGCACGATCGCATCAACCGCGTCACCTACGATGACCCCAAGAACGACCTGGTCGAGCCGGGCATCCTGGCGGCCTCGCTCACGCTGACCGGCGCCAAGCGCCAGATCATCAACGGCGAGTCCTACAAGGTCGCGGACGATGGCGACATCATCTACAACGACAACGCCCCGTTCTCGACGGACGCGGAGATCGCCAGCAACAACTGCGGCGGTCGCCCCTCCATCGAGTCGACGACGCTGCACGAGATCGGCCACTTGATGGGCATGGGCCATCCGTGTGAGCGCGAAGATCCGTGCAACGATCTCGCGATGCGCACGTCCACCATGTACTGGCAGGCCGCGAACTGCGAGACCCCGTCCGAGTACTTCCCGAACTCCGACGACATCGCCAGCCTGAACGCGCTGTACGGCCCGTACGCCACGTTCAAGTGCAGCAATGAGCTCAACCCGGAAGACGACGGCACCGAGGCGATCGGCGTCGTGCCCTTCGACCTGAAGTGCGGCGTCATCAGCTCGAGCAAGTCCGAGATCACCGGCGTCACCTGGTCCTGGGGGGACGGCGAGACCTCCGAAGGCATCAACGGCAACCACACGTACAAGGCGCCGGGCAACTACACGATCAACGTGTGCTTCGAAGGCACGCGCGATGACTGTGGCAACTGGCAGTACTGCGACAAGAAGTCGGCCTACGTGGACGCCTGCGGCGTTCCTGAGCCCGCGTTCTCCGCGGAGGCCACAAAGGGCCTGAGCGTCCGTCTGCTCAACGACACCAACATCGCGGTGTACAAGTGCATCTCGGACGTCCAGTGGGACATCTTCGCGGGTGACAAGGTCGAGGGTGAGCCCATCAAGACCCTGCGCGCCTGGGAGCCTGAGGTCACGTTCGACGACGCCGGCACCTACACCGCCGTCCTCAACATCGGCGGCCCTGCCGGCACCGGCGCGGCCAAGCTGACCTTCGACGTGAAGAACATCGGCCGCCAGGGTGCTTGTGACACCGGCGGGACCAACGGCGCGGGTGTGCTCGCGCTGACGGCCCTCGCGGTGCTCGCGCGCCGCCGTCGCGCCTCCGTCTGATCGTGCCTGACCCGACGCGCCGCCTGTATGGGCGGCGCGGACGGGCGCGGGGAGTCCGGATGCTTCGACCTGTCGCCATGTGGGCGGCCCTGCTGACGGCTTCGGTCGCGAGCGCGCATCCCGTGTCGCGCGTCGACTACAGCATGCGCGCGGCGATCCAACTCGACGGCGAGCACCTCGAAGCCGTCGTGGTGATGGAGGTTCCGTTCGACGTGGTCGCGGCGGACCTGCGCGCCGGCATGGAGGCCGCTCGGTTGGCCACGGACCCTTCGCATCAGGCTCAGCAGGTGCTCGACGCCTACTCGCACAAGGTGTGGGACCAGATGGGCCAGGGCCTGCGCGTGCGCGTGGACGGTCAGGTGGTGCCCGGCTCCTGGGGTCCCAAGGACAACCGGCTGAACGGCAAGGGCGCGGTCACCGGCGGCTTCTTCCTGTACATGGTGGAGTTCACGCCCAGCGTCCCGCTCAAGCTCGTCCAAGACGTCGACGTCGTCATCGAGAACTGGGGCCTGACCGATAAGCCTATGGTCTACTCGGCGATGGTGGTGGCGGGCCACGGGTGGAAGGTGACGATGGACTCGTCGCGGGTGGCGCTGCCGAACGCGCCGTACAACGTCGACGACCCGCGCTTCTGGACCCGGAACCTGTCGCTTCGTCGCCTGGAAGCGCGCTTCGTCAGCGCCCCATGAGACGCGCGGCGCTGGCGCTGTGTGTGGCTTGCGCCGCCCCGACGCCGGACGCGCCGGCGATCGTCGCGGACTTTGAGGCGCTGCACGCGCCGGTCTACCATGTCTTCGACCTGGGCCCGGATCGGGACGCCGTGCACGCCCAGCTCGCGCGGATCTTCGCCGACGACGCGCTCACGGACGCGTACGTCGAGCACTGGCGCGCCCTGGTGCGGATGCGCGATGAGTCCACCGCCGTCCATATCAGCGGCGTGGAGTACGAGGACGTCACGGTGCTCGACATGGACGACGCGGGCCGCGTGCGCGTCGACGCGTCGTGGCTGGTGCGCGGCGTCGTCACGCACCAGCGGCACATGCACCCGCGCATCAACCGCTACCGCGCGGTGTACACGCTGACGCCGACCGACGAAGGCTGGCGCATCACCGACACGCACATGCGGGATCTGGCGCGCGTGTCGTCCGTGCTGACCGCGAACGACGTGCTCGGATCCGGCGCGGGGACCGGCGCGGACGCGGGCTTCATGGATCCGCTGGAGATGTTCAATGCGGGGCTGTTCGACGCGCCCAAGGACGCGCCGAGCGCCGCATCGCGGGAGGCCGACAAGCCTGTGCCCCCGGACGCGCCTTCTGTGGACGCGCCGCCCGCGGACGCGCCGAGCGTCGTATCGCCAGGGGCGAACGCGCCGGGCGACGCGCCGACCGTCGCGCCGTCGCCTAAGGGGTCACCGTGAGCGCGGTCGCGCTGAGGGGCGTGCGCTTCGCCTACGGCGAGGGCGCGTTCGCGCTCGACCTGCCCGAGTGGACGGTCGCGGTGGGGTCGCGCGTGGGCGTGGTCGGTCCCTCCGGCTGCGGAAAGTCGACCTTGCTCGGTCTGATCTCGGGCACGCTCACGCCGGATGCGGGTACCGTTCAGGTGGGCGGCGCGGCGCTGCACGACATGTCCGAGCGCGCGCGGCGCGCGTGGCGTCTGCGTCACGTCGGCTTCGTGTTCCAAGACTTCCCGCTCGTCGACTACCTCGACGTGCTCGACAACGTGCTGCTCCCGTTCCGGCTCGACGCCACGCTGGCGCTTGACGACGCGGCGCGCGCGCGCGGGGTCGCGTTGCTCGACGAGCTGGGCTTGGGCGCCTATCGGTCGCGCTCGCCTTTCCACTTGTCCCAGGGCGAGCGGCAGCGCGTGGCGATCGCGCGGGCGCTCGTGACGCAGCCGTCGATCGTGCTCGCGGACGAGCCGACCACGGGCTTGGACGCCGCGCGCGCCGACGACGTGATGGCGCTGCTCGACGCGCTCGTGCGCGATCGCGGCACCACGCTGGTAATGGTCACGCATGACCTCCGCATGCAGGACCGCTTCGACGCGGTGCTGACGCTTGGGGTGCGCCCGTGATCCCGCTGCGCCACGCGCTCTACCTTGCGCGCCGCTCGCTCAGCGCGAACGCGGGCCGCACCATCGTGCTGGTGATCGGCCTGGCGGTCGCGCTCTTCCTGCCCGCCTTCACCGCGACCCTCGGACAGCTCGCGCAGGGAAGGCTGCTGTCGCGCGCAGAGGCGACGCCCATCCTGGTGGGCCACGCCGGCAACGAATTCGACCTGGTGATGTCGAGCCTGTTCTTCCGCGGCGGCGTGCGCGATACCGTGCCGTTCGCCGAGGCCGAGACGCTGCAAGCGAAGCGCTACGGCGTGGTGGTGCCGCTCTTCGTTCGCTACACGGCGGGCGGCGCGCCGGTGGTCGGCACGTCGGTCGAGTACTTTGACGCGCGTCACCTGACGCTCGCGAAGGGCCGTCGTTTTGCCACGCTCGGCGAGGCGGTGGTGGGCGCGTCGGTCGCGCGCGCGGCGAACCTGGGCCCCGGTGACGCGATCCGCACGGACGCGACGAACCTCTACGATCTCTCCGGCGCCTACCCGCTGCTGCTGCGCGTCGCGGGCGTGCTCGCGCCCACCGGTGGCCCGGATGACGACGCGATCCTGGTGGACGTGAAGACGACCTGGGCGGTGGAGGGCCTGCTCCACGGGCACGCGCCGGTCACCAAGAAGGACTCCGTCGTGGCCACGGACGAGAACATGGAGGCGAGCCTGTCGATCTTCATGTTCACGGAGATCACGCCGGAGTCGCTGCCCACCTTCCACCTGCACGGCACGTCCGCCGACTGGCCGCTCACCGGCGTGTTGATCTTCCCCAAGGATGATCGCGCACGCGATCAAGCGCTCGGTGATCTCGCGGTCGACACGGTGAACCAAGGCGTGCGCCCGGTGGCGGTGGTGCGCGCGATCCTCGACGTGGTGCTGCGCGTGCAGGAGCTGCTCGCCGTGGGCGGTGTGCTGGTGGTCGTGTCGACGCTCGCCTTTGTCGGCCTGGTGCTGTCGCTGTCGGTGCGGCTGCGGCGCGACGAGATCACGCTGCTGCGCCGCATGGGCGCGGGCCGCGGCACGATCGCCGTCATCCTGGGGACCGAGCTGGGCGTGATCGCGCTGGCGTCGGCGCTGCTCGCCTTTGGCGGCAACGGGGCCGCGGCGCGCGCGCTCGGCTGGTGGATCGGGATCTAGCGCCGGACGAACCGCCGGTGACGGCAGCGCTAGAGCGCGGTCACCGAGCCGGACGGGAAGCTGATCTCCGCGAAGTCGGCGCCGCTGTTTTCCTTGAGCATGGTGTGGCTGCCGCGCCACGCCTCGACGCCCTTGATGTAGACGACCACAGTCACCACGTTGTCCGCGAGGCCGAGCCCGCTCAGGTCATCGTACGCGGTGACGGTGAACTTGCCGGTGGCGGGAGAGCCGATGGCGATCACGTCCGCGCCGTCGGACACGTCGTCGGACAGGAAGGTCGGATCGCCGTCGGCCCCAGAGGCGCCCCAGTCCTGGCTGCAGCCGTCCTGCGAGCAGAAGTCGGTGGGGTCCGACGCGCGCGCCACGCGGAGCGCGATGTTGTCTGTGGGGTGCTCCGACGACAGCTCGATGTAGAGGTCCTGGCTGGGCTCGGCGCGGAACGAGCGGCTGCACGGCTCAGACGGGTTGCCGAAGTCGTTGGTGACCGTGAGCGTGACCGCGTAGTCGCCGACCAGGTCCGGGGTGAACGCGTCCACGTTGGCGGTGCCCGACGTCAACCGCGCCTCAGAGCCGGCGGGCTTCTTCACCAGCGACCAGTGGTAGTTCACGATGAGGTTGCCGTCCGGATCGTACGAATTCTCGCCGATCAGGCTGACGGGCTCGCCGGGCTGGGTGGGGTCCTTGCTGATGGCGCAGACCGCGATGGGGGGCAGGATGTCGTCCGGGCGGATGTCGTCGCCGGTGGGGAGGCCGTCGGTGTCCCGGGTGTTGCCACGCAGGGTGGTCTCGCTGCCGCAGGCCGCGAGTCCAAGCGCGATGACGCCGATCAGTCCGAAACGCATGAACGTGTTTCCTTACCGGTCCCCGGTCCTGCCTTATACACGGCCCCACGCCGACCGGGAAGTGCTAGCTGCGATCCTGACGACTCCGCGATAGCGGAGGCGCTCGGAGGCGTCTTGTCCCAAACGGGGATCCGTGAGCCGCTGGTTGGGGCGCGTCGCGTCGTGGTGAAGGTCGGCACCGGCGTGGTCGCGCGGGACGATGGCCGCCTTGCGCTGGGCCGCATGGGCGCGTTGGTCGAGCAGGTGCGCGCGCTCCAAGAGGGCGGCCGTCAGGTCATCCTGGTGTCGTCGGGCGCCGTGGGCCTTGGGGCGGAGCGCCTCGGCTTTGACCGCAAGCCGGTCTCCGTGGTCGATCGGCAGGCGTGCGCCGCGGCCGGGCAGAGCGCGCTCATGGCCTTCTACGACGCGCTCTTCGGGCGCCTGGGTGGGGTCTGCGCGCAGGTGCTTCTGACCGAGGACGACTTCGGCAGCCGTCACCGCCACGTCCACCTGGCCGCCACCCTCGACCGCCTGCTGGAGCTGGGCGTGGTGCCGATCATCAACGAGAACGACACCGTCTCCACCGCTGAGATCGCGCTTTCGGGCGCCACCATCTTCGGCGACAACGATCGCCTCTCCGCGCTGGTCGCGGGCGGCATCGGCGCGGACGCGCTCGCGCTGCTGACCGACGTCGACGGCATCTACACGGCGCCCCCCGGCGAGCCTGGGTCCGTGCGCATCCCGGTGTGGGAGGGCGGCCCGGTGAAGCTCGGCGCAGGCTCGGCGCTGGGACGCGGTGGCATGGGCGCCAAGATCGCCGCCGCCAAGGTGGGCGCGGCGTCGGGCGTGCACGTGGTCGTCGCGAGCGGCGGCGACCCGCAGGTGCTGAGCCGCGTGTTCGCCGGCGAGGACGTCGGCACCTGGTTCCCCGCTGAGGGCGGCATGAACAGCGTGCGTCGTTGGCTTGCCTTCGCGACCGCGCCTGAAGGCCGGCTCGTCGTGAACGAGGGTGCGCGCGACGCGCTCATCCACCGCAAGGCGTCGCTGCTGATGCCCGGCATCTCCTCGGTGGACGGCTCCTTCGCGGCGGGCGCCGTGGTGTCCGTGTGCGACGAGGCGGGCGAGTTCGCGCGGGGTCGCGCCGACCGCAGCTCCGACGAGATCCGCGCCGCGATCGGCGCCTCGACCGGGCGCGGCAAGGCGGTCGTGCACCGGGATCAGGTCGTGATCGTGCGCGGATCGGAGGCCCCATGAGCGCTCGGGATCAAGCGATCGCCGCGCGCGCCGCGATGCCGGCGCTGATGCGCGCGGGCACCCAGGGGCGCGTCGCCGCCCTGAACCGCATGGCGGATGCCCTCGTCGTCCGCGAGGCCGAGATCCTCGCCGCCAACGCGCTGGACGTGGCGGCGGCGGCGGCGGCGATGGCCGCGGGCAAGCTGTCGTCGGCGCTGGCGGCGCGCCTGGACTTGTCGCGCAGCAAGCTGGCGGTGCTGGCGGACGGCATTCGTGCGATCGCCGCGATGGACGAGCCGATCGGCCGCAAGCTGCGCCACACCGAGGTCGCCAGCGGCATGGATCTGCGGCTGGAGACCACCCCGATCGGCGTGCTGCTGATCATCTTCGAGTCCCGCCCCGACGCGCTCCCGCAGCTGGCCGCGCTCGCGCTGCGCGCAGGCGACGCGCTCGTCCTCAAGGGCGGCGCTGAGGCGTCTCGCAGCAACGCGATCCTCCACGAGGTCCTGTGCGACGCGCTCGCGCCGGACCTGCCCCGTGACGCGCTCCAGCTGGTCCGCACGCGCGAAGAGGTGGGCGAGCTGCTCGCGCTCGACGACGTGATCGACCTCGTGATCCCGCGCGGATCAAACGCGCTCGTGCGCGCGATCCAGTCGAACACGCGCATCCCGGTGCTCGGCCACGCCGATGGCGTCTGCCATGTGTTCGTGGACGTGGACGCGGACCAGGACATGGCGCGGCGCATCGTGACCGACGCCAAGAAGGACTACCCGGCCGCCTGCAACGCGATGGAGACGCTGCTGGTGCACCGCGCGCTGGTGACGGCGGGCCATCTGCCGTCGCTGCTCAGCGCGCTCGACGGCGTCGAGCTCTTCGCGCACCCGGAACAGACGGTGGAGCTTGGCCTCCCGGCGGCGCCGTCGCTCCACCACGAGTACGGCGACCTCGCCGCCACGGTCGCGATCGTCGACGACGTGGCCGCCGCGATCGCTCACATCCGCCGCTGGGGCAGCGCCCACACGGACGCGATCGTCACGGCCAATGCCGCCACCGCCGACCGCTTCATCGCCGACGTCGACAGCGCCTGCGTGTTCTGGAACGCCTCCACGCGCTTCGCCGACGGCTACCGCTTTGGTCTGGGCGGCGAGGTGGGTGTGAGCACGGCCCGCCTCCACGCGCGCGGGCCGGTGGGCGTGGATGGCCTGCTGACCTCACGTTGGGTCCTGCAAGGCTCGGGTCAGACCGTCACGATGACGCGCACGGGCGAGGTTGCGTACACGCATCGTCCGCTCCCCTAGGCGCGAGCACGGCGATGGCGTGGAGCCGCCCGCAGTAGTCGTGTGTGCGGGTTCGGCCGTGCGTAAGATGCGCGCCCTCCTACGACTACGGCTGCCCGACGGTCATGAGCACGATCTCCCCCTGGCGACCTGATCGGGCGCGCGTGGCGCAGCGGCGCAGTGGCTCCCGGCCACGTCGATGGTGGACGCGACAGGCGCGCTTCGAGCCGTGGTGGTGGACGATCGGATCGACCTGTACGCGGGCGACGCGACCACGCCTCTCCGCACGATGCCGGTGGAGGGGCGGGTCGTCGTCGACTTGGCGCTCTCGAGCGACGGTCGCGGGCTGGCCGCGGGTGGTGGCGACGGCACGATGGTCTGCACGGCCTCCTGGGACCAGACCGTACGCCGCTGGGATCGGCGCGTGCTCGACGCCGAACCGGCTAGACTCAAGGCGGATCGGGAGGCGGCGTGGCAGGTCGGGTTGGACGCGCTGGTGTCGCGCTAGCGGTCGCAGGGAGCTTGACGGCGCTCGTCGGCTGTCGCGGCGGTCCGGACGTCCGCGACGACACAGACGACACCGACGTGCTCGACTCGGGCGGCGTGACGCGCGCGCCGTACCCGCTCGCCAACGTATGCATCGAATACGCGGCGATCGCCGCCAAGCTGGTGCCGTGGGACACCCTGCGCGGGCCGTTGGTCGACCGCCCGGGCGAGTCGCTCTCGGACGTGTCCGTGCGGTTCACGGTGGGGCAGTGGCACCTGTTCGCGTCGCGCCTGACGGTGGCGACCGGTCGACGGGACGTGGTGCACTTGGTGAGCGTGGACACCACGCGCTGGTCGCTGGCCGAGGCGATCGACCTGCCGACCGCAGCGGGCCTGGCGACGCCGGACCTCACCCGCGACGACGACGGCCGCTTCTTGCTCACCGCGTCCGAGGTGGCCGCAGACGGCGCCACGCCCACGACCTGGGCGTGGCGCTCGGACGATCTGTCCACCTGGGACGCGCCGGAGGCCTTCGATCCCGAGCAGGGGACCGGGCTCGAGCGCGCGACGTCTGCCGTGACGCTCGGGCACGCCGCGCTTGGCTTGATCGCCATGTCGACCGAGGACAGCGAACCTTGGGTGTCCGTCTCGCGGACCGGGGAGATCGACGGGCTGTGGGCGCCCTCCGCCGCGGGGCCGTCGCTCGTGCTCCCGCGCTTCTTACGGCTAGGCGAGGGGTGGTCCGTGCTCGGCAGCCAGCGCGCGGGCCGGGGCCCGGCGATCTCCGCGCTCACCGGCGACGAGGACACGGCGAGAGGGTGGCTGTCGTGGGGAGCGCCGCAACCGCTGAGCATCCCGACGCAGACCTGGAACCTGGGCGTCCCCGCGACCGGCGCGAGCCTGTGTGACGCGCGCGGGATCGACGGGTTCGCCTACCTGTTCTTCGCCGCGAGCGACACGGCGGACTTTGTCGCGGGACACGGCGTGATCGGGCTGGCGCGCAGCCGGGACCTGCTCACCTGGGAGCTCCCAGCCGCGCCCTGATCCCCGCGCTCAGCCGATCATCACCGTCAGGCAGCCGGACGTGATCGAACCGCCGTGGACGGTCATGTCGCCCATGCGTGCGGCCGGTCTGCCGCCGATCAGCACGGTCGCCGACCCGGGCAGCACCGCGTCGGGCGGGCCGACGCAGGTGGCGACGTCCCCGGCGCACGCGGCGGGCATGCCGCCGATCAGGACGTTGGCCGCGGTGCCGATCAGAGGCCCGCCCACGTGCGGCACCACGCCCGTGACGAGCGGGCACACGTGAAGGTCGAGGTTTCGTGCGGCAGGCGGCACTTGGACTCCCGGATCCCTGTGCGCCCAGCATACCATCCGCCCGCGGTGCGGGATACGCCAGCGGCCCCTCGTTTCCGCAAGACAGACCCCTACGGAGGAATCATGGACATCGGCCAGATCGCCACGCTGCTCGGCGACTCCGCCCAGTCTCTGCTCGAGCACCGCTGCGTGGGCGTGCCTGCGTCGCAGCTGCACCTTCCGGGTCCGGACTTCATCGAGCGCGTCGTGTCCCAGACGGACCGCCGCCCGAACGTCCTGGTCAACCTGCAGCGTTTGTTCAGCCACGGCCGTCTGGCCAACACCGGCTACGTGTCGATCCTCCCGGTGGACCAGGGCATCGAGCACAGCGCGGGCGCCTCGTTCGGGCCCAACCCGCTCATGTTCGACCCGGCCAACATCGTGAAGCTCGGCATCGAGGGCGGCTGCAACGCGGTCGCGTCCACGTTTGGCGTGCTCCGCAGCGTGTCGCGCCAGTACGCGCACCGCATCCCGTTCATCGTGAAGGTCAACCACAGCGAGCTGCTGTCGTACCCGAACACGTTCGACCAGGTGCCGTTCGGCAGCGTGAAGCAGGCGTTTGAGCTTGGCGCCGCGGGCATTGGCGCCACCGTGTACTGGGGCGCGCCTGAGAGCCGCCGCCAGCTGCAGCAGATCGCCGGCATGTTCGAGGAGGCGCACAGCCTCGGCATGTTCACGGTGCTGTGGTGCTACGTCCGCAACGACGCGTTCAAGACGCCCAGCGCGGACCACTCGACGGCGGCTGACCTCACCGCGCAGGCCAACCACTTGGGCGTGACGATCGGCGCCGACATCATCAAGCAGAAGATGGCCGACCACAACGGCGGCTACACGGACCCGGCGCTCGGCAAGTGGGGCAAGTCCAGCAAGGCTGTGTACGACACGCTGACCACGTCCAACCTGATCGACCTGACCCGCTACCAGCTGCTCAACTGCCACGCGGGCCGCTCTGGCTTGATCAACTCCGGCGGCGAGTCGGGCAAGCATGACCTCGCGGACGCGGTGCGCACGGCCGTCGTGAACAAGCGCGCGGGCGGCACCGGCCTGATCTTGGGGCGCAAGGCCTTCCAGAAGCCGCTGGGTGAGGGCATCGCCATCCTCAACGCGGTGCAGGACGTGTACCTCAACAAGGACGTCACGATCGCATGACCCCTGACGCCCGGCGCGAGGCGTTCCGCGCGCTGGCGGCGGGCCTTGATCGCATCGACCTGGACGTGTACCGCGGCGCCGGCCGTGATCCGCTCGACCCCGTGCTGGGTGAGGGCGATCCGGGCGCGCGCGTGTGTATGTTCGGCCGCGACCCGGGCCGCCACGAGATCATTCATGGCTTCCCGTTCATTGGGGCAGGCGGCCAGAAGGTGAGGGTCGGCCTGCACAAGGCGCTGTTTGGCACCCCCATGCCGGACTTTGCGGCGTCGGTGGAGGCCGGTCGGTACGTGTTCTGGGCGAACATGGTCCCGTACAAGCCCATCGAGAACAAGGTTTGGGCGCCCAAGACCCGCGACGCGTTCGCGCCGATCGTGCGCGACCTGCTCGTGCACGGATGGAGCGGCGACACGGTGCTGGCGCTCGGTCGCGAGGCCTTCTTCTGGTTCGGGACGGACAAGCCGACGACGGCCGCCTTGACCGTGCACTGGGCGCGCGAGGATCGGTTCAGCACCGGCGTTCGCGTGGACGTGGTGGCGCCGGACGGAGCCCGTCGCACGCTGGACGTGTTCCCGCTGCCGCATCCGTCCCCGCTCAACGCGACCTGGGGCCCCCGGTTCCCGGGTCTGCTCGCGGACCGGCTGTCCGCCCTGGGCTGGGGACGCGACACATGGCGACGTGGCGGTGGTTCGCCCACCGTGTGATCCAAGCTGGTGTGGGAGTCCGACATGTGGTTGGCCTTGTGGTTGGCGAGCGCCCAGGCGGCGGATGCGTGCACCTACGTCGGCTTCGCGGACGTGACGGCGCCTGCAGCGCCCGCCGTGATCGTGCTCGGGGAGCGCCACGGCTTCCAGCCTGACCTGTCCCGCGCGTCCAAGGTGGTGCGCGCGTTGGCTGAGCGCGCGCCGGTGCGGGTGGTATTGGAGGCGGTGCACCGCAAGTACCAGGGCGTGCTCGACGCGTTCGACCACGGCCAGGTCGACGCGTCGGACCTGCCGAGCAAGCTGGAGTGGAAGGACAGCTGGGGCTTCGCGTTCCGGCCCTACGCGCCGTTGATCGAGGCCGGTCTGGACGTGCAGGGCGTGACGGTGATCGGCGCGGGCGTCGACCTGGGCCCCAAGCCCGACGACGTCGAGGTGGCGCTGCCGCCCCGCTACATCGACCTGCTGCGGCCGAGCATGGGTGAGCACCCCGTCCCCATCGAGCAGGAGGGCACGTTCCTCCAGGCGATGGCGTGGCGCGACTACGCGATCGCCTCGGCCGCGCTCAAGGACTGGGACGGCACCGGCTACGTCGTGATCGTCACTGGCCGCGGGCACGTCGAGGGTGGCAAGGGCGTCGCGTGGCAGGCCGCGCACCTGACCCAGGCGCCGGTCGAGTCGTTTGTCCTCAAGCCTGGAAAGGAGCCGCCGTGCAATCCGGGCGACAAACTCTGGCGCTGACGCTCGCGCTGGCGGGCTGCGGGATCGGGGACAAACTGGCGTCGGTGCCGCGCGGCATCGAGGACCGCCCGCATCACGTCTACCAGGGCGCGGGCTTTGTGATGTCCGTGCTCGACGACTCCGCGGTCAAGGTCTCGCGCGACGCCGTCTCGGTGGACGCGGCGGACGGGTCGACGTGGTTCGACGTCCGCTGGATCGACACCACCAGCCCGATCGTGCCGGTCGCCGAGGCGAGCGCCTGGGCGGAGGCGGCGTGTGCGTCGGTCCACTGGGATCTGCCCTACGAGCCGAGCCCCAAGACCTGGACCGACGGCGGCCGCTGCACCATCGGCGGGCGCGAGCACTGGGTGATCGCGGTGGTCGAGCAGTTCGGCGATCACGCTGTCCTCACCGGCATCATGGGCCGCCCCGGCGCCGTCACCCACGAGGACCTGTGGGTCGAGATGCTCGGCTCGGCGATGAGCGTGCACGCGGGCGACAAGCCCGGAACGTGGATCGAGCCCTCCGAGGTTCGCCTGCTGCTTCGGGGTATCGATTCGGGTGACCCCAAGGCGCTGATCCCGATCCCCGGTGGCGGCGTCTTCAGCGGGCTCGCCGCTAAGGCGCTCGACAAGGTGTGGGCGGAGCGGCTCGCCGGCGCCTCGTTCCCGAGCACCTTCGACGGGACCGTCCGTCCGGCCCTGACGCCCGCGACCGACGAGGCTGCGCCGCCCGCGACCGACGCGCTCGCCACGCCGGCCCCGTCAGGCGCGTCCGCGAGCCCGGAGCCTACGGCCCCGAGCCCCTGACGGTCAGGTCAGACTAGCGCGACGCGACGTAGGTCCCGTTGGCCGATTCGATGTGCACGCCGTGCCAGATGTCGACCACCGAACGGCCGCCCGCCCGGACGTCGACCGGGGCGTTGAACAGCACCCGGCCGCGGATCTCCGCGATCATGACCTGGTGACGGCCGCCAGTCAGGTCGACCGACGCGGTCTCGCCGGGCCGCAGGCAGAGCACCTCACGGTTGTCCACGTAGACGCGCACGGTGGTGGGCTCGTGGTTGGTGAGGACGGTGTGCGAAAGCCGGGGCGGGGGCGTCCAGCCGATGGTCTGGTAAAGCCGCTGCCCGCCGACCGCGCGCAGCTCGTAGTCACCGACCGCGATCAGCGCGCCGCGCAGCCCGACGATCGACGTCAGCACGTGCGAGCAGCCATTCGGGACACGCACGTCCTGGCGTGCGCCCGGGAGCAGCCACAGGCTGGTGTTGCCGACCGACACGTAGAGCGGGGCGCTGCCGTTGTTGAACAGCGTGGCCGTGGCGAAGGGCGGGACGACCTCGACGTAGCCGAGGCCGCGGGGCGACAGCATCACCGCGCCGTCGTAGAGCACGCAGCCGTCCGCGCCGCGCGCGAGCACCTGGTGCAGACCGGGGCTCTCCGAGAAGGTGCGCGTGTCGTTGGCGCGCACGGGGCCCCGGAAGGCGCCGTCCACCCAGACCGTCATCTCCACGCCCGCGTGGTTGACCAGGCTGACGCCCGTGACGGCGTAGCCGCCCTGTCCGTACTCGCCGCCGTGGCCGTAGTCCTCGTGCTCACCACGGCCGTGGCCGTAGTCGCCGTGCTCGTCGCCATGGCCGTAGTCGCCGCGGTCATCGCCGTGGCCGTAGTCGCCGTGCGCGTCGTAGCCCTGGCCGTTGCTGCCACGGTTGGTGTCCTGGCCGCTCGGGGGCGCGCCGTGGGGAGGCGGCGTGCTCGGACGGTGGTCGTCGGCCATGGCGGGCGCGCTGAGCAGGGCCAGCGCAAGGAACGCGGTGGTGGTGAGCTGGGTCTTCATCTTCTCCTCCTCTGGGGTGAGTGTCGATGAGACGCGGGCTGACCGCGGGCCATTCAGATCGATCTTCACCGGTCGTCGGAGCGGTACCCCAGAAAGCACACAACCCCCGCGAGGCCGGAGCCGCGCGAGGGTTGGGGGAGAGCCGACGGGCGCGAGCGCGCCCCGCGGATCAGGTGCCGAGCCAGCCCGCGATCATCGCGTCGGTGATCTGGGCCGGGTGGCCGCGCCACACGACCTTGCCGCCCTTGACGACCGCCGCGGCGGGGACGCCCGAGACGCCGAAGAACTCGGACATGGAGCCGTCTTCGTGGCCGATCGGGTACTTCAAGCTCTTCTCGGTCAGGAACGCCTTCACGTCCTCAGGCGTCTTGCCCTTGGTGATCTTGGTGAGGCCGACGAGGTTCAGGCCCTGGCCCTTGTACTTCTCGTAGGTGGCCTCGAGCTTGGGGACCTCTTCCTTGCAGTGCGGGCACCAGACTTCCCAGAAGACGATCAGGGTGGCCTTTCCGGTGGTCAGGCTGGTGTTGCCCTGGATCCAGTCCTGAACCTTGAGCTCGGTGATCTCCTTGCCGACGACGGAGAGCTGGTCGGCGAGGCGCTTGGCAGGCTCGGCGACGCGGGTGCTGCCGTACTTGGCGAGCAGGTCGGCGATGGTCTGCTTGGCGGCGGCGTTGTCGCCAGCGCGGAACTGCTCGTTGGCCTTGCGGTAGAGCTCGATCGCGGCCTGATCCTCAGGCGTGGGGGCGGCCTTGGCGCCAGGCGCGCCGGGGGCGGCGGCGGGGGCGGCCTCGAGCTTGGCGATCTTCTCCTCGAGCGTCTTCACGCGGGCTTCCATGGCCGGATCGGCGCAGGCGGTGAGGAGCAGGGCGCCGAGCGCCAGCGAGAAGATGCGGGTCATTGGAATCTCCTAGAGAGAGGGCCGCGTTCTATACCCTTGGGAACCCACCGTGCAACCGTACGGTTGTCGAGATGGGTCTGGCGCATGGGCGCATCCGCACGGTATCCATGCGGGAGAGGTGGTCCCTTGATCCTGGTCACTGGCGGCGCTGGCTTCATCGGCTCGCACACCGTCGCCGCGCTGGAGGCTCAGGGCGCGCGGGTGCGCGTGCTCGACGACCTGTCCACCGGCCGCCGCGAGAACCTGGACGTGACCCACGCCGAACTGCAGGTCGGCTCGATCACGGACGCGGACGCCGTCGCGGTCGCCATGCGGGGCGTGACCCACGTCGTTCACCTGGCGGCGCGCATCAGCGTGCCAGAGTCCTGCGCCGATCCGGTCGGCTACCACGCGGTCAACGGCGGCGGGTTCGTGACGGTCGCACAGGCGGCGCGGACGGCGGGCGTCGAGCGCCTCGTCTTCGCGACGAGCTGTGCGGTGTACGGGTCGCTGCCGGGCCTGCCCAAGCGCGAGGGTGACCCCGTCGCGCCGGAGAGCCCGTATGCCTCCAGCAAGCTGGCCAACGAGGCGTTCGCGTCGTCGTTCACCGCGCTGGGCCTGGGCTGCGTGGGCCTGCGCTACTTCAACGTGTTCGGGCCCCGGCAAGACCCGGGCGGGCCGTACGGCGCGGTCATCCCGCGCTTTGTCGAGCGCGCACTGCGTGGCGAGTCGCTGACGATCTTCGGCGACGGCGAGCAGGGCCGTGACTTCGTGAGCGTGAAGGACGTCGCACGGGCCAACGTCGCGGGGCTGCGAGGCAAGCCGGGCGTCTACAACATTGGGACGGGCCGCATGCTGACCGTGAATGCGCTCGCGGCGCGCGTGCGGGCGATCGTGGGCGACGTGCCCGTCACGCACCTTGGCGAGCGCGAGGGGGATGTGCGCTTGTCCTGCGCGGACGTGGACGCGGCGCGCGTTGGGTTGGGTTGGTCGGCGAGCGAGGTCTTTGAGGACGCGCTCGACGAGACGATCCGCTGGTTCCGGAAGGGCTAGGCGATGCGGTCGGACGGCGCGCGTCCAACAGCGCAGACGGCGGGACTCTGTGCGTCGCGGCGACGCGCGTGACGACGTCAGCAACACCCGCGCGGCTGGCGCACGTCGACGGCCTGCGCGGCGTGTCGATCGCGCTGGTGCTCGCCTACCACCTGTCGCCGGAGTGGGTGCGCGGCGGCTTCGTCGGCGTGGACGTGTTCTTCGTGATCTCGGGGTTCCTGATCACGGGGATCGTGCAGCGCGCGCTGCAGGACGGCTCCTGGAGCGCACGGGACTTCTACATGCGCCGCGTCCGGCGCCTGTTCCCGGCGCTCTCGGTCGTGATGGGCGCGACGCTCATCGCGGGCTTGGTCTTCCTGTCCCCTGCCGAGCTGGTGGAGCTGGGCTGGCAAGCGGTGTCCGGCGCCGGGTTCGGCTCGAACTTCCTGCTCTGGAGTCAGGCTGGCTACTTCGACACGGCCACCGCGCGAAAGCCGCTGATGCACTTGTGGTCGTTGGGCGTGGAGGAGCAGTTCTACCTGCTCTGGCCTGGGCTGCTCTGGGCGGCGTGGCGCGCGGGCGGCGCGCGGGCGCTTCGCGTGGTGCTGCTTGTGGTCGCGGCAGCGTCGTTTGGTGCGTGCGCCTGGCTGTCTTCGACCGATCCGACGGCGGCCTTCTACGCGCCCTGGTCGCGGGTGTGGGAGCTGGCGCTCGGCGGCGTCCTCGCGTGCGTGCCCAGCGAGCGTGGTCCGCGCACGCCGTTCGCGGGTTGGCTCGCCTGGGTGGGGCTCGCGCTCATCGTAGCGGCGGGTTTCGGCGTGGGTACCGACGTCCTGCCGCCGGCTGGCGCTTCGGCGGGGCCGGTTCTCGGCGCGTGCGTGCTCCTGCTCGCCGGTCCAGGCGCGATCGTGAGTCGGGCGCTCGCTGTCCGACCGCTCGTGTGGCTCGGGGAGCTCAGCTACGCGCTCTATCTGTGGCACTGGCCGGTGTTTGTGTTCGCGACGCTGCTCACGGTCGCGCCGCTCCCGGCGCCGGGTCGGGTCGACGTGTTGTGGGTGACCTTGGCTCTGGCCTGGGCGACCACGCGCTGGCTCGAGCGTCCGGCGCTCGCGCGCGAGCCGACGGTCGCGCGCACTGCGGGATGGACGACGGCGATGGCGCTGGTCGCCCTGCTCGGCGGCGCGGCGATCCTCATGGGAGGCTTCCCGACGCGCTTCCCCGCCGGCGTGCGCGCGCTGCTGTTCGTGCCCGTGAACGAGGACCGCGGCGAGGCGGCGCAGTGCTTCCTGGAGCCGTCCCAAGACGCGACGCAGTTCGGGCCAACCTGTGTGGACCGCTCGCACCCGCACCGCATCGTCGTGTGGGGCGACTCGCACGCGGCGTCGCTCGTGCCGGGCGTGAAGGCCTTCGCGAAGGGGCGCGGGTACGGAGTCAGCCAGCTCACGTCGAGCCTGTGCCCGCCGATCTTGGGCTACACGCAGCCGAGTCAGCCGAAGTGCAAGGACATGAACGCGTCGGTGTTCGAGACCGTCCGCGCGCTGCGGCCCGAGATCGTCGTGCTGCACGCGACCTGGCGCTACGACTTGGGAGGGCTCGCGCAGACGGTGGCGGCGCTGCGCGCGTCTGGCGTCGGGCGCGTGGTGGTGGTGGGGCCGGTGCCGTGGTGGGCGCCGCCGCTTCCGGACGCCGTGATCGCCTACGCAAGGGGCAGCTTGAGCAGGCCGCTCCTGCCGGCACGCCGACTCGTCGGCGTCGTCGCCGACGACGGTGACGCGCGCGTGATGCAAGCGCTCGCCCGCACCGACGCCGTCTTCATCTCCGCGCGTGACGCGTTGTGTGAGGCGGACGGCTGCCTGACCCGCGTGGGCGACGGCGTAGGGCAGCTCACGTCCTACGACGGCGCACACCTGTCCGCGCCTGGCGCGATCGAGCTGGTGCGGCGGATCGGGCCCGTCCTGTGGGGGCCGAACGCCGCTCCCTGATCGTGGCGACTCGCCTGGTCGTCATCCGGCGCTCGCCGTCCAGCCTTCGCGCGTTGCCGAGGCGTCGCGCGACTCGACCGGCCGTCGCTACGGCTTGGCGGCGTCCCACTCGTTCGTGGTGCTGCACGCGGAGTTGGTCGGGCACGTGCCGCTTGTGGGCGTGCACACCCGCGTGTCCGTGCGGACGACCGTGGCCGTGCCGTCCTGCGGCCCCAGCGTCATCGACAGGCCGGCGATGAGGTCCACGTAGTAGCCGCTGCCCTGGGAGCGGTAGCCCTGGCCGTTGCAGGTGATGACGGAGCCGTTGCGGGTACAGCTGAACGGATCGGAGAACGCGCTCATCGTGAGCTGCACCGAGGGCGCGTATGGCTCGCTCCAGGTCACTGACACGTCCGCGAGGACGCCCGGCTGGGTCTGGCAGTCGGTGTAGCTGGTGACCACGGCGTTGCTGAGGGTCCACTCGCCGATCGGATTGACAGGAGCGGCGACGTCCGTGTCCTCTGGAGGCGTGCTGTCGGTGTCACCGCCGCCGACCGCGTCGGTATCTGTGCCAGGGGTGGTGTCCACGGCGACGTCCGTGTCGGCGCCGTCGACGTCGGTGTCGCCCGAGGCGTCCTTGGGGGCGCCGCACGCGGACGCGGCGATCAGGAGCGGAAGGAGCAGGAAGTGGCTGCGCATGGGACCCTCGGAGCGCTCCGCGGTGAGGTCGCGCGGAGGTCGCCCGGGGCCTAGCACACCGCCAGACGCGCCCCGCCGAACGGTGGGAGGGTGGTGGGGTCCCACGCTGCGCGTACGCCACAGAGTCTTGCCCGCACTGCGCGAGCCCGACGTCGCCTACCCGCCGACCGTGTCCTGGAACTTGCGCCATGCCTTGAAGTTGGCGATCGCCTCTTCGTCGAACACAAACAGGCCCGACTCGGCCTGCGGGTCGAGGGCGTCGAGACCGAGCGAGTCCAGCAGGTGGTGGGCCGCCGGCAGCGCGCCGTCGCCGCCGCGTAGGTGCAGCGCGAAGGACGGCACGGTCTGGGCATCACCCAGGCTGATCTCGATCGCGTAGCCGTCACCCTTCACCACGCCGCAGCTGGGGTCGCTGAAGTCGGCGGCGGGCAGGATCGCGAGGATCTGGGCGATCAGGGCGCTGCGCGCGCCGAGCGACCGAGGCTCGAAGTCGTCGGGAATGTCGTCCTCCGTGTCGAGATCGGGCGGGAGGTCTTGGACGAACAGGTCGTAGCTCATGGGTGGCTCCTGATGCCTCGCGGGTCGCGGCCGAGCCGCTCGTAGAGATCGATGTAGCGCGCCGCGGTCGCCGCGATGTCGTAGCGCGCGTGCGCGACCGCGTGGCTCGCGTCGCCGAGCGCGCGCCGCGAAGCGACCGACAGCGTTGCGTAGGCCTCGATCTTCTCGGCGAGGGCGGCGGCGTCGCCGGGCTCGACCGCCCAGCCGCCGGCGCCGGCCTCCAGCAAGGTCGGCCCGCCGCCGCCGGTGGTGACCAGCAGCGGCAGCCCGGCCGCAGCAGCCTCGATCAGCGCCATCGGCATGGCCTCAGACAGCGACGGCAGCGCGAACAGGTCGAAGCGCGCGACCTGGATCGGCACGTCGTCGACGCGACCGAGGAGGGTGACGCGGTCGCCTAGCGAGAGCGCCCGCACCTGCTCGGTGAGCTCGCCCATCGACTCGCCGTCGCCGGCGATCACCAGCCGCACGCGGGTGCCGCGATCGCGCAGCAGGGCTACCGCCTCAACCAGGAAGCGCTGGCCCTTGATCGGCACCAACCGACCGACCGTGCCGACGACGAGCGGATCGCCGTCCAGCGGGGCGCGCGGTCGATCGCCCAGCGGCACGCCGTTCTCGATCAGCTCGACCGGGATCCCCGGCGCGTACTTGCGACGGTGCACGTCCTCGACGGTGGCCGCCGAGCAGCCGACGATCGCGTCCAGCCCGCGCGCGAGCGCTTGGCGGACCGGCGGAAGGTACCACTGGTCGTCGTCATGGACCTCATGCTGGGTGTGCACGATGGTGGGTACGCCCGCGGCGCGCGCGGTCACGCTCGCCCACGCGAGCGACGTGAACAGGTGGGTGTTCACCACGTCCGGCTTCAGGCGCTTGAAGGTCTTGAGCAGCCGATCGAGGACGGTCGCGTCCCAGCGCGAGCGCTTGCCCATCATCCACACGCGCCCGTCCAGCGCGTGGCTGAAGCGCGTGGTCAGCGGGCCTCCGTCCTTGATCGACAGCAGGTGCACATCATGGCCCGCGGCGAGCTGCGCCTCGGCGAGCGCGAGCGCGAAGGTCTCCGCGCCGCCGACGACGAAGGAGGGCACCACCTGCACGATCCGCAACGGCTTCATCGAGGCTCCGAACACGACTGGACGACACGCATCAGGCCCGCGCACATCACGTCCGACGAGAACGACGCGGCGGCGCGCGCGCGGCTCGCTGAGCCCTTGCCCAGGCGAGTGACCTCGTCATCGACGAGCGCGCGCACGGCGTCGGTCATCGCGCCCACCTCTGCCACCGGGACGACCGTGCCGTTGCTGTCGTCGACCAGCGCGCCGACACCCTCGGTCGCCGTGGTGACGACGGCCAAGCCCGCGGCGAGCGCCTCGATCGTGGACAGCGGCATGCCCTCCCAGTCCGACGTCGACACGTACAGGTCGGACGCCATCAGCAGGTCGGGCACGTCCTTGCGATCGATCAGCAGCCGCACCCGATCCTGCAGGCCCGCCGCCGCGATCGCCGCGCGGAGCTCGACCTCGCGTGGGCCCCAGCCGACGATCGCGACGCGCAGATTGGGCGCTGCGTCCTTGAGACGGCGCGCGATCTCCACCAGGTGGTGCTGCGCCTTTTGGTCGACGAAGCGGCCGACGCTGATCGCCAGCACGTCGTCTGACGTGGCGCCGCACGCCTCACGGGCGCGACGGAGCGTGGCGGCGTCGCGCGGGGCGAAGCGGCCCAGGTCCACGCCGTTCGGCACGACAACCACCTTACGCTCCGGCAGCCCGGCCTCGATCAGGCGACGGCGCACGTCCTCGCTCACCGCGACCACCCGATCGGCCACGGCGAGCGGGCGCGCGACGTAGCGGTAGCGATCGGCGGGCCAGCCGTGCGCGACGGCGATCACCGGGACGCGTGGACCGACCGCCAACCGCGCCACCCACGCCGTCACCATGGAGTTGGCGACCACCGCCGTGGGGCGAAAGCGCGACACGAGCTTGCGCACGCGCCACGCCGCGAGCGGGATGGAGGCGCGCAGATCTTTCAGCGGGGTGGGGAAGTAGCGGACACGTGTGTCCAGCCGCTCGATCAGCCCGCCCGGCGTGGCCGCCACCACCGGCGGGTCGCCCTGCGCCGTCAGCCAGTTCGCCACCGTGACCACGTACGTCTCGGCGCCGCCGGTGTGGAGCTGGTTGGTGAGCAGGAGCAGCGCCATAGGTCCTCAGCGCTTCCGCAGCAGCGTGCAGCCGTCACCGATCGGCAGCATGACCAGATCCCAGCGCGCGTCGACCGCGAGCAAGGCGTTGAGTTCGCGGAGCGCGTCGGTGTCCGCGTCGTGCACGTCCGGGTCGGCCACGCGGCCCGACCACAGCACATTGTCGATCGCGACCACGCCGCCGACCTTCAGCAGCGTGTGCGACTGGTCGACGTAGGTCGCGTACGCGCTCTTGTCGGCGTCGATGAACACCATGTCCCAAGCGCCCGCGCCGCCCGCGGCGATCTGCGTGGCCAGCGTCTCAGCGGCGGGCGCGAGCACGAGCTCGATGCGGTCGGCCAGCCCGGCGTCGGCCCACGCGGCCCGGCCGAGCGCGGTGTACTCGTCGCTCACGTCGCAGCACAGCAGCTTGCCGTCGGGAGGCATGGCGCCGGCGATCCGCAGCGCGCTGTAGCCGGTGAACGTGCCGACCTCGATCGCGCGGCGCACGCCCAGCGCCCGCACCAGGAAGTCGAGGAGCTGCCCCTGCTCGGGCGAGATCTGCATCTGCGCGCGCGGGTGGTGGGCCTGCGTGTGCTCGCGCAGCGCGCGCGCCGCGTCGGGCTCGCGTACGCCGTGGGCGATCAGGTAGGCGTGGATCGTGTCGTCGAGCTGCAGCGTGCGAGGGGACAAGCGGACTCCGTGCTCCTTGCCCTACGCGATCAAGCGGCTCGGGGCGAATCCGGTGGGCACGCCATCCGCGTGGCCATGCAGGATCCCGTCGACCACGGCGCGCGCGGACCGAACGCCGAGCCCGGCCTCGCAGCCGCCAAAGCCGACCAGGCTGACACGCCGCGGATCACCCGGCAGCGGGCCCACCAACGGCAGCCCGTCGCAGGTGTGGGCCTGGATCCACGCCCAGCGCTCGATCACCTCGCCCGCGTCAGGGAAGTAGCGGTGCGCGAAGCCCTCCAGCTTGGCCTGGACGTGCTCATTGAGGGTGTGGTCGTCGGTCTCACCCTCCTCCATGTGGTCGCTGGCCCAGCGGCAGCCGGCGAGGGCCAACGCGCCGTCGGGTCGGGTCCAGGCCTGGGTCCAGCCGAAGGCCGCGCGCAGGCCGAGGGGGAGCGGGGTGGCTCGCCGGAGCGCCAGCGCCTGCTCGCGCACGGGGAACAGGCAGTCGTCGTAGAAGGAGTCGAGGCCGATCGCGTCGGCTTCCCCGGCGTAGATCACGATCTCGGCGGGTACGGTGATCGCGCCGGCGACCACCTCAAACGCGCCGTCGTGGGCGCGCACGTCGGTGACGCGGGCGCCGAGGTGGACGACGACGCCCGCCGCGCGCGCGCCGGTGAGCAGGGCCGCGACGACGTCGATCGGCACGCAGGTGCCCTCGTCCGGACGCCACATCCCGCCGTGAAACCCGACGCTGCCGACCTCGGCGTCCACCCGGGCGCCGTCGCCCAGCTCGGCGGGCAGGCCCATCGCCTGGAGCGCGTCCACGCTGCGCGCCAGCTCGCCCGGCTCACGCTCCGACTCCGCCGCCGCCCACACGGTGCCGCACGGGTTCACCGGCGCCAGGGTGGACAGCAGCTCCAGCCCCTCGGCGCCAAAGCGGTGCAGGACCCCCGCTTGATCGGCGCCCAGGCTCGACACCAGCCGCCAGGCCTGCTCGGGCAGGCCCCCGTGGAGGACGCCCGGCCCGCGGGCGAACGCCGTGTCGGCCAGGTCGACGCGTCGATCGAGCAGCGCGACGTCGACCCCGGCCTGGGCGAGCCAGGTGGCGGCGGCGAGGCCCGGCAGGCTCGCGCCGATCACGACCACCTCAGCCATCCGTCGCCTCCAACTCGGCGACCAGCGCGTGCAGGTCGTCGACGATCCGCGCCGCGCGACCGGACCAGCCAGGGCTGGGCGTGGGGTTCACGATCGCGACCGGCACGCCCGCGTTCTCCGCGGCTTCCAGGTCATGCCGCGAGTCGCCGACGAACCACGCGCGCTCGCGGTCGATCGACCATGCGGACAGCAGGTGATGCACGCCCGCCGGGTCCGGCTTGAACGGCGCCTCGTGGCGACCCAGCACGTGTGCGGGGTCGAAGTGGTGCGCAAGGCCGATCACCTCAAGCGTGCGAAGCGCGATCGAGCGGCGGTTGCGGGTGAGGATGCCCACGGTCACCCCACGCGCCTTCAGCGCGTCGAGCAGGTCGGACGCACCTGCGGCAGGGGTGGCGATGTCCGCGTAGTGGCGCTCGATCGCGTCGAGCTTGTGGTGGACCTCGGCGGCGTGGTCCGGCGCCAGCAGGGCGATCGCCTCGAGGATCGCCATGGCTTCAGGCAGGCCGAGGTCGCGGCGCATCTGGGCGTAGTCGTGGACGGCCACCGTCAGCGTGCCGTCCAGGTCGAAGATCCAGTGCGTGCGGTCGCGCATTCCCTAGCCGTTCGTGATCGTCTCACGCACGGACGTCATCTCGGCGCGGAACGCGTCCTTGGCGTCCTCGCCCGCGTCCATGCGCGCGCGGATGCGCTGGGCCAGGAGCAGGTGCGTCAGGCGCTCGCCCATGTCGTCACCGTCCACCGCGAGGGTCTCCTCCTCGCGCTCGGTGATCGCCTCGATCGCCTGCGCGATCTGGTCGGAGGTGTAGGCGGCGGCGGCCTTCTTGACCGCGGGCGGCTTCACGACGCGCCGCCCTTGCCGAACGTCTCCTCGATCTTCTGGCGGAAGTAAGGCTCCTCGGTGGTGCTGAAGCCGTCGACGCGCTCGCCCTTCTTGTACAGGCCGAAGAAGGGCAGGTTGTCGATCGTGACGGTCTTGCGCGCGGCGGGCGCGGCCTCGCCGTTCACCATGAAGAAGGTGACGTGCGGGTAGTCGTTGCTGATGCGGTTGAACTTGGGCTTGAACATGATGCAGGGCCCGCACCAGCCGGCGTAGAAGTCGACGATCGCGTTGTCCGCCTCGGCCAGCTTGGCGGCGAAGTCATCATCGGTGAGCACGGTCACGGCCATGGGGGGCTCCAAGTCGGGGGCGGGTCGTAGCGCGTCCGCGCGGGCCCCGCGAGCGCCCCGGACGGACGGTGACGGGGCGGCGGTTCAGGGCTTGCTGCGCGGGAACACGTCGACGGAGGCGGTGAGCGGGAGATCCCGCGACGACGTGCCCACCTCCACGTTCCAGGTGCCGGGTCGGACCAGCCAGCGGTCCGTCGCGTCGTCCCAGGTGGCGAACGCGCGGGCGTCGAGGGTGACCTCGGCCGTGCCCGACTCGCCCGGCGCGAGCTCGACGCGGGCGAACCCAGCGAGCACGCGGTCGGGCAGCTCCAGGTCCGGATCCTGCGGCGCCAGGTAGACCTGCACCACCTCGGCGCCTGCGCGGGCGCCGGTGTTCTCGACGCTCACCGACACGGTCCACGAGCCCTTCACGTCGTCCATCGACCCCTCCAGCGACAGCTCGGAGAGCGCGAACGTGGTGGTCGACAGGCCAAAGCCGAAGGGGAAGCGCGGGTCCAGGGCCTGGCGGTCCAGCCAGCGGTAGCCGTGCAGGTAGCCGTAGGTCACGGTGGGCGAGCTGTTGTCGAACGTGGGGAGCTGATCCTCGGTGCGCGGGACGCTGAGGGGCATGCGGCCCGACGGCGCGACCACGCCGAACAGGACGTCGGCGAGCGCGTACCCGCCCTGCTGGCCGGGGTACCAGGCGAGCAGCGCGGCCGGGACGTCGTCGAACCAGTCCTCGACGGTGATCGCGCTGCCGCCCTCCAGCACCACGATGGTCTTGGGGTTGGCGGCGCGCACCGCCTGGATGAGCGCGATGTGCGCCGACGAGAGCGCCAGCGTCTCCCGGTCCCCGGCGGACGCCGCGCTGATGCCTTCGCTCTCGTCGTCCGCCGTGAGGCCCACCACCACGATGGCGAAGTTGGCGGCGGCGATGTCGGCGAGCGCCGCGGCGTCCGGCGTGTCGGTTGCGTGCAGCGACAGGCGATCGCCGATCGCCTCGGCCAGGCCCGCGGCGGGCGTGACCACGCCCTCGGACATGACGTTGCTGGAGCCGGTGTCGCCGGTGTTCACCGCGTCCGCGAGGCGACCGACCAGCGCCACCGTACCCCGCACGCCCGGGTCGAGCGGGAGGAGCGCGTCGTCGTTCTTGAGCAGGACCATCGACTTGGCGGCGGCCTCGCGGGCCAGCGCGAAGTGCGCGGGTGTGCGCGGGTCGGCGGTGGTGTCGCGGGTGCGGGTGTCGAGGCCGTACTCCAGCTGGCGGCGCACGAGCCGGGTGGCGGCGGCGCGGATCCGGTCGGCGTTCGCCTCACCGCGCTCGGCGGACGGTCCGAGGCCCGCGTACGCGCGCGGCGTCGGCATCTCCAGGTCCAGGCCTGCGTCGAGCGCCTTCACGCCGTCGTAGACGCCGTTGACCCAGTCCGACATCACCACGCCCGTAAAGCCCCAGTCGTCCTTGAGGATGTCTTGGACCAGCGGCTTGTTCTCGGCCGAGTAGGCGCCGTTGAGCTGGTTGTACGACGTCATCACCGCCGCGACGTCCGCGTCGCGCACCACCGCGCGGAAGTGGGGCAGGTAGACCTCGTGCAGGGTGCGCGCGTCCATCTGCACGTCGACCGTGTAGCGGGTGTCCTCGATGCTGTTCGCGGCGAAGTGTTTGGCGGTGGCGAGCACGTGCTCCTGCGCGCCCTGCACGAACGCGACGCCCATGCGCGCGGTGAGCAGCGGGTCCTCGCCGTAGCTCTCCTGGGAGCGACCCCAGCGCGGGTGGCGGACCAGGTTGATGCATGGGGCGAGCAGCACGTCCTCGCCGTGGGCGTAGACCTCCGCGCCGATCGCCTCGCCGACGCGACGCTCCAGGGCGGTGTCCCAGGTGGCCGCGCGGGCCATCCCCACCGGGAAGACGGTCGCCAGCTCGAGCGCCATGCCGCGCGGCCCGTCGGTCATGCGGAAGCCGGGCAGGCCGGACGCGGCGTCGCCAGGGGTGGTGTAGGCGCCATCGACCGAGAGCAGCGTGTTCCCGGCCATCCAGGACGCCTGGGTGACGATGTCGGTCTGGTCGAGGATGTCGGTGACGCGCTGCTCGACGGCGGCATCGACGGGCATCGGCGCGTCGGCCGGCAGCGCTTGGACTCCGTCGGGATCGGAGGCGGCGGGCTCGCAGGCGGAGGCGAGCATGATCACAGGCAGGAACAGGCGCAAGGGGACTCCCCGGGGTGCCGCATCCTACAGCACAACGCCTCGGCCACAAGCGGGATGGTGACGCGCCCGGTCGCGGTTGGCGATCCAGGCTGGCGATCTCGGCCCTTGCCCGGCTACAACGGCGGCGGGGAGGTCGCGTGCGTCGTTCGTCTGCCATCGCGGGTGTGCTCGGGTTGGCGCTGCTGGCCTGCCATCCTGGTCTGCCGTCGGGCGACAAGCCGTCCACGGACGGGAGCACCGACGACACCACGCCTGCCGACACCGACGTCGAGCACCCCGACACGGATCCGCTGCCGCCTTGCGCTCAGCCCGAGGTCGAGCCGAACAACGACGCCGCCACCGCGAACGCGATCCCGCTGGAAGTGCAGGGCTGCGGCACGTTCACCGACGCGCCCGACGCCGACTTCTGGACCTTCAGCACCACCGAGGACGGCTGGCTGGCGGTCGACGTGGACGGCTACCGCCTGGGCAGCGACGCGCACCTGTCGATGACGCTGTCGTCCGCCAGCGGGATCAACGTCGGCGTGAACCACTGGCAGGACCTGCCTGAGGTCCACTTCAAGATGCCGGTGGGCCCCGACGCCTTCACCACGTTCATCCGTCAGACGGTGGGGGATGGCGGCGGCGGGGGCGGCGGCGACAGCTACTTCTACGAGCTGATGGCCTCTAGCACCAAGGCGCCTGTGTCCTGGGACGTGGACGAGGCCGCGAACGAGACCGCCGCCACCGCGCAGCTGCTCGGCGCGGGCCTGACGCCGCCGTGGGACGTGTCGGTGTTCGGCAGCTTCTCCGACTCGCGCGACCAGGACTGGTACACGATCGAGGTGCCGATCGGTCGGCACGACGTGGTGTTCGACGTGGACGCGCACGAGTTCGGATCGGCGGGCAACTTCGAGATCCAGCGTGTGGATGCGGCGGGCTCGGTCGTCCAGACGGTCACGTCCGGCGAGCTGGGCTGGGAGCCCGACCCGCTGCTGGAGCGCCACGTCACCGAGGTCGAGACGATCCGCGTGCGTGTGCTGGATGAGGGTCGCATGATCGGGATGCCTGGCTGGTATGTGCTGCACGTGCGCGTGGTGGAGGAGTGATGCGTCCTGCGATCGTCGCGCTGTTCGTGCTGTCCGGCTGCCAGATGAAGGTGCCTGCGGGCGGCGAGCTGCTCGACACGGGCTGGTTCGACGACGGAGCGGTCACCGCGTGCACCGCGCGCGTGCAGGCCACGGTGCCGGCGGATCAGACGGAGGGCTGGTCCTGGCGTGGGTTCCCGCACCTGAGCGTGGCGGAGGCGTCCGACGTCTACAAGGTGCGCCTGACCGACGAGGGCGGGCTGGTCCAGCCGACCACGGTGGTCGTCGACAACACCGGCCTGAACCTGGACGTGACCTTTGACGGTGGGCTCAAGCCGAGCACCGGCTACGTTCTGGAGCTGACGGACTGCGCGGGCACGTCGACCGTGAAGTTCCGCACGTCGGAGCTGGGCCTGCCGCTTCAGGACGGTCCGGACACGGTGGTCGGCCGCACCTACGAACTCGACCTGGTGAACGCGACTTGGGTGGAGCCGGGCGGGTTCGGTTCCTTCCTGGCGTCCAACTTCGACGTGCCGGTGCTGGTGGGCGTGGCCTACGCGGACGCCCACACGCTCAAGCAGAACGGCGGCCCGGGCCTGGTGGTGGACGGCGAGGTTCGTCAGGATCTGGACCGTCCGACCTGGGACTTTCCGGTGTCGTCCTTTGATGACGCGCCCTGGTTCTCCACCACCGCGGCGAGCATCAACCTCGACATCGGCGGCTACCCGCTGCCGGTCCACAACTTTCGCCTGGAGGCGACGTTCCTCCCCGACGGGTCGGGCCTGGGCGACGGGATCCTGGTGGGCCTGGGCGACACGCGCGGGGCCAGCGGCGCGCTCGGCAGCGACGACCCGTTCACCATCTGCAACTACGCGGCCGCGATCGGCGCAGCCTGTCAGCCGTGCCCGGACGGGCTGCCGTTCTGCCTGAGCGTCGAGCTGCACGATCTGGTGGGGGCCGAGATCGAGGGGCTTCGTCTGGTCCCGGTCCTCGGCAACTAGGTGGCGCTGTTGGCGTGGCCCCAGGTGCGCGCGGCGCTGATCACCGCGCACCTGATCGCGATCGGCGTGTGCGCGTTCCCAGCGCCCGTCGGCGGCATGAACCGCTCGTCGTGGCATGACCCGACGGTGCGGGCGGAGCTGGACGCGTGGCGTGCGCGCCTGGGCATGGTGGGCGTGCACCAGACCCCGAAGCAGTTCGAGGACGAGCTGTGGGGCGCGATGACGTCGTTCATGTCGGTGCGCGACGCGATCGTCCGTCCGTTCAATCACTACTATGAGCTGACCGGCACCTGGCAGTCATGGCGGATGTTCGTCGCGCCGCAGCGCTACCCCGCCCGGCTGATCGTGGACGTGTTTGAGGACGGGGAGTGGAGGCCGCTCTTTGAGGAGCGCTCCGACACCGCCACCTGGAACCGCGCGATCTTCGACCACGACCGCCTGCGCGCGGCGATCTTTCGCTACTCGTGGCCCAAGTTCGGGCGCGAGTGGCGCGTGTTCGCGCAGTGGATGGGCGAGCGGGCTGCGGTCGAGCGGCCCCGCGCAGACACGCTCCGCGCGCGCTTCTTCCGCTACCGTACGCTGTCGCCCACCGAGGCCGCGGCCGGGATGGAGTTCGACGGCAAGTTCGAGCACGAGGTCGAGATCGACCTGACGGCGCTGCGATGAGGCGCTGGTTTAGGTGGGTCGCGTTCTTGGACGTGCGCGAGGTCGGCACCTCGATCGCGCTCGTGCGTCTGCTCGTCGCCACCTGCGTGCTCCGGACGCTCGGATCGGTCTGGTGGAGCGGCGTGTACGGCGCCGCGTGGGCGGACAGCGCGCACGGCGGCTGGCGCCAGCACTTGGACAGCGACCCGCTCTGGCGCCTGCTGGGCGGGTTCGACACGACGACGCGCGATGGGCTCGCGATCGCGGCGGTCGTCAGCGCGGCGCTGCTCGCCCTGGGGGTCGGCGGGGAGATCGTCGCGCGGCTGATCGCGCTCGTCTGCCTGCAGAGCTTCATGGCGCTGGGGGATCTCAACGGTCACGCGGCGGGCAGCTACGACTCGCTGATCACCAACGGGCTGTGGCTGCTCGTGCTGGCGGGGCCCAGCCGCACGCTCTCGGTCGAGTGTCGTCGAGCGACCGGGGCGTGGACCTCCGAGCGGACCGTGATGCGTTGGCCGCGCTTTTTGATCGTGGTCCAGGCCGTTGTGATGTACGGCACCACCGGCTGGCAGAAGCTGTCCGACCATTGGGTGCCCGGCGGTGACCTCGGCGCGCTCTGGTACATCGAGCAACAGCCGACCTGGCAGCTCCACGACATGCGCTGGATGGCGCCGCTCTACCCGCTCACCCAGGCGGCCACGCTGCTGACCTGGCTTTGGGAGGTGACATCCCCGGTTTGGCTGATCGCTTGGCTGGCGGAAGCGGAGCCGACCTCCGTTGGCGGGTTCGCGGGGTGGCTCAGGCGCTTGCGCGCGCGGGATGTGTACTTGGTGCTCGGCGTCGTGTTCCACAGCTTGGTGGCCGTCACCATGCAGATCGGCCCGTTCAGCTGGGCGAGTATGGCGCTTTACCCGGCGTTCATCCATCCACGGGAGTGGGCCCGGATCAAGAGCGGGCGGGTCCGTTAGTTCGATCCCTTCTTCACCACCAAGGACCACGGCCATGGAACGGGCCTTGGGCTGGCGACGGTCTACGGCATCGTGCAGCAGCGCGGTGGGCACATCCTCGTCGAATCCGAGGTAGGGGTAGGGACAATGTTTGAGGTCTGTCTGCCGCGGGCGGGGCAGTCGAACGTGGAGCGGGAGGGCGCCCAAGTGGTGCAAGACGCAGTGACTGGGGGCGAGACCATCCTGGTGGTGGAGGACGAAGCGGCGGTGCGTATGCTCGTCCGCCGCATCCTCACGCGCGCGGGGTACACGGTCGTCGTGGCGTCGGACGGGCCCGACGCGCTCAAGCAGGCGGAGGCGCACGAGGGCCCTCTGCACCTGCTGCTGACGGACGTCGTGATGCCCGGGCTCGGCGGCCGGGCGGTCGCCGACCGGGTTTCCGAGCTGCGGCCGGGGATCAAGGTGATCTACATGTCCGGCTACGTCGACGACGCGGTCGTGCGCGCCGGCGTGCTGCTCGAAGGCGTGAACTTCCTGCAGAAGCCGTTCACGCTCGAGGGCCTGACGTCCAAGATCCGCGAGGTCCTGGACGCCTAGGCCGCGGGCGCGACTAGCGCTTCGCCTTGAGGTGCTCGGCGATCAGGAACGCGAGCTCCAGCGCCTGCGCCGCGTTCAGGCGCGGGTCGCAGTGCGTGTGGTAGCGGTCGCCGAGGTGCGCCTCGTCGATGTGCTGCGCGCCGCCGACACACTCGGTCACGTCCTGACCGGTCATCTCGAAGTGTACGCCGCCCGCGACAGTGCCCTCGTTGAAGTGGCAGCCGAAGTTGGTGCGCACCTCAGAGATCACGCGCTGGAAGTCGCGGGTCTTGAAGCCGTTGGCGGTCTTGTGGGTGTTGCCGTGCATCGGATCGCAGATCCAGGTGACGACGCGGCCCTCGGACTTCACGCGGCGGAGGAGCGGCGGGAGCAGGTCCGCGCACTTCTCGGCGCCCATGCGGCTGATGAGCGTCAAGCGGCCCGGCTCGTTCGACGGGTTAAGCGCCTCGATCACGCGGATGAGCTCGTCGGGGTCCGTGGTCGGACCGACCTTCATGCCGATCGGGTTGCCGACGCCCGACAGGAAGTCGACGTGCGCGCCGTCCAGCTGACGCGTGCGATCGCCGATCCACAGGAAGTGCGCGGAGCAGTCGTACCAGTCGCCGGTGAGCGAGTCGACGCGGGTCAGCGCCTGCTCGTAGCGGAGCAGCAGCGCCTCGTGCGAGGTGAAGAACTCCGTCTCGCGCAGCTGCGGGATGGTGTCGCCGGTCAGGCCGACCGCGCCCATGAAGCGCAGCGCGTCGTCGAGCTGGTCGGCCAGCTTGCGGTAGCGCTCGCCCAGCGTGCCATCGACCGACGCGAGGTTCCAGCGGTGGACCTCGTGCAGGTCCGCGTAGCCGCCCGACGCGAACGCGCGGAGCAGGTTGAGCGTGGCGGCCGACTGGTTGTAGGCCTGGATCATGCGCTCGGGGTCCGGCGTGCGGACCGCCGGGTCGAACTCGATGCCGTTGACGATGTCGCCGCGGTACGCGGGCATCGTGACGCCGTCGCGCGTCTCCGTGTTGTCGCTGCGGGGCTTGGCGAACTGGCCTGCCAGCCGACCGATCTTCACGACCGGGCAGGTGGCGCCGAACGACAGCACGACCGCCATCTGGAGCAGCACGCGGAACGTGTCGCGGATGTTGTCGGCGTGGAACTCCGCGAAGGACTCGGCGCAGTCGCCGCCCTGCAGCACGAACGCCTGACCGCGTGAGGCCTTGGCGAGGTGCTCCTTGAGGCGGCGCGCTTCACCCGCGAACACGAGCGGCGGGTAGCGACGGAGGCGGGCCTCCACCGAGTTCAGCGCAGCCTCGTCCGGGTAGTCAGGCAGCTGCCGTGCAGGGCGTGAGCGCCAACGATCCGGAGTCCAACGATCCGACATGTCCACCTCGACAGAGCCACCCGGTATATGACGGTTCGCCGCTTGGCGGTATTCACGCCGCGCGGTGTGGCATCGGGAGCGAAGATGGCGGGAGCGCGTGGCGGGGCAGGAGGCAAGGGTCGTCCGCCCAAGTCGTCGGGTGGACCGAGCAAGCCGTCCGGTGGTCCGTCGAAGTCCGCTGGCGCGTCCCGCAAGCCGTCGGGCGGTCCGTCCAAGCCCTCGGGTGGGCCCGGCAAGCCGTCGGGTGGTGCGCGGAAGCCGTCGGGCGGCCCACCGAAGCCCGGTGGTCGACCCGCGGCCAAGCCACCGGGGCCCTCGCACGGCCCGCCGCTGCTGCGCGCGACCGAGGCGTTCGTGTCGGTGCACCCGGGCCTGGAGAAGCTCCTGGCCGCCGAGCTGTCCGAGCTCGACGTCGACTGCGAGATCGAGGAGGGCGGCGTGCTCATCGCGGCGACGCAGCGGGCGTTGGCGCGGGTCCACGTCGGCAGCCGGATCGCCGGGCGCGTGCTGGTGCGCGTGGGTGAGTTCCGCGCGATCAACCTCGAAGAGCTCGCGGCGCGTGTGAAGCAGCTGCCCTGGCGGGCGCTCGGAGAGTCCGGTCAGCCGGTCGAGGTCGAGGCGAGCTGCCAGAACAGCCGCATGCGCTTTCGGGAGCTGGTGGCGGAGAAGACCCGGCTGGCGGTGATCGACGGCCTCCGCGGGCCGCGGCTGTCGGTGATGCCGCCCTCCAAGACGCCGCTGGGCGTGCACGTGCGCCTGGTCGACGACGTCGCGACGATCTCGGTCGACGCGTCGGGCGAGCGCCTGCACATGCGCGGGTGGCGCGAGGCCACGGCCAAGGCGCCCCTGCGCGAGAACCTCGCCGCGGCCGTGCTGCGGTCGGCGGGCTGGCGCCCTGGCATGCCCCTGGTCGACCCGATGTGCGGGGCGGGCACCTTCCCGATCGAGGCGGCTCGCCAGGCGGCGGGGCTGTCGCCGCGGCTGGGGTGGTCGTACCCCTGCGCGCGCTGGTCGGATCGCAACCCGGCCGCCTGGGCCGAGGCCGAGCGGGCGATCGGCACGGCGGTCCCGACACCGATCCTGGCCGCAGACCGGGACCCGGGCGCCGTGCGGGCGACCACAGGCAACGCCCAGCGCGCCAAGGTTGGCGACAAGGTCAAGATCCTCACCTCGCCTCTGGAGGAGCTGGATCCACCGTCTGCCAAGGGCTTGCTGATCGCCAACCTGCCTTACGGCCAGCGGGTCGCGGATGGCGCCGACCTGGACGGGATGTACGCCCGTTGGGGCCACGTGCTCCGCGAGCGCTGGACGGGCTGGCGGTGCGCGTTCCTGGCGGCGGACCCCCGAAAGCTCGGCCGTCTGGACCGTCGCATCGAGATCGTGCTTCGCTTCGAAAACGGCGGTACACCGGTCGTTGTCGGTGTTCTTCCGGAGGCGTGACCGACGACGACATTCCCATCGAAAGGCGTTGCGGGCCTTGGCTTTCCTCCTGTATGGTAGGGGCGTCAGAGAGGGCCTGAACCGGCGAATACCGGGCAGCTCCGACGAAACCGCTTGGAAGATGGCGCGCAGATCGGCTAGTTAGCGCGCTGTCGATGAGGTCACGATGCTCCGCTTCGCTCCGTTCGTCCTGATGTTGGCCGCCTCCTCCGCCTCCGCGACGGAGTTCACGTCCGATCAGCAGGACATCACGTACGACGGCACCGGCACCGCGGTGAACTCCACGTACGTCGTGCCCATCGGCGTGGACCTCGACATCATCATCGCGCAGTTCTGGATCGGCGTGACGCTGACCCTGCGCGGCAACGCCGAGTTCGGTCTGTACGTCGAGGGCACCTCGGACCTCCGCTGGGACAACGAGGACGGTTCGCCCGGCCTGATCTACCAGGACATCCAGCCGCTCGCGGGCTCCGGTCTGGCGGCGCTGAAGGCCGTCGCCGGCCTGGACGTGACGTTCGACATCCGTGACGGCGGCGCGGGCGGCAACCCGTACGTGTCGTTCCGCCTGTGGTCGCAGGACATCAAGTTCGCGCTCGACGGCGACCCGTTTGACCCGTGGCTGCTGCCGGGCTCCACGCCCTCGTCGCAGACGCTGTCCACCGTGTCGCGTGACCTGGCGTTTGTGTTGCCGCTCTACATCAACATCCCGATCGCGGGCGTCGTGAACGTCTCGTTCGGCCCGAAGATCACCGGCTACCCGCAGACCACCGCGGTGTTCGGCGGCGTCGCGCTCGCCACCCTGCACGACACGGACATCGTGACCGGCGGCGAGATCTACATCTACGAGCAGGTGCCCGAGATGCGCCTGGTCTCCGCCTACCAGGCCTATGTGAACACGGTCATCGCGTACGTTTTCGACATCGAGCTGCACTTCGAGATCGACCTGCTCGGCTTCTTCAACTTCCCGTTCAACATCCCGCTGTGGGGTCAGGCCTTCCCGCTGTTCAGCGACTCGGTCGACCTGATCTTCCCCACGCAGATCTACAGCCACCCCGTGCCGATGATCACGCCGGCCGTGGAGCAGGTCAACTTCGGCAAGGTGGAGATCGGCGCGGACAAGGACTTCACCGTCCCGGTCAACGACGACGGCTACCTGGACCTGACCGGCTCGGTCGAGCTGGACGGCGACCCGGCCTTCTCGGTCAAGCAGCCCAACTTCTTCGCCGCGGCGGGCGCCCAGGTGCCGGTCGTCGTGACGTTTGAGCCCACGCGCTCGGGCGACTTCACCGGCATCCTGCGCCTGCGCTCGAACGACCCCTACGCCGAGGTCGTCGAGATCCCGATCAGCGCCAAGGGCGTGAAGCCCCCGTCCGACAGCTCCGATCCGTTCGGCAACGGCGACAACGGCTTTGTGTCGCAGGGCTCGGACATCTACTCCACCTGCGGCTGCGACTCGCAGTCGGGCGGTGTGGGCAGCTGGACGGCGCTCGGCCTCGGCGCCGCGGCGCTGCTCCGTCGTCGTCGCTCGGCCTGATCTCGGTCGGCTAGCTCGGCCCGGCCGCGCGAGAGCGTGCGCCGGGCCGTTCTTTCTCAGCACCTTGCGCTTGCGTAGGTCGTGGACCAACCCGGGCTCGGCGGCGCGCGCGCTGGGTACGGAGCGTGGGCGCCGCGAACGAGGCCGCTCTCGTCAGAGCGTCCCGTCGAGCTTGGCGAGCAGGAACTTGATGCGCGCCCGGTCGCCCGGCGCGTCGCCGAACACGGCGCGCACGTCCGCGGGGCCGAGGTCGCCGGTGGCGAAGGACGGGGGCAGCTTGAGCCAGACGTGCTTGGCGCGCGCGCCGGCCAGCTCCACCAGCGCGCCGAACCCGCCCAGGTCCGCCAATCGCGTGCAGGCGCGCGACCACTCGGTGCCCCAGGGCGGATCCATGAACACCAGGTCGAACGTGCTGTCCCGCAGGACGTCCATCGCGTCGGCGGCGCGGAAGGTGATCTTGTCGGCCACGCCGTAGAGGCGCGCGTTGTGGCGGGCCATCGTCAGGCGCGTCGCGTCGCGGTCGACGGCGAGCACGGTCAGGCCCGCGCGCGCGAAGCCGAGGCTGTTCCCGCCGATCCCGCAGCCGGCATCCAGCACGCGGCCGCTGGGGCCAAGCCGCTTGGCGGCGTCCTGACCGGTGCGCAGCGCGAGGGACTCAGGCGTCAGGCTCCACCGCCCCTCGTCGTCGGTCTGGGTGCCGGACTTGGTGAAGCCCGGCGTGGTGTCGCGGCGGCGGCGCGCGTCCTCGGTGCGGGCGTCGCGGACGACGTTGCGGTGCAGGGGCGGCGTCACCGTCAGCTCGATTGGAACGCCGTCCAGGCCCAGGCCGCGCAGGCGGGCGGCGAGGTCGGCGGCGGCGTGGGTGTCCAGGCTGGCGCTGGCGGCCGGGCCGTCGTGGGTCCACGCGCCCGCGCCCAGCAGCCGCGCGCGGTCGAGCCACGCGGGCAGCGGGCTGACGGTCACCGCGTGGGTCGCCACGTCAGGCCGTGAACGACGCGATCACCGGGGCGTGATCGGAGGCTTTTTCCACGGCGCGCGGGGCGCGGTCGATCCACACCTTGGTGCAGCGGGCCGCGAGCGGCGGCGTGACCAGGACGTGGTCGATGCGGAAGCCGTGGTTGTTGCGGAACCCGTTCATCCGGTAGTCCCACCAGGAGTAGTCGCTGCCGAACGGGTGCCGCTTGCGGTACAGGTCGACCAGGCCCCAGTCGACGAGCTTGCGCCACGCGGCGCGCTCTGGCGCGGTGCACAGCACCTGGCCTTCGGCCTCAAACGGGTCGTAGACGTCGGCGTCCTCGGGCGCGACGTTGAAGTCGCCGCAGACGAGCACCGGCGTGGACGGGTCCAGCGTGAGCAGTTCGGCGTGCAGGCGCTCGTACCAAGCCAGCTTGTACGTATACTTCTCGGTGCCGATCGGGTTGCCGTTGGGGCAGTAGGCGCCAAAGATCACCACGCCGTCGACCGTGGCGCGCACTATCCGCGCCTGCTCGTCGGGCGCGCCGATCGTGAAGCCCAAGGCGATGTCGGAGATCGGCCGCTTGGAGATCAGCGCGACGCCGTTGTACGTCTTCTGCCCGTGGATGGCGCGGTGAATGTAGCCGGCGGCCTCCAGCTCAGCGTGCGGGAAGAGCGCGTCGACGACCTTGGTCTCTTGGATGCAGAGCACGTCCGGCTTGGCCACCGCCAACCACTTGAGCAGGTGGTCGAGGTGGGCGCGGATCGAGTTCACGTTCCAGGTGGCGACGTCCATGCGGTCACAGGCCCCGCGGATCGGTGAGCTTGCCGGTGATGGCGCTCGCGGCGGCCACGGCGGGGGAGACCAGCCAGACCGGCCCCGGCGCGCCCATCCGGCGCGCGAAGTTGCGGTTGGTGGTCGACGCCGTGGTCTCGTCGGGGAGGGGAATGCCCGGCCCGTTGCCGATGCACGACCCGCAGCCGGGTGGCGTGACGACGGCGCCCAGGTCGCGGAACAGCGCGAGCAGGCCCTCGGACTCGGCCTGGGCCGCGACGTCGGTGGACGACGGCGTGACGGTGAGGCGCACGCCGCTCGCCAGCGTGTGGCCGCGCAGCACGTCGGCCGCGGCCCGAAGGTCGGCCAGGGAGCCGCCCGTGCACGACGCGATCACCACGTTGTGGATCGCCACGTCGCCGTGCGCGTCGAGCGGGGCGCGGTTGCGGCTGTCGCCGGGCGTGGCGACCGTGAGGGGCACCTGCTCCAGGTCCACGCGGATCAGGCGCTCGTAGGTGGCGCCGGGGTCGGCGTGCACCAGGCGCTCGGTCACGTCGACGCCGCGGCGCTCGCGGAGGAAGTCGACGATCGGCGCGCAGGGCTCGACGACGCCGGTCATCAGGCCGCCCTCGACCGTCATGTTGGTGAGGACCGAGAGCTCGTCCACGTTCCACTGGGCCAGGCCCGGGCCGCCAAATTCCACCACGCAGGTGTCGGTGGGCGCGGTGCGCCAGTGCTCCTCGCGGAAGTACGGGTCGCCGATCAGGTGCAGGATCAGGTCCTTGGGGGACAGGCCGCCGAGCGCCTGACCGTGCACGTCCACGCGGACGACCTTGGGCACGGTCACGGGGATCAAGCCCGTGCGCAGCGCGAACGCCATGGCCGTGCTGCCCACACCAAACGCGAACGCGTTGAGCACGCCGGCGGTGGGCGTGTGGCTGTCGGTCAGGATGACGATGTCACCGGGCAGCGCGTAGTCCTCGACCACGATGCGGTGGCAGACGCCGGGCGGGAAGGGGCGACCGGGGCCGTGCAGTCGGATGCCGTTGCGCGTGCACGCCTCGACCATCTCCTCGGTGAGCTGCATCGCGGAGGCGAGGCGCTCCTTCTTGGCGAATTCCGGGACGGCGTCGTGCGCGATGAGGACGAAGTGGTCCTCGAACGCGGCGACTTGCTCCGGGCGATCCAGGGGCGCTGCGCCCCACTCCGACGCGTAGAGCGACATGACCATGCCGGTCGTGTACTCGTGCATGCCGCGAAAGCCGCAGCGGGCCAAGACCTGGTCGCCGGGGCCGACGGACGCGATGCCGTCGCGCTGACCGGGGCCACGCCAGGTGCGCTGCGCGATGATCTTCTCCGCCAGGTTGAGCGGCCGCGCGGGGGTGTCGAGCGGGTACTCAGGGCGCACGCGGCCCGCGAGCAGCTCGGTGCCGTACGACAGCAAGCCGCCGTGCTCGGCCACGGTGCGGAAGAAGTCGGGCAGGTCCGCGAAGAACCCACGGACGTCGACGTCCTCACCCGCGTTGAGCCGGTCCAGCACGCCGCGATCGGTGGTGAACGGCATGCCGCTGTACACCATGTTCTCTTGGAAGATGCGTTGGAAGGAGTCGGCGACGACCAGCTGGATCCCCGCGCCCTGGTGCGCGACGACCGCCACCTCACGCGACGATCCGGAGCCGTACGCGTGGCCGCCGACGATCACCTGGAAGCCGCCCGAGCGGACGTCATCCTTGCGCACGACCTCCTGGAAGGACTCCAGGAAGTAGGGGCCTAGGATCTCGCCCGTGTACCCGTAGGTGCACGCGCGGCCTGAGATCATGGCGTCGGTGTTCACACCATAGGTGTAGGCGCCCGACGGGCCGGACAGGTCGGCGCCGTCGAGCTGCGCGCGCAGCCGGGCCGAGTCGTCGACGAGGTGGAGGATGCGTCCGGACAGCTTCACGGCTTGGGCTCCAGAGGGTTTCCGTCGACGTCGAGCTGCACGACCGGCAGGCCGAGCTTGGCCAGGTCCGGCCCGATGCGCGCGACGTCCCCGACGATCAGGTACGACACGTGGCTGGGCTGGAGCCAGCGCCGGAGCGCGGAGTTCGCCGAGTCCGGCGTGACGGCCGACACGCGCGGGATGTACTGTGCGACCCAGTCGGCGGGCAGGTGGTAGGTCCAGATGTCCTGCAGCTGACCCAGCAGCGCGGACGGCGTCTCGTACTGACCGGAGAAGGCGTTCACCCGGTAACTGCCGAAGAAGGCGATCTCCTTGTCGGTGATCGGGCGCGAATCGACGACGTCCGCGATCTCGCGGCGGAGCTCGGAGACCGCGGGGGCGGTCTTGTCGGTCTGGATGTTGGTCGAGCAGTTCCAGAGCGACGGGCCCGCGCCGTCGTCGACGCCGCAGCGCGCGCCGTAGGTCCAGCCCTTGTCCTCGCGCAGGTTCATGTTCACGCGCGCGGTGAAGGCGCCGCCGAACGCGGTGTTGCCCAGGTACAGGCCCCACCAGCTCTCGTCGGAGCGGTCCCCGACCGGCAGCAGCGTACGCACGACCGACTGGGCCGCGCCGGGCTTGTCGACCACGTAGATGACCTCGTGGTCAAACGGCAGCGGGGTCGGCGTGGTCTCGGCGAGAGAGGACTCGGAGCGCGTCCAGCCGCCCAGGCGGGCGTTGAGCGCGTCGACCACGGCGTCGAGCGACAGATCGCCGCCGACGAGGATCACGGCGTTCTTCGGATCCAGGTAGCGGCTGTACCAGTCGCGCTGGTCCTGGGCGGTGATGGCGGCGTAGGCGGCCTCGCTCTCCAGGCGGCCCACGTAGGACGCGCCGTAGACCAGGTGGCGCTGCACGCGACCGGCGATGGCGTCCGGATCCTGGCGCGCCGCGGCCAGGTTCTCGATGAGCTGCCGCTGCTGGATGGTCCAGCGGTCGGCGGGGAAGTCCGGGTGCAGGAGCACGCTCGCCCACACGTCGAGCAGCGCGCCGAAGGTGTCGGTGGGGCCGGACGCGCCGACCCAGAAGGTGTCGCGGCTGGCCCCGGCGCCCACGCTGCCGCCCAGGCGCTTGGTGCTGGCCGCGAGCTTGGCGGCGTCGAGCCCGCCCGCGCCCTGATCGAGCATGGACAGGGTGACGGAGCGCAGGCCGATCTCGTCGGCCGGATCGATCTCGGGACCGGCGCGCACGACCACGCGCAGGCTCCACAGCGGGACCTCGTGGTTCTCGACGAGCCGGACCTCGACGCCGTTGCTCAGCGTCGCGGTGTGCTCGGCGGGCATGACGAACTCGCCGGCGGCGAGCGGGGCGGGCATGGCGCGCTCGGGCGCGGCCTGGCTGGTGGCGAGCAGGGCGAGGAGCAGGATCATAGGGCACCTCCGGCGGGCGCGTCAGCCTGGGGCAGGACGTGCAGCTCCACGCGCGGCGCGTCGACGACGAGCTTGAGCGCCTTGAGCACCTTGGACGGCTTGAGCTTCAGGTAGCGGTTCAGATCGGCCTGCACGCCGTCCGGCTTGCCGAGCAGATCCATGTAGCCCGACATCGTCGTGGCCTTGCCCTGGATGGTCTGCAGCCCGTAGTAGGCGCCGACCTTGTAGGACGTCACCGCGCTCGAGACCTCCTCGGCGGTGGGCGGCGCGTCGCCGAGCACCAGGGCCAGCTCGTTGTCGACGGCGGCGACGATCTCGTCGGTGGTGTGGCCCTCGGCGGCGGTCGCCTCGACCAGGAACATGCCGCCCAGGCGACGGGTCGTCTGGCTGCATGAGATGTCGCGGGCGATCTGATCGCGCTCGACCAGGCGGCGGTACAGGCGGCTGTCCTGACCGTCGCACAGCAGGCTCGACGCGATGTCCATCTCGGCGTCTCCGGCCTGGAAGGCGGCGGCGCTGTGCCAGCCGATCCACACCTTGCGATCGGGGACTTTCTGGTACTGGACGATCTTCCGGCTCTCCGTCAGGTGTACCGGCGCGGCGGTCGCGTGGACGGGCGTCGGGCCGGACGGGATCCAGCCAAACTGCTCGGTCACGAGCGCGCGCGCCGCGGCAGGATCAAAGTCGCCTGCGACCACCAGCGTCGCGTTGTTCGGCACGTACCAGGTGCGGAAGAAGCCGGAGACGTCGTCGACCGAGGCCGCGGCGAGATCCTCGTGACTGCCGATGGTGGCGTGGTGGTACGGGTGACCCTCCGGGTACATCGCCGCGCTCAGATCCACCCAGACCAGCCCGTAGGGCGGGTTCTCGTAGCGCTGACGGCGCTCGTTCTTCACGACGTCCCGCTGGTTGTCGAGCTTGGCCTGATCGAACACGTCGAGGAGGGCGCCCATGCGATCGGCCTCCATGAACAGCGCGAGCGGCAGGTACCGCGACGGCACCGTCTCGAAGTAGTTGGTGCGGTCGGTGTTGGTGGTGCCGTTGAGCGTGCCGCCAACCTCCTGAATGGGCGTGAAGTACTCGCCCGGCGTGTTCTTGCTGCCCTGGAACATCAGGTGCTCGAACAGGTGCGCGAAGCCGGTCCGGCCCGGCGCCTCGTCCTTGCTGCCCACGTGGTACCAGACCTGGGTGTGCACGATCGGCGCCGAGTGATCCGGCGCGAGGACGACGCGCAGACCGTTGTCGAGCGTGAATTCCTCGTGCGGGATTTGGATGGGCTTTGCTGCGGCCAGCTGCGGCCATGCCGCGCACGCCAGCAGGAGCGAAAGGGCAGGGGACCAGCGCACTCATGCCTCCAAGCGCGCCCACGTGGGGGGCGGCCGCAACCCGTAGCCCGGCGCCGGATCAGTTCCCACGGACCCCGTTGTCCGCGACTGCAACCGTTCGTCCCTTTGCCCCACCGCCAGGGTGCGGCTAGATGTCGCGCGCTGTGAGTGTGGCGCTCACAGAAACATCGCAAAAGCGGCGGTTTAGGCGTCATGCCTCCTCGTCTGGGATCCCGAACGGCGTTCGCGCTCGTGTCGTTGACTGGCTTTCTGCTGGTCTTCGGCTCGACAGTGCGTGCCCATGGCGCAGGCCTGTCGTGCCCGGACTGGCCCCTTTGCTTTGGCCGCGTGGTCCCTGAATTTGACTTCCATGTGTACCTGGAGTTCGGGCACCGGGTGGTCGCCGGCCTGGTGAGCCTCGGCTTCATCGGCCAGGCAGCACGCTTTTGGCGCAACGGCGCCTTCGCCGCGTCTGAGACCCTGCGCCGGCTCTACGTGCTCGCCGCGGTCGCGCTGGCGGCTCAGGTGGTCCTGGGCGGTCTGACGGTGCTGCACCTGCTCGCCGAGTGGACGGTCGCCAGCCACCTCGTCACGGGCAACACTTTCTGCGCCCTGCTTCTTCTGATTGCGCTGTCGGTCCGCGAGCTTGAGGTGCGCCCGGCGCGGCCTGCGCTCTCGCCGCTGGTTCGCAACCTGGCCGTCCTGATGGTCGTGCTCGTGCCTGTTCAGCTGGCGCTCGGCGGTCTGGTCGCGGGCAGCCACGCGGGTCTGGCGTGTGGCACCTGGCCGTCCTGCAATGGTGCGGGCTGGTTCCCGACCTTCTCGGGCCTCGTCGGCTTGCAGGTCACGCACCGCGTGGTCGCCTACACGTTGGCGGTTGTGGCGGTGATCAACGCTCTGGTCCAGCGTGGCGCCACGCGCGTGCCTGCGCTGCTGGTGCTGGCGGCGGTGGCCCTTCAGGTTGTCATCGGCGTGTCCAACGTGCTGATGCGGCTGCCGGTGGAGGTCACCTTGCTGCACTCCGCGGGCGCCGCGTGCGTCATGCTCTCTTCGACCTGGATGGCGGCGGAGGGCGTTCGTAGCCCCGTCGCTTCGACCCATCCCTCCGCGCTCGGCGCCGTGGTGGCCAAGTGACCCTGATCGACACTGAGATCGTGGCGCCAGAGGCGCGCTCGTTCGCAGAGAACGTGCGGCTCTACGTCGACATCGCGCGCCCCAAGGTGATGGCGCTCGTGGTCTTCACGGGCCTGCCGGCGTTGGTGTTGGGCAAGGACGTGTGGCCATCGCCGGGCCGCGCCTTCGCGGTGCTCGCAGGCACGGCCATGGCGGGCGCGGCCAGCTCCGCGTTCAACGCCTACATCGAGCGCGACTCGGACGCCTTCATGGCGCGCACGCGCAACCGCCCGCTCCCGGCGGCGTCTGTGCTGCCTTTGACCGTGGTCGCCTACGGCGCGCTGCTGACGCTTCTTTCTTCCGCGGTGCTCTACGCGGTGGGCGGCTTGCTGCCGGTGCTCGTCAGCCTGGCCACCATCGCCTTCTACGTGTTCGCCTACACGATGTGGCTCAAGCCGCGCACTCCGCAGAACATCGTGATCGGTGGCGCGGCGGGCGGGACGGCGCCGCTGATCGCCAGCGCGGCCATGGACGGCCACATCGGCCTCGGCGCGTGGATCCTGTTCGCGATCATCTTCCTCTGGACCCCGCCGCACTTCTGGGGCATCGCCATCGTCCGCCAGCGCGAGTACGCCGCGGCGGGCCTGCCGATGATGCCGCACGTGGTGGGTGACCAGGGCACCCGTTGGCGCAGCCTGGGCTACACGCTCGCGCTGATTGCCGTGACGCTCCTGCCGGTCTGGCTTGGCCAGCTCGGTCGTATCTATGCCGTCGCCGCCCTCGGGCTCGGCATGTGGTTTCTCTGGCTTGTGGCGCGTCCTCTTCGGAGCCACCTGCACGCCGACGACTGGCGCGTTTTCAAGGGCTCCATCGCCTATCTTTCGATTCTGTTCCTTTCGATGCTCGTGGACCTCGCGGTCCCATGGGAGACGAACTGATGTCCACCTCCTCCGTTCACGCATGGCTGCGCCGCGCGATGGCCGTCGTCGCTGCGGCCTCGCTCGCGGGCTGTGACGCCCTGCCGACCTTGTGGCCTGCCAAGGATGGCTACCCCTACACCACGACGGATCCGATCTCGGACTTCGGCCTGCTCTCGCAGCACATCTACGTGACCATCACGGTGGTGGTGTGCGTGGTGTTCGTGCTGGTCACCATCCTGCTCGCCGTCACGCTCATCAAGTTCGCGGACCGCGGCACGCCGGGCAATCCTGAGCAGGTCCACGGCAACATCGCGATGGAGATCGGCTGGACCATCGCCCCGATCGGCATCGTGCTGTTCCTGATCGTGCCGACCATCCGCACGATCTTCCTGCAGCAGGACGCGGCGCCCATCGGCGCCAAGGACGAGAACGGCCAGGTCCTCATGGGTGAGGACGGCAAGCCGCTCCGCCCCGCGGTCGAGATCAAGGTCATCGGCCGTCGCTGGTGGTGGCAGTTCGAGTACGTGAACGAGGGCATCGCCACCAGCAACCAGTTCGCGATCCCCGACGATCGCCCTGTGTCGCTGTTCCTCACGTCCGACACCGTCATCCACAGCTTCTGGGCGCCCCGCATCGGCGGCAAGCGCGACGCGATCCCCGGCCGCGTGAACCGCATCTGGTTCAATCTGACCGAGGACATCGCGCAGGGCCAGCCTGACCACATCCGTGGTGAGTGCGCCGAGTACTGCGGCGAGGCTCACTCGCTGATGCGCTTCGAAATCCTCGGCCTGGACGGCGCGGACTTCGACAAGTGGGTCAGCGAGTACAAGGGCGCGCCGACGTTCGCCGACGCCAGCATCAAGCAGAAGGGCGAGGAGGCGTTCTCCGCCGCCGGCTGCACCGGCTGCCACTCCATCTCGGGCTTCGCCGGCGCCAAGGGCACGCAGGGCCCGAACCTGACCTTCCTCGGTGACCGTCGCTTCCTCGCGGCCGGCATCAAGGACATGTACCCGAATGGCCGCGCCGATCAGGCGACGGCGCGCGCGGTCCTGACCCAGTGGATCACGAACCCGAACTCCATCAAGCCCGGCACGACGAAGTCGGCGAACGCCTCTCGCGCGCTTGACGGCATGAACATCCCTGCTGACGCGAACGGCGACGGCATCCTTTCGCCGGAAGAGTTCGCGCCCGAGAAGGTCGACGCCATCGTGTCGTACCTGCTGTCGCAGACCTCCTCCTTCCCCCTCCAGTAGTTCCACACCACTCCCCGAGAGTTCGTCATGAGCACCGCTGCCACGCACGTCGCGACGCACGCGCACGTCGAGCACGAAGAAGAGACCGGCTTGTGGTCGTGGATCACCACGGTTGACCACAAGCGAATCGGTAAGCTGTACCTGATCTCGTCGCTGCTCTTCTTCGCCCTTGGCGGACTTGAAGCGCTGATGATCCGCATGCAGCTCTTCCGGCCCGAGAACAACTTCATCTCGGCGCAGTTCTACAACGAGATGTTCACGATGCACGCCACGACGATGGTGTTCCTCGCGATCATGCCGCTGTCGGCCGCGTTCTTCAACTTCCTGATCCCCCTTCAGATCGGCGCCCGTGACGTCGCGTTCCCTCGCATGAACGCGCTGTCCTTCTGGCTCTTCCTGTTCGGTGGCCTGTTCATCAATTCGTCGTTCCTGTTCCACGCGGCGCCGGACGGCGGCTGGTTTGGCTACGCGAACCTGACGGGCAGCAAGTACAGCCCGGGCCACTCGATCGACTTCTGGATGTTGGGCCTCGCGATCCTCGGCAACTCGTCGATGATGGCCGGCTTCAACTTCATCACGACGATCCTGAACCTGCGCGCGCCTGGCATGACGCTGTTCCGGATGCCCATCTTCACCTGGATGAGCTTCGTCGTTCAGTTCCTGGTGGTGATGAGCTTCCCGATGATCACCGTCGGCCTCATCCTGCTCATCTTCGATCGGAACTACGGCACCAATTTCTACTTCCCGCCCAACGGCGGCGACCCGCTCCTCTGGCAGCACCTCTTCTGGCTGTTCGGGCATCCTGAGGTCTACATCCTCATCCTGCCGGCCATGGGAATCGTCTCCGAGGTCCTCCCGGTCTTCGCCCGCAAGCCGCTGTTCGGCGCGCCGTTCGTCATCTTCTCGGGCATCATGATCGGGTTCGTCGGCTTCGGCGTGTGGTCGCACCACATGTTCACCGTCGGCCTGGGCCCGGTCGCGGACTCCGCGTTCGCGACCACCACGATGCTCATCGCCGTGCCCACCGCCGTGAAGATCTTCAACTGGATCTTCACGATGTGGGGCGGCAAGATCAGCTTCAAGACGCCGAACCTGTTCGCCATCACGTTCGTGTTCCTGTTCACGATCGGCGGCCTCTCCGGCGTCATGCACGCCAGCCCGCCCATCGACCTGCAGCAGCAGGACTCGTACTTCATCGTCGCCCACTTCCACTACGTGCTGGTCGGCGGCGCCCTGATGGGCCTGTTCTCGGGCATCTACTTCTACTGGCCCAAGATGTTCGGCCGCATGCTGAACGAGCGCCTCGGCCAGATCTCCTGGGCGCTGTTCTTCATCGGCATCAACGTCACGTTCTTCCCGATGCACTTCCTGGGCGCGATGGGCATGATCCGTCGCTCCTGGCAGTACCCGGCTGGTGCGGGCCTCGACATGTACAACCAGATGGCGACGGTCGGCGCGTTCTTCATCTTCTTCGCGGTGCTGGTGAGCTTCATCAACTTCGCGCGCGGCCTGATGGGCCACGGCGAGTTGGCCGGGGACGACCCCTGGGATGCGGCGACGCTCGAGTGGTCGATCCCTTCGCCCCCTCCGCACTACAACTTCGCCAAGCTGCCGACCGTCCACTCGGATCGCCCCTTCTGGGACGAGAAGCACGAGGGCGGCCCGGCTGTCAGCCAGGCCAAGATCGCGGGCCCCGGTCCGCACCACGTGGCGATGCCTCCGTCGTCCTACTGGCCGATCCTCGTCGCCGTGTTCCAGGGCCTCGTGTTCGTGGCCTTCATACCGGGCAGCGGCAGCGGTGCTTTCAACTACGACGCTTTCCTCAAGCAGGTCATGATTCAGGGCCCCATCGCCCTGGGCATGCTCTTCTGCATCCTCGCGTGGGTACGCGAGGATGACACCCCTCGCTAGTCGCGCCCGAAAGGAGTCCCTTTATGACCTCACACGCTGTTCCGGCTGGCGCGCACGCGGATGCGGGCCACGAGGAGTTCGACGAGCACGCGTGGACGAGCCTCGGGCTCGACCACATGAAGCTCGCGTTCTGGACCTTCCTCGGTTCTGACTGCTTCTTCTTCGGTAGCCTCATTGGCACGTACATGTCGTACCGCGGTCAGAGCCTCGTCGGCCCTTACCCGCGCGACGTGTTCAGCGTGGAGGTCACCTCGATCTCCACGTTCGTGCTGCTGATGAGCTCGCTGACGATGGCGCTCGCGGTGCTGTTCGCCAAGACGAACCGACGCTCGGGCACCATCGGCATGCTGCTCGCGACCGCGGCGCTGGGCGCCTCGTTCGTCGGCTTCCAGATGTTCGAGTTCTCGCACTTCTACCACGAGGGCCTGACGCTTCAGGGCAACCTGTTCGGCTCGTCGTTCTACGTGCTGACCGGCTTCCACGGCACGCACGTGGCGATCGGCGTGCTCTGGCTCCTCATCCAGACGCTCTTCTACGGGAAGCGTTGGATCCGTGGCGACGAGGGCAATGCCGTTGAAGTGGCCGGTCTGTACTGGCACTTCGTCGACATCGTCTGGATCGTGATCTTCACCTTCGTCTACCTCATGGAGTACGTCGAATGAGCGCCCACAACGACGGACATGGCGAGCACGCCCACCGGCCGGTGTGGCACTACCTTCTGATCGCGGCGATCCTGACGCTGATCACCGGCTTTGAGATCGGACCCCTGTTCAAGCTGTACGCGCTGCCCGGCGAGCTGCTGATCGCACTGTCGATCGTCAAGTTCGCGATCGTCGTGGCGTTGTTCATGCACCTGTACGACGACAGCCGGATCTTCACGTCGATCTTCGTGCCGGCGCTGATGGGCTCCATCGCGATGGTGATCGTACTGATGGTGCTGTTCTGGGGCTGGATGCCCTCGCCGCACAAGGACGCGATCCCCATGCAGGAGCGCTACTGGGTCAACTACAGCGGCCAGTGCAACGCATGGATTCGCAGCGCGACGTCCAACCGTTGGTACTGCTCGTCGCCTGCGATCGACGCGGACCGCATGCTCGCCTACACGGCGCCTGCGCAGTCCGCGGCGGCGGGCTGCGCCAGCGGCCTGAAGCTCGACCTCACGGGCAAGGCTGACGACGCGGTCAAGGCCGAGCTCATGACGGCCGGCGAGAAGCTGTACGGCACCAACTGCGCGATGTGCCACCAGGCCACCGGCCTGGGCGTGCCGGGCGCGTTCCCCCCGCTCGCGGCCTCGGACTACATCACCGACGCGAAGGTCCACGTGGACACGATGCTCAAGGGCCGCACTGGCGCCCTGGTCGTGAACGGCGTGACCTACAACGGCGCGATGCCTGCGCAGGTCGCCCTGTGTGACGACGAGCTCGCGGCGATCGCCACCTACGAGCGCAACGCCTGGGGCAACGCCCTCGGCGTGATTCTGCCCAAGGACTTCGCCTCGGCTCGCTAGTCGGCGCGGCTTCCACAACCCCCGGTCGTCCGCAAGGATGTCCGGGGGTTTTTTGTCTTTCTGTGTGCCGCGCATCGATGCTCGGCCAGCGATCGAGGGCGGCGCCGGGTTAACGGGCCCGGTCCGGAGGGTGCGCGCGATGCTGGCCTTGTGGCTGCTCAGCGAATTGGCCTATGCCCATGGCGGCGCCGTGCCGATCCGTGGCGTGTACGACTGGAGTCAGCTGCCGAACCTCGCGCCGGGCGCGTGGATCGTGTGGACGCTCTTCCCCAGCGTCGTCATCGGCTGTGTCGCGTTCAGCGCGATCTACGAGATGATGGCGGGCCCGTGGCGCGTGAAGTGGGACCTCTCTCCCGTCGGTCCGACGCGGCGGGATCGCATCCTCTTCCACGGCGCCGTGGCGATCGTCTTCTGCTCGCTGCAGGGCCCGCTGCACGAGCTCGCCGACGCGTACCTGTTCGCGGGTCACATGATCCAGCACCTGCTGATCACGCTGATCTTCCCGCCGATGGCGCTGCTCGGGATCCCCGGTTGGATGTGGAAGCCCGTCACCGACAAGCCGTGGGCGCTGGCCATCGGCCGCTTCCTCACGCGCCCGGTGGTGAGCGTGCTGATCCCGCTCTTCGTGCTGTTCGGCTGGCACGTGCCGCGGATGTACCAGGCGGCGCTCTACGACCACAACGTGCACATCGTCGAGCACCTGAGCTTCATGGCCGCGTACGTGGTCCTCTGGTGGCCCGCGATGAACCGCAGCGAGGCGCTCCCGGCGCTGACGCCCGGCTGGCGCATGGCCTACCTGTTCGGCCAGACGCTGCCGATGAAGCTGCTCGGCGCGCTGCTCACCATGTCCGACTACGTGCTCTACCCGTACTACGCGCAGCAGCCGCGGGTGTTCGGGCTCGATCCCATGAGCGACCAGCGCACGGGCGGGCTCATCATGTGGCTGCCCGGCGGTCTCGTGTTCTGGGTGACCATCGGCTACACCTTCTTCGTCTTCTACCGGCAGGATGAGCCCGCGAATCGGCGCGTCCGGCCGAGCGCTGCGCCGCTTGCGCAGGCGGGGTCCTGATGCGCGCGGCTCACGTCCTGGTCCTGTCGCTCGCGTTCGGCGCCTGCGGGTCTGCGCCCACCGCGACGCCGCCTGCCGCGCCTGCCGATCCGGCCGCGGCGCCCGTGGCGCCCACCGATCCATCTGCGTCGCCCGCGGCGCCGTCGGCCAAGACGCTCACCACGCAGTCCGGCACCTACGAGCTGTCGGTCGTGTTCGATCCGCCCGCGCCCGAGATGGGCGCGCTGTTCGACGTGGTCGCGACCGTGGTCGACCGCCGCACCAAGCTGCCGCTGGTGAACGGCAAGGTCACCCTCAACGCGCGCATGCCGCAGCACGGCCACGGCATGGAGACCGATCCCGCGCAGGACGCCGGCGCCTGCGGCAAGGACCCGACCTGCCCGCACGAGGGCGGCGTGTACCGCACCAAGGGCTTCAAGTTCCACATGGGCGGCGAGTGGACCGTGACCATCGAGGTGGTCGGCGCGAGCGGGACGGACTCGACTTCCTTCGTCTACGAGCTGAAGTGATGCGCCTGGGCTGGATCGCGGCGCTCGGGCTCGTGGCGTGCACCACCGAGGCGCGTCCGCCCGTCGCGCGGCCACCCTCCACCGGCTGGACCGCCGACGAGCGCGCGCAGCTCACCAAGCTGCGCATGGTAGACTGGCTCCCCAAGGACCTGACCAACTCGTGGGCGGAGGATCCCAAGGCCATCATGCTCGGCCGCGCGCTGTTCTACGACAAGTCGCTGTCGCCGTCGGGTTCGTTCGCGTGCTCGTCCTGTCACGACCCGTCCAAGCACTTCACCGACGGCCTGCCGGTCGCGCAGGGCGTGGGCACCGCCGGACGCCACACGCCCACCGTCGAGGGCGCCCAGCGCGGCCCGTGGTTCTTCTGGGACGGTCGCGCCGACTCCCTGTGGGCGCAGGCCGCGGGCCCGCTGGAGAACCCCGTGGAGATGGGCAGCGACCGCATGCGCGTGGCGCGCGTGCTGTCGAGCACGCGCCGCGACGCCTACGCCGCCGTGTACGGCCCGCCGCCGGACCTGTCCGACGCGGCGCGCTTCCCGGCGGACGCCCGCCCCGACGCCGACGCCACCGCGCCGTTCGCCATCGCGTGGGCCGCCATGGCCGACGCCGACCGCACCCTGGTCACCGGCGTGTTCGTGAACGGCCTCAAGGCCATCGCCGCGTTCGAGCGCACCGTGCTGCCGGGCGACGCGCCGTTTGACGCCTACGTGGACGCGCTGAACGGCGGCGATCTCACCGGCGGCGGCAAGCTGGACGACGCGGCCGTGCGCGGCCTGCGCCTCTTCCTGCGCGACGGCAACTGCATCGCCTGCCACCACGGGCCGCTGTTCACCGACGGCGCCTTCCACAACCTCGGCACGCCCGAGCCCCGTGGCGGCTTTGATCCGGGCCGCAGCGTCGGCGCGTCCACCGTGAAGACCGCCGAGTTCAACTGCGAGAGCGGCTGGTCCGACGCGCCCGACTGCCCCGAGCTTCGCTACCTGAACCCGGACTTCCTCGACTTCCCGTCCGCGTTCAAGACGCCCACGCTGCGCAACGTCACGCTCACCGCGCCGTACATGCACCACGGCGGCATGAAGGACCTCGACGCCGTGCTCGAGTTCTACTCGACGCTTCCCACGCAGCCGGTGGTCGGGCACCATGAGCTGACGCTCAAGCCGCTGAACCTGACGCCCGCGCAGCGCGAGGACCTCAAGGCCTTCTTGAAGTCGCTGGAGGCGCCGGTGCGTCCCGAGGCGCTCCCGCCCGCGGGCTGACGCGTGCGTCGGCGCGGAGAGGCCCTGCCGCCCGCGGGCTAGGCCTCGCGGCCGCGGCGGATGCCCGACCACGCCCACGCGCCGACCAGCACGCCGCCGATCGCGAACCACTGGATGGCGTAGGACAGGTGGTCGATCGCGTAGGGCTCGGCGACGTAGCCGGAGATCGGCACGCGGTTGTGGGCCTTGCCCTGGTCGTGCTTGAGCTCGGGGCCGACCACCAGGTACACGCCCGCGGTGACGCCGGCGCGCTTGGCGATCGCGTGCCAGGGCGGTCCGACCACGCGCGTCGCGAAGCCTGCGTAGGCGGTCGTCTCCTGCGGCCAGCGCTCCGGGCGCACGTCGGTGGCGGGGAGCGGGGACACGTCGGAGGCCGTGTCGATGGTCATCACCAGGCCGTCGACCGTGGTGGGCACGCCGCTCGGCGCGTCGCGCGCGACCGCCGCGAGCGCGTCCTTCCAGCCCTCGTCCGGGATCCAGCCGCGGTTCACCAGCATGGTGGGCGCGCCGCCAAACGGCTGGAACGGGGCGATCACATCGTAGCCGGGCTGGCCGAACTCAAACCGGCCCGACACCAGGTACGGCGCGGTGTCGATGAACTGCCCGGTGAGGGTGGCCTTGCGCCAGCCCAGCTCGGCGGGCGGCTTGGACAGGTCCTCGTTGGTCGCCAGCGGCGCGTCGAGGTGCTTGTGGATGGTGATCAGGTTGGCCGACGACTCGACGTGGCGGCCGTACTGCCACAGGCCCAAGTTCACCAGGATCGCGAGGGCGATCCCAGAGGTGATGGTCGCGGGGACGGAGGGACGGAAGGGCACGGGCGCCTCACAGTCCGCGCGCGTCGAACGGACGCGCGGGCAGGGTTCCTATCGCCCGCGGGGCAGGGCGGCCCCGCGTCGTTTCAGGCGCGACGGCGGCGCAGGACGGCGAGGGCGCCGACCAGCAGCCCGAGCCGCGCGGGGAGGCCGCCGGTGTCGTCGCAGCCCTTGGGGCCCTTGTCGAACTCGTCCGTGGTCACCGACCCGTCGCCGTCGCGGTCGAAGCTGGCGAGCTCCTCGGCGCTGACGTCGCCGTCGCCGTTCTCGTCCATCGCGCAGTCTTCGTCCGGCGTGGCGCAGTTCGGGTCGCAGTGCATGTCCAGGTACATGCCGCGCGCCTCGCAGTAGTCCCAGTCCGCGAACTGCGGGATGTAGTCCTCACCCTCGACCGCGTGGATCTGCTTCCAGATGAAGCCGGCGTAGGTGCCGACGTTGGTGCTGCCCGACTGCTGGAAGCAGAGGTCCACGCTCGGGTTGGTGCCGAAGCCGAAGCTGTGCACGCCCCACTGCTCCAGGTGGCCGTCCACCATGGCGTACTGCGGGCCGCCGGAGTCGCCGCTGCAGATGTTGGTGTTGCCGGGGTTGGTGACCGCGTTCGTGTAGATGAACGACGAGTCCGCGCCGGTGAGCACCAGGGTGGCGTCGCGCTTGATGCCGTTGGAGCTCTGCGCGGCCGAGCTGGTGATGCCGTAGCCCACCGAGATGACCTCATCGCCCGCGGCGCCGGCCTTCACGGGGTGCTCGCGGAACCACACGGGCTCCACCCAGTCCACCGGCCCCTTGAGGACCAGCACGTTGATGTCGTTGTCGACCGAGCCGTTGGAGCCCGACGTGTACCCGGGGTTGACGTGCACCTCGGAGAGGCCGACGGCCTTGATGTTTGCGCCGTTGACGTCGTTGCCGAAGAACACCTGCATGTTGGCGGTGATGAGGTCTTCGGAGATGCCGTACTGGGCGGCGAGCTCCTTGGTGCAGTGGCCGGCCGTGAGCACCAGGCTGGGCGAGATCAGCGAGGCCGAGCACATCTGCATGTTCGAGCGGCCGAACGCGAAGCCGAGCGCGACGGCGGCGGGGAACTTGTCGCCCTTGACCACCTCGCCGTTGACGATGCGGCCGGTGGCCGGGTCGGCCTGGGGGGCCTCCTGGGCGTGGGCGACGGTGAGCGCGAACAAGACAGGCAGCAGCATGGGGCGTCTCCAGATGCGCGTGGGCCCCCCACCCGGTCAGGGCAGGGGGCGCGACAGCATCAATTAGCCTAGGAGATTGCCGTTGCCACCGTCGCGTTCGCGAAGACGGTGTCCAGGAATCAGTTGGGGGCGGCCAGGAAGGGGAACTTGTCGTCCCCCATGGACAGCGACACGCCGTCGCCGACCCCGGACTCCTGCCCGATGATGAGCAGGCTGAGGGTGACGTCCGTGGTGTCGTAGGCCGGCGTACGGCCGCCGCAGCTGCCGTCGCTGAACAGGCCAATCGCCCCCAGCTCGACCGACATGTACTGGGTGCAGTCGGTGCCCGCCGCGTTCACGTACAGCTGGTCGTCGGCGAACAGGGAGCCGGTGATGTTGTAGGTCGCCCCGGACGGCGACCCACCTCCAGCGGCGATGCTGTTGCCGCAGGAGGTGTCAAAGGAGTCCCAGATCGCGGCCGAAGCGGCGATCTTCGCGGACCAGCTCGAGGCCCACGTCGATGCGCTGGCGTCCTGGTTGTAGTTGTCATGGGTGATGTCGGCCATGCTGCCCGAGTTGAAGGCGTCGACCAGCAAGGTGGAGACGGCCGGGCGACCGACGCGGTCGATCTGATCGCCGAGCGCGGGCTTGGCGAGTGGCGCCACGTCGGTGTCGATGGCGACGTCTGTGTCGACCGCGACGTCGGTGTCGGAGGTGGCGTCGGTGTCGGTGTCGTCGCCGGCCTTGTCGCCGTTGGCGCACGCCGCCAGGGTGGCGCCGAAGAGCAGGGGCAGCAGGAAGATTGTGGAGTTGCGCATGGTGTGTGTCCCCTCAGAGCTTGTGGGTGCTGGCCCAGACGCCGAGGATGTCCCCGGTACCGGTCAGCAGCGAGAGGTCCACTTCCATCACGATCGACAGCACGTTCTCGCCGGCGAAGAAGTCCTTGGCCGCGCCGCCCGGCGGGAACGAGCTCGGGTCCGTCTGGAGCTTGTTCACCAGAACGCTGGACGTGCTCGCGTCCAATGAGGGGCACCCTGCGCCGTTGAACATCAGCGAGCTGGCCACGGATTCGATCGTGGTGCGCGTGTCCTTCAGTCCGTCGAGGTTGGTCATCTCAGGGTCCGCGCGCAGCCCGGCGAACACCTTGAACTTGCCGCTCGCGCTGGTCAGGCCGGAGGTGGACGACGCGTCGCCTGCAGTGGTCTCGGCGGCGTCCGTGCCGGGCCAGCAGGTGATGGCCTGCGCCGCGTCGAACTGACAGACCAACGTCGTCTCAGTGGCGGCGGCGCCGTAGGAAACCGCGCGGTTCACGTGGATCACGTAGAGCGCGTCGGTCGAGAACTTGGACTGCGCGGTCGCGAAGGGCGACACGTTCAGCGCCACCTCCAACTTCCCACCGCGGGTCCAGGCGTAGAGCCCGGCGATGTCCGTGGACGGGTCGGCCGAGACAGCGGGGCTGTCGGCGTGGTCGAAGGCGGTCGCGGTGGACGCCAAGCCTCCGACCAACGCGGCCGCGGCGAGCGCCGCGAGCGTGATCTTGTTCCTCATGGTTCGTGTCTCCCCAGTGCGCGCGATTTCATGCCGCGCGACGGGGAGATCCTAGCACGCGGGTTCGCGTGCTCGGGCTGAATCAGACGACGCGGATCCAGCCGTGCGTGTCCTCGACGGCGCCGACGTGCAGGTCGACCAGCGCCTGGCGCAGGCGGAGCGTATTCTTGCCGATGTCGCCCTGGCCGAACCGGATCTCGCGATCCTTGTAGGCGAGCGTGCCCACCGGCGCGAGCACTGCGGCCGTGCCAGACAGCGCCGCCTCACCGCCGCGCTCGGCCCAGGAGATCACCTCGTCGAGGCCGACGTGGCGCTCCTCGACGCGGTAGCCCAGATCCCGCGCCATGGTGAGCAGCGAGTCGCGCGTGACGCCGTGCAGGAAGCTGTCGTCGAGCGCCTTGGTCACCACGCGGTCGTCGTCGATCAGCATGAAGTTGGACGCGCCCGTTTCGGCGACGTCGCCGTGCGGGGCAAAAAGCACCTGGTCCACGCCGAGCTCGCGCTTGCGCTGCTGGGTGATGGCGAGCGCGAGCGCGTAGTTGGCCGCGGCCTTCACGCGGCCGAACATCGGCGTGGTGCGCGGCTGCTCGGTCTCGACGGCGATCTTGAGCGGACGCAGGCCGCCGGCGAAGTAGTCACCGACCGGGCTGCACAGCACAAAGAGCATGGCCTCCTTGGAGGGAGAGCCGGCCGCGCCGATGTTCGGCTCGGTGCCGATCATGGTGGGGCGCAGGTAGAGCGAGCCGGGGGCGACGGGCACGTGCGCGGCGTTGGCCTGCACCGCGCGGATCACCATGTCGGTGAGGCGCTCGACGCCAGGGTCCGGGAGCATCAGCACTTCCGTAGAGCCGCGGAAGCGCTCCACGTGGCGGTCCAGACGGAAGATGCGCACGGAGCCGTCCAGGCCGCGGTGGGCCTTGAGGCCCTCGAAGCAGGCGCTGCCGTAGTGGAAGACGTGCGTGGCCGGGTGGAACGGGATGGGCGCCACCGGGACGACCTCAGTCTCCGTCCACGCGCCGCCCTTAAACGACGCGGTGGTCATGATCGGGGCGAACTGCGTGCCGAACGGCGTGGTGGGCGGCGGCGGGTAGGCCATCTTCGACTCCAGGTGGCGGGCCCCTTAGCGCGTCGGGGTCGCCTTGTCCGCGAGACACCAAGTGGCGCCTTGGAGGCAAATTCTTGTGGCCGGGCTGGGCCGGGGCGGGTGACGAAGAGGTTTCGGCGAGGGGACAAACGCCGAGAGGGGAGCGGAACATGCGCGGTACGATGATCTTGGCGTTGATGGCGTTGGGCGCTTGTCAGAAGGAGACGCCCGATCCGGACGGATCGTCGGAGCTGCCGCTCGACCCGCACAGCCCCTGGCCCAAGTTCCGCGCCAACGCCCGCCAGGACGCGCGCGGCACGCCCCGCGCCGAAGATGGCAACGGCCAGCCGTGGATCGTGCCCACGGGCAAGGGCATCTTCGCGTCCCCGGTGGTGGACGGCGACGGCACCGTCTACGTCGGCTCTGCGGACCGCAATTTCTACGCCATCGGCGATGACGGGACCGTGCGCTGGACGGTCGAGACCGGCGAGATCATCGACTCCGCGGGCCTGCTCGACGACGCGGGCCACGTGTTCTTCGCGTCCGGTGACGGGCATCTCTACGCCCGCAACCGGGCCGACGGCACGGAGGCGTGGACGTTTCAGGCCGAGGACCCGGCGACGATCGGCAGCTTCATCAACTGGTTCGAGGGCAACGTCGGCATGCTGCCCAATGGCGACCTGATCGCCCCCAACGACAACTTCCGGATCTATGGCATCAACCGCGAGACCGGCGAGAAGAAGTGGGGCTTTGCCATGGGGGATCAGACCTGGGCCCTGCCCGCGGTCGATCCCGCCACGTCGCGCCTTTACGCGAGCAACAACAACCTGATCGACGCGCGCGGCGGCAACCTCTACGGCATCGACGGCGACGGGACGGAGGTCTGGCGCCGCTTCAGCGGCCTGGGCACCATCGCCGCCAGCCCGCTGCTCACGCGCGACGGGCACCTGGTCGTGGGCAGCTTCGACGGCTTCGTGCGCGCCTACGACGCGTCCAACGGCGAGGAGCTGTGGTCGTTCGGCACCCGCGATCACCTCTACTCGTCGCCCGCGGCGTTGGGCGACGGCACGCTGATCCAGCCGAGCGCGGACGGCACGGTGTACGCGATCGATCCGGCGGACGGATCGCTGGTGTGGGCCTTCGACACGCAGGCGCCGATCCGCTCGTCCCCCGCGGTGGGCGGGGATGACCTGATCTACATCGGCGGCGGCGACGGTCGCCTCTACGTGCTCAACCCGGATGGCACGCTGCGCTGGTCGATGCAGCTGATCGACGGCGATCGCAACGATCTGAACGCGAGCCCTGCGCTCGGCGTGCACGCGGTGATCCTCGCGGGTGAGTCGGGCGAGATCTTCAGCGTGCCCTACGACTGGTGTATCCAGGGCGGCGGCACGGACGCGCGCTGCTACGTCGGCGGCGAAGACCTGCCCGCGGACAGCACCGATCTGTACTTCACCACGCGCTGGGGCAACCTGGACGCCACGCCGCCGACGACGATCGGGCCGATGGAGCCGTTGGCCTTCAGCCTCGTGTCTCGCGTCGGCGGCGACACGCAGCTGGCGCTGCTGGACTCGGACGCGCTCGACGTGACGTTCGACCCGCCCGCCGACGCCGAGGTGGTGGTCTCGTCCGACCGACGCTTCCTGTCGATCCTGCCGACCGCGTGGACGGGCGACTCACTGATCGTCACCGTCTCGGGCACCGCGCGCATCAACCCGTCGCGCGCGGGCCTCGCGTTCTCGGGCGGTGATGCAGGCCCCACGTTCTCGCACACGTTCACCTTCGACGTCGATCGCACGGGCCCGAACGCCGCGTCCAAGGTCACGCAGGGTGCGCGCTGGGCCGTGCGTCGTCTGGCCGCGCCGCTGCCGACGCTGCTCCCCAGCTACAACCAGATCGGGTTCGACTCGCTGCACTACGAGGTGGGCGCGCTCGCGTCCGATCTGCCCGCGCTCGATCACCTCGCGTGGATGGTCGGCGCGCTCCCGGACGGCCACGTCGATCCGCTCACGCAGGTCCGCCTGCCGCTCGACGTCACGACGGACGGTCGCGCGATCACGCTGCACAACCGCGGCGGCATGAAGCTCGAAGCGATGAGCCTCACCCTCGCGTTCGACGACTTCCGGATCGCCGCCAGCCTGGATGACGCGGGCAGCGCGGTCGGCGGCGCGTCGGTGTGGGTGGCGGCCACCTGCGGCGACATCCCGTTCTACGGCGTGTTCCTGCGCACGCTCGGCCTGTGCAACCCGCAGACCGACGGCCTGGGCGTGTGGGGCGGTGTGCTGATGGAGTCGGAGTCGCCCTCGCCGGAGATCGGCGCGTCGGCGACCGCGTTCGCACTGGACGGTGACACGGCCTCCGCCACGTTCTCGCCGGTCGGGTTCGAGCCAGCCACCCACGTCCTGTCCCTCGCCGCGCTGGATGGCGACGGCGCGATCGTGAAGGCCGACTACGGCACGACCACGACCGTCACCGACAACCGCGACGGCTCGTGGACCGTGTCGGTGCCGCTGACCGGCGCGGGCGCGAGCACGCTGGTGTTGATCGTCGACACGCAGCCTGTGGCGCACGGGGGCGTCGGGATCTGATCGCGTTCGTCGCGCCGCGTGGCGCGGCGTGACGGGAGGCGCGCTATCGGCCGCCGCGCATCAGCGCGGTCACGTCCACCGTGAGCTCCGGCAGCACGAGCGACGTGAGCGTGTCCGACACCTGCACGCGCTCCGCCAGATCGGCGCCCGTGAAGCGCTCGATGGCGCCGCGCGGATCGACCGCCCAGAACTCGCGCACGCCCGCCGCCGCGTACACCAGCCGCCTGGTTCGGCGGTCGTACTCGCGGTCGCTGGAGAGCACCTCGACGCACAGCGTCGGCACGGTGAGGATCGGCGGACGGACGGCGTCGTCGAGCGTGCCCTGGAGCACGAACAGGTCGGGCTCCAGGATACGGTCGCGGCCGAAGCGCAGCGCGCACGGTGACAGCCCGACGGTCCACGCGTCCGTGCGACCCTGTGACCAGGCCGACAGCACCAGGTAGAGCGACCCCACCAGCCGCTGCTGGTGCCAGAGCGGCGGGGGCGTCACGATGATCTCGCCGTCGAGCAGCTCGAAGTGCTCATGGGTCTCGGGCCAGGAGAGGAACTCCTGCTCGGTGACGTAGCGGCGGACGGTGGCTTCCATGGGCACATTGTACCTCGACGCGTCGGCGTCTGGCGAGCCCTATGCGGCCCCTGACTCGACCGTTCGACACCCGCGCCGGACTTCCGCTTGGGCCCGCATGGAACCGCGCCCGCGCGTCGCGGTCAGCCCAGGGACAGCCCGGAGCGCCCCATGCGAGTCGTCCCCGTCCGCCCCTCGTCGACGTCCTTCCGACCGTCCTGCGTGGACCGTGAGGACGCCACCTTCGTCGGCTTCGCGGTGCTGCTCTACGCGCTCGGCGCGTCGGTCGGCCTGTGGGCGGCCACGACCACCGTGCCCAAGGCGGACTTCGCCCAGGTGGTCGGCACCATCGCGCTGGTCCAGCCCGTGCACGTGCCCAGGCCGGTGCCTGCGCCGCCGGTGACCGCGGTGAAGCGCGCCGCGCCCGCTGGCCACGAGCCCGTGCAGGCGGCCGCGCCGCTCCCCGCGAACGAGTCGCTAGAGCTGGCGTCGCCGCTCCTGCGCGGGCTGCACCTGCTGGCGACGCTCGGCGCGGGCCAGGGTGGTTTGCTCGTGCCGGTCGATGCGACCCAGGTGTCGGACCTCTCGGCGCGGCTGTCGGCGGTGGGCGAAGACGCGGCCAAGTCGCCTGGGACGCAGCTTCGTATGGGCGAAGGCCACCCGGGCGGCGAGCGAGGCATCGGCGTGATCGCCGCGGGGCCAGACGTCGCCGCGCACGTCGACGCGGCGGTCCTCACGCGCCTGCAGTCGGCGACCGTGACGCTGGCGCCGCTGGAGGCGGGCGCGCCCTCGGTGCCGATTGGCGCTTTGGTGGGCCGCTACGGCGGGCAGGTCCGCTACTGCTACGAGGCGTCGCTCAAGCGTCACCCGGACCTGGCCGGGCGGCTCGCGGTGCGCCTGACCGTGTCAGGCGGCGCGGTGTCGGACGTGGAGATCGTCGACGACAGCTTGGACGACGCGGAGGTCGCGTCGTGCGTGCGGACACGCGCGCTGCGCTGGGCCGCCAAGGGCCTGCCCGATGGCGACGCGACCATCCCGTTCGTGCTGATGGCGGGCGAGTGAGCGGGCGCCTGGCGCGGTGAAGGGCGACGCAGGTCGGCCGAGTCGTCGGCTCAGCCGTCCGTGCTCTACGCGTCGCGCCAGGTCAGGCCGCCGATGTAGTCGGCCTTGCCCAGCGCCACGCCGTTGTGGCGAAGGATCGCGTAGGCCGTGACAATGTGGAAGTAGAAGTTCGCGGTGGCCATCTCGTGGATGTAGTCGTCGCCCGACATGACCTTGCCGGGGGCGAACCCGAGCGGCACCGCGCGGCCCTCGGCGCCGTCGAAGTCCGACGCCTTGAAGCTGTCGAGGTACGCGGTGACCGTGGCGATGCGCGCGTGCAGCTCGGCGAGCGTCGTCTCGGTGTCGGGGTGCTTGGGCGGCTCGGTCCCAGACAGGCGGGCGGCGGCCAGCTTGGCGGCATCGCACGCGGCCTGGATCTGGCGCGGCAGCGTGTACTGGTCGGGCGCCAGGCGCGCGGTCAGCAGCAGCGCCGGGTCAAAGCCGCGGGTGGCGGCGGACTCGGCGCCCTTGGTGAGCCAGGCGTCCAGGTTGCCCAGCATCTTCTTCATCTGCATCAGGTTCGCGTACGAGTTCGACATGAGGTGCTCCTTGGTGCGCGGCAGATCTATCGCGACAGCGCGGGACGCGTGCTAGGCGCCGGACTGGGTGTGACCCCCGCGTCCGCTCGTCCGGGGAGCTATCATGTCGAGCGTCGTGTTCCTGCGCGCCTCCAACGTCGGCGGGCATCGGACCTTCTCGCCCGCCGCGTTCGTGCGCGAGCTGGCGCACCTCGACGCCGTGAACCTGGGCGCCGCGGGCACGTTCGTGATCCGCGCGGCGGTCGAAGAGGACACGCTGCGCGCCGAGATCGCGCGGCGCTTGCCGTTCGAGACCGAGATCCTAATCGTCGACGGCGAGGCATTGATCTTGTTGTTGAACACCGCCGCGTTCGCGAGCGTCGACGCGATCGAGGGCGCCAAGCGTCACCTCAGCGTGATCACGCAGGCGCCGACACGGGCGGCGTCGTTGCCGATCGATCGCCCGGCGACCGACGCGTGGGAGGTTCGGCTGGTGGCGGTGGTGGGGCGGTGCGCGCTGAGCGTGCAGCGCAAGGTCGGCCCGGTGACGAAGGTGTACCCGAACGCCGTGGTGGAGAAGGAGCTGGGCGTGGCGGCGACGACGCGGAACTGGAACACGCTGGGGGCGATCGTGAAGGCGCTGCGGGCGTAGGTGAGCGTGTCGCCCGCCGAGCCATGCCGCCTCATCCGCGCGTGATCTCCAAACCTTACACGTGTGGGTACGGCTGATTCGCGTAGGCGATCTTCCGGACGTTCTCCAGCACGCGTCCCATGTAGACCCACCAGAACGTGTGGGCGAACACCCACTGCACGGGCGCCAGCCACGGCGCGCCCGCGAACATGGTGTACGTGTAGACGATCTCGATCTCGTTCGGCGCGCGCTCGTGCGTGTCCCACTCGCCGACGAAGCGGTTGAACCCGAACATCCACTGCTGGAAGTCGGACACCTGGATCTTCCAGTGGACGTTCTCGACGCGCTCCAAGACCTGGTCGCTCGACGCGTACCCGCCGGCGAACCCGAGCGTGGGACCCATGTGCACGCGCTTGGTGCTGCCGACCTTGGCCCAACCGGTGTCGTCCGTGCAGTGCGTGACGCGCGGCATGGGGCCGAAGCCGGTGTGAACCTGGCGGATGTCGCCGAGCATGGGCGAGAGGAAGGCACGCTCGAGAGAGCAATGGAAGACGGCGGTGCGCTGAACACGGGGTGGCATGGAGGCTCCTTCTTGGTGTCCTCATCTCCCGCTGGGGCGTCGCCGCCCACTCGCGTTCGCTCTGTCGGATGGTGGGCGAACAAAGGACGCGATCGGCAACGGACGCCCGCGCTGATTCACATTCATGTTACCCGCGGCCCATGCCCCCTCGCACCCGCCGTCCCACACAGCCTCGCGCCAAGGTGACCGTCGACGCGCTCGTCGAGGCCACCGGTCAGGTGTTCGGCGCGCGAGGCTTCGATCACACCACCACCGCGCGGATCGCTGAGCGCGCGGGCGTGAGCATCGGATCGCTCTACCAGTACTTCCCCGACAAGCAGGCGCTGATCACCGCGTTCGTCGCGCGCAGGCTGCAGGAGGACGTCGAGCTGATGGAGCGCGTCAGCTTGCGCGCCGCCGGCCTGCCGCTGCTGGACGCCGCGCGCGTGGCGATCGAGGAGCTCGTGCTCATCTTCCGTCGCGACCGCGCGATGTACCAAGGCGTGGCCGAGGTGCTTCCGCTTCTCGAGCAGACGGCCGAGGTGCGACAAGGCCTGGGCTACGCGCACGCCGCCGCGACCGCGATCTTGAGCGCGCACGCGGATCTGTTGGGCGGTCGTGACCCGGAGCTGGTGGCGCTGGTGGCGATGCACGCGGTGCGCGGGTCGATGTTTCGCATCCTCGAGTTCTCGCCCGACAAGCTCGATGACCCCGCCCTCCCCGAGCTGCTGCTGGGGATGGTCGTGGGCGTCGTCGTGGCGCCGGAAGGTGGCGCGCCGCGCCAAGGCTGATTGGCGCTAGCCGGGCTCGCCGGGGAAGGTGGGTGCGTCCGGCGTGGACGGCGCGCCTGGCGTTGCCGGCGCATCCGGCGTCGACGGCGTGTCTGGCGTCGCGGGTCCTTCGGGGGGCGCGGGCGCATCGGGGGCGTCAAGCTCCCCCGGCGTCGTCGGCGCGCCCTGCGTCGGCAGCTCCGGCTCCGACCAGTGCTCGTCCACCGGATCCGTGAACGGCACCACGGCGGCTACCTTGTGCTTCACCGGCGCCTCAAACATCAGGCCGAGCAGCACGCCGCCGACGGGCGCTGCCGGGTAGTCCGTCGCGCCGACGTCGACCCCGACCTCGCCCTTGAGCTGCAGGCCCCACGCGCGGTGGAAGCGGTAGACCAGGGCCGCGTCGACGAGGACCGTGCCACCGAGCGCCGGTTGCGTGGCGTCACACACGCCGTGGATCCGTTCGCCCGAGCAGACCCAGTCTGGCAAGCGCAGCACCGCGCCCGCCTGCGCGCCGAACTTGAGCGCGGCCACCAGCAGGTAGATCGTCCGGTGGAATTCCAATGTGACCGCGGTGCGCGTGTCGAGCTTGTCCGGCTCAAACGCGAAGTCGGTGTGCGCGCGCACGCCGAACGACCACGTCCGCCCGATCGAGAACGCATCGTCGACCTTGCCGGTCCAGCCGCCGACGCCGACCTCGGCGCCCACGCCGACCGGCATCTCGTACGCGCCGCCCAATCCGCCCGCGGCGTCGAGGTACACGCCCGACCTGCGATCGCCCAAGCCTGCGTGCGCGGCGGTGGGCAGCGCAAGGAGCGCGGCGGCGAGGGCGCGCTTCATGGTGTGTCCTGGGTGGCGTCGGTGTCTTGCGCAGGCAGCGCGGCGGGCGAGCGCGTCCAAACCGGCGTCACCGTCGCCCAGTCGTTCGACGTGGTCGACCACGCGATCGCGGTGGTCCAGTCGCCCAGCTCCAGATCGGCGGTCCAGCGGTAGTCCGCCTGGCCGGGCGTGAACGTGCCGAGCACGCCCTTGCCCTGGGTGACGATCGACACCCGGTTGATCGACGACTCGCCCGCGTGCAGGTCGATGACGAGCGTGTGCGTCACAGGGCCGGTGGGTGCTGAGTCGGTGTCGCCGTCCGTGTCCGGCTTGGGCTTGGGCACCAGGCTGCCGGGGACCACGCCGTCCACGCGCAGGTTGAGCCACGCGCCGTTGCCGCAGCCGAGCTCACCGACGTTGATCGCGCGCGTGATCTCCACGACGCCGTAGCGCTTGGGCGTGCCGACATCGAGCCACAGGTCGGGGCCGCTCGGGCGCACGAAGCGGCCTGCGTCGAGCCAGCGGAACCACGGCGCCCATGCGTCGAACGGCGGGCCGCCGGGCGCGTCGAGCGCGACGAAGGACGGCGTGGCCTCGATCGACCAGGGCGCCGCGTCGAGCGCGCCGAGCACGTTCAGATCGACGATTGTGTAGCGGTCGATCGACGGGCCGCCCCACGCCAGGTTGAACGCGGCGCCGGGGCTGAGGTCCCGCACGCGCGGCGCCGCGTGACCGGAGCGGCCAGAGTCCTCGCCCCATGGCCACGCGCCGATCTTCCATCCGTCGGGCGACGTGAGCGTGGCGCCTGGCGTGGTGCGGATCCACGGCGCGTCGTTGAGGTAAGCGCCGGTGGTCGCGACGTCGTCGAGCGCGGTGATCACCGCGAACTCGTAGCCGGCGACGACCGCCGCGCGGGAGCGATCGGACTCCGACACGCCCTGCGTGCGCGCGCGCCCGCCCTCCCAGCCGAGCGACGTGAGCACGCGCGTGCCGGTGGTCGCCATGGCGGGGATCATCGCCACCTGCAGCGTCTGCTCGTCGCCGGCGAACAGGTCCGCTCGCAGCGTCTTCGTCGTCCACGCGGGGCCGGCGGAGAGCGTCAGGTCGATCACGCCTGCGCCCGTCGCGATGCGTGCGCCGTCCGGCTCCATGCGCGTCAGGCCGCTGCGACCGTCCGCCGCGCGCCACGACACACCGACCGGTCGCACGCGCACATCCGCCGGCCACACCGGCTGCAAGGTGATCGCGGCGACGGCGCCCAGCGTGAGCTCGACGGCCTCGCCGGGGGCGACGATCGGGGAGGACGCGCGACCGGCGATCACGGCGCGAAGGCCGTCGACGGCGGCGTCGATCGTCGCGTCGTAGGTGCCGTCCTCAGCCACCGGCACCCGGCCGACGAGCGCGTCGCCCTTGAGCAGATCGACGGCGGCCGCGCCCAGCGCGTTGCCCGAGATGTGCTGGTGATCGGTGGGGCGCAGCGCCCACGCGCGCGCGGTGTCCGAGAACAGGAGCGACGACGTGCCCTCGACCACGATCGCGCCGCCGAGGTCTTCGACCACGTGGCCGCCGTGGCCGATCACCGCCGGGTCTGCCATCAGCCAGCCGTCGACGCGCGTGGCGGCGGTGTTGGTGGCGATCCAGAAGCCCTCGGCGCCCTCGACATTAAGCCACGGGTTCCCGGCCTCGGTGCGCCAAGTGACGGTGCGACGATCGCCCGCGGCGGTGGCGTCGTGCGCAGGCAGCGCGCGCACCAGCCCGGAGACCTGGATGCCGTCTTCGACGAACTCCAGGTGGTCCACGTCGAGCCAGCCGCCGCCGACCAGCGGGGCGATCTCGTAGACGAAGTCTGCACGACCCCAGGCCGCGGCGTCGACCAGCGTCACGCCGCCAAGTCCCGCCAGCGACAGCGAGGCCTGGGGGTGGCGCAGCACCGCGCGGTACAGCTCGTTGCCGATGAACAGGTCGGGGCTGTCGCCATCGCCGTTCGCGAAGAGCATGCTGCTGCAGGCCACCGACGACGCGTAGGTCTCGCCCGGCCCCAGCGGCGTGGTGGGGCAGGTGCTCTCCACAGCGGCCGGGATGTCCAGGGTGCACGCGGCCAAGCCGACGAGCGTGAGCGCGCGGACCCGCCAGACCAGCTTGTCGCGCGCTCGGACGATGACTCTAGCCTCCCTCGGCGAACCGGATGCGCATCGGCACCAGACGCGCCTTCTCTCCATAGCCCTGCGGCAGGTCGCCCGTCGTGTAGTCGAATGTCCGGACCTCGCCGGGCTTCATGGGGACCATCCAGCCATCCGGCACGGGCGTCGGCCACTCCTTGGCGGGTGCGACGAGCGGGTAGCTGACCGACCCAACCTTCTTGCCGGACGCGTCGAGGAAGTCCAAGCGGTAGGTGAGCGACTCGATCGTCTTGTCGCCGGCGTTGGTGATCTGCGCCTTGAAGCCCCAGCCGTTGAGCGGGCCCTTGGGGTCCTCGGCCAGGTTGACTTGGGCGGTGACCACGTCGGTGGCGGTCAGCGCGTAGGAGGCGGCTGCGATGCCGCGCTCGGCGTCGCCGCGGCGCTTGGTGGAGGCGTCGGGGCAGAGCTCCAGGAAGCGCTTGTACGCGGGCACGTCGCCGGTGGCGGTGGCGGCCTCGAGCAGCAGCGCCTCGCGGGCGTCCTTTACCAGCTCGATCGACTTCCCGGCGGGGAGCTTGGCGAGGTAGGCGTCGTAGTCCTCCAGCACATTGGAGGCCTTGGCCTTCTCGAACATGAGCTTGTCGAGCGCGTCCTTGGCGCGCATGCCGTTCATGCTGTCGGCGTTCTGGGCGAGGTACGCGTCCCACGCCTCGATCGTGTTGGCCTTCTCGGCCTCGGCGAATTCGTCGGCGCAGCCAGTGAGCAGCAGGGCGGTGAGCAGGATTGAGCGCATGGGACCTCCGGTCGGGCGCATCGTCATCCCGTTCGCGCCCCAGCGCAAGGACCAAGGTCACGGCGTGCGTTAATCGCCGCGCATGACCGCCCTGACACCCGAGCCCTCCAAGCCCGTCGATCGCGCCCAGCAGGTGCGGATCACCGAGGTCTACCTGTCCGTTCAGGGCGAGTCGACGCACGTGGGGAAGCCCTGCGTGTTCGTGCGCCTGACCGGCTGCAACCTGCGCTGCTCGTGGTGCGACTCGGTGTTCACGTTCACCGGCGGCGCGTGGCGCGACATCGACGCCGTGGTCGCCGAGGCCCACGCGTTCGGCGTGCACACGGTCGAGGTGACCGGCGGCGAGCCCTTGGTGCAAAAGGCGGCCATCCCGCTGATGGAGCGGCTGCTGGCGCTCGGGCATGAGGTGCTGCTGGAGACGTCCGGCTCGCGGCCGATCGACGACGTGCCGGACGGCGTGCACGTCATCCTGGACCTCAAGCCGCCCGACAGCGGCGAGGTGGCGTCCAACCTGTGGAGCAACCTCGACCTGCTCGACGCGGGTGACGAGGTGAAGGCCGTGATCGCGTCTCGCCGCGACTACGAGTGGGCGCGCGACCAGGTGGTGTCGCGCCGGATCGCCGAGCGCTGCACCGTGCTGTTCTCGCCGGTGTGGGGCGCCGTCGTGCCCAAGGAGCTGGTCGCCTGGATCTTGGAGGACCACCTGAACGTGCGCTTCCAGCTTCAGATGCACAAGGTCGTGTGGCCCAAGGACGAGCGGGGCGTCTGACCGCGCCCCGCGCGCCGTCCGGGCCTACTTGGCCGTGAAGATGCAGCGCGAGATCGGGTAGACCACGTCTGCGGTGACGTACAGGTAGTACTTCTGGCCCTTCACCAGCGGGGCGGGCGCGCCCGACGCGGGGAAGCGCTGAACCATGGTGTCGGGGACGGCGCCGTAGGTGACCGTGTCGTTCTTCTGGGGGGCCTCACCCTCGGCCAGGTCCAGGCGCCAGATCACGCCGTCGGGCAGGTCCAGGTTGGGCGGGACGGTCGGGGAGATCGTGCCCTCCTCAAGGACGTAGACGTAGCGGGCGCGGCCGGGGGCCCAGGTGATCTTGCCCTTGCTGTCGATGCCCTCCTCGGACGAGCAGGCCTCGGGCTGGTAGTTGCGCAGCACGTCGAGGGGGCCGGCGCCGTAGGTGTCGTCGGCGAAGTCGGCCGCCTTCAGGCCGCGGTGCGTCGCCTCATCCTCAAAGATGCGGATCATGCGGGCCATGTCCGTCGTGGGGAAGATCGAGTCGTTCGGGTGGGTCAGGTCCGCGCGCGCGAAGCCGTTGTTCTCCTCGGGCGGGTAGGCGCCGAAGCCCACGGTGGAGATCCAGCCCGCGCCCATGGCGATGCCGCGGTCGTTGAACATGTTGAGCACGTTACCGGTGGCGTCGATGTCCCACACGGACGGGCCGTTCGGCGCCTTGGCGTCATGGCAGCACACGCACGCCGACGCGCGCGTCTGGGCGCGGAACCAGTCGACGTCCTCGACGTAGGCCGGGTCGGTCATGCGCGAGTCAGACTGGTTGTAGCGGTCGTTCGGCGGGACGGGCGAGTAGGGGCGCTGACGACGGACCGGCTCGCACGACGCGTAGTCGGAGAAGGTGCGGCCCTCCTCAGTCGCGCCCGAGATCATCTGCCAGGTGCAGACCTGGCCGCCCTCGGACTGGCCGACGGGCTCGCCGGGGAGCGGGTCGACGCAGATGTGCTCGGGCATGGGGAACGGGTTGTCGTTCACCACGATCTCGTCGGCGTTCGGGCCACCGCAGATCGGAGCCGGGTCCCAGTAGCCGCCGCCGAAGAACTGGCAGCCGGTCTTGCTGCTCCCGCACTTGGTCGAGTCGGTGCCGAGGATGTGGATGTTGAGCTGCTCACCCTTGTCGTCGGTCAGGCAGTCGCCGAGCTTGGGCTCGTCAGGACAGGGCTCGCCCACCTTGAGCGTGGACTTGAGCTTGACGCAGCCGGCCTGCGCGTCCTCGACGCTCCAGTCACCCAGGTAGTCGCGGCACTCTGGGTCGTTGGTGAACGGGCTGATGTAGTCGCAGGAGCCGATCAGCTTCTTGGAGAGGACGGGCTTCTCCGGATCGCCGCAGGCGGAGAGGAGGACAGCGGTCGCGAGCACGGTGACGAGACGGATCAAGAGGGCTCCTCTGTGCCGATGCACAGGCTTTGGATAGACTTTAACCGCTAGTACGGAAGCCCACTACGCGGGTCACGTCGGATTTTGTCGGCCCGCATTGCGAGCTGTTTGCACAGGCGTGGCAAAGGGTCGATCTATGCGTCGGGGTCGGGCCTGTCGGGGTGGAGGCTGACGCGACCGTGTGCGTCGGGTTCGGCGATCGACACGTGGCCGGACCGGTCGTCCCCGGTGCGAGCCTGGATGGCGTTGGCGGCCGCCTCCAGACGCCCGCGCACCCGGCGCGACACCTTGGGGACCGCGGCGCGGAGGGGCGCGAGGCTGCGCCACGAGCCGTGCTCACCCAACATCTGCGCGGCGGACCGCGCGAGGACGTCGTCCGGGTGGGCGACGAAGGCGAGCATCGCCAGGTCGAAGGCGGCGTCCTCCAGAGGCTCGGCGTCCGACCCCGGGAAGGTGGACGCGAGCAGGTCCCCGGTCGCCTTGGTCACCCCGTCCTCGGCGGTCGCGTCACGCGTGTGGGTGCCCAGGTTGGCGAGGACTTGGAGCCGCGCCGCCACGGGCAGGCGGCGCGCACCCACCGCGACGGCCTCCAGCAGCCGGAGGTCGGTGCGCTTGGACGCCTCCAGCAGGATCGGCAGCAGCTGCTCGTCGCTCGCGGTGTCCACGACGAGCTCCACCAGGGCGGGCACGTCGCAGGCGCGGACCAGCGCGACCGCCGCTTCGGGCGCCTCTGAGTGGAGCAGCCCCACCATCCGTCGCAGGGGCTCGTGGTCCTGTCGCGCGGCCGCGAGCCCGGCGAGGACGCGCTCCGCGTGCGGCCAGGTGCGGGCGGCCACGCTGAGCGCGCGCGCGCGCACGCCCGGCGCGGTGTCGGCGTCCACCACCGCCAGCAGCCGCTCCAGGCGGTCGGTCGGCGCGTGGTCGGTCAGGGTGGCGGCGTCGACCACGCACTGCAGGGCGTCCGCGGCGTCGCCGGGGGTGGCAATCGGCACGGGCAACGTCAGGCTCGCGACGCCGCGCTTGAACTCGCCGCCTCGGGCGATCAGGTCGGCGATGCGCGCGCGGGCGGGCGCGGTGAGGCTCGAGGTGATGACGTTGGGATCGCCGTAGCAGGCGCACAGGCCGTCAAAGGCCGGGTCGCCGGTGCGGCGGCGACCCTTGGGCGCGCCGTCTGCGGCGATCACGTTGAACTCGACGGATCGACCGGCCGCGGCGAACCGCATCGGGCCTGTGTCGCGGCCGCGGCGCGTGTCGGCACCGCCGGAGAAGCGAACGCCTTGTCGGCCCCACGACAGCAGGACCCGGCCGCGGCTGTCCAGGTCGGCCTGCATCCCGAACTCGTCTGCGAAGGCGATCCAGAAGTCGCGGTCGTCTGCGGCGCCGGCGGCCTGCGCTCGACGAGACCCGTCGGGAGCGCCCCAGATGCGGCGGAACAGGCCGTCGATGAGGTCCACCAGCGCATTCTCCCACACCTCGGGGAGCTTCGGGGGGCCTGCTCCAAAGCGCACGCGCGCCTCCGCGGAGCGGGAGTCGGTCTCGCTTCGCCGCTTGCGTGTATCGCACAGCCTCCGGTGGGGCGCGGCTGGAGCGCCTGGAGTCGACGAATCGCAAGGTTGGAGCGTCCCGACTTGACGGGGGCAGTGGGAACCGTGCTAGAAAGCGAGGATGCGCATCTCCCCGCCCATCGCAGCCACGGCTTTGCTCGCGGCCTGCTCCAGCCTGCCGTCATTCTCGCCCTACACCAAGGATGGGGGCGGTGCCTCGGACACGGACGCCGTCGTCGTCGGCGGCGGCAGCTCCGGAGGCGGCGGAAGCTCGGGCGGCGGCGGCGGCGACACGGACGTCAGCGGCGGCGGCGGCGGAGACACTGGCTGGCCCGACACAGACGTCGCGGACACGGATGTTCCGGGCGGCGGCGGCGGCGGCGGCGGCGGCGGCGGCGGCGGCGGCAGCGCGGTCGTCGTCACGCTCGGCTTCTGGCAGGACTTCGACTACTTCTACGACTACCAGTCCAAGGGGCACCACGAGGTCTGGATCGGCCCGGAGTCGTCGACCGATCCCAAGGACGGCACCTGGGTGCTGGTGGTGACCGACGGCACGCTGCAGGCGTCGTCGATGGGGAACGGCTGGGAGCGGCAGGTCTTCGACATCGGCCCCGACGTGTCGGCGGCCGGATGGACGCGCTTCCGCGTGGCGTTCCGGTACGACGCCTCGAACGCGGACAACTGGTACATCGACGACGTGTGCTTGGCGTCGGTCGCCAACCCGGCGCTGGTGGCGGACTGCGACCTGTCGTACCAGAACTTCGAGACGGCGAGCTACCCGCGCCTGCCCAGCGGTTGGTCGACCATTCGCGGCGCGCACCAGCAGGGGATCTACCGCTGGGAGTCGACTTCGTTGTCGCAGCATGGTGGCTTCCAGGCGTCGAACATCCACTTCTCCATCGACAACATCGACCAGTTCATGGTGTCGGCGGCGATGGACGCGAGCCCGTAGGCGGGTCATTCTCCGCGGACCGCCGCGGATCTGCATGACGCCTCCTCCGACCAGCCTGGGTGCCTACGAGCTGCTTGAACGAATCGGGCAGGGGGGCATGGGCGAGGTGTGGCGCGCCCGGCACCGCACGCTTGGGAAGGCCGTCGCGGTGAAGCTGATCCGCGCGGGCACGCTGGGTGAGTCCGTCGAGGCGGACCGCGAGGTGCTGCGTCGCTTCGAGCGCGAGGCCCACGTCGCCGCCGCGCTGCGCTCGCCCCACGCCATCCAACTCCAGGACTTTGGCGTCACGCCGGACGGCGCCTTCTTCCAGGTGATGGAGCTGCTCGACGGCCTGGACCTTCGTCAGCTCGTCGAGCGCTTTGGACCGGTGCCCGCGGGGCGCGCGGTGGGCCTGCTCCGCCAAGCCGCCGACGCGCTCGCCGAAGCGCACTCGCTCGGCTTTGTGCACCGCGACGTGAAGCCGTCGAACCTGTTCCTGTGTCGGCTGGGCACGCGCGTGGACTTCGTGAAGGTGCTCGACTTTGGCCTGGCCCGCAGCACGGACGGCGGCGACCCGAGCCTGACCCGCACCGGCGGCATCCCCGGATCCCCGGCCACGCTCGCGCCCGAGGTCCTCCGCGGTCAGCCGCCCACCGACAAGGCCGACGTCTACGCGCTCGGCTGCGTCGCCACCTGGCTGCTCACCGGGCACCTCCCGTTCGAGGGCGCATCCGCGATCGAGGTGATCGTCGGCCACCTGGAGCGCGCCCCGGCCCCGCTCGTCGACGCCTCCGGCGCTCCGATCCCTGCGTCGCTCGCCGCGTGCGTGGCGTCCGCGCTCGCGAAGGACCCCGCCGCGCGCCCCACCATCCGCGAGCTCTCCCGCGCGCTGGCCGCGACCGGCCTGGAGTCGACGTGGTCCGAGGAGACCGCCGAGGCCTGGTGGACCCTGAACCAGCCCGCCGCCACCGCCCGCGCGCCTGCCGCGCCTGCCTCCGTCCCGTTCTCCCGCGAGCAGGCCTACGCGCGGCTGCGCAAGGACTTCGAGGCCAGCCGCATCAACGTCGGCGAGTACGAGCGCCGCATGTCGGTCGCGCGCGTCGCCGACAGCCCGGTCCAGGTCCTCGACGCCCTCCGCGGCCTGCCCGAGGAGCCCGCGCCCCTCGTCGTCGTCGCACCTCCGCCCCCCGCGCCCACGACCACCACCCTGACCGCCCTGACCGCCCTGACCGCCCCCTCCGCCCCGCGGATCGTCGCGGTCTTGTCGTCGCAGGTGCGTCGCGGCGCGTGGCGACCTGAGTCGAACACCGAGGTCGCCGTCGTCATGGGCAGCGTCGAGCTCGACCTGTCGAGCGCCGTGCTCGAGCCCGGCATGACCGAGCTGCACTGCAGCGCGTTCCTGGGATCGATCGAGATCACCGTGCCGCAGGGGCTGTTTGTCCAGATCGCCGGGTCGGGCTTTCTGGGGTCATTTGAGGGATCTTCGGGAGGCCTGAAGAGGGCGGGGGACCCTTGGATTCGGGTGACGGGGAACGCCGTTTTGGGGAGCGTGGAGGTCAGGGTTCGACGATAAGGTCTCACTTCGCGGCCCTACGGGGCGGGGCTTTACGGTGGGGTCGTCCCACTGCGCGCCCCGGCGGGGCGGGGCTTTCTCGCACGCCCGGCCTGCGGCGCGTCGCTCGCCATTCCCGTGCGGGTTCGGTTCGTTGTGGGTGCGTCCCACTGTGCACCCTTGCAGGGCGGGGCTTCTGGTGGGAGCGTCCCACTTCGCGCCCCTGCGGGGCGGGGCTTCTTGTGGGGGCGTCCCACCGCGCGCCCCTGCGGGGCGTGGCTTCTTGTGGGCTCGTCCCACTTCGCGCCCTTGCAGGGCGGGGCACTTTCGCACGCCCGGCCTGCGGCACGGCGCTCGCCATTCCCGTGCGGGTGGGTGCGTCCCACTTCGCGCCCTGCAGGGCCGGGCATTTTCGCAGACCCGGCCTGCGGCGCGTCGCTCGCCGCTTCGGCCGGTCACCCGGGAAAGCGGGCCCTTTGGCGCGCCCGTCGGGGAGTTGCGGCGACGTCCGGCTCCGGCAGGCCTGATCGCAGGGATCTGCCTCCGCGGACCTGGAAACGGTCCGCTGCGACAGATCCCTGCGCGGCCAGCCTGCGCCTGACAGCGCAGCGAAGGGCGCGCCCACGGGCCCTCATCGCGGTTCCGTGGGGTTTGTTTTCGGGCCCACCGTCGGGTGTTGGCTGCGCGGCGACGTCGGGCAGCTCGGGCGGCTCGGGCAGCCCGGCAGCCCGGCAGCCCGGCAGCGCAGGCAGCGCAGGCAGCGCAGGCAGCGCAGGGGCGCAGGGGCGCGAGCGCCCGGTGCGCCCGCGGCGACGCAGGCGCTGCCGGAGCGCGTGGGCCTGCGCCTCCGAGCCCCGTCCGTTCTCCGCGACGCCGGTCCGGCCGACACCCTCGACACCCCCAAACCCCACGGACCCTCCGAAAGGGCCCGCTGGCGCGCCTCCCCTTCGACGACGTCAGGCTCACTGGCCGCGACGGGGTGCGCGCGTGCGGACCGTTAAAGGTCCGTGCGCGCGCAGCCCCGGCGATCAGGCCAAGTCGGAGCCGGGCGCCGCCGACGAGCCAAGGCGCGCCACCGGGCCCGTTCTAGGGGTTGCCCGGCCCGAGCGGCGAGCGGCGCGCCGCAGGCCGGGTCTGCGAATCCTTCCCCCACCCGGAGGGTGCGCGGCGGGCCGAGCCTGCACACCAACCCACCCGCCGAGGAACGCCAATAGGCCCCAACCCCAGAAAGCAAAAAAGGCGATCACCGAAGTGACCGCCCCTCAGGCCAACAGGCCCGAAACCCGCCGCAGCGAGCTTAAGCGAGCGCCTCACGGAAGTGATGCGCGCGATCCTCGACAGCGATCCAGAACTGCTTCCACGGCCCACGGCCGAGCAGGTCACCCTGGAAGTACATCGGGGGCTTCACCATGGGGAAGCCGGGGGGGACGACGGCGAGCTCCTGGCGGCGGGACTCAATGAGGTCCTTGTGCTTCTCGAGCTTGCGGACGGTGCCGTCGATCAGCTCGTAGAAGTTGCCGAGGATGGCCTCGAGGTCTTCGCGGGGGATCTGACCAGAGGCCGCGTCGATCCAGGAGCCACCGAACTGGGTCAGGTAGTTCTTGAAGCTGGCGAAGCCGTGGTTCATCAGGTCGCGAGCGGTGGACCACTCGGCGGGCGTGAGCTGGTCCTTGGACTTGAGCAGCGCGTGCAGCCGGCCCAGGCGAACCTCCGTCAGGATCATGGCCTGACGCATGAGCAGCATCACGTTCTTGGCGCCTTCCGCGGAGGGGCGCTGCGCGTGCCACTTGAGCTTCTTCAGATGGCGGTCCATGTACTTCTGCATGCCGGCCGCGATGGCGCCTTCGTCTTCGAAGGTGCTGATCTTGGCGTGGCTGCCGTCGAGCGTCGGGATGGCGCCGAGGAGGGCCTCACCCTCGATCGAGCGCGGGACGTTCAGGCGGTCGAAGAAGTCGGCGATGCGGTCGGCGGGCTCCTCGGCGAGCACCTGCTCGACGGTGGATGCGAAGTCCGCCTCGGACTTTGCGGCCTGGCGCACGAGGCTGGAGATGGTCACGGCCTTGGACATTCAGTCACCTCTGTACGGGGAACACACGCGATCAGCCGTGACGCGGAGTTCCCCGGGACCGGCGCCTCTTAATGGATCCACGTCGAACGTTCAACCCGTGGGGCCAGGACGGTCACCAGCGACGGTACGCGGCGCGGGCCGCGAGCAGGGCGCAGGCGTCGAAGTCGGGCGGGGCGCCCAGGTAGTCGGGGAAAGCGTCACCGCCCTCCAGGACCAGCACGCAGGGGATCGCGATCGCCCGCGCGACGGTCCGTCCGGCCCGATCGGCCACCAGCGCCACGCCCGCAGGATCGCTCGTCTGGACCGACGCGAAGGCGGGGCCCAGGGTTCGCTGATCCAGATCCAGCGACGCGCTGGCGCCGCCCTTGAGGTGGAGCGCGTAGAGCTTGGCCACGCGCGCGGAGAGCCAGTTGTCGGCGCCCTCCTCGGGCAGACCGGACCCCTTGGTGCCCAAGCCCGCGCCCAGCTTGCGGATCACCGCGCCCATGTCGTCGCGCTCGTCGGTGCCGGCCACGCCAAAGCACAGGTCGGTGTTGTTCACCAGCGCGTGCAGGATCGGCACGTCGTCCGGGGTGAAGCCGCGCGGCGACTGGCCCGCGCCCGCACGCGTCACGTTGAAGTCCTGGCCGACCTTGTTGAGCACGGCCGTCTGGTCCGACCCGGCGAGCGCGCCGCCCGCGCCGTTGGCCAGCAGGGCGTCTTCTCGGGTGGTGAGGCCCAAGCCCACCGCCTGACGGTAGGTGAGCCGCATCGCGCCGCGCTGGCAGGCGCTGGTCGTCGGATCCGGGGCCGCGAGCAGCGACCAGACCGCGCTCGTGGGCACGCCCTCAGGCGGCGCCAGGTACGGGTCCACGGCCGTCCAGGCGATCAGCCGTGCCAGGTTGTCGGGCATGCCGCCCTGCTTGATCAGGCGCTCGGACACGTCGCGGTAGGGGTTGCGCGCGCCCAGGTACCAGCCGCTGAACAGCTTCTCGGGCGCGCCGAAGATGCGCTCCAACTCGGACTTGGTGGCGTCGGACATCTCCGGCCAGCCGAGCGAGCGCGCCCAGGTCGGGTCCTTGGCGGCCTTGGCGACAAGCTCGGGCAGGTCGACCTTGCCGGTCTCGGGCACGCCGCCGGTGCGACAGATGTCCAGCTCGGTCTTGCAGTCCTGAAGCGAGATCTGCGATGACTCAAGCTGCGCCGTGGTGGCGACGTTGGACGTGCACTTCCACGCGCCGACCGTCCAGCCGGACATCGCCAGACCAAAGCCCAGGATCCAGACCGGCGACAGGAAGGTGCGGTTCTTGATGAACTGCTTGGCCGCCGACGCCATGCGACCGGGCACGGTGCGCACGAACGTGGACATCGCGCGGCGCTGCGCCTCCTGCGCGAGCCCGCTCTGGAGCTGGGCGGCGCGATCTTCGGCGGCGCTGCCCTTGGCGACCGCGGGCTTGGCGGGCTCGCGGATGACCAGGCGGAAGCGGATGCCCTGCGGGGTGCCGAGCGCGAAGGCGTCGCCGGGGCGCACGACGGCGGGGCCGGTGAGGGCCTCGGGCGCGCCGCGGTCACCGCGGAACAGCCAGACGGTCGCGCCGCGCTCCACGGGCGACAGGTAGTAGGTGTCGCCGGACTTACGGACGATGCGCGCGTGGTGCGGCTCGACGCCCAGGCCCTCCGTCAGCCGGACCTCGTTGTCCTCGGCGGTGCCAAGGCGGTACTCGGCCTGATCGATCGGCCCAAAGAACTCGCCGCCGAAGTCTTCGGTGAGCTGCAGGAAGGGCTGGGGCTGCGCCATCGGCGTCCTCGGCTTGCGCGGGCGACCGTAGCACGGGAGCGGTGCACCGCGCCGCGCGCGCGCTAGGATGCGCGACGTGAGGAAGCCCTGAGCCGTTCCCTGCTCCCGTCCTCCATCCTCCGGCACGCGGCGCCCGCCTGGGTGGCGGGTGTGGGCGCGTGTCTGACCTGGGGGCTTGCTGTACTCGCGCTGGACGCGCTGCGGCAGGCAAGGTGGAGCGGCGGCGGGTCGCTGATCGACGGCGGCACCGAGGGCGCGCTGCTCCTGTCGGCCATCGCCGCGACGGGGGCTGCGGGCGCGGTGTGGACCGAGGTCCGCGTGGAGCGCGCGCCGCACCTGGCGGCGGGCCTTGAGGTCGCCCTGGCGGCGCTGGTCGCGCTGTGGGTGTCGGTCCTCGGCGTGGTGCTCGCCAGCGCGATGGCGCCTTCTGCGTCGGTGCTCGCGCTCCGGGTGCACGTTGGTCCGTTCCTGGCGGCCGGGCTGGGCGCGTCGTTCGGCACGCTGGCGCCGCGGTTCGCGCGCAGGCTGGTCGAGTGGGCGCAGGTCCGCTGGGAAACGCGCTTCTTCCCGTCGCCGCCTGCGCCGGACGCGGGGATCGTCTCCAGCTTGGCGCTGCACACGCTGGCTGGCGTCGCGGCGGGCGCGGTGGGCGCGCTGGCCTGGTACCAGGTAGGCATCGCGCTCGGCGATCGGTTCGTCGCCATGGGGCTCGCCGGCTGGCTGGTCGTCGTGGTGTCGGCGCTGCTGACCACGGGCGTGCCGCTGCGCGCCTTCCAGGGTTGGCTGCGGGTTCGTGTGGGCACCCGCGCCGGCTGGCGTGTGCCGCTCGACGCCATGAGCGTGGTGCGGTCTGAGCGCTTCGTCGGAAGCTTCCCCGTAGGCATGGACGTGCACCTGCCCGCGTCTGAGGGCGTGGCGCCGGTGCACGCGTCGGTGCGCGCGACGCCCGATGGGAACTTCGCGGTGCGCGGGCTGTCTCGTGAGCCGGTGCGGCTGCAGCGCTTCCTCGAGTGGGTCGATCTGGCCGTGGATCCCTCGCTCCCGGCCCCGCTGGAGACGCCGTTGGTCGACGGCGACCGGGTGCGCCTGGGTGACCGGGTGGAGATCGAGCTGGTGGTCATCCCGCGGGAGGATGGACCATGATCGCCGCCCTCCTGTTCGCGGCCGCGCTCGCGCAGACCGCGCCCCCCGCCACGCCCGACATCCCGCTCGAAGACTCGGCGTGGCGCGTGTCGACGCCGTGGTCGCCGAGCAGCTCGGGCTACCGCCTCAACGTGCTCGCCGATCGGACGGCGTGCAGCGCGCGCGGTCGCACCGACGTGGACGCCTGCCTGCCGTGGGTCGACGCGCCCGCCGGACAGCTGCACGTGTCGCTGGAGGTGACCGACGGCGACGCCCCGGTCGCGTTCGCGCTGAGCAACGAGCGCTTGGTGGTGGGCATCGGAGGCACTGAGGGCTTCATGCCCGTCCCGCGCGAGGACATCGCGGTCGTCCCGCATGATCCGGCCGGGTACCGCCAGCTCTACGTGATCCTCATCGACCGGTCCGCGTCGATGTACGATCCGCGCGGGGAGCACCCGCCCGCCATGGCCGACGTGGTCGGCACGCTGCGCAGCGAGGCGGTCCGCAAGACCTTCTTCCCCGAAGGCGCCGACGTGCGCACCGGCGTGCTGCTGCTCACGTTCAGCGACCACGTCGCGGGCGTCGCCGGGCAGCCCTGGAAGGACGCGGAGATCCTGGAAGATGACAAGGACTACGACGCCGCCCTCGACCAGCTCCTCTACGTCCCGCCCGCCGCGTACACGGACCTGTACGGGGCCGTGGAGACCGTGGTGGACGGCGTCCTGCTCGACCCGGACGTGGCCGCGTTCGTCGACCTGACGCACGCGTACCCGGCGGTGGTGGTGCTGACCGACGGCTTCCACGATCCGCGCGCGGCGCAGACCTGCGGCGACAACGCGGCCCCGCTGACCGCGCTGCTCGACCGCGTCCGTCGCTCGCGGACCGCGATCGGCAGGCCCGCCCCGGTGGTCCACGCGGTGGGCTTTGGCCAGCCGTACCGGCCGGAATTCCACGTCCCGGCGCTGGGCACGGAGCGAATCACGCCCGAGCTCCTGTGCGGCGCGGACGCGGGACAGCGCATCGACGGCTCGCTGGAGAAGCGCGGCATCGACAACGCGTCGCTCTCCATGCTGGCGGACGCGGGCGGCGGCCGCACCTACGTGGGCGAGGACGTGCGTGACCTGGCGACCTTCCTGGCTGGCTCGGTGACGCGCCTGCACAAGTGGTTCGAGGTCTACATCCGCCTGGACGCTGAGCGGCACCAGGAGTTCCGCCAGCGCTTCCGCGCGCCCATGCCGCTGCTGCTGCAGGCGAGCGGCCCGCAGCGCGTGGAGTCGCGCCTGACTTTCTACCCGCACCCGTGGCTCGACGAGCCGCGCGCGGTGTTGGCGCCCGGCGCGCCGTGGTCGTCCCGCGGACGGGTCGGCGCGATCCTGGGCTGGGTGGTGCTGGCGATTGGCGCGCACCTGTTGGTCGTCGCGCTGGGCGTGGCGTGGCGGCACGGCGCCCGCGCGATCGGTCGACGCGGACTTGAGGCGCCAGAACCCCCTTCGCCTGGATAGGCACCCGCCCGGAGTCTCCTGCATGGCTGGCCCGCCCGACGACATCCCGCGCCCCCCTCGTCCGATGCGACCGGTCCGTCCGACGCGTCCGGTCGAGGAGACCCTGGCGCCGTCGGTGCCGAACGCGCGCCCGGTCGCGCCGATGCCTGGGGCGCCCGCCGCTCCGGAAGGCCACGCCGCCACCCGACTGGTCGACCTGCGCGACGTGCGGGCAGGGGAGGAGGAGCCGCCGCCCGCGCCCGCGCCGCCGCCGGTCGCGCCGCCGCCGCGCGCCTCACACCCGCTTCCTCCGCCGACCAAGGTGGTGGTGACGGCGCCCGCCGCCGTGGCCCCGCCTCCGGCCGCGGCGTCGCGCACGGGCTCATGGCGTCAGGTGGCGATCCTCGGCGGCGGGCTCGCGCTGATCGCCGGGTCGGTCGGCGTGCTGGCGTGGGTGGTCTCGCTCACGTCTGAGCCTGAGGTCGCGCCGACGGTGCCGCCGCCGTCAGATGTCGCGGTCGAGGTCACGCCCCCCCCAGCCACGCCCACCGTCGCCCCGACGCCCGCGCCCTCGCCGCCTGTGCCCGCCCCCGAGGCCGCGCCCGCTCCGGCGCCCGCCGCCACGTCGGCCCCGCGCCCCAAGCCGCGCGCCACGGCGCCCACGCCCGCCCGCGCGCCCACCGAGCCCGCTGCCGCGCCGACGCCTGCGCCAACCCCGCCTCCGGCTCCGCGCTCGTCCGGCGGATCCAGCCTGAACGTGAACGTCTCTTCGGACTGGGGTGGGGGGACGCTCATCGTGATGTGCGGCGGACCGTCCCGACGCATCGATCTGTCGCCCGGAAGCAAGCGAGTGGACGATCTCAGCAGCAGCTGCAGGCTGTACCTGAAGTGTGCGACCGCGAGCGGCTCGGTGCCTGTCTCCCGGCCTCCTGGCGGCAACATGTCTGTGTCTGGGTGCAACTCTCGATCACCTCAGCCGGTGGCGAGATGACCACACAGCGGTAGACTCCGCCCACAGGGTGGAGGTCGGTCATGCTCCGGTCGTGGTTGGGTGTCGTCGCGGCGATGTTTGTGTTCCTCCTGTGGTCCGAGCCCGCGCACGCGCAGGGCTTTGATCCGCTGGGCGCAGCACAGCAGGCCGCTGAGACCAAGCCCTCCGCCGACGAGGCCGCCGCGCAGGAGCGCTTGGCGCGCCTGCAAGCCAAGATGGGCAAGGACAAGGCCTCGCGCGTGATCGTGCTGCCGTGGCCCGACACCCGCACCAACTTCAACGACACCGGCCTGCAGACGATCGTGCGCGGTCGCATTGGCCGCGCGGGCGCCAAGTTCTACCCGGAGATCGACCTGTACCAGGAGGGCCGCCGTCGCCGGACGGAGAATGGCCGCCCGGTCAACCCGATGGACCAGCCGGGCTCCGTGCCGGACGCGCTGCTCGACGACGTGCGCGAGAAGATCGCCGACGCGCGCCGCAAGCTCGGCAAGTCCAACGCCAACGCGGCCATCGCCGGTCAGCTGCTGCCGCTGGTCGACGTGGTCTGGTTCAACGATCGCGTCGAGACCCGTCAGGTGCTCTTCGACCTTTACGTGACGATCGGCCAAGCCACCTTCAACGCGCGCGATCAGACGCCGCCCTACTTCCAGATGGTGGGCAGCGAGCAGAACAACTACTTCCTGTACGAAGCCGCCGCGATGATCTGGGAAGAGCAGCAGGCTGGTGTGCAGATCGTCACCAACCGCAAGCCGGGCGGCGACGTCGGCGCCTACATCAACGACATCGTCCAGCTGATCAACGACGGCATCCACGCGCCCATCCCGCTCGCGTTCAATGACCGCGGCGTGTTCGACGCCAAGAAGTTCACCACCCAGTACAAGGTGATCGTGAACGGCCTGGAGCGCATCGTCGACGAGGACGGCCTGGTTATGGCGCCCCGCGGCCGCGTCGACCTGTCGCTGGAGCGGTCGGATGGCTTCTCGATGTCTGAGCGCACCGACATCCTGGGCTTGGACGAGAAGCTGTACTTCCCGATGGAGGTCGCCCGCAGCAAGCTCGGGTACGACCTGCTCAACCAGCTGATGTCCAACCCCGAGGAGTGCGCGCCCGAGCTTCGCGACGACACGACCGGCGCCGTGGCGGCCTACGCGGCCCTCCACCCCGGCGACGAGGTCTACTTGGTGATCCCCAAGGGCGGCAGCGCCCGGGACTCCTACATCTGGCGCTGGGACGTCGACAGCGGCACGCTCCAGTTCCTGATCGACGCCAACCGCGGCTTCCCCATCCGCTTCTCCGCGCTCGTCACCACGGGCATCGAGTTCGGCGGCCTCTCGCTGAACAAGAGCGCGGCCAGCCGCGCCACCAACATCGGCACCACCGGGCCCCGCCTGTCGCTGCGTCCGGAGGACGTGCTGTCGGCCTCGCCGGTGGGCATCCCCATCGACGTGCAGCTGCGCGGCCAGTTCTCGCGCCTGATGTTCGGGTTCGGCATGACCTTCGCCAAGAACATCGCGAGCGACTCCGGCGGGCAGTGGACCGACCGCTTCCCGGCCAAGGGCGGCACGGTGATCGTCCCCACGGACACCCTCACGGAGGACACCTTCGCCGACATCGACGGCAACGCCTTCAAGGTCTCGCTCAAGCAGCTCGACTTCTCCCGCACCATCTACGGCCTGCTCGGCGTGGTCATCCTCAAGGACGCCACCGCGGGCATCGGGCCGCGCGCCTACGTGAAGTTCGGCGGGTCCAACGCCCCGCACGCCCTGGAGGCCAGCGGGCACCTGGGCATGACCAGCGACGCCACGTTCGGGAAGAAGAAGTTCAAGGGCCGCGTCGCGCCGCTGCTAGACCTCGACCTGTTCGCGGGCGCGTTGATCCCCTACGGCGACACCCTGTTCCGCGAGTCGGTGAAGAACGACAAGGACAAGTTCCCCGCCATCGTGTCGCCGACCTTCGGCCTGACGCTCGGCGTGGGCACCACCTTCTAGGCGGCGCTGGACACGCCGCCGCGCCGGTTTTACGGATGCAGCCAGCTCCTGGGGTCTGATGATGCGAACCGCGTCAATGCTAGCGTTCCTCCTTCTGCCTTCGCTCGCCTGGGCGGAGCCGATCACGGTCTGGCTCCAGAACACCGCGCCGGAAGAGAAGCAGGTGACGCGCGCCGACAAGGAGACGGGTGGCACGCTGCACCTGTGGGCCCTGGATCTGGCGTTCCCGCCTGAGCCCGAGACCGCCGCGGACGGCGCCCAACTCGAGGCCGTCGCCGGCGCGGTCGAGGCCGGCAAGACCCGCTGGGACCAGTTCGAGGTCGAGGTGCCGATCGCCAAGGTGATCGACGACGAGACCAAGAAGCTGACCCTGCTGCGCTCCAAGCGCGACCGCGAGGACCTCGTCCGCGCGCTGATGTTCGAGGGCGCGTCCATTGCCCGCGCCACCAGCGCCAGCTCCTTTGGAACGGACGCGAACATCGCGCCGTACCGGGCCACGTACGGCGCCGCCTCCATGCCGCGCGCCTGGCTCGACGCCTACGCCCTGATGAGCACCACGCCCCAGCGCGGCGACCTGTTCGACGGCACCGCCTGGAACGACTGGCAGCACTTCGCGTCCGCCCTGAGCGGCCTCGCGGCGGGCTCCATCACCACCGACGCGGATGTCGGTGATGTGTACCTGGACGGCGAGCTGGTCCAGCCGGGCAAGCACGACGTCCGCCCCGGTCGTCACTACGTGCACGTGGTCCGCGCGGGCGCGGTCGCCGGTCGCGCCGTCGTCGACGTCGAGCCGGGCAAGGCCTACGACATGCCGCGCCGCGTCAGCCCCGCGGACCTGGCCGCCACCATCACCGCGGTCCAGGCCGGCAAGCGCTCGGACCTTCCCGCCAGCGTGACGGGCGCGCTCGAAGAGCTGATCCGCATCCACGACGGCGCCGCCTACCTGGCCGTGTCCGTGGGCAACGACCTGTCGGTGCTGCCGATCGACGCCAAGCTCATCCTCAACGACGACAAGCTGTTCACCGCGCTCGTCACGGCGGACCTGGGCGGCGGCATCGCCATCAGCAAGGGCTTCGACCAGAACGAGGACGGCTCGGCGCAGATCGCGCCTTCTGCCTCCGGCGGCGTCGGCGTCGAGCTGGGCATCTCGTACTTCGCCCTGGCCCTGGGCCTGGACGGCGTGATCACGCCCGGCCACACGCTGCCCTTCGCCTCCGACAAGTCGGGCAACGACAACAGCGTCTCCAGCTACCTGCACCCCTGGCTGGGCGTGGGCGCGTACGCGCTGCGCCCCACCAAGGCCAACCCCACCCTCGCCATCCTGGCCGGAGTGTCCTACCTGATGCCCGACAACCTCGGCGTCGGCGGGCGCATCGCCGTCGGTGTGCCGATCGACGACGGCCACAACTGGGTCCGCGTGCTGCTCGGCGGGTCCTACGGCGTCGCGCAGCTGCGTGACGGCGCCCAGCCCATGGTCGACGCGTATCTGCGGGTCGGCTTCGCGGGTCGAATCGATCAGTAGTCGTGGGAAGGGGCGCCGCGCCCCGCGCGTTCCCTCTCGTCGCGCACCGCCCTGGAGCCAAGCCATGTCCCGCCTCGCCCTGCTGACGACCGCCTTCCTTGGCCTTCTCCCGCTGGGCGCCGCGCAGGCCTCTGAGGGCATGACTTGGAAGTGGGAGCCGGGCGTCGTCCGTCGGTACATGCTGCGCGCTGAGGTCAAGTCGCCCTACGTGTTCGACTTCAACCAGGAGCGGAACGTCGACGGCAAGATCTCGTCGTTCACCCTGGCCATGCTGGTCGACTGCACGCTCAACGAGGCGGTGGGCCGCAATGCCAGCGAGGTCCGCTGCACGGTCGACAAGACCTCGCTCGCCGTGGCGCCGGTGCGCTTCAGCGCGGGGACGCTGAGCCCCGTGATCGACGAGTGGGTGAAGAAGTTCGACGCGGCGTGGATCGACATGACGCTCGGCGCCTCGGGTCGCATCCGCAACATCGACCTGGAGGGCGTCGACAAGAGCAACGAGCGCACCCAGCAGATCTGGATGCTGATGCGCGAGATGACGCTCCGCGCCTTCGCGCCCTTCGACTTTGTGCTGCCCAAGGACGGCGTGGTGGCGGACGGCGCCCAGTGGGTTCAGCCCGGCGCCAGGGCCTTCGAGCTGCCGGGCATGGGCCAGGGCACGCTGGGCGGCACGTCGGTCACGCACACCTGGCTGGCCGATCAGGGCGGGCTGGTGACCTGGGGCATCTCAGGCGCGGGCACGGTGGCGCCGCCCACCGCGGCGAACGGGTCGCTCCGCGACACCTTCCAGATCAAGCTCGACGGCAGCGGGGTGTTCGACACCAAGCAGGGCGCCGTGGTCCAGGCCATGTACGAGGCGGTCGGCACGCCGACGGCGGGGTCGGTCTCGGCCGACGCGGGCCGCGGGCTCGCCTATGTGCAGTCCGTGATCCTGCAGTACATCGCGCCCGGCACGCAGGACCCGTCGCTGGGCACCAGCCAGGAGCTGTCGGTCCGCTAGACGCCACGTCGTGCGGACCTGACGATGTCCCGACGCGATCCGCGGGGGACTGAGCTAGACTGTGCGCTCCCGTAGGGGAGCTGGAGGTCGCCGATGCGCGCCGTGGTCCTTCTCGTGCTGTTGGCGGGTTGCCAGGACTTCTTCGTGTCGAGCAAGCCGCCCGGCGCCACGGACGACGTGGACGACACCGACGTCGCGTTTGGCCTGTGCAGCTTCGACCTGAAGCCGCACGGCACGGACACCCTGGACTCCTGCGGCAACTACGAGCTCGGAGGCTTCACGCCCTGGGTCGAGTGGAACGGCGCGCCAGGCAAGTCGGCGCTCTCGCTCCCCGTGGTCGCCGACATCGACCAGGACGGGCTCCCGGAGATCCTCGTCAACGTCCTCCCGACGCCGCTTGGCTTCCCCGAGGGTGAGCTGTGGGCCTTCCATGGGGACGGCAACGGGATCCTGTGGAAGATCGCCGACGCCAAACTCGCGATGGGCGCGTCGCCTGCCGTCGCGGACCTCGACGGAGACGGGCTCCCCGAGGTGCTCGCGGTCCGCAACCGGGGGACCCAGTTCCCGCTCGCGCCCGTGGCCCAGTCCAAGTACACGGTCGTGGCGTGGGACTGGACCGGCAAGGAGCTGTGGGAGTCCGAAATCTTCCATCGCGACGTGTTCGACTACGCGGGCTCGCCCGCCGTGTCGGACATGGACCATGACGGCCGCCCGGAGATCGTGGTCGGTCGGGCGATCCTCAATTGGGACGGCACCACGCGCGGCGTCGGGCAGTTTGGGCGTGGGTCGTGGGGCACCACCGGCTCCATCGGCGAGGGCTCGCAGTCGGCGGTCGCGGACCTGGATCTCGACGGCATTGAGGAGGTCGTGGTCGGCGACGCGCTCTACACGCCGGACGGCGCCACCAAGTGGCACAACGCCAGCCGTGGTGACGGCATGATCGCCATCGCCAACCTCGACGACGATCCGGAAGGGGAGTGGTTGTCGGTGAAGAGCGGATCGCTGCGCGCGACGGACACCGACGGGTCGATGCTTTGGGGCCCGATGAAGCTGTGGTGCGACGTGTACGGCTGCGCCGAGGACGATCAGGGCTCCCCGATCACGCCGCCGCCGCACACCGTGGAAGCGAACATCCTGTCGGTGCCCGCGGTCGGCGACATCGACAACGACGGCTACCCGGAGATCATCGTCGCGGGTGGGAGCCAGATCGTCGCCTTCAACCACGATGGATCGATCCTCTGGCGCAACGAGGACGTCCAGGATCTGAGCGGCGCCACCGGCGCGTCGATCTTCGACTTCGACATGGATGGCCACAAGGAGGTCGTCTACATCGATGAGACCAGCGTCCACGGCTACGACGGCGCGACGGGCAACGAGGTCTTCCGCTCCGACGAGCACGGCTCGAACACGCTCTTCGACTACCCGGTGATCGCCGACGTCGACGGCGACGGCTCCGCGGAGATCGTCGTGACCCACGCGTTCTTCGGCAAGGCGTTCACGGTCTACGGCGCGGGCGACGGCAACTGGGCGCCCACCCGCCAGGTGTGGAACCAGCACGCCTACAGCATCAACAACATCAACGACGACATGAGCGTCCCCACCACGCCGGTCCAGAACTTCACGACCTACAACTCCTGGCACGAGGCCGACGCGCTCGCGCTGGAGACCACCAACAAGGTCGACCTGCAGGTGGAGGCCGCCAGCCCGTGCGAGGCCGCGTGTGGCGCGGGCTTCCTCTACGTCGCCGCCCAGCCGATCAACCGCTCGATCGACCGCGTCGCGGACGCGGGCTTCAAGCTCACGCTCTACGCCAAGATCGGCGGCGCCTGGCAGGCGGTGGAGACCAAGGAGACCACGGTCGCCACCGACGCCGGCACCTACGGCGAGCAGGTCGAGTTCGCGGTCCCCGTGGACATCGCCCAGCAGGCCAGCGCGCTCAAGGTGGTCGCCGACGACGGCGGCACCGGGCACGGCAAGCTGCCGGAGTGCGTCGAGAACGACAACAGCGTGGAGATCCGCGGGCCGTTCTGCGCGCCGTGACGCCCGCGGTTCGCACCACCAGGTGCGGGTGGGTGAGCCGCGACGACGGGGCGACCACCGCCTCGTGCTCGTCGACCCGGCCCTTGGCCCGTGCTTCGATCCGCGCGCGCACGGAGGGCGCGGCCGGGTCGAAGGCCCCCATGCGCTGCACGGCGCCGATCTGCAGCCCTAGCGACGTCTGGTAGGCCTTGTAGACCAGCGCCGAGCGGCAGATCCGGTCGTCGGTCCACTGGAAGAGCGCGTCGTCGCGGCGGCCCAGCCCGCGGGTCGCCGCCGCCTGGAGCTTGTATGCGCCGCCGTCGGCGAGCGGGACGGTGTCGGCCAGCCGCATCCGCACCACGTCGAACCCGGCGCCGCTCGTGGACTGGGCCGGGCGCGGCGCCGGGCGCGGGGGCGGCGGCGCAGCCGGTCAGGGCGAGGAGCAGGGCGGCGCGGACGCGGCGCGTGCGGTCGTCCTCGTGACGAGGGATCCGTCGCGCGCGTGGGACTCGGGCGGATGTCGCCGGTCGTCCGCAGCGCGTCCGTGCCGGTCCGTCGCCCAAACGAAGAGGGCGCCGAGCTTCCGCCCGACGCCCCTCCACCCGCTCACGCGGGCACGCTACCGAACGATCAGAACTGCGAAGCCTCGGTGGAGTGCTCGAGCGCCTTCGTCTCGGAGTCGCCGCTGGTGATGATGTCCTTCACCAGGTCGAAGTAGCCGGTGCCGACCTCGTGCTGGTGCTTGACGGCGGTGAAGCCGTCCTTCACGGACGCGAACTCCGCCTCCTGGAGCTCCGTGAACGCGCTCATCTGGCGCTCGTTGTAGCCCTTAGCGAGCTTGAACATGCTGTGGTTCAGGCTGTGGAAGCCGGCGAGCGTGATGAACTGGAACTTGTAGCCCATGGCGCCGAGCTCGCGCTGGTACTTGGCGATGGTCGCGTCGTCCAGGTTCTTCTTCCAGTTGAAGGAAGGCGAGCAGTTGTAGGCGAGCATCTTGCCCGGGAACTTGGCGTGCACGCCCTCGGCGAAGCGCTTGGCCTGCTCGAGGTCCGGCGTGCCGGTCTCGCACCAGATGAGGTCCGCGTAGGGGGCGTAGGCGAGGGCGCGCAGGATGGCGGTCTCGGTGCCGGCCTTGATGCGGTAGAAGCCCTCGGACGTGCGGTGGCTGCGGTCGATGTACGAGTGGTCGTACGGGTCGATGTCGGTCGTGATCAGCGTGGCGGACTCGGCGTCCGTGCGCGCGATGACGAGCGTGGGCACGCCCATCACGTCGGCCGCGAGGCGGGCGGAGATGAGGGTCTTGATGAAGTAGGACGTGGGGACGAGCACCTTGCCGCCCAAGTGGCCGCACTTCTTCTCGGACGCGAGCTGGTCCTCGAAGTGGACGCCCGCGGCGCCGGCCTCGATCATCTGCTTCATGAGCTCGAACGCGTTGAGCTGGCCGCCAAAGCCCGCCTCGGCGTCGGCGATGATCGGGGCGAACCAGTCGAAGCCGGTCTTGCCTTCGGAGTTGTCGATCTCAGACGCGCGCTGGAGCGTGCGGTTGATGCGGCGGACGACCGCGGGCACCGAGTCGGCCGGGTACAGCGACTGGTCCGGGTACATCTGGCCCGCGAGGTTGGCGTCGGCCGCGACCTGCCAGCCGGACAGGTAGATGGCGTTGAGGCCAGCGCGGACTTGCTGCATGGCCTGGTTGCCGGTGAGCGCGCCTAGCGAGTTCACGAAGGGCATCTCGTGGAGCTGCTTCCACATCCGCTCCGCGCCGTGCCGCGCGATCGTCTGCTCGATGCGCAGGCTGGGGCGCAGCTTCTGCACGTCCGCCTCGGAGTACGGGCGGGTGATGCCGTTCCAGCGGGGGTGGGCGAAGGAGTCGGTCGGGTGGGTGGTCATGGTCACTCCGTGAGCGTGGTGATGTGGGGGTAGGCGGCGAGGGTGAGGAAGTCGGGCAGGACCTCGGCCGAGATCATGTCGTCGAACAGCTTCACGGCCAGGTCGAAGTGACCGCCGTCAAAGCGCTTGGCGCCCAGGCGGCCGCGGATGTCGGCCATCTCGGACGTGGTGATCTCGCGGACCAGCGCCATGTCGACGGTGCGGCCGTCGTCCAGGGTGGCCGCGTGCTTGACCCACTGCCACAGCTGCGTGCGGGAGATCTCCGCGGTCGCGGCGTCTTCCATCAGGTTGTAGAGCGGCACGCAGCCCGACCCGCCGAGCCAGGCCTCCAGGTACTGCACGCCCACCTTGATCGACTCGCGCAGACCATGCTCGGTGCGGGCGCCGACGGGCGTCATGAGCAGGTCTTCGGCAGTGACGACCACGTCGTCGCGCTGGCGCGCGATCTGGTTGGGCGTCTTCATGTGCGCGTCGAAGATGTCCATGGCGATCTGCACGAGCGCCGGGTGCGCGACCCAGGTGCCGTCGTGACCGTCGGTCACCTCGCGGAGCTTGTCCGCGCGGACCTTGGCGAGCGCCACCTCGTTGGCGGCGTCGTCACCCTTGATGGGGATCTGCGCCGCCATGCCGCCCATGGCGGGGGCGCCGCGCTTGTGGCACACGCGGATCACGTTCTGCGTGTACGCGCGCATGTTCGGCTGGGTCATGCCCATCACGCCGCGGTCAGGCGTGAGCTTGTCCGGGTAGGCGCGCAGCGTCTTGATGAAGCTGAAGATGTAGTCCCATCGGCCGCAGTTCAGGCCCGCGCTGTGGTCCTTGAGCTCGAACAGGATCTCGTCGAGCTGGAAGCTGGCAGGCAGCGTCTCGATCAGCACCGTGGCCTTGATCGTGCCGATGGGCACGCCGAGCGCCGACTGCGCGGCGACGAACACGTCGTTCCACCAGCGTGCTTCGAGGTAGTGCTCGAGCTTGGGCAGGTAGAAGTAAGGGCCCGTGCCGTTCGCCAGCTGCTGCTTGGCGTTGTGGAAAAAGAACAGCCCGAAGTCGAACAGCGAGCCGGAGCCGGTCTGGCCGTCGACCTCGATGTGCGCTTCAGGAAGATGCAGGCCGCGGGGGCGGACCAGCAGGGTCGCCGTCTTGTCGGCGAGGCTGTAGGTGCCCTTGGTCTCGTGCTCGTAGCTGATGGTGCGGTTGACCGCGTCGCGCAGGTTCAGCTGGCCGTCGAGCAGGTTGGCCCAGGTGGGGGCCGACGAGTCCTCGAAGTCCGCCATAAAGACCTTGGCGCCCGAGTTCAGGGCGTTGATGATCATCTTGCGGTCGACGGGTCCGGTGATCTCCACGCGGCGGTCCTGAAGGTCCGCAGGCAGCGGGGCGATCGTCCAGTCCGACGCGCGCATCACCGCGGTCTCGGCGGGGAACGACGGCAGGTTGCCCGCGTCGTACGCCTTCTTCGCCTGAACGCGCGCGACCAGCAGGTCGCGACGACGGGCGTCAAAGCGACGGTGCAGGTCGGCGACGAACGCCAGCGCATCCGGGGTGAGGATCTCGTCGAAACCGGGTCCCTTCGGACCTCGGATGCGAACGCCGGGAACAGTCTCCGTGGCCATCGCGCCTCCAGCGCCCCGTGGGGCACCCGTAGGGGGCCGCCCGCTTATGAAGCCGGACCCCGATCGGCAAACGAAAAGTGAACGGCGATTCAGTGGGCGTTCGCAGCGGACTCAGGACGGGTCGGGGAGGCGGGCCCAACGTACCATTTGGTCAGTCTTCGCCCACGGCCCCACCTCGATGTGATCGAGGTCCTCGAAGCGCACCATGATCGTCTCGGGGGGCAGGTCCGCGTGCGCGGGATCCACCGTCTTGATCGACAGCAGATCCGCGCCGGTCGGGTCGGTCAGGGCGGCGTCCAGCGTCCAGTCGCGCTTGAAGGTTCCGTCCACGCCCACCACCGACACGGTGGCCGCGTCGATCACCATGCGCCGTTCGGCGCGCTCCTTGGAAAACTTCTCCAACGCGACCCGGTCGGGGTCGGAGGCGGGCCGGGCGTGGACCTCGGCTGCCCAGGCAAGCCAGGCCAGGTCGGCCTCGGACCACTGCGCGTCGGTGGGCACGGGGCCACCGCCCAGCACCTCGTCGAGCGCGTTGAAGCGGACCTCCTCCAGCACCTTGGGGGCCAACTTCCAGGTGCCCAGCAGCAGGCCGGTCGCGTCCATCATCTCACGCGGCGGGCCGACCGGTTTGGGCGGCTGGTCCCAGTCGCAGCCGACGCCAAAGGCAAGGGTGAGGGCGAAGACGGACAGCCGCATCGGGGCTCCGGGTGGCTGGTGGAGCAGCGCTCTAACGCGCCGGTCGGCGTGGCTCCGGTGGAACGCGCCGAACGGTGGTGGAACATGGCCCTGTCAATTGGAGGATGCGCTACACTGGACCAAGCTGGAGACCTGATGCGACCGATCCTAACCATCGCGGCCTGCGCCCTGCTCGCCGCCTGTGATGCCCAAGCACCCGACGCCGCCGATCAGGCCGCCGCCGCCGCCATGGCCGACGCCCTTCGCGCCGCGCCGGGCTGGATCACCGGCGGCTGCGGCGACGTCCTGCTGTTCGGACGCAACGCCAACGACACCCGCGCGTTCTTCGTGAACCTGCCTGACATGGCCACCGACTCGCACAACCTGGGTCGGATCCGCCACACCTACACGCTGCCGTCGCCGGACGTCGGCATCAGCGCCGAGGACGGCCTGCGCCTGACGTCGACCACCTGCGTGGGCATGCGCCCGCCGCAGAACCCGCGCGTCACCCGCTCCTGGGAGGCGGTGTCGGGCACCCTGACGGTGGACGTGGTTCCCACCGGCTCGTCGCCGTCGGCCACGGCCACGGTCACCGCGCGCAACGTGGTGTTCTCGGACGGCGCAGGCCTGACGTTCACCGCCACGTCGCTGCGCGTGCCGGTCACGTCGGTCGGGTTCTACCCGCCCTAGTGCGCCGCGCTGGCACGCCGTTCGCTTGACCTGACGCTTGAGAGGTGTGGAATGCGTGCTCGGATCGCCTTGCTCTCCCTGGCCTCGCTGACCGCCTCCGCGGACGCGCTGGCGTGCGGCGGCTTCTTCTGCGACAACCAGGCGCGCCCGATCGACCAGGCGGGCGAGCGCATCGTGTTCGCGCTCGACCAGGCCAACCACAAGGTCGAGATGCACGCGCAGATCACCTACACGGGCACCGCGCAGGAATTCGCGTGGATCCTGCCCGTGCCGCAGCCGCCGGACCTCTTCCTGTCCACCGACGAGCTGTTCACGGTGCTCGGCCGCAACACGGCGCCCATCTTCCAGCTCCAGCGCGTGTTCGAGGACGGCTGCGACACGCCCAACTCGGGCGGCGGCGGCGGGGTCGACGACTCGTCCGACACCGGCACCACCGGCGGTGGTGTGATCGTGTTCTCCGAGTCCACGCTCGGTCCGTACGAGACGGTGGTGCTCCAAGGAGACAGCGTTCAGCGCGTGCTCGATTGGCTCAACGAGCACGACTACAACATCCCCGCCAACGTCGGCGACGCCATGGCGCCCTACGTCGCCGCAGACTCTTGGTTCGTCGCGCTGCGCCTGTCCAAGGACAAGACCACCGGTGATCTGGCGCCGATCGGCCTGACCTACGACGGCGACCAGCCGGTCATCCCGCTGGTCCTGACCAGCATCGCCGCGGCGCCCGACATGCCGCTGGTGCCGTACGTGTTCTCAAGCGGCCGCGCCGTGCCGGACAACTACCTGCACGTCGTCATCGATGATCTGGCGATCGACTGGTTCAACAACGGCGCCAACTACCCGGCGGTGGTGACGGCGGCGGCCGACGCGGCGGGCGGTCAGGCCTTCGCCACCGACTTCGCGGGCTCGCCCACGGTGATGGATGGCCAGCTCTACTTCGACGGCCGCTTCGACCTGCCTGCGCTGCGCCAGCTCACGCTGCGCTCGGCGTTCCTCCAGGCCATCCTGGACCAGGGCTTCACGCTCGACACCCGCCTGCTTGGCTTGCTCGACAGCTTCATCCCTGGCGCGCGCGACGCGATCACCGCCGGTCAGGACACGGGCGGGTCTGGCTTCATCGACCCGGGCATCGACATGTGCGGGATCGACCCCTGCCCCGCGCTGGTCCCCGGCCCGATCGTCGACGCGCTCGACGAGCAGATCGTCACGCCGCTGCGCCGCGCGGAGGAGCTGATGACCTCCTACGACTGGGTCACGCGCCTGACCTCGTCGATGTCCGCCGCCGAGATGACGGTCGACCCTCGCTTCACCATCAACCCGGACATGCCCGAGGTCGCGCAGACGCGCACCGCGGTGCTGACCATGCCGTGCGAGGGCGGCGACCTGCTCGGCCGCCTCAAGGTGCCCGACGGACGCGAGCTCGACGTGCCGTCGCAGGCGTGGTTCGACGCGCATGGCATGACGCAGGACGAGTGGTTCGCGCCGTTCCTGGGCTACCCGGCCAGCCGCATCGAGCAGACGAGCGCGGACGCGCCGCCGGTGACGCTGGTGGACCGCGGCGGGGACATCGACGGCTGGATCCGCTCGCGCAACGCGCTGCTCGGCGCGTCGTCGGGTACGGGCGGCAAGACGGGCACCTGCGGGTGCGCGACGGGCGGCCTGACCGGCGCGTTCGCGCCCGGGCTCTTGATCGTCGCGGGCATGACACTTCGTCGCCGTCGGCGCGAACACGCGTAGGCGGCGTCGCGATAGGGGACTGCTCCGGAGTCCCCATGACCAACGGTGTCTGGCGCGTCCCTACGCCCGTCAATGAGCCCGTGCTCTCCTACGCGCCTGGCACGCCCGAGCGCGCGGCGCTGTTGGCGGAGGCCGCGCGGCAGTCGGCGGAGATCGTGCAGATCCCGTGCGTGGTCGGCGGCCGCGAGGTGTTCACCGGGAACATCTGGGAGCTGCGCAACCCGAGCGCGCACCGCGAGGTCCTGGCCCACGTCCACCTGGCCGGCGACGCCGAGATCGAGGCGGCCATGCTCGCCGCGAACGACGCGAAGCACGCGTGGTCGTTGATGCCGTTCGAGGAGCGCGCCGCCATCTTCCTGCGCGCCGCCACGCTGCTCGCGGGGCCTTGGCGCGCGCGTGTGAACGCCGCAACCCTGCTCGGCCAGGGCAAGACCGCCCACCAGGCCGAGATCGACAGCGCCTGCGAGCTGATCGACTTCTGGCGCTTCAACGTCCACTACGCCGAGCAGATCCTGCGCGACCAGCCGCCGATCAGCGGCCCCGGCACCTGGAACCGCACCGACCACCGCCCGCTCGACGGGTTCGTGTTCGCCGTCTCGCCGTTCAACTTCACGGCCATCGCGCTCAACCTGCCCACCGCGCCCGCGCTGGTCGGCAACACCGTGGTCTGGAAGCCCGCCACCACGAGCGCGCTCGCCTGCCACCACCTGTTCCGCATGCTGCGCGACGCGGGCCTGCCGGACGGCGTGATCAACCTGCTGCACGGCCACGGCCCCGAGGTGGGCGCGCGCGTGCTGCCCAACCAGGACCTGGGCGGCATCCACTTCACGGGCTCCACGCGCACCTTCCACGCCATGTGGCGCACGGTGGGCGAGCACATCGGCGGCTACCGGCAGTACCCGCGGCTGGTCGGCGAGACGGGCGGCAAGGACTTCATCGTCGCGCACCAGAGCGCCGACGCGGCGCAGGTCGCTACGGCCATTGTCCGCGGCGCGTTCGAGTACCAGGGCCAGAAGTGCTCGGCGGCCAGCCGGATGTACATCCCGTCCAACCTGTGGCCGGAGGTCCGCGACCGCGTCGTGGCGGACATGGCGGCCATCCGTCAGGGCGACCCGCGCGACCTGTCGAACTTTGTGGGGCCGGTCATCGACCGCGCCGCCTATGACCGCGTCGGCAGCTACATCGACCTGGCCCACGCCGAGGCCACCGTGCTGGCGGGCGGCACCTACGACGCGAACGAGGGCTGGTACGTGGCGCCCACGCTGGCGCAGGTCAGCACGCCCAAGCACCGCCTGATGCGCGAGGAGATCTTCGGCCCGGTGGCGTCCGTCTGGGTCTACGAGCCGGACTCCTGGGACGAGCTGCTCACCATCGTCGACCGCACCAGCCCCTACGCCCTGACCGGCGCGGTGTTCGCCCGCGATCGGGCCGTGCTTGCGGTTGCGCAGCAGGCGCTGCGTCACGCCGCGGGCAACTTCTACATCAACGACAAGCCCTCGGGCGCGGTGGTGGGTCAGCAGCCGTTCGGCGGTGGCCGCGCGTCGGGCACCAACGACAAGGCCGGCAGCCCGCTCAACCTGCTCCGCTGGATCTCCCCGCGGACCCTCAAGGAGACCTTCGACCCCCCCACGGACTGGCGCTACCCCTTCTTGGGCTGATCCCGGGGATTGCCATCGGCCAGAAACGGGTCTACACCGGGAGGCGAGAACGGAAGAATGGCGAAGCGTGGCTGGATCATCGGCGGAGTGGTGGGCGCGGGTGCGCTCACGCTGGTCTGCGTCCTGGCCTGGCGGACCGCCGAGATCTTCGGCGTGGTCGCGGGCGGCGGCGTCGACCTGGGCGTGAAGCTCGACGAGCCGGTGTTGGCACCTCCGGTGCGCCATGAGGCCGTCCCCCAGCGTGTCACCGGCGGCCTGAAGGAGCTCAAGGACGCCGAAAAGCTCGACCGCGCAGCCCGTGGCGAAGAAGACCCGGCCGACATCCTGAAGATGGCGCCGGCGCGTCTGGCCAATCGGCATGACGCCCGAAACGCCTGGCGCCAGACCCTCTCGGAGGAGGAGCTGGCCGCGGTGCGGGAGCGCGTGCGCGAGAAGCACGACGGCCTGACGCCCGAGGAGCGCGCGGATCGCGAGGCCCGCCGACAGGCTCGCCGCGAGGCGATCGGCCTCCCTCCCGGGCCCCCCGAGGACGATCCCGAGGCGCTCCCCGAGGAGGAGCTCCCTCCAGAGCCTGAGTAGATCCCCGTACGAGGCGATTGCTGCCACGTTCTTGTCTACTGTTCCGTTGCGTCGGCGGGTGAACGCTGCGAAGATGCGCGGGTTTGGAGGTCTACATGACGCTTCTTCTCGCCCTCAGCCTTCTGTCCACCGCCCACGCCCAGCAGGTGGAGACCATCGGCGGCGAATTCGCCGCGAACAACGACGACAACGCGGTCAAGCTGGCCACGATCAAGATCGCGGACGCGGTGGTCATCACCCAGTCCGAGTTCCAGGTCTCTGGCGACAACGGCGCTGGCGACATCATCCTGGTGCTCTACAAGCGCGATGGCGCCAGCAACACGTGGAACCTCGTCGACTCCGTGCCGACGCCCACGCGCCCCACGACCAACGGCAACCCGACCTTCGCCAGCAGCGGCCCGGTCGAGTGGGTGCTGCTCCCCGACGAGACCTACGGCATCGGCGCCTGGATCGGCGACGGCTGGGACTACTACTACACGCAGTTTCGCCCGGAAGTGCCCTCGTTCGGCCGCCTCACCGGCTCGGCTCGCACGTCCGTCGACGCGCCCCCGCCCACCTTCGAAGCGGGCCTGGAGAACTTCTTCTACCGGGAGCGCCTGACCTTCGTGTCGGCGGATGAGGACAAGGACGGCCTGGTCGCCCAGCAGTGGGGCGGCGACGACTGCGACGACACCAACCCCGACGTGGGCGCGGTCGCCGAAGAGATCCCCTACGACGGAATCGACCAGGACTGCAACGGCTCCGACCTGACCGACGTGGACGACGACGGCGCCAAGGCCGAGGTCGCGGGCGGCAAGGACTGCGACGACACCAACGCCGGCATCGGCCCCAAGGCCGCCGAGATCTGCGGTGACGGCATCGATCAGGACTGCGTCGACGGCGACCTGCCCTGCACCGAGAGCACCGACACCGACGTCGGCGGCGGCGCTGGCGGCGGTCTGGTCGACGGCCCCGAGAAGATCGTCGCGGCCGGCTGTGCCTGCGACACCAACGGCTCCGCGGGCGGCGCGCTCGTCGCGTTCGCGGCGCTGGCGCTGGCGCGTCGTCGTCGCGTCTGAGGCTCGGCCTGCCGCCGGTCGGTCCCATGACGGATCGACCGGCGCGGCGGGCGCCTAGGGCTTGATGTCCATCGGGGGCAGGGGAGGCGTCCAACCGGCGCCGTCCAGGTCCATCAGCCAGGGCGAGGTCATCGCCCACGGCGTGCTGTCCTCGACCGGGCGCATCGACGTGTCGCCCTCGGCGACCACCCAGAACGCGGCGTCCTGGTCCGCGTGCAGCGTGAAGTGGGCGGTGCTGCCGTCCACGCGCTCGACCTCGACGTTGTTGTCGCGCATGAGCTTGATGCGATCGACCTTGATCCAGTCGGGGGACAGCGCGGTGACATCCACCTCGGTGTCCTGACCGACGGTCGTGCCGGGCATGACTGAGGTCTGCAGGAACACGCCACGGGTTGGCATGGTCTGGCGGGCGCGCATCGCGGCGATCAGCCCGGCGTCCGTGACCTCGGACGGCACCGTGGTGCCGACGTGGAGGAAGGTCGCGCTCATGCCGGGGTGGCCGTTGAAGTGGTCGTGGCTGTCGCTGACGCCGACGGGCGCGGTGATCGTGCCGCGCGCGAGCAGGTCGGACCAGAAGTCGGTGTAGTCGTCGAGGTGCGACGAGTTGAGGACCTCGACGGCCTGGATGCGATCGGTCCAGCGGTTGGCCTGCTGCACCTGGCCGGGCGCCCAGCCGGCGCTGCTCGCCAGGCCGCTGCTGGTGGGGTGGTTGGACTGCAGGATGAAGTCCGGGCCGTGGGCCTCGCGCAGGAAGTCGACCATGGCGTCGGTCGACGGCGGGACCTCATTCCACCACGCGTAGGCGCCGCCGTTCGGGCGATCCTTCTTGGGCTCCACCGGGTAGATGTTGAAGTGGCCGCGCAGGGGCGGGCTCACCTCGTCGCTGACGATCGACGCCAGGTAGGGCGACAGGCCGAGCGCCTCGACAAGCGGGCGGTAGTCGGCGACGCGGTCGTGGTCGGTGCCGAAGTGCAGCTGCACGCCGTCCGCCGCGTGCACGATCACGCGCTCCTCCATGTTGATCGACGCGTCGCCGCTGGGCGCGCCGTGGCTGTGCGGGTCGCCGAGGATCCAGCCCTCGTGCGTGTAGGCCTCGGTCAGCGACGTCGCGATGTCGGTGGTCTGGCCCTCGGTGAGGGTCACGGTCTCGGTGTGCAGGCTGAAGCGCATGCCGCGGTGCACGGTGACCGAGTAGGTCCCCGGCTCGACAGCCAGGTCGATGTCGCCATCGCGCGACCAACCGGCGGCGGCGTGGCCACCCGGGCGGCCCGGCGCCAGGCCGTCGGGGATGGCGGTGTCAGGCGCGGTGAAGTCGACCAGCACGGCGAACGGCGCGCCGTCGGCGACGGTGACGTGCAGCGTGGCGGGCACATGCAGGGTGAGCGGCCCGTCCGCCGGGCCGATGCCGCGCCCTTCGGCGAACGCGGGGCCTGCCGAGTCCGCGGTGTAGGTGACCTTGGAGGCCTCGTTCACGCCGTCGGTGGCGAAGGCCGCCCAGTTGGCGGCGCCGGGCGGCAGGTCGGCGAACTTGCCGGTGCCGCGGCCGATCGCGCGGGCGGTCGCGTGGGAGCCCGCAGGTACGTCCACGCTGAACGAGCCGTCGTCCTTGGTGGTGGCGACGGTGTACGGCACGTCGTCGATCGACACGACCACGCCCGCGCCCGCCACCACCCCGTCCGGCGAGGACACGACCTCGGAGATCGTGTCGACCGCGCGACCCTGCCGGGAGAGCGCCTCGTTCGACAGCGTCGCCAGGTCCGGGCCCACGCCGTAGTAGCGCGTGAACTCGATCGGGCTGCCCTTGGCGACGTGCTGCGACTCGCCGCTGGCCACCGCCAGGTCGGTGATCGAGGCGATGATGTTGAGGTTGCTGGGCACGTAGTGGTTGGTGTCGGCGCGGAACATGGCGGCGGCGACGCGGCGGTGGCTGTCGACGTAGCCGGTCCAGTCGTAGGACTGCGGCGTAGAGTCAGACAGGCCCACGCCTTGGGTCCAGCGCGACGCGACCTCGGGCGCGCCGAACAGCACGTCGGCGATCGCGAAGTCCGACTCGCCCTCGTCCAGCTCCGCAGTGGTGTGCACCTTGAGCAGGTAGCTGTCGGGCTCCAGCGTGAACTCCTGCGTGATGCGCAGGCCGAGGTTGGCGACGAAGCCGGGCGTCTCGATGGCGCCCTCCAGCAGCGCGAGGGGGGCCTCCACACCCACCGCGCGGATCACGGCCGCCTCGCCGTTGGATCCGTCGTTCACCACCTCGATCGAGGTCGGCTGCATGAGTCGGCCGACGCCGAACATGGGGCCCCACTTCTCGATCAGGTCGCGGCCGGTCTGGCCCTCGGGCCGCACGATGTCGGCGTCGATCACGCCGCCCCACGAGTTGATGTAGTAGCTGGCCTCGCGGATGCCTTGGACGACGAATTGCACGCGGTCGTTGTATATCTTGAGGTCGCCGACGCGCGACTCGGCGAGCACGCCGCCGAACATGCCGGCGTCGCTCTCAAACGCGCCTGCGCGCACCTCTCCTGGCGCCAGCCGGACCGACACGTCCACCCCGGCGGGGGGATCGACGATCTTCTCTCCATCATCACAAGCGCCGATGAACGCGGCAGCCATCAAGACCAGGACGAGTCGACCCACGGGGCACCTCGGGGCCCGGAGGGTAGCACCTGTGACACCCTCGTGTCACCGTTCCGTTGCTTCTTGGCGCAACGCTCGGTCCTTGGACGCGCCGGTCATTTCCGGTAAGGGTGGGGGCATGCGACACTCTGCCCAACACCTCACCTTCCTCCTCGTGACCGCCGGCCTCGGCGGGTGCGCCGCGTCCCACGCGATCGCCCCGCTTGAGAAGGGGCAGTCCGGGATCACCTCGTCGATCGGCGGACCCTTCGTCCAGTACGGTTCGGCGCCCATCCCACTGCCCATCGTCTCCGTTGGCTACCGCTACGGCATCGACGGTCACACGGACGTGCACGGGTCGGTCTACCTGACGCAGCTCGCGCTGTTCAAGGTCGGCGGCTTCGACGTGGGCGTCGCGCGGGAGCTCCTGACGGCGGACGGCCCGCGCCCGCGCATCATGGCGGACCTCAACACCCACTGGTTCTTCGGCGACCGCGCCAAGACCGGCCCCGACGGCGGCTTCCGGTTCTTCCCGGACCTCTCGCTGGTGGCCACCTGGGATCTGGGCCGCGCCAAGCACCACCTCTACGTGGGCGTGGACAACTTCTTCGAGGTCGCGCCCAGCTTCCGCTACTACCCGACGCCCATCCTGGGGACGGAGCTCAAGGCCAGCAAGGGCTTGGGCATCCAGCTTGAGCTCGGCTGGAACGCGTTCTGGAAGGACACCCTGCCGGTGAACCCGGTGTGGTACGGCCCCGGAAACCTGGGCGCTGTCTCGGTGAAGATCGGCTTCAACGGCTACTTCCCGACCACCAAGAAGCACTCGTCCAAGCAGGCGGCCCCAGACCCGGTCGTCGCAGAGCCCGCCGCGGCTCCGATGGAGGCGCCATGAACAAGCTGATCTTCGTCGCGGGCGCCCTGTCGCTCGCGTCCGCCTGCATGAGCCTCGACGGCATGGTCGCCCCCGGCGAGCAGCTCGACGCCTACGACCTCCCCACCGACGTCATCCCGGCGGACCTTCAGGAGATCGTCTCCTTCGAGTCCGGCGACGGCGCCAAGCTCTACGGCATGTGGGCTCACCAGCCCACGTCCAAGCCGCCGCTGATCTGGATCCACGGCAACGGCGGCTCGTTCCAGGCCGACTTCCAGCGCGTGGAGTTCTACTGGGGCTGGCAGGACTACGACGTCTTCGCCCTCGACTACCGCGGCTACGGCATGTCGGACGGCCCCGCCGAGCGCGACGGCATCCTGGAAGAGGACGGCCTGGCGGCGGTCCAGTACGTGTCGGACACCACCGGCGTGCCCCCCGAGGAGATCCCCTGGGTGGCGCTGTCCCTGGGTGCCGCCGTCGCGGCGCACACCTCCGACGAGATCCCGGCGCGCGGCATCGTGCTCGAGAGCATGTTCGCGTCGACCGATCGCCTGCTCGACGAAGGCAGCGGCCTGGACCTGCCCACCGGCTGGTTCTTCACGGACGAGTGGAACAATGTGGAGGCGGTGTCCCACGCCATCTCGCCGGTGTTCGTCATCCACGGCCTCGCCGATGACTTCATCGATCCCAAGTTCGGCCGTGAGGTCTACGCCGCGGCGCCCGATCCCAAGCAGCTCTGGCAGCCGCCTGGCGTGAACCACTCGGACTCCATCGAGGTGGTGCCGGACGAGTACACGCAGAAGGTGAAGGCCTTCTTCGCCGACCCCGACGGGGACCCGTCGACGCCTTGAGAGTGTAGGGAGAGGGCATGGACATCGACGCGCTGCGGGCTGCCGCGACCGCTTGGGTCGCGCTCGCGCCTGCTGACGACGAACCCGAGGCGGTGACTGAGATGCTCGCGCGTGGCGACGACGCCGCGCTGCGCGAGCACTTCGGCGCCACGCTCGACTTTGGCACCGGCGGCATGCGCGGTCGCATGGGGCCGGGCACCAACCGCATGAACCGGCTGATGATCCGGCGCGTGACGTCCGCGCTCGCGCACGTGCTCGCGCAGACCCGGCCCGGCGCGAGCGACCAGGGCGTCGCGGTCGCCTACGACGCTCGGCGTCGCTCCGCCGCGTTCGCCGAGGAGGCCGCGCTCGTGCTGGCCGCCGCGGGCTTTGTGGTCCACCTGTCCCCGACGCCCGAGCCCACGCCGGTCTTGGGCTTCGCCACCACGTTCTTGGGCGCGGCGGCCGGCATCATCATCACCGCCAGCCACAACCCGGCGGCCGACAACGGCTACAAGGTGTTCGACTGGCGCGGCGCGCAGATCGTCGAGCCCTTCGACACGGACGTGTGCGCCACCATGCTCGCGTCCAGCGCGTCCATCGCGGTGGCGGACGACGCCACGCGCGCGCGCCGGGTGCGCCTCTGGCCCAGCGATCTGCTCGGCGCCTACCACGCGGGCGTGCAGGCCGTCCGGATCCGCAAGTCGGCGCCGCTGCGCATCGTCTACACGCCCGTGCATGGCGTGGGCGGCATCCCCGCGCTGCGGGCGCTGCGCGACGCAGGCTACGCGCACGTGTCCCCCGTGCCAGAGCAGCTTGAGCCGGACGCCCGCTTCCCGACGGTGCCGTTCCCCAACCCTGAGGAGCCCGGCGTCCTGGCGCTGGCGATGTCGCTGGCCTCGCGCGAGCACGCCAACCTCATCCTCGCGAACGATCCGGACGCGGACCGCCTCGCGGTCGCGGTCCCCGATCGCCGCGGCGGCTGGCGCCAGCTGTCGGGCAACCAGGTCGGCGTGCTGCTGGCCAACGACCTGCTCTCCCGCGATCGGCGCAGCGAGAAGGACCTCGTCGCCACGACGATTGTGTCGACCGCCATGGTCGCGCGCATCGCCGCCCGCTACGGCGCGCGCTGCGTGGAGACGCTGACCGGCTTCAAGTGGATCGCGCAGGCGGCGCTCGCGCACGAGGCGAACGGCGGTCGCTTCCTGTTCGGGTTCGAGGAGTCGATCGGCTACACGGCCGGCACCCTCGTGCGCGACAAGGACGGCATCTCTACGGCGGTGCTCGTCGCAGACATGGCGGCGGCCTGGCACGCGCGCGGCCTGTCGCTCGCAGACGCGCTGCAGTCGCTCTACCAGACGCACGGCCTGCACGTGTCGCGCCCGGTGAGCCTCAAGCGGCCTGGCTTGGACGGTCTCGCGGAGATCCGCGCCGCCATGAAGCGCCTGCGCAGCGCCCCGCCGCTTCACCTGGGCGGACGCGCGGTCGTCGGCTCGCGCGACGTGCTCCACGGCGTCGGCACACGCGCGGACGCCAGCACGTACGCGCTCGACCTGCCCGCCAGCGACGTGCTCGCGTTCGAGCTGGAGGACGGCAGCCGCGCGCTCATCCGTCCGTCCGGCACCGAGCCCAAGATCAAGCTGTACCTGGAGGCGCGCGAGGCGCTCGCCGACGCCGAGGCCTGGGAGGACGCCGAAGAGCGCGTCGCCCCTGCGCTGATCGAGATCGAGAAGGACCTGCGCGCGGCGGCCGGACTCTAGACGCTCCGCAGCGCCTTGTGCAGCGCGTCGCGGACGACGGGCTTCTCCAAGAAGCCAGTGACGCCCGCGTCTTCGCAGGCGTGGCGGTCGTCGTCGAACGCGTTCGCGGTCATCGCGATGATCGGCAGGTCGACGAACTGCATGTCGTTGCGGAGCCTGCGGGTGGCCTCGATGCCGCCGACCCGCCGCATGCGCACGTCGACCAGGACGACGTCCGGATGGAACACGCGCGCCGCCTCGACGATCGTCTCGCCATCGCCGATCAACTCGACCGCGTGACCCAGGCCCTCCAGCATGGAGCGGATCACGAGCTGATTGACCTCGTCGTCCTCGGCGACCAGCACGCGCAGCGCCGCGATGCTCGGGCCCTTGTTCGACGTGGACTCCGTCGGGTCGTCCTCCACCGTGGCGTTCACGAGCGGCAAGCGAACCCAGAACGTGGAGCCGGCGCCCACGCGGCTCTCGACCTCGAGCGTGCCGCCCATGGCCTGCACGAGCAGGCGCGAGATCGACAGGCCGAGGCCCATGCCGCGGTCGACGGGGGGCTCTTCGGGATCCACGAACGGGGAGAAGATGGCGTCGAGGCGCTCGCGGGCGATGCCGACGCCGGTGTCCGACACCCACAGCACCAGCGTGTCGCCGCGGGCGCGGACGCTTAGGGACACCGTGCCCGACTCGGTGAACTTCACCGCGTTGGCCACCAGGTTGATCAGCACCTGACGGATGCGGGCCGGGTCGCCGCGCAGGCGCGCGGGCACGTCGGTGCTCACGTCGACCACCAACTCCAGGCCTTTGCCGCGCGCCTCCGGCTCGAACAGCGCGACCACCTGCCGCGCGAGCACGTGCGGGCGGAAGGCGCGGTTGCGGAGCTCGATGGTGCCGGCGTCCAGGCGTGCGGAGTCCAGCAGGTCGTCGAGCAAGGCCAGCAACGCGCCGCCGGTGGTGCGGATGGTCCGGATCCACTCGGTCTGCTTCGGATCGAGCTTGGTGTCGGCGATCGCGTCCGCCAGACCCAGGATGCCGGTCATGGGCGTGCGCAGCTCTTGGCTCACGCTCGCGAGGATGCTCGACTTGGCGCGGCCCGCGGCCTCGGCGCGCGCCAGGGCCTTCTCGTCGCCGGCGTGCTGCGCGTGGATGTCGAGCATGGCGCGCTCGCGTGTGTACGCTGTCATCAGGTGCACGAGCGCAGACAACACCACGATCACGGAGACGTCGAGGGGCACCTCGTACATCGGGGTGTGGGTCGCGGGGAGCAGGCCTCGCGCACCCGCCCAAAGCTGCACGCCGATGAGCGCGATGAGCGCGATCAGCGACCCCAGCGCGCCGCTCGGCCCCGTCACCGCCAGGGCGACCGCTGGGTAGAGCGGCAGCCAAACGGTATACACAGAGCCCATCCCGCCGCCTACGGTGAGGGCGATCGCCATCTCGACCAAGGCCAACAGGTTGAACAGCATCCCGGTCAGGCGCAGGTTCCGGGTCGACCGGTAGATCAACGGGAGCGCGGCGAACCCAAAGAAGCCTACCCAGAGGCTCAGATCCATCGCCACGAGCTTGAACGCGTGCGACGCGATGTACGACGTGGCGCAGAGGGCCGACACCGTCGCGGACGACACGACCATTGCGCGAGCCCGGGTCCGCTCGGTAGACGCTCGAGCCGCCACGTCCTGCGGGAGGAGTCGGTCAACCTTCGGGAGAAGCCAGCGTTGAGGGGCCTTGATGTCCACCTATTCGAGCTCCTGCGTCAGCGCGTCGAGCGAGCGTTGTAGTGAATCTCGGGTCACCGGTTTGGATACCATGCCGTTCATGCCCGCGTGCATGCATTGTTCGTGTTCTCCCGGCACAGACCCCGCCGTCAGCGCCAGCACGGGGAGTCGCTTGAAGCGCGGGTCGCGACGCAGGCGGCGCGTGGCCTCCAGGCCGCCCAGGCCGGGCATCTGCACGTCCATCAGCACGAGATCCGCGTCGAACGTTCGCAAGCGGTCGAGGGCGTCTTGCCCGTTGCCGACCACCACGACCGAGTGCCCGATCGACTCCAGCATGGTCCGCACGACCATCTGGTTGAGGAGATTGTCGTCGGCGACCAGCACCTTCAGTCGGACCCGGGGCGGCGAGAGCGTGACCTCGGTGTCCGTGGGGTCGTCGAGCGTCGCCTCGACCAGGGGGAGGGCGACCACGAACGTGGTCCCGACGCCGACGTGGCTCTCCACGGTGACGCGCCCGCCCATCCGCTCCGCGAGCAGCCGGACGATCGACAGGCCGAGGCCCGCGCCGTGCCCGCCGTCGCGCTTGGGGTCGAGCTGCAGGAAGGGCTTGAAGACGTCCGGGAGGCGGTCGGCGGGGATCCCGGCGCCGGTGTCCTGGACGCCGATGCACAGCATGCCGTCGTCCATCCACGCGCGGATGGAGACCTCGCCGCGGACCGTGTACTTCACGGCGTTTCCGAGCAGGTTCACCAAGATCTGTCGGAGCCGCGCCGGGTCGCCTCGCATGCGCTCGGGGACCTCCGCGTGGACCGTCGCGTGGACCGTGATCGACTTGGCGGCGATCGGCGCAAACAGGGCGGCCACCTGCTCCAAGAGCTTGGCCGGGTAGAAGGGTATGTCGCACAGCGGCATCGCGCCTGCGTCCAGGCGGGTCGCGTCCAGCAGGTCGTCGACCACCGTGAGCAGCGCCTCGCCTGTGCCGCGGATGGTGCGGACCCACGCGGTCTGACGGGCGTCCAGCGGGGTCTCCGACAGCAGATCGGCCAAGCCGAGGATCCCGGTCATCGGGGTGCGAACCTCGTGCGAGACGCTGGCCATCAGGTGGGTCTTGGCGCGGCTCTCCGCCTCAGCGATGGTCCGGGCGTGCGCCTCGGCCGCCCGCTGTTGCGCAAGCTCCGCGCGGCTCTGGCGTCGCGCGGTCGACACCACCAGCAGCGTCAGCACCGCGAGCGTCGACTGCAGCGCGATGCCCAGCGCGCGCGACCGCGCGTCTTCCGACATGGGCCCGTAAACGTCTTGCTCCATCGCCGCGATCCACGCCGCCATCGCGACAACGATCACGGCAAACGCAGACCACGCGGCGCGGTGGTTCTGCGTCACCAACACGCCCAGCGGCATGGCTGAGATCCAGGGCGCCAGCGGAGAGTCCAGACCGCCGGTCACCGTGATGGCGGTCACGAACCCGGCGATCGCGACCGCGGACAGGACGTGCGCCGCCACCCCGAGCGGAAGCCCACGGCGAAACGCCACCATCAAGCCGATCAACAGCGCCGCTGTGACCAGGACGATCGTGGCCGTGCCCTCCGTGGGGTGGGTGGCGGCCAGCAGCACACCTGCGGCCACGTCCGTGCCCAGGAACACCAGCGCCGTGACCACGAAAGCGCGCCCCGCCTGCAGCGTCTTCACGTCGGACCTGTCGATCCAGCCCGGCGGCGCCGTCATCGCGACGGCACGGTCGACCAAGCCGGAGCTTGTCCTGGCTACGTCCATCTGTTCCCCCCCCGGGGACCCGGTCGTGCTACCGATCGGTCACGTCCAGACTAGCACGGTTGCAAGCGGAGTCCGGCCAATTGTGGCGCAGCAGGGTCGACGGTGTCGTCGCGGTCGGGATCCTGGCCACGGCGGCGACGCGACGATCCCAACACGTTACCGTCCGAGCATGGTGAACGTCGTCGAAGTCGAGGGTCTGACCAAGGTGTACGACGGCGCACCGGCCGTCGAGGACCTGTCCTTCGCGCTGCCTGCCGGGCGGGTCTGCGGCATGGTCGGTCCGAACGGGGCCGGCAAGACCACCACGCTCCGCATGCTGTGCGGCATCCTTCGCCCCACGCGAGGCTCCGTCCGCGTGATGGGACACGACGTGCACCGCGACCCGATCTCGGCCAAGCGCGCGCTCGCCTGGGTGCCCAACGACCCACAGCCGTTCGAGGCGCTGACCGTCCAGGAGCACCTGGAGTTTGTCGCCAGCACCTGGCAGGTCGCCGACTACCAGACGCTGGCGGAGGCGTTGCTTCGCCGCTTCGAGCTGCTCGACAAGGCGAACGCGCCCGCCCAGACGCTCTCCACCGGCATGCGGCAGAAGCTGTCGCTGTGCTGTGCGGCGCTGCATCGGCCTGAGCTCTACGTGTTCGACGAGCCGATGACCGGTCTGGACCCGCTCGCCATCCGTGAGATGCGCGGCTGGGTGCGCGAGGAGGCCGCGCGCGGCGCCACCCTCTTGGTGTCGTCGCACCTGCTCAGCCTCGTCGAGGACCTCTGCACCGACCTTCTGATCGTGGTGCGCGGCAAGCGCGTGTTCTTCGGGCCCATGGAGGAGGCGCGGAGCCAGTTCTCCGAGCACCGGCTTGAGGACCTGTTCTTCCAGGCCACCTCGACGTGAGCCCCTGGCTCCCTCCGGGGCTGTGGCGGCTGATCCGGGTGCGCATTCGGGCCGCCGGTCGCGCGCAGCTCAACCGCATGCGGACGCCGTGGGGCGCGCTGTCGGCGCTCGCCACCGTGTTCTTCCTGTTCGCCTGGTTCCTTCCCCGATGGCTGAGCCCGGACTTCAGCCACCGGATGGACGCCGTGTCGGTGCAGCGCGTGGGGCCGTTTGGCCTGCTGGTCTTGTGGGCCGGTCAGATCACGGTGCGCGGCGGCGGCGAGGTGCTGGGCTTCGTCCCGGCCGAGGTCGAGCACCTGTTCGCGGCGCCGTACAAGCCGTCCGAGCTGCTGCGCTACAAGGTGACGGTGCTGTTCGTGACGTGGTGGCTGGGGGCCTTGCTGCTCACGCCGATCGCGTCGTTCTACGCGCACACGCTGCTGGGCGCGCTCCTGTCGGTGTCGCTGGTGCTGCCGTTCCTCCAGCTGTCGGCGATGGTGTCGGCGATGGTGCGCGACGGCGGGAAGCGCAGGCCGTGGTTCCGGGTCGCCTTCATCGCGGTCGCCGCCAGCCTGCCACTGCTCGCGCTGAAGATGGGACCGCACCGGACGCCCGCCATGTGGGCGACGCTGGGCGCCGTGCTCGACGCGCCTATCTCCGGCACGCTGCTGCTCCCGTTCGCCTCGGCGTCGATCCTGGTGGGGTCGGACAGCCTGGCCGAGGTGCTGCGCGCGGGCGGTGTGCTCGCGGCGGTCGACGTGGCGCTCGTCGTCATCCTGCTCCTCCTGGGCCGCGGTGAGTGGCTGGAGACGGCGGCCGAGGGCGCGTCGTACATGCAGCAGGTCCGGTCGCGGTACCGCTCTGGCGGCATGTCGACGTTCGGAACCGTGGGGTCGTGGAGCGTGCCGCGCTTCCCGCGGTGGGGCGGCGCCGGGCCGCTGCTCTGGCGGCGCTTCACCGAGCTGGTGCGCCGTCCGGCCACCTTCGCCACGCTGGGCGGCGTGATCCTCCTGGTGGCGGTGCTCGCGGTGGCCTTGCCCGGCGGTCATGGCCAGCGGGAGTCGTCCGCGTACGCGCTCGCGGTCGCGTCGTTCGTGTGGAGCATGGTGCTTGTCCCTGGCGTGCTGCGCGCGGACTTCCGCGCCGAGCTCGACCAGATGGACCGGCTGCTCGCGCTGCCCGTGCACCCGGTGGCGGTGGTGGTGGGCGTGACGCTGCCGGTGGCGGTGGCCTCCGCGGCCCTGGAGATGGTGCTGCTGTCGGGCGTTGGGCTCTACATGCCGAACGTCGGCGCCGAGCTGGCCCCGCTGTTTGTCGTCGTGCCGTCCTTCGCCGCCATGGTGGTGTCGGTCGAGAACATGCTCTTCCTGTTCCTGCCAGTGCGCGTGGAGTCGGGCGAGGCCGCGCTGCAGTCGGTCGGGCGCAACCTCATCGTGTCGATGCTCGGCTGGGGCATGCAGGGCATCGCATTCGGGCTGGGCGCGGCCGCCGCGTTTGGCGCCATCTGGGTGACCGGCAACCTGTGGTTCGCGGCCACGGTCGCCTCGGGTGCGCTGCTCGCGTTCACGGCTGGCTGTGTCCTTGTCGCCGCGTGGCGCCTGCGCCGCTTCGACCCCAGCAAGCACGTCCCGCGCTAGTCGAGGCCCTTGAACGGCCCGATGGCGCCGACGTAGGCGCGGCTATCGATCTTGGACGCGTCCTTGTCGGGCAGCGTCAGCCGCGCGATCACGTCGGTCGCCAAGGGCACCTCGGGGGGGCAGGCGAACGCGTTGCGGTAGGTGAAGGTCAGCCAGGCCGCGCCAGCCAGATCCGGGATCCAGTGCAGACCGGCCCACGCGCCGCACATCGGGCCGGTGGCGATGCGAACACCCTTGGCGCCGCCCGCGTCCCAGGCCCAGAGGGTGGGCGCCGCGTGCTGCGAGGTGGCTTCGCCGATCAACACCTGGTCCTGGCCGGGGATGTACGCCAGACCGGCCGGGTTGGCGGGCTTGGTGGGGTCGCAGGCCTGCGCGCCGGGCTTGCCCGTGGGCGCGCCCGCCACGAACGTGTCCACGCGGGTGGCAGCGAACGTGCTGGTGATGAGCGCGCCTAACTGGTCGTTCGCGCTGGTCAGGCCACCGAAGGCGATCACCGCGCCGCACGTGTTGGGGCCCGGATCTCGGATGTCGCCCTTGCCGTCCGACATGGTGCCGCCCACGTTCGACAGCGCCAGGTAGACACGGCTGTGGTCGGGGTCGAACGCCATCCCTGTCGCGCCGGTCCACTCCATGGTGGCGCCGCGCGACGCCGCCACGCGGTGCGTCTCTAGGCGCGTGGCCACGGACTCCAGCCCGGCCTTGACCTTGAGGCAGGTCATAGTGCCGTCGACGTCGACCGGGGTGATGGTGGGGTCGGTGCACATGCCACCGTTGGGCGCTGAGGTCTCGAACAGGTCGTCGAAGCCATGCACCGTCGACGCGAGCGCTGTGTCGACGTCGTGCGGACCGACGCGACCGAGCGGAATCCAGACCAGGTCGGCGCCCGCGCCAGAGTCGTCGCGCACGTCGGCGGCGTACAGGTGGCCTGCGGACAGGTCGCCCGGCGCATCCGCGATGAACAGGTAGAGCCCGCCGCCGCCCTCGCGGCTCTCGGACATGTAGACCGTGCGGCGGTCCGGCAGCACGAGCACGCCGCCGTGGGCAAAGCGCCCCATGGCGCGCTGCGTGGTGACGTTGACGACGCCCGCGTCGGTGAACCCGGCCTCACGAACCCAGCCGTCCGCGTAGGGCGCGTGCGAAGGCGCGGCCGCCGGCGTGGGCGCGGGGGTTGGGACGGGCGCGGCCGGATCGACCGGCTTGGCCGGCGCCGACTCGGACTCGGTGGCGTCGGGGGTGACGAACGTGCCCCACGGCGTCGACGCGCCGATCGACTGCACGGCCGCCACGCCGCCCGCGCGCACCTCGGTCGACCCCTTGGCGGTCAGGGTGCCGTCCACGCCCATCGAAAGCTCGGTCGCGTACAGGCTGCCTGCGGTGGTGGTCAGCACGCGCAGGCCCTTGCGGGTGGAGAGCAGGCCCGCGTCTTCAGGGGCCCCCACCACGGTCGCGCCGAACGCGTCGCCCTCGGACGCGAGCCGCTGCACGCGCACGCTGCCCGTGACGCTGCCGCGACGCCAGGACGGGATCCAGCGCACGCCCCAGCGCGCCTCGCCCGCGGGATCGCCCACGTCGCCGAACGACATGTGGACAGAAGGATCGGTGGACGCCTCACTGGAGGCCGCCGCCGGCGCGTCGTCCGAGGTCGGCGGCGCGTCGTCCGAGGCGGGATTGCCCGAGCAGGCGACGCACAGGGCGGCGATGGCGGCGAGGCCTGACGCGAGCGCGGGTCGTTCGGTGGGATGGGACATGGCGCACCCGTATAACACCTCGCTTTGCGAGTCGTTGTTGAGTTCGCCCGTTGACCTCAGGCGCGGCGTTGATATGAATGTCAATGTCTCGCCGAGGGCTCCATGCACCCGCTCCCGACGCGCGTCGACCCAGGGTCTGACGCCTTCCTCCGCAACCAAGAGCTCAACCTCCTCTCGCTCGACCAGCTGCGGCTCAAGCTCGCGCAGGCGCGCGCCGGCGGCGGCGACCGCGAGGTCAAGCGACACCTGTCGCGGGGCAAGCTGCTGCCGCGTCAGCGCGTGGAGTTGCTGCTCGACCGCGGGAGCGCGTTCCTGGAACTGGGCGCGCTGGCGGGCGGGCACGACGGCCACCCCGGCGCAGGGGTGATCGGCGGCGTCGGTCGGGTGGCGGGGACTGAGGTGATGATCACCGCGTCCGAGGCCACCGTGCAGGGCGGCGCGATCAACGCCGCGGGCGTGCAGAAGTCGGCGCGCCTGAGCCAGATCGCGCTCGAGAACCGCCTGCCCACGGTGCACTGCATCGAGTCCGCGGGCGCCGACCTCCCCAACCAGGCCGACATCTTCGTGCCGGGTGGCGCGGGCTTCCGCGAGATCACCGAGCGCAGCAAGCTGCGCATCCCCACCGTGTCGCTGGTCTTCGGGTCGTGCACCGCGGGCGGCGCCTACATCCCCGGCATGTCCGACTACGTCGTGATGGTGAAGGAGGCGGCCTACATGTACCTGGCGGGGCCACCGCTGGTGAAGATGGCGCTCGGCGAAGAGGTCGACGACGAATCCCTCGGCGGCGCCGCCATGCACAGCCGCGAGTCCGGCGTGTCCGACTACATGGCCGACAGCGAGCTCGACGCCATCCGCCTGGGCCGCGAGATCGTCGCGCAGTTCGGCTGGCGCAAGCAGGGCCCGCAGCCCACCGGCCGCGGCGACGCGCCGCTTCACAACCCTGACGAGCTGCTCGGCATCGCCAGCGCGGACGTGAAGCACCCGTTCGACGTGCACGAGATCATCGCCCGCATCGTCGACGGCTCGCGCTTCCACGAGTTCAAGCCGCTCTACGGCGCCACGCTGGTCTGTGGCTACGCCGAGATCTCCGGCTACCGCGTGGGCATCGTCGCCAACAACGGCGTGCTGTTCACGGAGTCGGCCAACAAGGGCGCGCAGTTCATCCAGCTGTGCAACCAGTCGGACACGCCGCTGCTCTTCCTTCAGAACACCACCGGCTTCATGGTCGGCCGCGCGGCCGAGGCCGGCGGGATCATCAAGGCCGGCGCCAAGCTGGTCAACGCCGTCAGCAACAGCACGGTCCCCGCCATCACGCTGATGATCGCAGGCTCCTACGGCGCGGGCAACTACGCGATGATGGGCCGGGCCTACAACCCGCGCTTCTTGTTCACCTGGCCCAACCACCGCATCGCGGTCATGGGCCCCGAGCAGCTCGCGGGCGTGCTGGACCTGGTGAAGCGGCAGGCCGCCGCCAAGAAGGGCGTTCCGGTGAACGAAGAGGAGCTGGCCATGCTCAAGGCCATGCTCGTCGGCAAGATCGACCACGAGTCCACCGCGCTCTACGCCACCGGCCGTCAGTGGGATGACGGCGTCATCGACCCGCGCGACACCCGCTCGGTGCTGTCGCTCGCCCTCTCCGCCATCCACACCGCGCCGGTCGCTGGCACCAGCGCGTGGGGCACCTTCCGTCACTAGGACACTCGCATGAAGACGATCCACAAGCTGCTCGTCGCAAACCGCGGCGAGATCGCGCGACGCATCTTCAGGACCTGTCGCGACCTGGGCATCCGCACCGTCGCGGTCGCGTCCGACGCGGACGTCGATCTGCCCTACGTGGCCGAGGCCGACGAGGCCGTGCGCATCGGGCCGCCCGCGCCGTCGTCGTCCTACCTGTCGGCCGACGCGGTGATCGACGCCGCCAAGCGCTCAGGCGCCGACGCCATCCACCCCGGCTACGGCTTCCTGTCGGAGAACGCCGCGTTCGCGCAACGGGTGACGGACGAGGGCCTGATCTGGGTGGGCCCGCCGCCCTGCGCCATCACCGGCATGGGCGACAAGGCCGAGTCGCGCCGCACGGCGCAGGCGCACGGCGTGCCCGTGGTGCCCGGCTACGACGGCGACGACGAGAGTGACGACACCTTCGTCCGCGAGGCTGTGCGCATCGGCTACCCGGTGCTGGTCAAGGCGTCGGCGGGCGGTGGCGGTCGTGGCATGCGCCGCGTCGATGATCCCGCAGACCTGCTCGACGCTGTGGCGTCCGCGCGCCGCGAGGCGATCAGTTCGTTCGCCAACGGCCGCCTGCTGCTGGAGCGCTACGTGCTCCGCCCGCGCCACATCGAGGTCCAGGTGTTCGCCGACACGTTCGGTAATATCATCCACCTGGGCGAGCGCGAGTGCAGCGTGCAGCGCCGTCACCAGAAGGTGCTGGAGGAGGCGCCGTCGCCGGCTGTGGACTCAGCGCTCCGCGCCCAGCTTGGCGAGGCCGCCGTTCGCGTGGCGCGCGCGGTCGCCTACGTCGGCGCGGGCACCGTCGAGTTCGTGATGAGCCAGGAGGGCGAGTTCTTCTTCCTGGAGATGAACACCCGCCTGCAGGTCGAGCACCCGGTCACCGAGCTGGTCACCGGCCTGGACCTGGTCGCCATGCAGATCGCGGTCGCCGAGGGCCGTCCGCTCCCGCTCAGCCAGGACGAGGTGCGCCTGCGCGGTCACGCGATCGAGGCGCGTGTGAACGCCGAGGATCCCAACCGCGACTGGATGCCTGGCCACGGCCCGCTCGTGCGCTTTGAGCTGCCATTCGGCGGCGGCGTGCGCGTGGACTCCGGCTACGAGTCCGGCGACGTGGTCGGCATCCACTACGACGCCATGCTCGCCAAGGTGATCGCCTACGGGCCCGATCGCCTGATCGCCAACCGCCGCCTGCGCATGGCGCTCGACGCATCCTGGGCGCCGGGTGTGGTGACCAACCTGCCGCTGCTGCGCGACATCGTGCGCGACGAGTCGTGGATCGACGGCGACCTGGACACGGGCTTCCTGCCGCGGCGCAGCCTGCCGCGCGTCCCGCCCGCCAACCTGGAGCGCGGCGCCTTGATCGCCGCCGTGTGGGCCGCCGCCCAGCGCGCCGACGTGTCCAAGGACCTGTCCACCCCCGCGGCGTGGCGCGTGTGGGGATCGGACGAGGTGGTCGACCGCTGGGCCCAGGGCGAGGCCGAGGTCGAGGTCGGCGTGCGCGACTGCCGCGGCCTATGGGAGGTCCGCGTGGGCGCAGATTCCGCGCGCCGCGTCCGCATCACCGACCGCGTCGGCGACGTGATGCGCGTGGAGATCGACGGCCTGTTCTCGACGGTGCGCGTCGCGCGCGCGGCGGGGGACGGCGCGGTGGAGGACGGCGACATCCTCTACGTACACCTGGGCGACGGTGAGTCGATGGTGCGGCTGGTGCCGCGCTTCCCCGCGCCGGCGGGCCTGGAGAGCGAGCCCGGGTCCTGCGTCGCGCCCACGCCGGGCGTGGTGCGCGTGGTGCACGTGGCCGAGGGCGATCAGGTGGCGAAGGGCCAGCTGCTCGTGACGCTCGAGGCCATGAAGATGGAGCACCACCTGCGCGCGCCGGTCGACGGCGTGGTGAGCGCGGTGCGGTGCGCGGCCGGTGCCGCGGTGGACGGTGGGGCGCTGCTGGTGAAGATCGAGGAGGGGTAGGGGCCTCTGCGGCGCTCGGACCGCGAGTCTGAGCGCGCCGGAGCAAGCCGCGATGGGGTACTCCTCCGCGTGCGAGCGGAGGTTCGTGTCGTGCTTGCGTCCCTGAACCGTCTCGGCCTGTTGGCTCCCGCGCGCCACGTTTGTACCTTCATGGCGCTCGCCGTCTGCGCATGCGCCTACCCGCGCGCGACCGACCCTGTCGCGGCCCCGCCCGCCCTCGCGGGCGTGACCTTCGACGCCGACGGCGCGCCCGGCCCGCTCCCCGACGACTTCCTCGTCGCGTACGACCAGACCGGGTGCTTTGGCTGGTGCCCTGACTTCGAGGTGACGATCGATCGGGACGGTGCAGGCACCTTCACAGGACGGTCGTGCGTCCAGCAGCCTGGGCCGTCGCGGACCTGGGTCGCGCCGGATGACCTCCGCGACGTCGTCGCCACCCTCGGCGCGCTCCGCTTTGGTGAGCTGGACGACCGCTACGACGCGCTGGAGCCGTGGCTCGCGTTTGGGTACGACGCGCCCACGTTCACGGTGACCGTGCGCTCTGGCGGCATGGTGACCACCGTCGCCGACTACCGGGGCTACGACGACGTCGCCCTCCCGCGGGTTCCGGGGCCGATGCGTGCGGAGACGTACCTGCCGCTGCCGGAATGGCTGGAGCAGCTGCGCGACCTCGAACGATACGTATACGAGGTCACGGGTGTCGAGCGGCCGATCGGGGATCCCTTCCTGGTGGAGGGGTGCGGGATCTGACCGATCGCCCGGTGGACTTCGCCCATGCGCGCTGCCGAAAGGCGCAGCTCGATTGCGCCCCGTACCGCGAGGGCGCCGCGAACCCGTCGTGCCCCTCACACCCCCAGCGCGCTGAACCCCCCGTCCACCGGCAGGATCGTCCCGGTGATCCACCCCGACGCGGGCACCGCCAAGAACGCCACCGCCCGCGCGATGTCCTCCGGCTCGCCCACACGCCCAAGCGGCGTCCGCGCCAACACCGCCGCGGCCTTGTCCGGGTCGCTAAGGACCACGGCGCCGAGCGGCGTGCGCACGTACCAGGGCGCGACGCCGTTGACGCGGATGCCGTCCTTGCCCCACTCGCACGCCAAGAAGCGCGTCATCGCGTCCATCGCGCCCTTCGACATGGCGTAGATGGCGGTCGACGTTCGCACGGCCCGCTCGCTGGCCACGCTCGAGATCTGCACGACGCTGGCGCCGCTTGCGGCCTTCATCGCCGGGTGCAGCCCGCGGGCGAGCCCCCACGCGCTCGTCACGTTGGTCGCCACCAGCGTCTCCCAGTCCTCCCTTGGCGCCTCCAGGGTGGGCTTGCGCAGGTTGATGCCGGTGTTGTTCACCAGCACGTGCACCGCGCCCGTCCGCGCCGTCACCGCGGCCACCGTTGCGTCGATCCCGGCCTGCGTGCCCAGGTCAGCCGTCACGGCGTACGCACGCCCGCCCGCCGCCTCAATCGTGCCGACCAGGGCGTCCAGCTCCGCCGTCGACCGCGCGACGCAGGCCACCCGCGCGCCCCGCCGGGCCAACTCCAGCGCGATCGCGTGCCCCAGGCCCCGCGAAGCGCCCGTCACCACCGCGTCCTTGCCGTCCAGCGACCACACGTCCGTCATCGACCACCTCTCGGGGCGGTCCGGTCACACGGCCCGCGCGGGTCGTCGACATACGAGCCCGCGGTCGATTTCAAAAGCATCGAAGTTCGGCGAAATACGAACCGAAAGCGATCCGCTTTGAAAGCGGGACATGGCGCGGCAATCAATTCTGATTCTTGATCTGCCCGCCCGCAGGTCGTAACACAGGCGGGCAACGCGGTCTGCTCTCAAGCACGGGGGCGCGCGAGCGGAGGAAGGTCGTTCCCATGCATTCGACGATCAAGCGGTGGGTCACGAGGCTCGGACTATTGGGGTCCGCGCTAGGTTTACCTTTGGCTGCGCACGCGCAGGATCCCCAGCCGGCGATCGACACGGGCGTCACCGCCTGGATGTTGGTCTCCACGGCGCTGGTCCTGTTGATGGTGCCGGGTCTGGCGCTGTTCTACGGCGGGCTGGTTCGGACCAAGAACGTGATCGGCACGATGATGCACAGCTTCGCGGCGATGGCGATCATCGGCGTGCTGTGGTTCTCGGTCGGCTACGCGATGACGTTCGGCACCTCGCACGGGTTCATCGGCTGGGACAACGACAAGTTCTTCCTCCAGGGCATCGACAACAACATCCGCGCGTCCGGCATCCCCGAGTACGTGTTCGTGATGTTCCAGGGCAAGTTCGCGATCATCACGCCGGCGCTCATCGCGGGCTCGTTCGCTGAGCGCGTCCGCTTCCGCGGCTACTGCGTGTTCATCGCGCTGTGGAGCCTCCTGGTCTACAATCCCCTCGCGCACTGGGTGTGGGGCGGCGGCTTCCTGACCGGCCTGGCGATCGACTTCGCCGGCGGCACGGTCATCCACATCTCGGCCGGCATCGCCGGTCTGGTTGCGGCGCTCTACCTGGGCAAGCGCAAGGGCTACCCGCACACCGCCATGCACCCCAACAACCTCGTCATGACGCTGCTCGGCGCGGGTCTGCTGTGGGTTGGCTGGTTTGGCTTCAACGCCGGTAGCTCTGAGGCGTCCGGTCTGAAGACCGCGCAGGCGCTGGCCATGACCCAGATCGCGGCGGCCACCGGCGCGCTCACCTGGATCGTCATCGAGGGGTTCTTCCACCGCAAGGCCACCAGCCTCGGCCTGATGTCGGGCATCCTGGCCGGCCTCGTCGTGATCACGCCGGCGGCGGGCGACGTGCTCCCGGTCGGCGCGTTCGCGCTCGGGGTCATCGCCTCGGTCATCTGCTACTTCGCGGTCCTTGCCAAGTCGAAGTTCGGCTACGATGACACGCTCGACGTGTTCGGCATCCACGGCGTCGCGGGCATCGTCGGCGGCGTCGGCCTGACCTTCTTCCTGCGCCCCATGGAAGGCCGCGTGTTCTCAACCCAGCTGTTCTACCAGGTCGAAGGCATCGCCGTGTCCATCGGCTACTCCGCCGTCGTCACCCTCATCCTGCTGGTCCTGGTCGAGAAGACCCTTGGCCTGCGGATGACCGACAAGGAGCAGAGCGTCGGCATGGATCATACTCTCCACGGCGAGGCTGGATACGGCCTCCTCAACCTGAACTAAAGGGGGGTGCACCATGAAGATGATCGTAGCCATCATTCAGCCGGACAAGCTCGAGGAAGTGCACCAGGCGCTCATGGGCGAAGAGATCAACCGCATCACGGTGAGCCGAGTGACCGGACATGGTCAGGCGCGCGACACCGAACTGTACCGCGGACAGGAGATCGTCCCGAACCTGATCGCTAAGGTTCGCATCGAGATCGCGGTCAACGACGCGTTCGTCGAGCCCACCATTCGCGCGATCCTGAAGGGTGCGCGGCATGGCGGCGGCGAGATCGGTGACGGGAAGATCTTCGTCATGCCGCTCGAAGAGGTGGTGCGGATCCGCACCGGCGAGCGCGGCGGCGACGCGATCTAGATCGGAACGCCCCGTGCGGCGAGCGCCGCGTTGGTCCACCCGCGCTCATGGGTGACCTCGCGGACCACGTACGGGGCGAGCCAGTCTGGGAAGGTGACGGGCTCGTCCACATGGCCGAGCTCGATCTCCGCCAGCACGACGCCGATGGTGTCGAGCACATCGACCTCCCAGTTGCGGTCGCCCACCGGGATGGTGTGCCGCACCTTGGTGAGGCGCACGGTGGTCAGCGCCCACAGGCCCTCGAAGAAGGGCTCCTCGATCTCCTCTTCGATCTCCGTGCGCGACACGCCCTTGCCCGCCTTGAACGTACGCGTGCACACCACGCCGTGTGGGCCGCGGCGGCGGCGGACGCGCTCCTTGATGCGGGTGCCGGGCAGGTAGCCCTGCTCAATCGCGTCCGCGTGAAAGGTGAGCGCGAGCGGCGGGATCGCGCGCAGCAGGTACTTGCGCTCGATCTCGATGTCTTCTTGGCCGATCATCCGCCCTCCCTCTCTTGGTGCGTGCGCCAGGTGGCGACCGCGACGAACACGAGCGCGAACAGGCCGAGGATCCCAAACAGGACAGCCTGAGGCAGCCCCATGTCGTCCGCGTCCGACGTGCGAAAGCCCAGCTCCCACAGGAAGCGACCGATCGGCTGCGCGCTCGACTCCAGGCCCTCGTGCGCGGGCTGGGAGAGCTTGTCGCCCGCCTTGATCGCCGCCTCAAAGCCCCAGCGTGTGACCATGAACGTGCTCGCCGCCTTGGCCAGCACCGTCATGTCCTTCACCTTCACGATCAGGCCGCCAAACGTGATCTGCGGGATCAGGATCAGCGGCAGCGTGCCGACCGCGGCCTCGCTGGACGAGAAGATCGACGACACCAGCAGGCCGAGCGTCGTGCCCACCAGGCCCATCGCCACCGACACCGCCGACAGCGCCAAGAACGAGTAGCCGTAGCCGCCCATCCCGAGCGCGGCGTACACGATCGCCGTCAGCGCCAAGCACTGCAGGGACACCAGCGTGCCCAGCACCACCAGCTTGGACGCGACGTAGGGCAGCAGCCGCACCCCGATGCGCGACTCCCGGCGCCAGATCGGCCGCTCGGAGATCAGCTCGCGCACCGACGCGGACGCGCCGAACCACAGCGCCGACAGCACCACCACGAACATCGTCGCGATGTCGGGCTGCGGGAACACGATCGCGATCGCCACGCCCAGCACCGGCGCCTGCGCGAGCAGCACGCCCGTGCCCACCCGGTCGCGCACCTTCACGCGTGCGTAACGGCTCACCAACGTGCGGAGCTGGGTGCGCGCGCTGCCGACCCGCACCGGCTTGGCGGCTTGCCCTGCAGGGCGCATGGCGTCGATGCCGAGCAGGTGCTCGCGCGTGCGGACGTACTTGCGCCACGCCGGGCTCGCGCGGAACGCGGACGCCCACTCGTCGGGCGACTTGGAGGGCAACAGGCCAAAGACCGCGTCCACGCTGGGCACGCGGAAGTACCCGCAGGCCTCGTCCGGCGGACCGAACCAGGCGAGCCGCCCGCCTGGCGCGAGCACCAGGATGTGGTCGACCAGCGTCAGCAGCGACGGCGACACGTCATGGGTGACGACGAACACGATGCGCCCGTCGTCGGCGAGCTGACGCACCGACGTGAGGATGCCCTGCGAGGTCTGCGGGTCCAGCCCGCTCGTCGGCTCGTCGAGGAACAACACGCGCGTGGTGCCGGTCAGTAGCTCCTGGCCCAGGTTCACGCGCTTGCGCTGGCCACCGGAGATGCCGCGCGCGAGCGGGGTGCCGATGCGTGTGTCGCGGGAGGACTCCAGGCCAAGCTGCGCCAGCACGCGGTCGACCTCCGGCTGGAGCGCGACGCTCGCGACGTCGTCGCCGTAGCGCAGCCGGGCGGCGTACTTCAGCGTCTCCTCGACCGTCAGCTCGCCGTGCAGCACGTCGTCCTGCGGCACGACGCCGACAAGGCTCTTGTCGTGCCGAAGCATCGCGGCGAAGTCGCTGCGGTCGAGCAGCACCTCGCCGGCGTCCGCGGGCGCGATGCCCGTGATGGCCTGCAGCAGCGTGGTCTTGCCCGCGCCCGAGGGGCCGAGCACCGCCACCACTTCGCCGGAGAACACCGTGAACGAGATGCCGTCGAGAAGGCGCAGTCGGTTCCGGCCGCCTTGCAGCGTGCGGTACAGGTCGCGGACGGAGAGCGCGGCGAACGAGGACCCGTCGAACGCGGTGAGCACCTCACCGGACGCGTCGAGCGCCAGGTGGAAGGAGCCGATTCGAAGGTCCTGGCCGGGCGTCCACAGCGCGTCGCGCACGGGCGCGCCGTTCAAGAACGTGGGGCGACCGCTGCCCAGATCGGTGATCCGCCATCCGTCCTCGGCGCGGGTGAGCACGGCGTGACGGCGCGCGATCTGGCTGTCGGGGAGCTGGATCTCGCAGCCGGGCGCGCGGCCGATGGTCACGCGCTCCTGGCCCTTCAGCTCGAAGCCAAAGTCTCCGCGCGCGTGCCGAACGTCGTACCGACGGAACAGCGCCGCCACGAGCTTCTGGTCGATCTGCAGGTCGAACGCGGCGCGCTGCAGACGACCGATCTCGGCGCTGTCGATCCGCCCGTCGCGCGCGCACACGCGGAACAAGCTGTCGAGCAGCAGCAGCGACTCCACCGGGCCGTAGCGTTCGCCGAACCGGCCCAGGTCCAGCTCGTTCGCCACCGACACGCGCAACGCCTTCTCCTGCGCGTCGCCGAACCGCGCGCCGTACGCGCGCAGCTCGTCCTCGGAGATCTCCGTACGGTTCTCCGGCGCGAGCACCACGCCCAGCAGGACCTCGATCGCCTCAGCGGTGAGGTCGGTGCGGGCGCGCAGCGCGGTGCGAAGCGCGATGGCCAGGCCCGGATCGGTCTCAGGCGGGACGTGGCGCGCGAGGAGCAGCGCGAACGCCACGGCGAACGCGACGGAGTCGTCACGACCGCCGAGAGGCGCGCCGAGCGCCTGATGAAAGCGCTCCTCGAGCTGCGCCGCGAGCACGTCGGGTTCTGCCGCTACTTCCAGATCACAGCGACAGCGACATCGACCGGGGCGTCGCCGCCGTCGACCGTCCGCGCCTGCGCGACCACGTAGTACGTGCCGCTCTTGGGCGGCGTCAGCTCGACGGCCGGCTGGCGGTCGACCGTGCTGTCACGCGCGACGACCACGCCCTTGTCGTTGTACACGACAAGGTCGAGGTTCTTCACGCGCGCGTCGGCGCAGCCAAGCACCTTGTACTGGCGGCTGGCGAGCGCGGTGACCTTCCAAACCTTCATGCTGCCCGGCGCGATGTCCGTGGGCGCGAGCGAGCGCATGGACCAGCCGTCGCTGTACGCTTCCCACACCTTGGTCTTGAGGCAGGACTCGGCCTCGCTGTCGGCGGCGAGCGCCGCGACGAGGACAGCGCTGAACAGGAGCGCGAGAGGGGATGACGTCACGGGATCCTCCTAGAGCAGGACGAGCACGGCTTCGGCGGCCTGGGTGATGGCGTCGAGGTCAGCGTCCGTCAGGGGTTCGGTCTTGGTCGAGATGGCGGTGAGCGACGCGAGCGTGGTGTCGAGCACGGCGCCGACAGGGGCGGGCGTGGACGGGTCGCGCTGCTTGGAGAACTCCGCGAAATAGCTGACGACGTCGGGCTGCTTGAGGATGTCCGACACCGACGCGGCCTTGCCCTTGGCGGCCTTGGCCACCAGGTTGGCGGCCTCGAGCCACGAGCCGGCCTGGACCAGCGGCACCACGCGCGACACGCCGTTGAACTCGAGCTCAGGGATGACCGCGCCCGCGAGCTGGTCGAACTCCTTGAGGAGCTCGTCGCGCGTCACGGCGCCGGCCTTCACGCGGGTGATGATGTCGACGAGGGTCTTGTCGACGTCTTCGCCGCCCTTGAGCGTCGTCATGCCCTGGCGGAGCTCCTCCAGGTGCGCGATGACCTCCTCGTCCTTGGCGGTCTTGAGGGTCAGCAGCGTGTCGGCGAGGATGACGCCCGTGCGCACGGCGACGCGCTCGGTGTCCTTCTCGTCCAGCTTCCAGGCGCGGACGATGATCAGACCGCCGAGCTTGCCGTCGATGCCGGCCTTGGTCAGCGCCGCCTCGGTCTCCACGGGGGAGGGAACGAGCGCGTACTTGCGGTCGGCCTGGGCGGCGAGCTGGGCCGGGTCCTGGTCGCCGAGCTCGGGCGTCTCAGCGGCCACCGGGGCGGGCGGCTCGGCCGGCGCGGGCTCAGGGGAGCCAGAGCAGGCGACGAGGGTGAAGAGGCTGACGAGGGACCACCAAGAATTCGAGCGCATCGGGACCTCCGGCCGTCCTTGGATCCACGGGACGAATCTGCCGCGGAGGAGTTACCGCGGCGGCCTATCGTCTTGCAAGGGCGGGTGCCGTCGCACTTGCGTTGGAAGCTCGTGAGGACGTGCGATCGCGGTGTAGCCGGGGCCCGGCGCCTCCAGGATCTCCACCACCGACAGGCCGGCGCACGTGATCAGCTCGTCCAGCTGCTCGGTGGACCGTCGGATGGTCGGCCAGCCCAGGACCCGGTCTAGGAAAGCGGCGTCCAAGCTTGAAGCCAGGCCGGTGATCACCATGTGTCCCTCGGACGTGAGCAGCGCCCGGAACGACCCGATCCAGCGCGAGACCAGCCGATTCGGCACCTGATTGAGCACGCCGAGCACCAACACGGCATCCTGGCCGACCAGCGCGGGCGAAGGACGCATGGCCAGCTTGGGCAGCGAGGTCTGGACGGTCGCGAGGCGCACGTGCCCTCCGTCCTGGGACCACTTCGACGCGATCTCGTCGAGCAAAGCACGGCTGGGGTCCAGGATGGTCAGCAGGGTGGGCGCGTCCGACAGCGCCTCTCGCAGCACCTCCAGGCGGGCCGCGGCGGCGGTGTCGAGCAGCAGGACGCGGCGCGGGCGGTCCTTCGGCAGGATGGCGCGCAGGCGCTCCATCGCGGTCTGATCCGTGTCCCGACGGGCGCGAAGCGTGGGGCGAAGCAGCATCCAGCGGTCGAACGCCTCGGCGAGCGGGTCGTCACCGCGCGCCACGCCCTCCAGGATGTGGCTGATCACGTCGGGCGTGATCGAGGCCTCGTCGTGCTCCTCGCGGCGGCGGTGGTGCGGGCCCGCGCGTCCGAGCCAGGGGCGCAGCTCCCGTCGGAGTCGGCGCGCGGCCTCCTCGGCCTCGGACTCGAACATGACGTTGGCGAACAGCTCGGAGACCTCGATCTCCAGGCGGTCGAGGGTGGCGCGCACGGCGGCCTGGGCGACCGGCTCGTGGGGTCGGTCGCGCAGGATGGCCTCGGCCTCCAGCAGCACGCCCTTGGTCGACTCAGCGATCGACAGGGCCGTCGCCAACATGTCCCCGCGGCTTCCCGCGGACGACTGCACCCGGTCGTTCGCGAAGCCGGAGCCGTGCACGCTGCGCAGGCGCTCGGCGACCACGCGCGCCAAGCCCTCGTAGAACGCGGCGGCGAGCTCCGGGTCGCGGACCAGGATGCGGCGCAGATCTTCGCGGGCCCAGCGGCGGACACGCGATGGGGTGGCGACGCGCACGTCGGCGCTGCGTGGGAAGTCGTCGATGAACGACACTTCGCCGACCACCGAGCCCGGGCCCAGCACCGTCAGCACCACCTCCGGGTCTGGCCGCGGGTCGACCACGTCGAGCGCGCCGGACTCGAGCAGGTACAGATCGCCGCCCGCTTCGCCGCGCCGGAGCAGCGACACGCCCGCGTCGAGCAGCATCACGGTGCCGGCGGCGTCGAAGCGCTCCCGCGCGTCGGGGTCGAAGCGGTCGAACATCGTCATGGCGCGTTCCCTACAACGCGATCAAGACGGGCGCACGGTCAATGGACACCGCACGCGCCCAGGCCGCAGTCCGACCCGTCGGACTCCACCTGGAACGTGCCGTGATCGACGTCGTGCTTGTCGTGGGCGAGGGTTCGCGCGCTGGCGACCAGCGTGTCGTGGTCGACCTCACCGTCCGACACCAGGTGCGCGGTGACGATGGGCTCGCGGCCGTCGAGCGTCCAGACGTGGACGTCGTGCACGCCGCGGACGCCGCGCAGGCCGCGCAGATCGGCCAGCAGCGCGTTCACGTCGAACCCGGGCGGCGGCAGCTGCAGCAGCACGGAGCTGGCCTCGCGGGTCACCGACCAGGCGCCCCACGCGACCACGCCCGCGAGCAAGAGCGAGATGATCGGATCCGCGGCGGGGTAGCCCCACATCATGCAGACCGCGGCGGCCATCGCGCCGACTGAGCCGAGCGCGTCGGCGATCATGTGCGCCAGCGCGCCGCGGATGTTGAGGTTGCCGTGGTCGCTCCTGGCCAACGCGACCGCGCTGCCCACGTTGATCACCAGGCCGATGAAGCCCACGATGAGCACCGGCAGACCGGCGATCTCGGCGGGGCCAGCCATGAGGCGGCTCACCGCCTCATGCGCGATGAACCCGACCGCCGCGAACAACGCGACGCCGTTCGCCAGCGCGCCCAGCGTCTCGAACCGTCGCAGCCCGAACGTGACCTTGGCGTCGGCGGCCCGCTGGGCCAAGCGCGCGGCACCCAGCGCCAGCACCAGCGAGCCCACGTCGCTGACCATGTGCAGCGCGTCCGACAGCAGCGCCAGCGAGCCGGTCCACCAGCCCACACCCGCTTCGATCCCGAGAAAGCCGCCGTTGAGCACGAGCGCGACGGTGAGCGCCCGCGTCGTCGTCAGGCCATGCGTGTGGCCGTGCCCGTGATCATGCCCGTGACCATGACCGTGATGATCGTCGTCGTGGCGGTGCGGGGCGCCCGGGGGATGGTCGTGGTCGTGTGCGGTCACGCGCGCTCCAGGGCGGGCCATAGCCCGTGCCCTCCGGTGTCGCATTGGACGGCCGATTCCCCGCCCAGCACGGCCCAGTCGTCGCCTCTCGTCAGCGGGGGTCGCCGTGAGCGCGATCCAAGCGTAAGGTAGGAGATGCGGGGGAACGGTGGCGAACGACAGTCGATTCGGACGACTCGCGAGGCTCGGCGGTCTGACCACGAAGGTGACGTCAGGCTGGATCGGTCAGCGTGTTCGCTCCGCGTTCGCAGACGAAGAAGGCCGTCGCAAGCTGGAGGAGCGCTTTCACCTGGAGAGCGCCGCCCAGATGGTGGAGACCTTGGGCCGCCTCAAGGGCGCCGCCATGAAGGTGGGCCAGTCGATCTCGCTCGCCGCCCAGCACCTGGACCTACCGGAAGACGCGCGCGCGCTGCTCAACAAGCTCCAGTCCCAGGGTGAGCCCGTCCCGTTCGAGCGCATCCGCGCCACCGTCGAGCGCGAACTCGAGGGCACGCTCGAAGCGAAGTTCAAATCCTTCGACCCGCACCCGCTCGGGACCGCCAGCCTGGCGCAGGCCCACGTCGCGTTCCTCCACGACGGCTCCGAGGTGGTGGTCAAGGTGCTCCACGACGGCGTGGACGACGCGCTCGACACGGACCTTATGGCGCTGCGTGGCCTGCTGGCCACCGGCCGGGCCTTGGGCCGCGACAAGGACGAGCTGGAGGGCGTCTTCGCCGAGGTGCGCGAGCGCCTGTCCGAGGAGCTCGACTACCTGCACGAGGCCCGCAACCTCCACGAGTTCCACCGGGCCTTCGGCGCCGATCCGGACCTGCGCATCCCCCGGCACCACCCGGCCTACTGCACCGAGCGCGTGATCGTGCTCGACCGCCTGCCCGGCAAGCCCATGACGGTCTTCCTGCAGACCGCCACTCCGGAGGCCCGCCAGCGCGCAGGCCTGGCGTTGGCCCGACTGTTCCTGGACGGCGCGTTCCGCCACCGCCTGCTCCACGCCGACCCTCACCCGGGCAACTTCCTGTTCGAGGAGGATGGTCGCGTCGGGCTGCTCGACTTTGGCTGCGTGAAGCGCTTCGACCGCTTCTGGATCGGTCACTACGCCCGCGCCGTGAAGGCCGCGCTGATCGGCGATCGCGCCATGCTCTTCCAGGCCGTGCGTGATCTGGGCGCCTGGCGCGGCGAGAGCGAGAAGGGTGGCGACATCATCTGGGACTTCTGCCACAGCATCATCGACCCGCTCCAGCACGGCCCCCACACGCTCGGCACCGACGACACGGCGGTCGAGAAGGTCCAAGCGGTGGTCAAGCGTATGTGGGCCGTGCCCGAGGTCGTCGGCCCGCCGGACATCGTGTTCCTGCACCGCACGCTGGGCGGCCTGTACACCATGGCCAGCCAGTTGAAGGTGACCGAGGACTGGCCCAAGATGGTCATGCCCTACGTGGATCACGCCATCTCTGAGATGCGCTAGGGAAGTCCCGGTCGACTGACGGGTTGGAACATGTTCTAGCGCCAGTCTGGCGGGAGGCGTGATGATGTGGATGATGCTGTGGAGTGTCGCGTTCGCGGGCCAGCCCCGGTACGACCTGTTGGCTAGCCCGGACGGCTGGAAGGACGTGGCCGTTCGTCACTCGGACCAGGGTGACGTGGCCGTTTACACCAAGACGATCGACGGACTGCCGTGCCTGATGGGGGTGACGTCGGTGTCCGTCCCCGCTGACAAGCTGCTGGCGGTGGCGTTCGACATCCCCAGCTCCAAGCGGTGGTCGTCGGCGGGCCTGGCCATCTCTGAGACGCTGGCGCACCTGCCCGACGGCGGCATCGACTACTTCCAGTACATCGACATCCCCGGCTGGACGATGGTCTACGACCGCTACTGGATCATGGAGGGGCACACCACGAGCCTCGGCGACGCCCGCCGCTTCCGGTGGAACCGCATCGACGCCGCGACGCGCTACCCGGCCGCGGTCGCCCGCGCGCAGGCGATCGAGTCGGGCGCGGTCGAGCCGCCCGTGAGCTGGGGCGAGTGGCTGTTCACGCCCAAGAATGGCCTGACCGAGATCTCCTACCGCAACTGCGTGGACGTGGGCGGCCGACTGCCCATGAGCATCCAGACCTGGGTTGCGACGCGCACCATGCCGGACACCGTCGCGGACCTGATCCGCGAGGCGAAGAAGCACTAGGTACGCGCCGCGGGGAGCGTCAGCCTGAAGCGCGTCGGCGCGCCGGGCTCCACGCGAACGCTGCCGCCGTGCGCCTCGGCGACCGCGGCGACGATCGACAAGCCCAAGCCGAGCCCTTGCGCGCGGTCGGTCGTGTAGAAGCGCTCGAACACCCGCGCGGCGAGCTCGGGCGAGAGCCCCGGTCCGGCGTCGATCACGTCGACGCCAGCGTGCTCGCCGTCGCGCCACCCTCGCACCGTGATGGGCAGCACGCCGTGCTGACGCGCGTTGCGGATCAGGTTGTCGATCGCCAACCGCAGCGCCGCGGGATCGGCCGCGACCGGCCCTGCGTGGCCGTCCACGGTGACGTCGTCGGCGGCGTGCTCGGTCGCGATGGCGTCGAGCGACACCACCTCGCGCGAGGTCGGCCGATCGGCGCGTGACAGGGCGAGGACGCCGTCGACGATGGCGCGGAGGCGGGCGAGCTGCTCGCTGGCGCGGGCCAGGAAGCGGCGCCGATCCTCGGGCGACATCGACTCGTCCTCCAGCAGCTCCACCGTGCCGATCAGCGTGGAGAGCGGCGTCCGCAGCTCGTGGGCGACGCCGCTCGACACCTCCTGGAGCACCCGCATCCGGCTGTCGAGGCGGGTGCCCATGCGCTCGACAGACTGAGCGAGCGCGTGCACCTCGCGGACCGACGAGCGCGTCGGACGCCCCAGCGTGTGCGCGGCGTTTAGGTCGCCCTCCGCCACGCGCGACGCCTCCTCGGTCAGCACGCGCAGCGAGCGGGTGAACTGGTCGGCCGCCCACAGCGCGAGCAGGCTGGTGGCGAACACGGTGGCGACGACCAGCGTGGTGAGCGGTCCGCCGCCCAGCACGGCCGCACCCGCTTGGCGCATCCGATCGGCGCGGAC
>CAIOSP010000069.1 GCA_903861005.1 uncultured Pseudomonadota bacterium
CCGCGCGCGCCGATGGCCACGACCAGCAGCTTCAGCACACCCAGAATGTACACAAGCGACATGAGCGCGCCGATCATCCACACCAGCGGCATGACCATGTATTCGACGACCCACAGCACCGCGCGCAACGGCAGCGTCCACCGCGCTCGGCGCCGACGTCGCGCCTCAGGCAGGGGCGCGAGCCGTCGCTCGGCCTGCGCGAGCGTGGTGCGTTTTGACAGGGCCCGCGCGAAGATCATGCGCACCTTCCGAACGGCGTGGCGCTTGGGCCGCTCCCGCCATCCACGGCCTACCACCCTGGGGTCGGGCTTGGGATCGGAGGGGGGACGAGCGGGGTACGCCCCTCAAGCGACCCGGGGCGGAGGTTTTGCTGTGGTCGTCAGGCAGAAAATAGCGCGTTCAAATCGTCTGTATTTTCCGTAAGCTGGCGCGATGGCGTTCCGCCTCGTGCACCGCCGCAGCCCCAAATCGCGCGCGTGTCGTCGCGTGGGTCAGGGTTCGCCCTCATGTCTGGCGCGGCATCGCTCGGCGGTGGGGGACCTTTGAACGGCCGATCTCGTGTGCGCCGTCCACGGGTGTGACCTTCAGAGCGTCCACGGCCCGAGCGCGTCGGTTGGCAGGTCGCCATCCACGGGGCCGGTCGCGATCCGCCGCGCCGACCGCGCCACCAAGCCCACCTCGCGCTTGTCCTCGTCGTGGACCGGCAGCACGAACGCAGGACGGAGCGCCTCCACGGCGGCGTGCGCAGCCTGCGCGCCCGGGTTCACCGCGCCGCCCAGCCACGGCGGGAGAAGGTACGCGACGCGGCTGATCGCCAGCACCGCGACCGACGCGCCCATCGTCTCAAGCTCGGCGCGAAGCTTGCGCGCGTCAGCCGCCGGGAGCCCGTGGGGCGCGTGCACCACGGCGCGGTGGTCTGGCGTGATCACCACCACCGCGTGGTAGGCGGGCGGCCGCCACCACGGCTTGGACAGGCGCCACACGCGCAGCCCTTGGTGCGAGAGCGGCGCTTGGCCCCAGTGCGGGATCGGGGTCGCGCTGGCTACGCCAGGGACCCCCGCCGTGGGCATGTGCGCGAGCGCGGCGCGGGTCGCGGGGTGATCGTGGTCGGTCCAGCTCTGGCTCACGACCACCAGAGAGGTGTCGGGGATGGCGTCGGGCGCGATCACCGGGCCAGTGTGCCATGCCTCGTGGAACCACGGCGCGACGTCGACCTCGCTGCCCACAAGCCAAGGGTCAAACAACAACCCAACGCCATCGACGTCGAGGTGCCAGGTGGCGTCGAGGTTCAGGCGGCGGACAACGATCGGCACGGGACCCCACGGGTGAGGCGCGATCCTACACGCAATGCGCGCGTCTGGGGCGTGGCTGGGTGCGACAATCCGCCACAGGATGTCTCCTGCCGCCGCACACGGTGGTCCGCGCTCGACGCTCAACGTACGTCCGGGCCGAACGTGGCGGAGTTCGGTGATGCGGACGGTGTCTTCTCGGCTTGGAACCATGCCCCTCGTCTTCTTGTCGTTGGCGGCGGGCCCGGCGTGGGCGCACCGTCCGACCTTCGGTGAGGGCCACCCGTCCGCGCTCACGGCGTACCCGGTCGAGGACATCGACATCTCCATCGTCGTGTACGAGCCGCTCACCTGCGACTCCGACGCGCTCTGGATGCGCTTCGAGGCGGTCGCCGGGAAGGAGCTGTACTTCCAGCTCGGCGTCCCCGAGATCGAGCGCCTGGCCGGTGAGCGCCCCGCGATCGCGCTGCTCGCGCCCGGCCTCCCGCCCGTCGATCTGCCGTTTGACGTGCCCGCGGGCCTGGGCGGCATGGTGTGGCGCGCGGACGACGTGGCGCAGCCTGGCACGTTCTTCGAGCCGTTCACCCAGACGTCGAGCTGGGTGTGGGTCGAGCAGCGCGTGACGCTTCCGGCGGACGGCCTCGGCTACCTGGTCGCGTGGAACCCCGACCGCACCACGGGCAAGGTGTGGATCGCGGTGGGTGAGGTGGAGGACTTCGCGGGCGTGGACCCGGCGGAGTTCGGCTCGTGGAACCAACAGGTCAACGACTTCCACGAGACCGGCCTGTTCTCCCCGCCGCCGACCGAGCCCGAGGTCGACTGCTCGACCGTCGAAGAGACTGCCGTCGAAGTGACGACAGGTGGCTGCGCGGTGGGCACGGTCGCGCCTTGGTGGGCGGGGCTGCTCGGGGTTGGGCTCGTCGCGCGTCGTCGTCCTCGCCCCCGGTAGGGCGGCCCCCTGTCTCCAGACATTAAAGGGCATAAGCGCTTGTCCTGACCAACCCCCGCGACCGATGGAGTCCACGGTGATCCAGATACGCATGCTCTGCCTCCTCCTCGTCGGCCTGACCGCATGCTCCTCGGACACCGCCACCCCTGGCGACACCGACTCCGACGCCGGCGGCCTCGTGGACATGCGAGGTACGCGCTACTGCGAGGTGCTCGGGGCCTTCCTCGGCGACGCCTCCGTGCACGTCGACGTCTACACGACCGAGGGCCTCAACGACTGCCCCGACGCCCCGTGGGCCGCGCTCGATCTGGGCGAGATCAAGGCGCAGCTGGCGTCGGACGTCGCGGTCCTCAACGGCCCCCGGTACTGGACGCTCGACTCGCTCAAGGGCTCCGCGCTGCAGGACGACACCGTCGTCACGTTCGGCGGCCTCGACATGCGCAAGGGCGGCGTGATCGACCTGCCGAGCACGGACTTCGTCTCGTTGAGCGCGCCCTACGCACAGCACGTCATCCACCGGACAAGCGCCTTTCACTTCAGCGCGGGGCGGCTGGTCTACGAGCTGACGGACGCCGAAGGCCACACCTACGACATGCAGTCGTACAACGTGCAGCGGCACCCGCAGGACGAGGCCACGCTGTTGGACCTGGGTGCGAACCTGACGCTGCCTGAAGGCTGGAGCTACGCGACGCGCACGCTGGAGACGGAGCTCGTGCTCACGGCGACGAACGGCGACGCGACGGTGATCCAGGACGACTACGGGAACACGTACTCGATGGCGCGCTGAGCGGTGTCACGCGCGTCCGCGAGCCCAACATGGACCGGAGGCGATGTGCGCGCTGAGAAGGCCAACCGCGACACCCTCGCGACGCTCGACCGCCTGCTCCGCCACAACCGCGAGCGCTTTGACGGGAGCTACGACGGCGGCCTGTCGAACCACCTGTCGATGGGCCTGATCGCGCTGGTGAGGCTGGGTGCCAACGCCGCACGGCTGGAGGCGTTCTTTGAGGCCTACGCGCCGCGGCTGGACCCGGTGACGCGCGCGTCGACGACCGTGTCGGAGGCTGAGGTGAACGCGCGCCTGTCTGCGCTCGCGCCCCACGTCGGGAGCGGCGCCTTCCACGGGCTGATCCGCGTGGCCTACGCTTCGATGGTCGGGGACGCGGCGGAGCTGTCGGCGGCGCTGGACTTCTTTGCGTCGCTCCCGCCCATGCGACCGCTCGACGCGGTTGGCTCCGAGCTAGACCTCGGTGTGCTCGCGGCGTCGCTCGCGGAGTCGGGGATGGCGCCGCCGCCGGGCGTGAACATCACCACGCGGCTCGCGGAGGTGATGGCGCGCCCTGCGTTTCAGGACGTCGTCGCCCGCCTCGCCGTGGACGAGGGATCGCTCGATCACCTGGCGCGCTTTGGCGCGCGCCTGTGGCTGGCGGCCGGGGACTTCGCGTCGCTGCATGTGCCGACGGGCGCCCACGCGATCCGCACGCTCGGGCCGCGGTGGGCGGACCCGGTGGTACCCGTGCGCACCGCCGCGGTCGCGGCCTTGGGCTGCTACGTGCTCGCGGGCTGCCCGACGCTTGGGCCCGTTGAGGGCTTGCCGGTGGACGACTGGGAGACCATTCGGGTGCGCGCGCTCGCGTCGAACGACGAGCACCTGTGCAAGCTCGTGCTCTCCTGCATGGACGAGGCCGCGTCGACCGGCGACCCGATCTACGTCGCGGTCGCCACGCGGGTGTCGCGTCGGGGCGAGGCCTGATCGTCGCTTTGACGTGGAGGCGCGACGACCGGACGCGCGCGTGAGGTAGGATCGGGGACCCGGAGCGCGAATGTCTGCTGAGCGTCCTGTCGTCTTGATCACCGGAGGCGCAGGCTTCCTTGGCCACGCCCTCATCGAGGAGCTGCTCCGCACGGACGACCCGGTCCTGAACCCGTCGGAGGTGCGCAGCTTCGACCTGCGCGCGCCGACGCCCCGCGACGGGCTCACGGCGATCGTGGGCGACATCCGCGATCCGGCTGCCGTGCGCGCCGCGGTGGAGGGGTGTGACCTCGTCCTCCACGCCGCGTCGATGGTGGACTGGGGGCTGGCCGACGACGCCACGCTGCGGGCGGTGAACGTGGACGGGACTCGGCACGTCATCGCGGCCTGTCAGGCGGCCGGGGTGCGCGCGCTGGTCTACACCAGCAGCCTGGACGCGATCGACGACGGCAAGCCGGTGGTCGACGGCGACGAGTCGATGCCGTACCCGCCCACCTTCCCGAACGTCTACAGCGAGACCAAGGCGGTGGCTGAGCAGCTGGCGCTCGCCGCCCAGTCTGACACGCTGCGCGCGGCGGTGATCCGGCCCTGCGGGCTCTACGGCGAGCGCGACCCGTACCACTTGGGCCACGTACTGAAGATGGCCGCCGCCATGCCGTTGGTGCGCATCGGCGATGGGCGCGCGCGGGCGCAGCACGTGTACGTCGGCAACACCGCGCACGGGCACCTGATCGCCGCGCGCTCGCTGCTGACAGACGGCGTCGCGACGGGGCGCGTGTACTTCGTGACCGACCACCCCGCGGAGAACTTCTTCGACTTCCTGGAGCCCGTGGTGACCGGCGTCGGCTACCGCGTCCATCCGTGGTCGCGCGCGCTCCCGCATCGTCTCGCCTGGACGCTCGGCGCGTGCGCTGAGGCCATCGCGTGGGCGATCAGCCCCGCGGTGACCTGGCGACCGGGCCTGTCACGCTACGCGGTGAACTGGGTGTGCAAGGACCTCACTTTCACGTCCGCGCGCATCCGCGGCGAGCTCGGCTACGCGCCGCGCTACTCGCACGAGGAGGCCACG
>CAIOSP010000070.1 GCA_903861005.1 uncultured Pseudomonadota bacterium
TATGCTGCCGCCAGGGTCGGGAGCCTCCACGGGAAAGTAACGCTTACCTCGACCTTGCACATCACCACCACAGGACCAACATGACCGCCACCACAGCCGCCACCACCTTCACCACCACCGGCAGAGACAGGCGGGCGACGCCATCCCTCTGGACCGCCCCTGAAAACGTCCACGCCGTTCTGGATCGCGCGGACGACATCCCCGACGGTCACCTCACGCTGTCGGTCTACGACAGCTTCGGAAACGAGCACGTCGCGGCGCGGGCGGCGGTCGCGAACGTCACCGATCCCATGGCGTGGCTCCTGTCCAGCACCGACGCGACGCTTCGCGTCCACGGCGACGAGTGCAGGCACCTTCGGGTCCGCGTTTGGGAGCGCGGCGGCGTGGGCGCGATGGGCGCCAAGTTCAAGGCGCCCGACCCGGCATCACTCGTGGTCCCTGCCGGAGGCGCTTCCCGCTCCGGAGGAGGATCCACGTCGGCCTCTCGGCCCGCACCGCGGACCGAGATCCGTCGCGCCGACCGACCCGCCACCCGGGTACCGGACCGCGCCGTGCCCCGACACGTCGTCACGGCCCCCACCGATTGGTCCGAGGCGCTCCGCCGTGACCTCGCCCAGTGGAGGGTGCGATGCGAAGCGGCCACTGCTCGGGCGACGCGTGCTGAGGCAGCCGTCGCCGACCTGAAGCGTCGCCTGCTCGCGAGAGAGGCAGCGATCGCCAGCCTCAACCAGCGGTGCGCCGAACTGACCGAGGAGCGGGAGGAACTCAACGACCAAATTGAGACCCTCTCTCAACTCAGCCTGGAACTCCAAGAAGCGTGGGGTCGGTGATGCGCCCAAATTGCGCGGTCCCCGCTGCAACGCCCCTGCCCGTCCGCGACCGGGTGGTGTTCGTGGAGGGAAACCAGGTCTACGTCTGGCCCTTTCCCAAACGCACCCTCGGTGACCGCCTGCACGTTCGCCGGTTGGCGCTCGACCAGCCGGTGCGCGTCCCCAGCGACAGCCCGCGCTTCGGCGGGCTGGACGAGGACGAAGAACTCCGCCCCGCGACCCGACGCGTCCAGGCCGATCGCCTACGACGCCTGCACACCCGCGCCGTCCTGTTCGCGACGCCGGAGACGTTGTGCTCCACCCAAGACATCGCTGACGTCTTCGGCATCGCCGAGGGCGACGTGCGCGCGTCGCGCCCGATCAGCGCAAGGCGCATCGGGCGCGCGTGGATGGCTCCGTTCGCGGACTGGCTGGTCGCCCTCCACATCAACCTCGACGCGATGGCAGACGAGTCCGACGCCCCGAGACGGCGGCCGATCCGTGACATCGAACCCCCGACCCTTCGCCCGCTCGGCGGGCCCACCCACGCACGAGGTGCCCGATGATCACGCCGCCCCGACCCAAGCCCATCGACATCGGCCCCGTCCGCGCGTCCCCGATGACCCGCTTCCGCGAGCAGCAGGGCGTGGTCCATTGGTACTGGCGCGCGCGCCGCAAGGGGATCCGCGACGACGTGTGGTCCGGTTGGGGCACACGAGAGCAGGCGCAGGTGATCCTGGCCGCCAAGGTCACGCGCGGGCTGCCTGCGCCCGCGAGCGCGATCGCGCGTGGACCCGTCTCCACGTTCGGCGAGCTGTTCGACCGCTGGTTTGCGCGACAGAAGGAACGCCCGGACCTCGCGCCCAAGACCGTCGACCACTACGACAAGGCCGCCCGCCACCTGGTCGCGTGGCTGCGCGACACCCTCGTCCAGCACCTCGACCGCGACACCATCGAGCGCTACCGCGACAGCCGGCTCCGCGAAGGCGCGTCGACGCGCTTGCTCGTGCAGGAGCTGCGCGTCTGGTCCATGGCGTGGCGCTGGGGGAACGAGGCCGCCATGGTCCCCGCGCGGAGCTTCCCACGTGTGGTGGTGAAGGTGGAGGGCTTCGTGCTCAACCACCACACCCCCGATCCGGCCGACGTCCGCAAGGTGATCGAGGCGGCCACGGGCGACGCGCGCCTCGCGATCGAGCTGCTCGCCGTCACCGGCGCGCGGGTCTCTGAGATCGCGGACCTGCGCGAGTGCGACGTCGAAGTGGACGGCAAGCGGGTCACGCTGCGGCTCAACGGCAAAACGGGCACGCGGTCGTTCCCGCTGCCTGCTGAGTTGGCGTCGCGCGTGCGAGGTCGGTCCACCCCGAACCAGGATCCGGTCTTCGCTCGGTTCGGGCTTCCACGGTGCAACGCGCTCCGCACCCGGCTCGCGCGCGCGTGCCGCCGCGCGAAGGTGAAGGTCTTCACACCGCACGGGCTGCGGCGCATGGTCGTCGACCGGATGCTGCGCGCGGGGGTGGACCCGGCCACCGCTGCGAGCCTGACGGGGCACTCGGTCGTCGTCATGCTGCGGCACTACCGGCAGGTGTCGGAGGTGGATCGGGAGGCGGCGGTGCGACGCGCGTCGCTGGCCACGTTCCCCGTCGAGGACAACGTGGTCGAGGGGCCTTGGGAGGGCACGAGCCCCGCCGATGCCGAGGCGATCTAAGTGCCCCTCCTGCGCCGAGCGCGGGACAGGTCTTGGGCACAAGTTCGGGGCACAGGTTCCGACGAGGCCCGCCACCACTACGTCTCAGCCCTACGTGCAGTAGGGAATCGCGTTCGTGATCGCGTCAGAGTCGCGATCGTCGATCCACAGACCCGGCCCGAGGGGGCCAGAGCCAGCCCAGACGCTCAGGCCGCCGTCGACCTCACGACCCGCAGCGCCGCCTTCGGCTCCTGCTCGACGATCCGAAGCAGCGCGCGCGACGGTCCGCGGGGCACGCGCCGGTGCTGTTCCCAGTTTCGAACGGTCGCCACGCTGACGCCGCACAGCGCCGCGAACTGCTCCTGGGTCAGCTCCAGCTTGGAACGGATCGACGCCACGTCGGGCGCGGACTCACGCCCCTTGCGGAAGCGTACCGCCGCCGCGTCGCCGCCCGCATGCGCGATCGCGTCGTCGAGGCCAGCCCGGATCCGGTCGAATGCAGACTTGGTCATTCGTCACGCTCCATGTGTCGAGCGACGAGCACGTCCACGAGCTTGCGGAGCGCGTTCGATTCGCTGGTGGTCAGGTTGTCCTTCTCGTTCTTGGCGAAGCCAGCGAGCACATAGACGGGCATCGCTTGGCTGTGGAAGTAGTAGATGATCCGCACGCCGCCGCTCTTGCCCCGCCCTTCCGGTGCGTATCGGAACTTGCGGACTCCGCCGGTTCCCTTGAGCAGGACGCCGCGTGTGGGATCCTCGGCGAGGAGGTCCACGATCTCGTCCCGCTCGTCGTCGCTAAGGATCTTGCGCGCCCACGCGAGGTAGGAAGCAGTCTCCGCGACGACGACTAGCGGCCATGCCATGGACAAAGCATACGCCATTGGCGTACCCTGTCAAGGCCTCGATGCGGGAACAGGACGCGGGAACAGCCGCCAAGAATCACGTCGCGGACGGCGTTGTCACCCTTCGTGCAGTAGGGCACGGGGTCCGCAGGATGCCGCTGTCCAGCCACATCGGCGACACCAGACCACGCGCGTTGTCTACCGGACGCGCGCCTCAGCGGTGCGCGCGGGTCCAGCGGTCGAGCAGCCACGCCTGCCACTTCTGGTACAGCCAACCCGTGAAAGGCAGCACGTCGACCACGCGTGAGAACACGCGGAACACCAGCGACGGGTGAATGTCCGCGCGGTCGCGCTGCACGCCGCGGATCATGGCGCGCGCGACCTGCTCGGGCGTCTGGCTGGGCCAGGGCGTGGGTGCGGTCGAGTGGCCGTAGTCGAAGAAGCGGGTGCGCGTGGCGATCGGGTAGACAAGCGTGAACGTCTCAGGGCGCTTGAGCTCAAAGCGCACGGCCACCGCGAACGAGCGCAGCGTGGCCTTGGTCGCGGCGTAGGCGGCGTACCCAGGCACCGGCAGGAAGGCCATGGCCGAGGCGGTCACCACCAGGCGGAAGTCCTCGGCCGGGCGGCGCGCGAGCAGGCGCTGCAGCACGTGGATGGGGCCCAGCGTGTTGGTGCGGAACAGGCGCTCGAGCTTGGCCATGTCGGGCCCCGGCAGGCGGCCGTACCAGGCGTAGCCGGCGTTCGCGAAGAACACGTCGACCGGGCCGCCGAGCAGCGTGTCGGCCTCCTCCACCAGCGCGTCGAGGGCGGCGCCGTCCGACAGATCGACGCGACGGAACCACACGCGCCCTGGCTCCTCGGGCACGTCGATCAGGTCGACGGCGAGCAGGCGCACGCCCTCCACGCGGCGCAGCGCGTCGACCAGCGCGGCGCCGATCCCGGACGCCGCGCCCGTCACGACGACGCGCTTGCCTTGCAGGTCCACCGGCTAGGCCGCACGCGCCGACGCCGCCCGACGACGACGGAGCAGGCCGAGCGCCACGAGCGCCGCGACTGGCAGCGCGGACGGCGTGGGGTCACCCGACGCGCAGCCACACTTGGGCGACTTCCCGTCGTCCCCGCCGACCTCGAACTTCTCGAACTCGCCGAAGGCCGTACCCGCGTCGCTCGCGGCGATCGCGCAGTAGTAGTAGGTGCCCGGCGCCAGCGCGGTGAGCTCCTCAGAGAACGGCTTCTCGGAGTTAAGTGAGCCCAGGTTGGTCCCGTCGGCCGACGGCATGCGCGTGCCGAACGTGTCGTCGCACTTCTCCGGCTTCTGCGTGGTGTAGCGGAACCAGCCGACGGTCTCTGAGCCGTTCGGGTTGGACGCGCCGTTGAGCGTCACGTCGGTGTCCGACACGGTGGCGGCGATGGTCTGCACGGTCGGCGGCAGCGGGCTCGTCGTGAAGCTCAGCACCGCGCCGAACGACGCGCCGCCCTGGTTGTCGGCGGCCGCGCAGTAGAAGTAGGTCGTGTTGGGCGAGAGGTCCGCAACCGCCTGCTCGAAGCCAACGGGATCGGTGCCCGCGCCGAGCGACGCGCCGCCAGACTCAGGCGCGCGCGAGCCGAACGTCTCGTCGCACGAGCCCGGATCGTAGTCGCCGTAGCGGAACCAGCCGGTGCCGTCCGACCCCACCGGGTTGGCGGTGCCGACCAGCGTGGCGGTGGTCGACGTGACGCCGGCCGCCACCTCGGTCACCACCTCCGGACCGAACGCGCCCGGCGTGAACGACTCGACGTCGCCGTACACCGTGCCCATCGGGTTGCTGGCGATGGCGCAGTAGTAGATGACCACGCCCGGCGTCAGGCCGGTGATCGACTCGGAGAACGGCACGACCGCCGAGCCAGAGCCGAGGTCGCTGCCGCCCGCGCTGGGGGCGCGTGTGCCGAACGTGTCGTTGCACGAACCGGGGCTGCTGGTCGCGTAGCGGAACCAAGCGGTGGCGGCGCCGCCGTTGGGCACGCCGGAGCCGTTGAGGACGGCGCTGTTCGGCGTGACGAGCGTGGGCGCGTCGGTCACGACGCTGGGCGCGAAGCCCGCCGAGGTGAAGCTGACGACGCCGCCGAACGCGGTGCCTTCCAGGTTCGAGGCGATCGCGCACACGTAGTAGGTGGTCGCGGGCGCCAGACCGGTGAGCGGGTAGCTGTAGTCGACGAGCACGGCGCCGTTGCCCAGGTAGACCTGGAAATTGGGGGGCGCGCGCGTGCCGAACGTGTCGTTGCAGGAGCCCGGGTCGACCGTGTCGTAGCGGAACCAGCCGTCGGCATCGAGGCCCAGCGGGTTGGCGGAGCCCTCCAGCGTAGCGGTGGTGCCGGTGATCCCCGACGCGGCGTGGGTGACGACCAGCGGCGGCGCGGTCGTGGTGAACGACAGCAGCGCGCCGTAGGACGTGCCCGCCGAGTTCGAGGCGATGGCGCAGGCGTAGTAGGTCGTCGCCGAAGCGAGGCCCGTCAGGTTCTCAGTGAAGCTGGCGGAGCCGGGGCCGGATCCCAGCGCCGTGCCGCCGCTCACCGGCGCGCGCGTGCCGAACGTGTCGTCACAGGCGCCGGGGTTCACGGTGTCGTAGCGGAACCAGCCGGTGCTGCTCAGGCCGTTCGGCGCCGCGAGGCCCGACAGCGTGCCCGTGCTGGGCGACGTGCCGATCGCGGACACGGTGGTGACCACCGGCGAGCGCGCGGTGGTGAACGAGAGCACCGAGCCCGTGCCCGCGCCGGCCGAGTTCGAGGCGAGCGCGCAGTAGTAGTAGGTCGCGCCCGGCGTGAGGCCGATTAGCGCCTCGCCGTAGGGCACGGCCGCAGCGCCCGCGCCCAGGCCCGTGCCACCCGCCGCCGGGGCGCGCGTGCCGAAGCTGTCGTTGCACGAGCCGGGGTTGATGGACGCGTAGCGCAGCCAGCCGGTGGACTGCAGGCTCTTCGGGTTCGCCGAGCCGTTGATGGTCGCCGACGTGTCGGTGATCAGCGAGGCCGCAACCGTGGTGACCGACGGGCCCGCGGACGTGGTGAACTGGAGGATCCCACCCAAGCCAGTGCCCGCCGAGTTTGAGGCGATCGCGCAGTAGTAGTACGTGGTCGACGCGGCCAGGCCGGTGATGGTGTTCTGGTAGTTCACGGCCGCAGCGCCCGACCCGAGCGACGTGCCGCCGCTGGACGGCGCGCGCGTGCCGAACGTGTCGTTGCAGCTGGCCGGGCGCGTGGTCGCGTAGCGGAACCAGCCGGTCGCCGCGAGCTGGTTCGGGTTCGCCAGACCGAACAGCGTGGCGTCCGTGGCCGACGACGAGGTGGCCGAGTCCGTCGTGACGATTGGCGCGCCGAGCGTGGAGAACGTGACGACCTGACCCACCGACGTGCCGACCGCGTTCGAGGCGATGGCGCACACGTAGTAGGTCGTGCCCTGCGTCAGGCCTGTGACCGACTGCGTGTACGGCGTGGGCGTGGACCCCGAGCCGAGCGACGCGCCGAGGCTGGCCGGCGCGCGCGTGCCGAAGGTGTCGTTGCAGGTGACCGGGTTGGTGATGCTGTAGCGGAACCAGCCGGTGGCCGCGGCGCCGTTCGCCGTGCCCGTGCCGTTGAAGACGGCGGCGGTGGTGGTCACGCCCGACACCGTGTTGGTGACAACGGTGGGCGCGGCGGTCGTGGAGAAGGTCACCACGGCACCGAACGACGTGCCCTCAGAGTTCTGGCCGATCGCGCACACGTGGTAGGTGGTGTTCGCGGTCAGGCCCGTGACGGCCTGGGTGATCGGCACGACCGTGGAGCCCGAGCCCACGACAGTGCCGCCGACGCTGGGGCCGCGCGTTCCGAACGAGTCGTTGCAAGTGCCGGGCGACACGGTGTCGTAGCGGAACCACACGGTGGCCGACGCCTGGTTCGGGTTGACCGAGCCCTGCAGCGTGGCCGTGGTGCTGCCGATCGGCGTGGGCGCCAGCGTCACCACCGTGGGCGGGCCCAGGGTGGTGAGCGAGAGCACCGCGCCGAACGCCGTGCCGGTGGTGTTGGAGGCGATCGCGCAGAAGTAGACCGTGGAGCCGGGCGTCAGCCCGGTGACGACCTCGTCGAAGGGCACCGCCGCAGCGCCCGCGCCGAGCGCGGTATCGCCCACGGCGGGCGCGCGCGTACCGAACGTGTCGTTGCACGTGCCTGGGCTGGTGGTGCTGTAGCGGAACCAGCCGTGCGCGTCGGACGAGCGCGGGTTGGCCGTGCCGTTGAGCGTGGCGCCGGTGCCGGTGACGCTGCTGGCGGCGAGTGTGGTGACGGCGGGCGCGGCCGGCGTGGTGAACGTCAGCAGGCTGCCGAACACGGTGCCGTTCGTGTTCTGGCCGATGGCGCACACGTAGTAGGTCGTCGCGGGCGTCAGGCCGGTGACGGCCTGCGAGTACGTCACGGGCGCGTTGCCCGATCCGATCGACGTGCCGCCTGACGAAGGCGCGCGCGTGCCGAACGTGTCGTTGCAGCCCACCGGGCTGGTGGTCGCGTAGCGGAACCACGCCGTGGTCGCGGCGAAGTTTGGATCGGCGGTGCCCTCGAACGTGGCGGTGGTGCTGGCCACCGAGCTGGCCGCCAGCGTCACCATGTTCGGCGCGGACGTCGTGTTGAACGACAGGACGGCGCCGAAGCGGGTGCCCTCCCCGTTCTGGGCGATCGCGCAGTAGTAGTAGGTGGTCGCAGTGAACAGACCGGTCATCGGGTTGGAGAACGTGACCGGCGCGGAGCCCGCGCCGAGCGCCGCGCCGCCGACCGACGGCGTGCGGAAGCCGAAGCTGTCGTTGCAGTTGCCTGGGTCGACCGTGTCGTAGCGGAACCAGGCGCTGGTCGTGCCGTAGTTCGGGTTGGCGCTGCCCTGCAGCGTGACGCTGGCCGTGCCGACCGACGTGGCGGCGAGCGTGGTGACCGACGGCGCGCCCGGCGTCACGACGCTGAGCACCGCGCCGAACGCGGTGGCGACGTCGTTCGAGGCGATCGCGCAGAAGTAGTACGTGGTGCCCGACGTCAGGCCGGTGAGGATCTGCGTGTAGGTCACGCCCGCCGCGCCCGATCCGAGCGCGGTGTCGCCGGTGAGCGGCGCGCGGTTGCCGAACGTGTCGTTGCAGGTGCCCGGGTTGGTCGTGTCGTAGCGGAACCAGCCGTGGCCCGGCGTGGAGCGCGGGTTGGCTAGGCCGTTGAGCGTGAAGCCCGTGCCGGTGACGACCGACGCCGCGTTCGTGGTGACCGTCGGACCGGCGAGCGTGGTGAAGCTGACGACGCTGCCAAAGCGCGTGCCGACCGAGTTCGAGGCGACGGCGCACACGTAGTACGTGGTGCCCGTGGCCAGGCCGGTGATGGCCTCGGTGAACGGCGTGGACGTGCTGCCCGACCCGAGGTCCGTGCCGCCGGTGGTCGGCGCGCGGGTGCCGAAGGTGTCGTTGCAGGTGCCGGGGCTGGTGGTGCTGTAGCGGAACCAGCCCGTGGTCGCCGCGAGGTTGGCGGTGGCGGTGCCGTTGAGCGAGGCGGTGGTGCCCGTGATGCTGGCGACGGTCTGCGTGACGACCGTGGGTGCTGCGAGCGTCGTGAAGCTCACGACCGACCCGAACGCGGTGCCCGCGGGGTTGGAGGCGATCGCGCAGGTGTAGTAGGTCGCGCCGGACGTCAGGCCGGTGAGCGCGGCCTCGTAGGCCACCGCGCCAGTTCCCGATCCAAGCGAGGTGCCAGTGCCAACCGTGACCGGCGTGCGCGTGCCGAAACTGTCGTTGCAGGTGCCGGGGTTGGTGGTGCTGTAGCGAAACCAGCCGGTGCCCGCGGCGCCCTTGGGGTCCGCGGTGCCTTCGAGCGTGGCGGTCGTGCTGGCGACGAGCGTCGGCGTCAGCGTGGTGACCGACGGGGCGGTCGGCGTGGTGAAGCTCATCACCGCGCCCACCGACGTGCCCTCCGGGTTCTGGGCGATGGCGCAGTAGTAGTAGGTCGTGGTCTGCGCGAGGCCCGTGAGGCCCGAGGAGAACGGCACCGCGGTCGTTCCAGAGCCGATCGACGTGCCACCGGTGGACGGCGTGCGCGTGCCGAACGAGTCGGAGCACACCACCGGATCGGTCGTACTGTAGCGGAACCACGCCGAGGTGGCGCTCAGGTTCGCCGTGGCGGTGCCCTGCAGCGTCCCAGACGTGAGGCCGACCGACGTGGCGGCGACCGTGGTGACCGACGGCGCGCCTGGCGTGGTGAACGTCAGCAGCGTACCGTAGGCCTTGCCCACGTCGTTCGAGGCGACGGCGCAGAAGTAGTAGGTCGTGCCGGAAGACAGGCCCGTCAGCGACTCGAAGTAGTTCACCGCCGACGCCCCCGCGCCGAGCGACGTGTCACCGGTGGCCGGAGCGCGCGTGCCGAACGTGTCGTCGCACGCGGTGGGGTTGGTGGCGCTGTAGCGGAACCAGCCGTGGGCGGTCGACGAGCGCGGGTTCGCGTTCGCGTTCAGCGTCGCCGCCGTGCCGGACACGCCGGACGCGGCAACCGTGGTGACGGTAGGCGCGGCCTGAGTGGTGAACGACAGCACCGCGCCCGTGCGCACGCCGACCGTGTTCGAGGCGAGCGCGCAGTAGTAGTACGTGGTCCCCGTCGCCAGACCCGTGACGGCCTCACTGAACGCGACCGAGGTCGCGCCCGAGCCGAGGTTCGTTCCACCCGCCGCGGGGGCTCGGGTGCCGAACGCGTCCGAGCAGGTGACCGGGTTCGTCGTCGAGTAGCGGAACCAGCCGGTCGTCGCGGACTGGTTCGGGTTGGCGGTGCCGGGCAGCGTCACGCCCGTGCCGGTGACGAGCGTCGCCGCCTGCGTGGTGACCGTCGGGGAGTCGAGCGTGGTGAACGACAGCACCGCGCCGAACGCGGTGCCCGACCCGTTCGAGGCGATCGCACAGTAGTAGTAGGTGATGCCGCCGGTCAGGCCGGTGAGCGTCGCGCTCAGCGGGACCGCGACGCTGCCGCTGCCGAGCGCCGTGCCCGTCGGCGTCGGCGTGCGCGTACCGAAGGTGTCGTTGCAAGTGCCCGGGCTGGTGGTCGCGTAGCGGAACCAGCCGGTGGTCGCCGTCGCGTTCGGGTTGACCGACGCGTTGATCGTGGCGCTGGTGTTGATGACCGACATCGCCGCCGTGGTGGTGACGGTGGGCGCCGCGGTGGTCGTGAACGACACGACCGCGCCGTAGCCCTTGCCCACGCTGTTTTGGGCGACCGCGCACACGTAGTACGTGACGCCGAGCGTCAGCCCGGTGAGCGGCTCCGCGTAGGGGACGGACGTGTTGCCCAAGCCAAGCGCCGTGCTCGCGACGAGCGGCGCGCGCGTACCGAACGTGTCGTTGCAGGTGATCGGGTTGGTGGTCGCGTAGCGGAACCAAGCCGTCGCGTCCGCGCCGTTCGGGTTGGCGGCGCCCTGAAGGGTGCCGGTCGTCAGACCGATCGAGGTTGTGGCGAAGGTGGTCACCGTCGGCGCCGTCGGCGGCGTCGTGAACGACAGCAACTCGCCGAGCGTGGTGCCCATGCTGCTCTGCGCGAGCGCACAGAAGTAGTACGTGGTGCCCGGGGACAGGCTCGTAAGCGACTGCGAGATCGAGACCGTCGACGTGCTCGCGCTGATCGACGTGCCGCCCGAACCAGGCATGCGCGTGCCGAAGGTGTCGTTGCAGACGCCGGGGTCCGCGGCCGAGTAGCGGAACCACGCGGTCGTCGCGTAGCTGTTCGAATTCACCGTGCCGTTGAGCGTCGCCGTCGTGGAGGTGACGGGCGTCGCCGCGAGCGTCGCCACCGTGGGCGCCTTCGGCATCACGAACGAACGGACCGAGCCATAGACCTTCGCGAGCGAGCTCTCGCCGATCGCGCAGAAGTAGTAGGTCGTGCCCGGCACCAGCACCACGTTCTGGGAGAACGAGACCGCCGACACGCCCGCGCCAAGCGCGCTCCCGCCCGACGTCGGGACGCGCGTGCCGAAGGTGTCGTCGCAGTTCACGGGATTGACCGTGTCCATCCGGAACCAGCCGGTGGTGGCTGCGCCGTTCGGGTTGCCGGAGCCGTTGAGCGCCGCGGCCGTGGTGCTGGTGACGGTCGCGGTCACGGTGGTGATCACCGGGTTGGCCGGTGGCGTGGTGAAGGTGAGCACCGAGCCGACCGACGTGCCCACGACGTTGTTCGCGATGGCGCAGAAGTAGTAGGTCGTCGCGGGCGTGAGGCCCGTGATCGGGCGCGGAAACGGGACGGAATCGGTGGCCGCGCCCAGGTAAGTGCTGGTCGCCAGGGTGCCGAAGCTGTCGTTGCACACGCCCGGGTTGGTGGTCGCGTAGCGGTACCAGCCGTAGGTGTCTGCGCCGTTTGGATCGCCCGCACCGTTGAGCGTGGCGGTCGTCGCGGTCACGAGCGTGGCCGGCGACGTGACGACCGTGGGGGCCGCCTGCGTGGTGAAGGACATCACGGCGCCCGATGCCGAGCCCTCCGCGCTCGAGTCGAGCGCGCAGTAGTAGTAGGTGGTCCCTGCGGACAGCGTGCTGATCGTCTGCGCGAAGTTGACCACGACCGCGCCAGAGCCCAGGTTGCTGAAGCCGGTCACCGGCGCGCGCGAGCCGAAGGTGTCGTTGCAGGTGCCAGGGTCCGTCGACGCGTAGCGGAACCAGCCGCTGGTGGTCGAACGGTTCGGATTGCCGCTGCCGTTGAGCACCGCGGATATCGCGGACACCGACGTGGCCGCGACGGTGGTCACGGTCGGCGGCGCGGGCGTAATGAACGACAGCAGCGACCCGAGCGCGGTCCCGTTCGAGTTCTGCGTGATCGCGCAGTAGTAGTAGGTCGTGAGCGGCGACAGACCGGTGGTCGCCTGGCTGTAGGCCGCCGACGTGATGGCGGACCCGACGTTCGAGCCCCCCGCCGTGGGCGCGCGCAGGCCGAAGCTGTCGTTGCACGTGCCCGGGCTGATGGTCGAGTAGCGGAACCAGCCGGTGGTGGTGTCACCGCCGGGGTTCGCGCTGCCGTTCAAGGTCGCGGTTGTCGAGGACAACGGCGACACGGAGCCGGTGGAGGCCGTCGGCGCCGTGGACAGCGTCGTGAACGAGAGCACCGCGCCGTAGGCGGTGCCGTAGCCATTGTCGACGACCGCGCAGAAGTAGTACGTCGTCGCCGCCGTCAGGCCGGTGATCGCACGCGAGTACGACACCGAGTCCGTGCCGACGCCAAGGTACGTGCTCGCCGTCACGGTCCCGAAGGTGCTGTTGCAGGTGCCCGGGTTGGACGTCGAGTAGCGGAACACCCCGTTGGCGTCCGACAGGTTCGGATCGCCCGAGCCATTCAGCGTCGCGCCGTTCGTCGTGATCAGCGTGGCTGCGGCGCTCGCCGCCGTCGGGACCGCGGGCGTCGTGAATGACAGCACCGCGCCGAACGACA
>CAIOSP010000071.1 GCA_903861005.1 uncultured Pseudomonadota bacterium
GGTGGCGGCGGCGGCACCGGGATCATCGGCGGCGGCGGCGGCGGCGGTGGCGGCGGCGGCGGCACCGGCCTCTTCGGTGGCGGCGGCGGCGGCGGCGCCGGCGGCACGGGCTTCCCGTAGTCGGCAGGACCCAACGCTCGCGGGCTCCGCGGCGTACGGCGACAGAAGCGCGCGCTCCTTGGTGGGGCGCGCGTCTTGCTTTCTGAGGACCGACTTGAACCCGACGAAGGGCGGCCGACGGCGCGTCGCGACTCAGCGACGGACCACAGCGTCGATCGACAGCAGCGGGCGCCGCGCTAGCCCGGCGCGCCGGGGCGGTGCTTCAGACCGCGCGCGTGCACGGCGATCGCGTCGGCGGCCGCGCGGAGGTCCGCGTAGGCGGGCGAGTCGGGGATGTCCGACACGCACTTCGCCCAGATCTCCGGGAACGCCGGGTTGCGGAGCGCGCGGCCCAGCGGCGCCTGGATCTTATCGACCGCGTTCGGCCGAGTCGTGAACAGGTGTGTGATGGCCGCGCGGAGCGGATCCGTCAGCGGATCCGGCAGGTTCGTCGCCCCGATCGACGTGAGGATGTCCTGGTACATGCGATCGCGGGTGACGGACATGGCGACTCCAGACGCGCAGCATACCCTGCGCGGGCCAAGGCGAGACTAGCGCGGAGACAGGCGAATCGAGCCGTCGATGCGGTAGGTGGTGCCGTTCATGTAGTGGGAGCGCACGATCACGCTGACCAGGTCGGCGTACTCCTCGGGGCGGCCGAGGCGCGACGGGTTCGGGATGCTGGCCGCGATCGACTCGCGGGCCTTCTCCGGCAGGCCGGCGACCATGGGCGTGTCGAAGATGCCGGGCGCGATGGTGAGCGCGCGGATGCCGTACTGGGCCAGGTCGCGGGCGATCGGCAAGGTCATGGACGCCACGCCGCCCTTGGAGGCGCTGTAGGACACCTGACCGATCTGACCCTCGAACGCGGCGATCGACGCGGTGGTGATCAGGACGCCGCGCTGGTTGTCAGAGTCGGGCGTGTTCTTCGCCATCGCGGCCGCGGCCAGGCGCATCACGTTGAACGTGCCGACGAGGTTCACGCGGATGGTGCGCTCGAAGCGGTCGAGGGGGTGAGGGTTGCCCTCCTTGTCGAGCATGCGCCCCACGGTCCCGATGCCCGCGCAGCACACCGCGACGCGCAGGTCGCCGAGCGCTGTGGCTGCGGCGACGGCGGCGCTGACGCCGGCCTCATCGGCCACGTCTGCCTTCACGAACTTGCCCTTGTCGCCGAACTGGGCGAACGCCTCGTTGCCGCGAGCTTCGTCGATGTCGATGCCGACGACGGCGTAGCCGTCCGCGAACAGGCGCTGAGCGGTGGCGAGTCCGAGGCCGGACGCGGCGCCGGTGATGATCGCAGAGGGCATGTAGGGCTCCATGTGCAGGTGGCGACAGGCTCTAGCCGGGCGCGCGCCAATCGGGCAGGTCCGAACACATCAGCACGTTTCTGCCGATTTGCATGGCGGATCGGCAATTCCACAGTATATCGTCCGCGTTGACCCGCGGAGGGCTCGTGGACGCAGGCGCATCAGGCGGACTTGGTAAGGCGACCCAGGCGGTCGAGCTTCCAGCCCGTCTCGTGTTTTCGCTCCTCCAAGCGGCCGTTCGGCTTGCAGCGCGCGTGCACATGCCGCTCGATCGCATCACCGATCTGCTGCGCACGGCCTACTTCCTGGAGCACCGCCGCAAGCACCCGCGCGACCTGCAGGTCATCGCGGACAAGCTGGGCGTGTCGCTCCGGACGGCCGGCTCGCTGAACAAGCAGCTCAAGGAGCCCTTCTTCGCGCCGGAGACCGAGGTCGAGCCGATCCGGATCATCACGGGCGCGCTGCTCGGGGCCCCGTCCTCGATCGAGGGCCTGGCGGCCATCACCCAGCTCGACATCCTCGAGGTCCGCCGCGCCATCAAGCACCTCCAGGAGCTTGGCTGGGTGGACGTGGATGAACACGAGGTCGCGCGGCTCTCCGGCACGCTGCGCTCCTTCGTCACTGAGGACCTGCAGCGGCGGGTCGACGGCGTGAACCACCAGCTGGCGATCATCGCCGACAGCGTGTGGGCGCGGTTCGCGCGCGGCGAGGACGACACCGCGGGCGCCCGCAGCTGGTCGTTCGCGGCCCGGCCCGAGGACGTCGAGGCGGCGATGGAGCGCACCTTCAAGGCGCTCCGCGCTGAGGCGGTCGAGATGGAGGAGGCGGCCCTCGAGCAGGGGGGAGGCGCCCGGTACGGCATCACGGTGGCGTTCGCGCCGCGGGAGGAGGAGCGATGAGCGCCCGACATGCTTGGTTGATGCTGGCCCTCGCAGGGTGCGTGGACGAGACCGGCTACGAGGAGACGGGCCTGCTCACCGGCAACACCGCGGATGACGCCGCGGGCGCCGAGGCGTCGGACGCGGCGAACGGCAGCGGCGTGTACTACTCGGCGCAGGCCGTGCTCACGTCGGCGCCGTCGGACGTGACCGTGCTCGGCCTCCCCGGCGTGCTCGACAAGGACGTCTCCGCCACGCTCTCCGTCGTTGAGCACCCGCAGGCTGTGCCGTTGTTCGTGACGGACGCGGGCTTCGTCGGCGTGGTCTCGGCCGCGCTGGGCGACACGGTGCAGATCCGCGTCGGCCAGGACGTGGTGCGCTCGCTGACGCTGTCGGACGATCTGTCGTCCGTGAACGCCCCCCAGGTCGGGGACACGGACGGCACCGCGGCCGGCGGTGCGGGCGGCGGCCCGACCGACGGAACGGGTCCCATGGTGGTCGACGGGAGGGTCCAGGTGGGCGACGGCTCCCTCGCGGGGATCAGCGCGCCTTACGTCGCATGGATCGCGGCGCGGCATGCCGTGGCCGAGGTGCCCGCGGGCGACTCCAACGTCACGTTGCCTGCGGCGGTGGGCGACATGCTCTGTGTGGCGTCGATCGGATCGGGCGGCGCCACGGGCACCGCGATCTGCTTCACGCTCTAGGCCTGCGCGCACGGCGAGTCCGAGCGCGTCCCGCGCGGCGCGCTCCACTGGCGCCGTCTACGGGGGCGGCAGCAGCACGTCGTCGTTGATCTGAACTCGGTAGATCTCCCACTGCGCGCGCTGCAGGTACTGCACGCTCGACCCGAGCGTCAGCAGGATCCCGCTCGCGGCGGAGCCGTTCGGCAGGTCGCGGAAGCCGGCGTTGAAGTTGTGGACACACGCGTTCGGGTACGCGGCGATCAGCGGGGAGAGCGTGTTCGGCGTCGGGTCTGTGGCGCCCGGATCGTTGAGCAGGAAGCCGAACGGGTTCGAAGGATCCACCAAGCCGCCCTGCGCATTCCACAGCGCCTGATCGGGCCGAGCGCGGTAGCGATCATGGCCGTCGACCGGCACCGGCGCCGCGAACGAGGTCGTGACCACGGTGAGGTAGACCAGAGTCATGCTGTCGCACTCGAGATCCGCCTGGAGGCCAAGCTCCACCGAGTAGCTGCCGCTGATCTTGAGCGCGTCGAAGGTGATCTCGTCGAGGTCGCTCAGCTTCAAGCGGTTGTAGCCGTGGAAGCCAGCGATCGATCGGTTGCCGCGCCCATTGCCGTTGTAGCCGCCGATCGCGGGCGCGGAGGTGGACGCGATGACGTCCAGCACCAGCGGGTTGCCATGACCGGTGATGGTCTTGGCGCTGGCGGCGTTCACCGACAGTTCGCACACGTACGAGAGGCCCAGCGCAGAGGGTGTGGTGCAGCTGATCGAGCCGCCACCACCACCGCCACCATGGCCGGACCCGTTGTCGGTGTCGGGCGCGTCCGTGTCGGCCACGACGTCGGTGTCGACCGCGCCGCCGGAGTCGTCACTGCCGCCAAACGTGTCGTCGGGGATGACGACGTCCGTGTCGACGTTGTCGGGGGCCTTGTCGCCGCCCGAGCAGGCGACGAGCAGGGCAGAGAGGAAGGGGACGAGACGGCGCATCAGGCCTCCGGAGCCCGCATCATGCAGCATCCAACGCGCGTCGTCCACCGTCGCGGGCGCGGGCGTGCGCTGCGGGCTAGTTCCGCCGCATGCGCACTGTCGGACCCAAGGACTACGTCGAGTCGATCCCGTTCCCTGAGACGGTGTCGCTGCGCCCGATCGGCGTGGTGCACTCGCCCTACCGCGAGCGCCACGGCACGCCGCGTCAAGCCACCGTCACCCGCGGCGTGGCCGGCGATGGCGCGCTCGAAGGCTCGATCGAGCTGTTCGCGGACATCCCCGCGGTCGCGCTTGGCGGCCTGGAGACGTTCGGCCACATCTGGGTGATCAGCTGGCTGCACCTCAACACCAGCTGGAACCCCACGGTCATCCCGCCCCGCGGCCCCAAGGTGCGCCGCGGCGTGCTGGCCACGCGCGCGCCGCACCGCCCCAACCCCATCGGGCTGTCGGCGCTGAAGCTGGTGCGGGTGGACGGCCGCTTCCTCCACGTGCTGGGCTTGGATCTGCTCGACGGCACGCCCGTGCTCGACGTGAAGCCGTACGTGCCCTACGCCGACGCGTTCCCGGACACGCCGTCCGGTTGGCTCGACGCGATCGGCCAGGAGTACGACGCGCCAGACCGGCCTACGCGGACCGGCGGCGCGGTCAGCCCACCCGACGTTCCAGGATCGGATTGAGCCAGCGGTCGCCTTCGAGCACGCGGCCGGGCGGGAGCAGCCAGTAGCGGTGCGTGCCCGCGCGGACGCGCGCGTCGATCTGGCGCAGCTTGCCGATGTCGTCCGGGTCCAGCAGCATCGTCGGCGCGTCCGCGGGCAGCGTCGCGCCGTCGGCCAGCGACTTGAGCCAGGTCGGGTCACGTAGGTCCAGGCGGTAGACGAACGTACGCTCGGGCCAGGTGTGCCCCGACGCCATCGGCTGCACCAGCTCCAGCGGCCCAAAGCGCGTGTGGATGCGCAGCGACCCGTTGTCGTACTGCGCGACGCCCAGCGTCGACTCGGCCTTGTACGCGGCCAAGCTCACCAGCTTGCTGGCGAACCCGAGCTGGCTTCCCGGCAACACCGAGCACATCGACCAGCTGACCCACTGTCCGGGCGTGGCCGACGGGACGGACAGCGCCTCCGCGACCGGCACGAGGGGTTCGTCGCCGACCAGACCGAGGCCCTGGCGCAGGCGATCGGGCAGGTCACGTGCGCCGCGGCCCCAGCCGATGAAGGCCGACGGGAGCACGCCGCAGTCGAACTGCACCCACAGGGGCATGCCCATGCCGCCGTACGCCAAGCCGTTCATCTTGTTCAGAAGTCGATGAAACGACGCGTTCGCGGGGTCCGCCGCGTCGAGCCGACGGAGCGGCACGCCGAGCGGGCGAGGATCCAGGCGGTCCAGGTTTGAGCTCGCGCCGAACGCGAACGGCACGTACCCGCGCTGGGCCAGAGAGGAGAGGAGTCCCATTCACTGCTTCCCGTGTCGCTTCTTGGCGGGGTGGTCCGACGAGTGCGTCGTCCCGTCCGGGGGTTGATTGAGCGTGACGACCAGCGCGGCGAGCGCGATGGCCCCGACGAGGATCGCGACGAGGAGCCAGCGGATCGTGTGATCCGGTGCGGCGGCCTCGGTCGTTGCCAGGGGGGCGGTGACCTCGGCGGCGGCGGGCGGTGCTTGCACGGGCTGTGCCGATGCGGCGGGGGCCACGCTCGCCGTGGCGCCGAGGTCCGACGCGCCTGTGACGGACGCGGTGGAGGGTACCGGCGCGGAGGCGATGGGCGCGGGCGCGGCCCCGACGGGCGCAGCGGCGGAAGCGAACGCGGCAGCGACCGAGGCGTGCGCAGGCGGCGCGGGCGTGGTCGACGTCGCCGAGACCAGCGCGGGCGTGGCCGCGAATGGCGCGGGCGCGGCGACCGCAGGCTCACCGGCCGTGAGGCGTGAGGGCTCGACCACCGCGGCCAGCTCGTCCGCCACCTCGGTGAGGCGCGGCCCGTTTAGCAGGCGATCGAGCGGGAGCGGCGCCCCGAGCCCGTCGCGGATCCGACGGTACAGATCGACCGCCATCACCGAGTCAAAGCCCTGCCACGCGAGCGGGCGACCCGGGTCCAGCTCGCCCGGCTGGAACCCGAGCAGCTCCTCGGAGGTACGGAGCAGCCACGCGAGCGTCGCAGCGCGCACGTCGCCCGGCGCGATCGGCGTCGCCGCGCGCGTGGTGACAGGGAGCGGCGCGGCTGGCGCGGACGCCGACACAGGGGGCGCGGCGACGGGCGCGGGTGCAGGGGAGGCCGCGACTGGGGCGGTGCGCAGCGCGGGCGCCGGGACAGGCGCGGGGGCCGCCACGGTCGCGGCGACCGCGACCGGCAGCGCGATGACGGCCGCGGGCAGCGCCAGCTTCTCCAGCAGGCGGGTCGCCAGCTCGTCCACGCTCGGGCCGACGGTCACCGCCTCTTGGGGCAGCGTCGCGCCGAAGCGCTGGCCGATCGCGCGGTTCAGATCGATCGCCATCACCGAGTCGAAGCCCTGCCAGGACAGCGGTCGCGTCCGGGACAGCGAGCCGGCGTCGACGCCCAACAAGCCCTCGACGATCGTGGCGAGCTCCGCGCTCGCCTGCGCGGGACGCGCGGCGGGAGCCAGGCTCTTGAGCACGTCGACGGCGGTCGCGACCGGCGCGGCCACCGGCGGGGCGACGGGCGCGCTCGCGGGCGCGACGGCCGGCGCGGAGGCTGTCGTCGGCGCGCGGCCCAGGCTCCGCATGATCTCGCGAACCAACGGCGCGTTCGCGAACGCCGGGTCGCGCTCCAGGATGGTGTGCACGCGCATGTCCATGAAGGACACCTGCGGGAGCAGGTCGGCGCCGCTGCGGATCATCGCGCTCACGCCGTCTGCGGTGCGCACCCCGCCCATGCCTCGCGACGCCATCAGCTCGGACAGGCGCGCCGCCATGCCGATCTCGCCCCACGGGCCCCAGTTGATGCTCACGGCGGGCAGGCCGCGCGCGTGTCGCGACCAGGCTAGCGCGTCCATGAACGCGTTCGCGGCGGCGTAGTTCACCTGACCGGGCGCGCCCAGGCTCGACGTGACCGACGAGAACAGGACGAACGCGTGCAGGTCACGGTCGCGGGTGGCGACGTGCAGGTTCCACGCGCCCTCCACCTTGGCCGGGAACACCTTGAGGAAGCGGGTCCGATCCTGCGCCATGACCGGGCCGTCTGCGAGCACACCCGCGGCGTGCACCACGCCACGCACCGGCACGCCGCGCGCGTCGAGGGACGCGAACAGCGCGTTCACCGCGCCCAGGTCCGCGACGTCGACCGACGCGACATCGACGGTCGCGCCACGAGCGCGCAGCGCAGCGATCGTGGCCTGCGCGTCCGGTCCCGGCGCGCTGCGACCGCACAGCACCACGTTCGTCGCGCCTGCGTCCACCAGCGACACCGCGACCGCGAGGCCCAGCGCGCCGAGGCCGCCGCTGATCACCCAGGCGGTGTTCGCGCGGGGCGCGATCTTGGCGCCAGACGGCGCGTGCGGCACCAAGCGCAGCGCGAAGGTCTGCCGGCGACGGAACGCGAGCTGGTCTTCGGTGCGGGGCGTCGCGCGCAGCAGCGCGAGCAGTCCGTCCACGCCGCCCGTCGGGTCCAGATCCACGCGCACGTTCGTGAGGCCGCGGTGCTCGAGCGACACCACACGCGCCACGCCCCACACGGTGGCCTGCGCCAGCGCGGGGGCCTCGCCCGGGTGCACGGCGTCTGCGCCGCGGGTGATCGTCCACACGCCCGCGTTGGGTGCGGCCTCGATCACGGCCTGGAAGATATGAAGTGCCGCGACCGACACGTTGTCCTGCTGCGCGGTCCACCAACTCGCCGCCGCCTGATCGTCGGCGGGAGCGTCCAAGGCCCAGCCGTGGATCCAGCCGCGCAGCGTCGCGGCGTGCGACGCCACAAGCGCCTTGAACGTGCTCGGGTCGGCGTCGCGCGTGACGCGCACCACGGTGTGGCCGTCGGACTCCAGCGCGGCGGCGATCGGCGAGAGCGCGCCGCCTTGATCCACGCCCACAATCCAGGTGCCACGCGCGACGGCCACGCCGGGGACGGCGTCAATCGGCATCCACCGCATGCGGTAGAAGTCGGCAGAGTCAAACGCGGTGGCGGAACGCGCGGGCGCGGTGGCTGCGGTGAGGCCGGGGATCGCGAGGCCGACGGTGACGCCCGCAGGCACCTCAAACGCAGGGAACCCAGGGCCCGGGTCCTCCACGAAGTGCTCCTTGCGCTGGAACGGGTAGCGCGGCAGGTTCACGCGGTTGGCGCGGTGCTGGGACCAGTACAGGCTCCAGCGCAGCGGCCCGCCCGCGACGAACATGCCCGCGACCGACTCGGCGAGGGTGGCGGTGGGGCGGTCCTTCGACGACGACGGCAGCCAGGACGCGGCCAGCTCCGGCACGCAGCGACGACCCATCCCGATCAGGGTGCCGTCCGGGCCGATCTCGACGATCAGGTTGACCGACTCGGCGCCGATCGCGACCATCGCCTCGCGGAAGCGGACCGCGCCTCGCACATGGCGAACCCAGTAGTCGACGGTCGCCATCGAGGCGTCCGCCACCGCGCCCGTGACGTTCGACACGATGCGGCGCTTGGGCGGCGACAGCTTGAGCCCGCGCACCAGCTCGCCGAACGCGTCGAGCATCGGCTCCATCAACGGCGAGTGGAACGCGTGGCTGACCGTCAGGCGGCGCGCGGCGATGCCCTGCGCGTCGAACGCGGCGCACACCAGGTCGACCACGTCCGCGCGGCCCGAGATCACCGTGCTCTTGGGGCCGTTGTCCGCGGCGACGTCGATGCCCGGACGCCCGGCGATCGCGGAGCGCACGCTGGCGACGTCGGAGAAGATCGCGGCCATCGCGCCGTCGCGGGGCAGGGCCTGCATGAGCTTGCCGCGGGCCACGACCAGCGCCGCCGCGTCGTCGAGCGACATCACCTCGGCCACCACCGCGGCCGCGATTTCGCCGATCGAGTGGCCGACCATCAGGTCGGGCTCCACACCCCACGCGCGCCACAGCGCGGCGAGCGCGTGCTCGATCGCGAACAGCGCGGGCTGGGTGAGCGCGGTGTCGTCCAGGCTGACGCTGGTGTCTTCACCGAACATCACGGCGCGGATGGAGCGGCCCAGGTGCGGGGCGATCGCCTGGTCCGCGTCGTCGAGCGCCGCGCGGAACACGGGCTCGGACGCATACAGATCTCGGCCCATGCCGACGTGCTGCGCGCCCTGACCGGTGAACAGGAACGCGACCTTGGGGTGACCGTTGCGCGCGTCGCCGGTGCGGAGCGCCTCGTGCGCGCGGCCCTGCGCGAGCGCGTCGAGGGCCGCGCGGGCGTCTGCGCTGTCCTTGACGACGATCGCGGCGCGCGATGGCCAGGCCTCGCGTCCGGTGGCGGCGGTGAACGCGACGTCCGTCAGATCCGCGCCGCCGGCGAGGTGCGCGTCGTAGCGGCCCGCGAGCGCATGCAGGGGAGCGTCACCGTACGCGGAGAGCGGCAGCACGGTGAGCGGACGCGCTTGCGTCGCGGCGGCGGGCGCGGGCGCGGGCGCCTGCTCCACGATGACCGCGGCGTTGATCCCGCTGATGCCGAAGCTGTTCACCACCGCGCGGCGCGGGTGGCCTAGCGCGGGCCACGCCAGCGTGGACTTGGGGTACTCGAACGGGAGCGCCGCCGAGATGGCGGGGTTGAGCGTGGTGAGGTTGAGGTGCGCGGGCACCGACGCCTCGCGGACGCAGAGCACGGCCTTCACCAGCCCGGCGATGCCCGCCGCGACCTCCAGGTGCCCGATGTTCGTCTTCACCGAGCCCACGCGAATGGGCGGGCGGTCGCCGCGCGCGTCGCCGAACACGGTGGCGAGCGCGTGGATCTCGATCGGGTCGCCCACCGTCGTTCCGGTGCCATGCGCTTCGATCGCGTCGACCGTGCCCGGATCGATCTGCGCGTCGGCGACCGCGGCGCGGAGCAGACGGGTCTGCGCGTCGGTGTCGGGCGCCATCAGGTTGTCCGACAGGCCGTTGTGGTTGCTGGCCGACCCGCGCAGCACCGCGTGGATGCGGTCGCCGTTCGCGATCGCGTCGGACAACTTGCGCAGGATGACCACGCCGCAGCCCTCGGCGCGCACGTAGCCGTCGGCCGACGCGTCGAACGCCTTGCAGCGGCTGTCCGGCGATAGCACGCCGAATTTCTCCATCACCAGGCTGTGCTCGGGGCTGTGGATGATGCTCACGCCGCCCGCGGCCGCCACGTCGCACTCGCCATTCTGGATGGCGCGCACCGCCTGGTGCACCGCGACCAGACTGGTGCTGCACGCGGTGTTCACGTTGACGCTCGGGCCTTCAAGGCCGAACATCGCGCTGATCCGACCCGCGCTGAACGACGCGTCGTTGCCCGGCCCGATGTAGCGATCACCGCGCGACGAGCCGACCTCCATGCGGTTGTAGAACCGCATCAGGTATTCGCTCTGCGCCGTGCCGAGGAACATGCCGACGACGTGGTCTGGGCGCAGCTGCAGCGGCGCCAGGTTTGCGTCCTCGAACGCCTCGTACACGACCTCCAGCGCCAGCCGTTGCTTGGGGTCGAGCGTACGGGCCTCACGCGGCGACATGCGGAAGAACGCATGGTCGAACATCCGCACGCTGGGGAGCCAGCCGCCATGTGTGGCGTTGTACGGCAGCGGCTCGCCGTCGTTGAAGCGACGCAGCGCGTCCAGGTTCCAGCGGCCGGCAGGCACGGGGCCGATGGCCTCCCGACCGTCCAGGAGCAGCTGCCAGAACTGGGCGACGTCCTCGCCGCCTGGGAAGCGGACGCTCATCCCGACGATCGCGACAGGCTCGTGCTTGGACGGCATCCACACACCTCGGAACGCAGCGGTCCGGACTTATCGTGCCGTGACGTCACATGCGACCGTCCGACGCGGCGCGACCGCGCTGTGATGGATACGTGGGGCGCCTCGGGAGGGGCCGTGCGATCGACACGCTGGGTGCTCTGGATGCTTGCCGCCGCCTGCACCGGCGGGAACAGCGGTCCTCCCGTGATCACCGCCCTGGATCCGACGGTCGCGGGCACCCAAGGCACGCTCTGGGAGGACATCTCCCCGGAGCTCGGGGTACGAACCGGCGGCTTCCCGCCGACGATCCAGGCGCGCATGCACGCGCCGGAGCGCACGGACTCGCCCGCGCCCATGGTCGTGCTCCTGCCGTCCTCCGACGCGCGCACGGACGAGTGGTTCGACACCGCCACCTGGCTGTCGACCTGGGGCATGGTGGTGATCGTGCCGGCGTTCGACGCACCGGCCAACGCGCGCACCCACGCGGGCCTCGTCGAGGACACGGCGGCGCTGCTCGCTTGGCTCCAGTCCAACGCGCTCCCGTTGGAGGGCGTGGAGACCGACGCCCGCAAGTTCGGTCTGCTCGGTCATGGCCGCGGCGGGAAGATCGCGGTGCTGGCGGCGGCGGGGGATGATCGCGTCGGATCGGTGATGGCGCTGTCGCCCGACGACTCCTTGCCCACCGTCGCCACGCCGCCGAAGGACTGGCCACACGCGCTCCCCAAGGCGGCCGGCAAGGTCACGGTGCCGAGGCTGGTGGTCGGGGCCGCGTTGAACGGGACCGACGGCGACGCCTGCTACGACCCCGCGGATGCCTACCCGGCCTTCTTCGCGGCGTTCGGCGCGGGCGCGACCGAGTTCGAGCTGCCCAGCGCAAGCCCCACCGACTTCGTCGACCCGTGCGCCGCGGGCGGCGGCTCGCTCGCCTGCGCGTCGTGTCCTGGGAGCGATGACCCGGCCGCCAGCGCCCGCTTCGCCCGCGCCGCCGCGGTCGCGTTCTTCGCGTCGACGCTCACCGACGAGACGGGCTTCGAGGGCTGGCTGGACGGCAGCGCCGACGGCTTCCCCGACGACGTGGTCGTGACGACGAAGTAGTCGTCCGCTGGGACTGCCTCCCCGAGGGGCCCTGACGGCGCGAACGTGACAACGAAGGCGCGGACTACTCGGCGACCGCCGCCTCGGTCGTGACGACGAAGGTGCCGACTACTTGGCGACCGCCGCCGCGCTCGCGAACGTGGCGAGCGTGCCTCGCAGTACGTCGATCATGAGGTCGATCTCCGCGCTGGTGATCCCAAAGTGCGGCGTGAAGCGCAGCGCGTTCGCGCCGCCGTGGATCACGCCCATGCCGCGCAGGCGGCAGGCCTCTTCCACGCCGCCAAAGCCGGTGACCTTGGCGTGCGCCGGGTCGATCTCCAGCGCCAGCAGCAGGCCGGTCCCCTGGGCGCCGGTGGTGAGCGGGTGGAACTCCGCGGCAACGGCCGTGAGCCGCGTGAGCATCTCCACGCCGCGGTCGTGGATGTTCTGCCGCAGCGCCGGGGTGATCATCCCCATCACGGTGGTGGCGATCTCCAGCGCGCGGGGGTTGGTCGTCATGGTGTTGCCGTACAGGCCCGCGCGGTAGAGCGCGCCCGCCGAGGCGGTGAGGGCCAGCACCGAGAGAGGGTACTGCGCGGCGTTGATCGCCTTGCTGTAGACCTCCATGTCGGGCGGCTCGGCGTCGGTGAAGCCGGGGTAGTCCACGACCGAGAGCACGCCGTGGGCGCGCAGGCCGGCTTGGATGGAGTCCACCAGGAGAACGGTGCCGGAGGCCTTGGTGAGCTTGCGAGCCTCGTCGTAGAAGGCGCGCGTGGTGGCCACGCCGGGGTCGCCTTCGCCCATCACGGGCTCAAGCAGCATGGCCTCAAACCAGACGCCGTCGCGCTCGGCGTCGGCGAAGGCCTGGCGCAGCGCGGCCACGTCGTTGGACGGAACGACCGTGAGGTAGTCGTGGTCGCGAAAGGTGCGCAGGCTCTTCTGGTACGTCGGGTACGAGCTGTGCGAGGCCTGCGCGGGGCGGTCCGTGCGGCCGTGAAAGCCGCCTTGGATCGCGAGCAGCTTTACGCGCTTGCCGGCCTGGGCGCCGCCCGGATCCGTCATGCGGCGGGCGAGGGCGTCCGTGATGCGCAGCGCGACGCTGTTCGCCTCGGAGCCTGAGTTCATGCACACGAACTGCGCGTAAGGACAGCCGCCGCGTGTGTGGCCGACCTCGCGCTCGATCGCCTCCAGGAACCGCTTCTGCGAGAAGCTGGGGGTCATCAGGTTGGCCATGACCCACGGGTGCGACATCGTGTCGATCACCGCCTGGGGGCCGTGCCCAAAGCCGAGCATGCCGTAGCCGCCTGAGTCATGGACCACGCCGCCATGAGACGTGACGATCCACGGGCCGCGCGCGCCGATCGGCACGTACGGGTTTGTGGCGTCCGGCCCGTAGAAGGGGAGGAGGTCGCCCTGGATCCAGCGACCCAGCTCGCGCTCATCGAGCGCCAGCGCGCTGGCGTAGGTCTTGCGCAGCACCAGCCACGCGGCGTGCGCGTCGGCGATGGCCGAGCCCAGCGCCGGATCGGTCGACAGGAACGCGGCGATCGCGGTGTCGGACAGGCCGATCGTGACCCGGGGGCCTGCGCCGGCACGGATCTCAGCGAGCTTGGCGATGGAGCTGGTCGGCATTCGACACCTCAGCGACGGACAGTCGACAATCCACCTTAACCGTTCCCGCGGTGGATCCACGAGGGGTGATCACGTCCAGATGCACCTCACGCCCGAATCACGGCTGTGCATCGTCGTCGGGCGCAGACATGGATCCCGCTTCGGGCGCCACAGAGACCCGACCGCGCCCGTCGTCCTCGGCGATCGTGAGCCTCCCGGCCTCCACCGGGCCCACCGCCGCTTGGATTCCGGCGATCACCGACCGAATCCGCTCGGCGCGCGCCCGGGGCACCCGCGCCTCCTCCGCCCGGAGGGCGGGCACCGCGCGGACCGTTCCGTGCTTGAGCAGCGCCCCGATCGCCACGTCGGCCACCGGCTCGGCGGTGTGCGCGGCGAGCGAGGCCATCGTCCGGTCGAAGTCCTCGCCGGCCAGCTCGCGACAGCTCACGACCAGCTCCTGCAGGGCGTCCACGCCTTCATCGGAGGTCAGCGACGTCGACTTGGCCAACAGGCCGAGAAGCGTCAGGCGCAGCGTGTCGTCTGCGTGCAGCGCCACCTCGGCCAGCGCGAGCTGCAGGTCCGGCTTTTCGGTCGTCGACAGTGGGCCGAGGACCACGCCCAGGTCTCCGTGCGTGGCCGCCAGCCCCGCCAGGTGGACCAAGGTCGGATCTTCCGCCTCGACCAGAAGCTCAGTGCATCCAGATAGATCACCTCGTTCAAACCGACCGATCCAGTCCTGGTGGCGGTCGGTGGGCTTGTGTGAGGCGCGCGTGAGCCGCTCCTGCACCCCGGGATCGCGGGGGTTGAGTGAGGCCGCGCACCACAGCGCGCGGGCGCGCACCGCCGGGGCGGGGTCATCGTCGGCGATCCGGAGCAGGCGGGTCAGCCGCGCGCCGACCTCGTGGTCGATCGCGTAGGCGGCGTGGAACACCAAGTTGGCGCCGGCGCGGGCCTCCTCCTCGTCGAGCTTGCTCGGGAGCTTGAGCGTGGCCTGGCCTCCAATGACGCGCCCTCCGCCCGCGAGCAGCGCGGCCACCTGCGTCCGCGCGTGCGCGTCCAGCGCGGCGACGACGACGTCGGGCTCCCCGGTGACCCGGCAACGCGCGTCGAAGCCCTCGTCGCCGGTGCGGGTCCGTTGTCGAATCCCGTGGAGGGCGGTGCCCGCGGTGAGCGCCACCCGGCTGGTCGCGGTCATCACCATTTGCGCGGGCTCGCCGTGCGCGACGCTCGCCCCCACGCTGAAGGCGATCCCCTCGATCGCGCCGCGGAGCCGCGGCGTGCCGTCGGGTTGTGGCTCGTCGGTCAGGTGGAAGCGGCCCGCGAACGCGCGCCAGAATTGGCTGTCCTTCGCGGAGCCGCGCGCGGGGCGTCGCCCGATGCCGAGCGCGTCGAACGCCCACCGCAGCGGCCGCCACGCCACGAGCGCCGCGCGAACCGTGACCGCGACTGTGGGTTCCACGCGACCCTCCATCGCGGGTCCGTATCGCGTCGGGCCGGTCGCCGGTGGGTGAGCCGGTTAGGGGCGCCGCCCCTGGAGGGAGTCCATGCCCCACCCGTCCCCGAGGCCGCGCGAGCTTGGCTTCTCCATGCCCGGAGAGTGGGCACCGCACCGTGCCTGTTGGTTGGCGTGGCCGTGGGACGGATCGCTGTGGCTGGACGCGTTGGACCCGGTGCAGGCCGCGTGGGTTGAGCTGTGCGCGGGCATCGCCGACGTGGACGCGCCCGCCGCCACGCGCAGGCCTGAGCTGCTGGAGGTGGTGGTGCCCAGCGAGGCCGCTCGCGTCGACTGCGCCGCCGCCTTGGCACGCCGCGGCGTCAACGCCCGCTTTCACGTCATCCCGTTCGGCGACATCTGGATGCGTGACATCGCGCCGCTCTTCCTGACCAACGGCAACGGCGGGCTGCTCGCCGCGTCCTTCGAGTTCAACGGCTGGGGCGGCAAGTTCGACCTGCCCGGCGACGCCGAGCTGTCGATGCGCGTCGCCGAGCGCAGCGGTCACGCCGCGTGGCGGGCCGACTGGGTGCTGGAGGGCGGCAGCGTCGAGTGCGACGGCGAGGGCACCTGCCTCACCACGCGCCAGTGCCTGCTCAACCCCAACCGCAACCCCGCGCTCGATGAGCGTGTGATCACCGACCGCCTGCGCTCCGACCTGGGCGTCGAGCACGTGGTCTGGCTGGGCGACGGACTGCTCAACGACCACACCGACGGTCACATCGACACCATCGCGCGCTACGTCGCGCCCGGCGTGGTGCTGACCATGGAGGCCACCACCGCCTCCGACCCCAACCGCGACGCGCTGCGCGCGCTCGTCGGCGATCTACGCGAGGCGCGCGACGCGCGCGGACGCAGGCTTGAGGTGGTGACCGTGCGCACGCCAGGCGCCGTGCTCGACCCGGACGGCGAGATCATGGCCGCCAGCTACGTGAACTTCTACCTGGCGAACGGCGCGGTCGTGGTGCCCGTCTACGGCGTGGAGCAGGACGACGAGGCCTGCCGCGTCATCGGCACGCTCTTCCCCGACCGCCGCGTCGTCCCCGTCTCCGCCCGCGAGGTCCTCGAGGGCGGCGGCGCCTTCCACTGCATCACCCAGCAGGAGCCGCTCCCATGACCGCTCGCACCGTCACGGTCGCCGCCATCCAGATGTCGATGTCCCGCGAGCTCGAGCCGAACGTGGCGCGGGTGGAGGAGCTTGTCCGCGAGGCCGCCAAGCGCGGCGCGCAGGTCATCCTGCCGAGCGAGCTGTTTGAGTCGCACTACTTCTGCAAGACGCAGGTCGAGGACCACTTCGACCTCGCGCGTCCGATCACCGGTCACCCCACGGTCGTGCGCATGCAGAAGCTCGCGGCGGAGCTGGGCGTGGTGATCCCCGTCAGCCTCTACGAGCGCTCGGGCCCCGTGCTCTACAACACCGTGGTGATCGTCGACGCGGACGGCAGCGTGCTCGGCCACTACCGCAAGAGCCACATCCCGGACGGCCCCGGCTACCAGGAGAAGTTCTACTTCGCGCCGGGCGACACCGGCTTCAAGGTGTGGGACACGCGCTTTGGCCGCATCGGCGTCGGCATCTGCTGGGACCAGTGGTACCCGGAGTGCGCGCGCGCGATGGTCGTGCAGGGCGCTGAGATCCTGCTCTACCCCACGGCGATAGGCACCGAGCCGCACGACCCCGGCCTGGACTCCCGCCACGCGTGGCGTCTGGCGATGCAGGGCCACTCGGTGAGCAACGTCGTCCCGGTCGTCGCGTCCAACCGCGTGGGCCAGGAGGACGACCAGCGCTTCTACGGCACGTCGTTCATCTCGGGTTTGCTGGGCGAGATCGTCGCGGAGCTGGACGACCAGGAGGAGGGCGTGATCACCGCGACCTTCGACCTGGACTTCCTGGCGCGCCGCCGCTCGGCGTGGGGCTTCTTCCGCGATCGTCGGCCCGAGCTGTACGGCGCGCTGCTGACGCGCGACGGCAGCTGAGCCGCGCGCTGCGTTCACGCGACGCCCGCGGAGAGCGTCGCGCTACTGCGCCTCGGTCGGGAGCGTGCCGTCGGACAGGCCCTGCACGAGCCCGTCGGGGTACTCGGACTGCATCATCTGCACGCCGGTCGGGATGAACAGGTTCCAGCCGTCGTAGGTGCCGTTGATCGGCCACGACGCGTCGCCGAGGAACACGTCCTGCTGGATGCGCAGCCCGGCCGCCTTGATCGCGTCGGCCATGGCGGGGTCGGGGCCCGAGTTGTCGATCTCGATGAAGCCCCACGGCGGCATCTGGTCGACGAACTCGGCGAGCTGCTGCGGCGTGCCCGCCTGGCAGATCAGCAACGACCCGTCGGTGAGCGCCGGGCCCAGCGCGCCGAACTCCTTGCGCACCACCGCCAGGTCTTCTGCGCCCGCCTCGTGGATGGCGGCGGTCACCAGATCGAGCTTGTCGGTCTTGGTGTCGACGTAGACGCCGATGTGCAGCTCGACCGCGAGGTCGAGCAGCTCCGCGAAGGTGGGGATGCGCGTGGTCTCGTCGCTGGTGCCGGCGTTCACGCCGTAGTCGAGGTGGACCTGCTCCAGCTCGGCGAGCGTCATCTGCGACACCTCGCCCGTGCCTTCTGTGGTGCGATCGATCGACGAGTCGTGCATCAGGACGAGCTGGCCGTCCTTGGTGTCGCGCACGTCCGCCTCGGTGAGGTGCGCGCCCAGCGCGGCGGACGCGCGCACGGCGGCGAGCGTGTTCTCGGGGGCTTCGGCGTGGTAGCCGCGGTGCGCGGCGACCAGCATGTGATGGCAGGTCGGATCGCGCAGACAGACGGCGACGTCGATCGATTCGGGCGTGGCGGTGGTGTCCGTCTCGGCGTCGGTGTCCTGGGTGGTCGGGTCAGCGGCGGTGCAGGCGGTGACGAGCAGGGCGGGGATCCAGGGCAGCGCGCGCATGCGTTTCTCCAGGGCGACGGCTCTACGCGATCGAAGGTGTCGGTCGGCGGGCGCGTGCGTGACGGTTTTGCGACTCGTGTCGGGGCGTCGACGTGGGGATCGAGCGGCCCTACTTCTCTCCGCCCTCGTCCTTCCACCCCTCGTACTCGTGGTACTTCAACGCCCGCCCCTTGGCCGTCTCCACCGGGTACTTCCGCGCCGCGTCGATCAGCTTCGCGTCCAGCGCCGCCGCCAGATCCACACCCGCGCGCTCCGCAAAGTTGAGCAGGCACATCAGCACGTCCGCGGCCTCTTCGGCCACCTTGGGCGCGCGGTCCGGGTTGAGCGGCTGCGGGCCCTCGTCGGACGACCACAGGTAGAGCTCCTGCAGCTCGGCGGCCTCGACCGACAGCGCCATGGCGAGGTTGCGCGGCGAGTGGAACTGGGCCCAGTCGCGCTCGTCGGCGAAGGCGCGCACGCGCGCTTGCAGCTGCTTGAGGGTGGGTTCGCTCATCCGCGGTAGACCTCGGCTTGATCGATGCGCGTGAGCACCCAGTCGAACTTGCCGGTGGTGATCACGGCGTCGCAGTAGCCGCACTTGCCGGCGGCGTTGACCTTGTCGAGCGGGGCGCCGCAGCTCGGGCAGTGGGCAGGGTCGGCGCTCTTGTCGCCGCTGCCGATCGCGCGCACGAAGGTCCAGTACTCGCTGAACTTGCGGTCGAGGTCCTTGTTGCCGCCGACCACCTTGCCGCGCGAGTCCTCCACCCAGTCCTTGGAGCTGGCCCAGAAGCGCACGGTGACGGACTCGTACCAGGCGTCGAGCGTGACCTTCACCACCTGCATGCGCTCGACCTGTACGTCGGCGAGGCGGTTGCGTAGGCCGCCGGCCTTGTAGCGATCGAGCCAGAAGCGGAGCGTGCCCCACGCGGAGTCGGTGACGAACGGGCGCGCGTCGTCCCAGCGGCCCGCGTCCCACGCGGACTGGAGCGACGTGAACACGAACGTGGCGCGGCGCTGGAATGCCTTGCTGTCGAACCCGACGTGGCGGCCGTGGAAGGCGCGGAGCTGCACCGCGAGGTCTGGCGCGAGCACGTTGGGCTGGCGGTAGGACGGCTCCTCGCCGCCGTTGAAGAAGGACACCTCGGGCGCCGTGATCGGGCGGCGGAGGCTGGCGTCGACCGAGCGGGCCTGCCACTGCAGCTGACCGGCGGTGATCGGCGTGCCACAGTTGGTGCAGGCGCCCATCGGGTCGCACTGGATCGCGGCGCCGCAGCTTGGGCAGCCGAGGCGGACGGCGGCGTCGGGCGCCAGCGAGCGGGCGCCGGCGGCACGCGCGAACACCCAGCGCTCCTCGTTGTAGAAGGACTGCGGACCCTGCGGCGTGTGCTCCAGGCGGCTGCTGGTGATCAAGACGGTCACCTCGTCCTGGCCACCGCGTGTCATGACCCGCTCGATCGTCGTGCTCGCGACCACCACGTCGTCGTAGCGCGTGGTGTCGCGGGCGTTGGCGATCAGCTTGACCTGCGCATCCTCCGACACGAACGGCGCGAGCGGCGGCCACGGACCGGACGGGGTCGCGGCGTAGGCGCGGCGGAACACGAGCTGCACGAAGTCGAGGAAGACCGGCTCGGAGAGCGCCGGGTCGGTCTTGGCCAGCTCAGCCCAGCCAGAGGTGCGGATAGGCAGGCGCTCCGTCGGCGGCTGCCAGCTCAGGTCGCGACGGACCGTGCGCTGCTCGCGGGCGTTCATGATCACGAAGAAGATCACGATGATCAGCACCGGGACGCCGATCACCGGGTACTCGATGCACAGTCGGATCAGCAGGTAGATCAGCTCGCCGCCGCCGTTCCCGCCCCCACCCCCGCCGCCGCTGAACCCGCCGCCGCCGCCGCCGCCGCCGCCGCCGCTGCTGTGGCCGCCCGACGAGAACCCGTGACCGCCGCCCACGCGGGCGAAGGCGTCCGCGGCGACGCCGAGCAGGGCGAGCGACATGGCGAGGCGCAGCACGACTTGGCGACGCCTCACGCGAGCACCCGCGGCTCGTTCGGGAGGTCAAACGCGTCGCTGTCCGGCCGGGAGGGGACCCTCTTGGCCAGCACCTCGCCCAGGGCGTGCAGTCCGGCGACGAAGCCCTCGGTTGAGCTCGCGTTCATCTTCTCGTGCACCGCGGCCAGCTCGGCCTGCGGGACCATGCCGTCCACGCCCAAGTCCGGGATCAACTCCACCCGGCCCTCCAGCGCGCTGACGTAGATCAGGACACCCGACCGGTTCGGCGTGCCGTGGACTGCCTCACGGACGAACTCACGCTCGGCGGCGGCGCGAACCTGCGCGTGCCGGCGAGCCTCACGCGTCAGCAGCTTGACCGCGCCCGGGCGGCGGAGGGCCCGCTCGGAGATCCAGCCCACGAACAGCACGTCGACCGCCCACCAGACGATCTCCACGTGCCAGGGTGAGACGATCAGCGCGACCCCGGCGGCCAGCGCGACCAGCCCGGCGGCTCGTGCCGACACGTCGGCGTAGGTCCCGGAGCGCGACGCGGCCACGACCACTAGTTCGGCGTCCGTGGTGCGCTCGATCGCCGTCACGGCGGAGGCGACCGCCTCGGAGAAGCGCGCGTCGTGCTTCATCATCGGTGGGTCATGTTGGGGGTCCGGAGGGTGATGAGCCGGAACGCCGCATGAGGACGGTAACCCGTGCGCTCGTACGTCCGCACCGCCGGGGTGTTCGCCTCGTGGACGTGAAGTGTCAGTCGGTTGTGCATCGGGATGAGCCGCTTGCCCAGCTCGGCCATGCCCTGCGCGGCGAGGCCCTTCCCGCGCAGGTCGGGCGGCACGTAGGTCCCGCCTACCTGGGCGCCCCAGGTCGTGGCCGTGCCGACGTTGATCTGAAACACGATGCGACCTGCGTGGTCGGTGACCCAGGTCTGACCCGCCTCGACCCGCCTGCGGATGGTGGCGGTGTAGCCAGCCGGGTCCTCGTCGTAGGGGCGGCGGCCCACGTCCTCGAACTCCATCTGCGCGGACTGCGGCACGAGCACGTCCAAGTCGTCGACCGTGGCCTGACGAAACTCAGGTAGGCCGGGCGACGGCATGGCGCGGTCGCAGACGTAGAGGCGCTGGTCGTGGCAGCGGTCGACCGGCGCGTCAAAGGCCCAGCTCGACCAGACGCCGTCGGACGCCTCCCGCGGGCCGACCGTCATGCAGGCCCGGTGCTCTCGGCGAAGGTGGGCGCCGATGAAGCGAGCATCGCTCAGGTCCGGGATGAACGGGACGCAGAGCCGACCGGGGACGATCAGCACCGCGCCGCGCACTTGGTCCCCGTCCACCACGCCGTACCAGTGCGCTGACGACACCGGCACCACATCCAAGTAGCCAAGCAGGAACAGGTTCGTGAGCCTGTCTGCCAGGAGGAGCCCCTCCAGAGGCTCCAGGTGCTTGTCTTGGAGGCGGAGGACCTTCAGGAGACGCCCCAGTCAGGCGGTCGACGACCGCGCGAGGATGGCATAATCGCCGACGACCCGGGCGTCGGCCCAGAGGCTGACACCGTTCGGAGGAAGGCCCATGAAGTTCCGCAGCGAGTCGACCATCCACCACCCCCGAGACGTGGTGTTCGCCGCCTACCGTGACCGCCTGACGGGCGTGGTTCCGTACCTCGACGACATCAAGGCCGTGAACGTGCTGTCCCGCTCCGAGGCCGGCGCGGTGGTCAAGCTGCACAACGAGTGGGTGAGCGATCGCGAAGTGCCCAAGGTGGCCGCGTCGATCATCAAGCCCGAGCACCTGAAGTGGGACGACTACGCCACCTGGGACGTCAACAGCTTCACCTGCGCGTTCGAGATCAAGACCCGCATCTTCATCGAGAACGTGAAGTGCGTGGGCGGGAACCAGTTCCTCGACGATGGCAAGGGTGGCACCCGCGTCATCCTCCAGGGCGACTTCGAGGTCAGCCTCAAGGACATCCCGGGTGTGCCCCGCTTCCTGGCCGGCACCATCGCGCCGCAGGTCGAGAAGTTCATCATCGGCCTCATCCAGCCCAACCTGGAGAAGGTGAACGTCGCCGTCGGTCGCTTCCTGGACGCGGAGAAGGCGTGAGCGCGCTCAAGACCTCCAAGTCGGAGTCGGTGGACGCGCAGGGACAGCCTGACGGCTGGAAGCCCATGGCCGGCTTTGTCCGTGACGTGGGTTCCCAAGGCCGCACACAGCTCGTCGTGAGCGCGCCGAACGACTTCCTGCTCGACATCCACCTGCAGCTGGTGGGCGAGCTCCAGGCCCCGCTCGGGTTCCTGTACCGTCAGATCGTCGACCGTCGCGACCCAGGCCCCGTCGGCGGCCCGGCGCGGGACTTCGTCGCGCTCGAGCTGACGCACACGATCGTCCGCGAGACGCTGATCAAGTACTCGGACCTGTTCCACCACGACGCCCGCTGCGAGATCTACGTGCGCGGCGCGCTCGGCGAGCAGATCGTGCTCGACCAGGACGGCATGCTGTTCTGCCAGCCCGCGGATCCGGTGTTCGAGGACACCCTGCTCGCCAGCGGCTTCATCGCCGACATCTCGGCCACGATCGCCGACCGCGACTACGTGAAGCACTGGTTCCATCATCGCAACGACGCGCTTGAGGACGAGCTGATCGCCAACCTGGGCCTGGTCGAGGTCGCGAACCGAGGCTGAGAGGAGGGCCCTGTGCGCATCCGCGACGTCGTCGTCGATCCGCCGCTCGTGCTGGCGCCCATGGAGGGCGTCACCGACCTGACCTTCCGTCGGCTCGTCCGGCAGATCGGCGGGTGCGGCATGACGTTCACCGAGTTCATCCCGGCGGCTGGGCTGGCGCAGAACCACGCCAGCGCAAAGCTGACGGCCCAGTTTGATCCCGACGAGCACCCGATCGCCATCCAGGTCTACGGGCGGGATCCGGCGATGCTGGCGGAGGGCGCGCGCGTCGCGGCCGAGATGGGCGCGGACGTCGTGGACCTCAACATGGGGTGCCCGAGCAAGTCGGTGTGCGCGAACTCCGGCGGGTCGTCCTTGCTGCGCGAGCCGGACGTGGCGCGCGACATCGTGCGGGCCATCCGCGCGGCGGTCACGATCCCCTTCACGGTGAAGATGCGGACCGGCTGGGACCCCGCGCACAAGAACGCGCCACAGATCGCCTGGATGTGCCAGGAGGAGGGGGCGGAGGCCGTCACCATCCACTGGCGCACCCGCACCGACCTGTACGGCGGCGTGCGCGAGCTCGACACGATCGCGGAGGTGAAGCGGCGCCTGTCGATCCCCGTGGTGGCGAACGGCGACATCGTCGACGCGGAGTCCGCGCGCGACACGTTCGCCCGCACCGGCTGCGACGCGGTGATGATCGGGCGTGGCGCGATCAAGAACCCGTGGGTGTTCCGCGAGATCGGTCAGGCGCTGTTCGACGGGCCCGCGGTGGTGGTGGACGCCGACGAGAAGCAGCGCGTGCTGCTCGGCTACTTCGACTCGGTGCAGGTGGGACGTCGCACGGAGACCGGCGCTCTGGGCCGCTTCAAGAAGATCGCCAAGTACTTCACCACCGGGCTCCCGCACGGCGATCTCTTCCAGCGCGCGGTGCTGCACGCCATGTCGGCGGACGACGCGCGCGCGCGGGTGATCGCGTACTTCGATCGGCTGCGTCAGTTCGAGCGCGGCGACCTGGACGCGTTCGAAGGTCTCGATCTAGAGCGTGTGGCCGGCTGACCGGCGCCTTGCGCTAGTACGTGCCGAAGACGTGGTCCCACAGCGTGTTGCTGACGCCGAACTTCTTCTCGGCGTAGGCGGCGTTGTGGTGGTGCGCCATGTGGTGCGCGCGCAGCTTCTTCATCCACGGCGCCTTGGGGTGCCAGTGGTGGAGGACGTAGTGCATGCAGTCGTACACGACGTAGCCGACGACGAAGCCCGTGAAGGCGCCGTAGTGCCAGCCGGCGTTGACGCCCGCCAGCGCGCCCAGCTTACCGGCGGCGGCGAACAGCCCGTAGAAGAGCACGGCGAGCGCGAGGCTGATGGGGGGCGGCATCACCAGGCGGTACGGATCCTTGTGCCACTTGTGGTGCACGCCGTGCGAGTAGAAGTGGAACTTGGGGCCCCAGGGCGTGTTCGGCGTCCAGTGGAAGAGCGTGCGGTGCAGCCAGTACTCAGTGAGCGTCCACAGCACGGCGCCGACCGCGAACGCAGCCGTGGTGATGCCGAAAGAGACGCCGAGCGTGGTGGTGTACCAGAGGACCACGCCCACGATCGGGAAGTGGATGGCGGGGACAAGGAGCCAGGGCGTGCGCGAGAACTGATCGATGAAGTCGCTCTCGAACATGCGCGGCGATTCTTCGGAGGGCCGACTGAGGAGCATGGAGGCCACCTGGACGACGCAGGGCGCGTCGGGGAGGGTACGAATGGCGGCGAGTTAGCATGGGATCGTCGGCCTGTCCCGCCGCAAGTTGTCGCGCGAGTACCGACCTGCGGGTCGGAAATCTGAGCGGGCCCGGCACGTCGCGGTTCGCTCGGAGCAAAGCGGAACACCGAGGCGGCTACTTGTCCGGGTCCGCGTAGCCCAGCGTGCTCAGCATCTCCTTGGTGGCCGCGTCCACGTCGGCCGGCTTGTCCCGGCGCGACCTCCCGGACGGATCGTAGTCCGGCGTGGCGGCGTCCCAGGCGGCGCGGATGGCCTTGAGCTGGGTGATGCGATCGGCGTTCCCCGCGGCCAGATTGTCCGACTCATCGGCGTCGTCGGTCACGTGGTACAGCTTGTCGGAACCGTCGCTCGCCGTGATCAGCTTCCAGCCCTCCTGCTCGACCGACTTGAAGGTGCGGAGCCAGTAGGCCTTGTCGGCGATGCCGTCCTTCTCGTCGACGCGCTTGATCGAGACTGGCGTGGCCTCCAGGAAGTCGGCGAAGAGCGGCGAGGGGCGCTGCGCGTCGAGCAGGCTGGTGCCCAGGTCCGGCTTGGGGTCGGGCGTGGGGAGGTCGGTGGCGTCCAAGATGGTGGCGAACATGGACAGCGCCGACACCGGCGTCTCCACGCGCGCCGGGGTCACGTGGCCGGGCCACCAGATCACCAGCGGCACGTGCAGCAGCGTGTCGTACAGGCTGAACTTGTGGCCGAACATGCGGTGATCGCCCAGGTTCTCGCCGTGGTCGGCGGTGAGGATCACGATGGTGTTGTCGAGCTTGCCCTGGCGCTGCAGATCGTCGAGCATGTCGAACGTGGCGGCGTCCATGTCGCGCAGGGCGGCGTCGTACACGCCGTTCATCGCGGCCAGCTCGTCGGCCGTGTAGTCCTTCTTGCCGAAGGTATAGGCGAGCAGATCGATCTGGCTGGCGGACGCCGTGTAGCCGCGCTCGATCGTCTCCTTGTCGAGCAGCGCCTCGCGGCTGGCGAGCGAGGGCACGCGCGGGATGTGCACCTCCATCATGTTCACGAACGCGAACCAGGGCTTGGAGGCGTCGGGGCGCTGCCGCAGCCAGATGTCGAGCGCCTCGTGCGCGAGCGGGGCGGCGTCCTTGAACGGCGCGGCGTCGCCGATGGTCTTGTGCGCACGGTCCCAGCCCGGCGAGATGTCGGTGCTCTTGTCTTCGGGGATCAGCTTGGCCTTGGTCATCGCCTTGGCGCGCTTCTTCCACTTGCCGCTGAACGTGGTGTCGACCGTGGCGAAGCCCTGGAGGATGTTCGTGTCAGGCGACAGGTACGGGTTGGCCGACCACGCGTAGGTGTCCCATCCGTGCTGGCCCAGCCACTCCGCGAGCGTCGTGAAGTGGGCGTCGAGCCACTTGTAGGTGGCCTTCACGCCGTGGTGCTGCGGCGCGAAGCCGGTGAACATCGACGAGTGCGAGGGCGGCGTCCACATCTCAGGGGAGATGGCCCGCTCGAAGACTGCGGCGTCCTTGGCCCACGCGTCCAGACGGGGCGTGGTCTGGCGGGAGGCGCCGTACAGGCTCATGTGGTCAGCGCGGGTGGTGTCCCACACGATCAGCAGCACGTTGGGGGCGCCCGCCGGAGCGGGCGTGGACGGGGGCGCGGGCTCGTCCGCGGCGCGCGGCGCGTCGGTCGGCGCAGACGGGAGCTGCGTGTAGAGCAGACCCGCAGCGGCGAGGGTGATCAGCGCGCCCGCGATGGCCAGCTGGCGCGTCTTCACTCGATGCCCGACGGCTCGACGGCCGGGTTCTCCGGCACGTCCTTCATGTGCTCACGGTAGGCCGCCCAGCGCTGCGCGCAGTCCAGCGGGCTCTCGCCGCGGCGGAGCACGACCAGGACACGCTGCGCGTGGATGTCGGGGCGCTGTTCGAGGAAGGTCACGTCCGGATAGTACATGTCCTTGTAGCGACTCGCCTCCATCTCCCGCATGGCGAGGCGGATCTTCTCCTTCACGCGCGGCCCGTAGACCAGCTTGGAGTCGAGGATGTCGGGCTTGAGCGCCAGGAAGAACTCGGGCTCGACGGTCTTGTCGTGGCCGGGGCTGCGTAGCTCGCCGTTCCACGGCATCATGGCCACCTCGCGGGTGACCAGTCCGTTGCGATCGTAGATGAACAGCTCGGAGTAGTAGCCGACGTTGCCGATGGCGGCGGCGACGTAGGACTCGCCGGGATCCGCGTAGGACGCGAGCGCCTCACCCTTGTCGCGCCACGCTTCGGTGTGGTCCACCATGGCCTGCCACTGCTCGTTCTCGGTGCGGAACACCGGGAGCTTCTCGCGGATGTCCAGACGCTCGCGCAGGCGCGGGGGCGTCATGTAGAGGTTGAGCGCGGGGAGCATGCCCATGCCGGCGATCAGCACGGCGGTGAGCGGCACCGCGTTCGGCGAGCGCTTCTCAAAGCCCTTGAGCGCCAGCGCGAAGGTGATCGCCATGAACGCGACGCCCGGCACCATCACGCGGAAGTAGGTCATGTAGTCGCCGCTGATCACGATCGCGTAGGTCGGGATGGCGATCGCCATCAGGCCGGCGGACAGCGCCAGGGGCTTGCGCTCGTCGCGCAGGGACAGCGGCAGCGCAGGCGCGAGCAGGATGGGGGAGCCGACGGTCGCCATGTAGGCCGCGAGGTACTGGAACCCGCGCGCGAACGTCGTCTTGTCCACATGGACCTTGGCGTAGGCCGTGTTGGCCGTCAGCGCGTGGTAGTAGCCGTAGCGCCAAACGAAGTAGGCCCCGTAGAACGGCACGATCAAGCCGAAGAATAGCGCCAACGGCTTGAGGACCGGGCGGCCCTCCAGCCAGCGCTGCCCGCCGGCGATGCCCGCCACCACCAGCGCCCAGGCCACGCCCTCAGGGCGGGAGAGCGAGAGCGCCAGACCCGCCGCGCCCGCCAACAGCGGGGCGGTCGTCTCGCTCCGACCGAGCGCGAGCAGCGTCCAGGTGGAGAACAGGAGGAAGGCCTCGGACATGGTCTCCAGGCCGCTGGTCGACCACACCGCGAACGGCGGGAAGCAGGCGACGATGAGCGTGGCGGCCCATGCGAGCGGCAGCTCCACCTTCACGTGGACCAGGAGCGTGCGGTACAGCAGGCCCAACAGGGCGGCGGCGCAGAGGACGGACAGCCAGGGCATGACCAGCCCCATGTTGCCGCCTGCGCGGTGCACCCCGGCGGAGATCGCCATCCACAGGAAGTTGCTGTACCCTTCGACCGGGATCTCGTTGCCCGTGATGTTGTAGCGGGGGCCGTAGCCCTCGGCCCAGTGCTTGGCGTAGCGGAACGAGATGAACGAGTCGTCGCACAAGAACCAGTAGCGGTGCACGAGCAACGCCCATGGCACCAGCAACATGGGGAACATCGTGGCGGCCTGTCGACTCTGCGAGCGATCCACCGGGGCCTCAGCGGGCGGCGGGGGCATGCATTCCCGGCGCGGCGGTCGCAGCGGTTAACGCGCGGAGGGGACGCGTCGCAAAGCAGTTCACGAGGGTGGAGCGGGGCGCATGCACCGTATAGGGACAGGCCGCCGCGCCGACGCGGCGCGCAAGGAGCGGACATGACGCGGGTGTTTCGACTTGGCACACGGGGCAGCATGCTCGCACGCACCCAGAGCGGTCACGTCGCTGACGCGCTCTCCAAGGCCTCGGGCCATCCGGTTGAGCTCGTCATCATCAAGACCCGCGGCGACGAGGTCCAGGACCGTCCGTTGGCGCAGGTCGGTGGAAAGGGACTGTTCACCAAGGAGATCGAGGAGGCGCTGCTCGCGGGCACCGTCGATCTGGCCGTCCACTCCATGAAGGATCTTCCGAGCGAGAACCCGCCTGGCCTGATCGTCGCCGGCATCCCCCTGCGTGAGGACCCGCGCGACGTGCTCGTCGGCTCGCCCCTGGCGGACCTGTCCGCAGGTGACGTGGTCGGCACGGGCTCGCTCCGCCGCATGCTCCAGCTCCGGGCGCTGATCCCGGGCCTCGAGATCCGTGGCCTGCGCGGCAACGTGGACACCCGCGTCCGCAAGCAGCGCGACGGCGAGTACAAGTCGGTGGTGCTGGCGGCGGCGGGCCTGTCCCGGCTTGGACGCGCCGACGACATCGGCGAGCGCCTGGACGTCGACGCGATGATCCCGGCGGTCGGCCAGGGCGCGCTCGCCGTGCAGTGCCGCGAGGACGACGCCGAGGTGCGCGGCTGGCTCGAGAAGATGACTGACCCGGCCACGGCCGACGCGGTCGCCGCCGAGCGCGGCTTCCTGATCGCGTTGGGGGGCGGCTGCTCCGTCCCTGCGGCCTGCCACGCCACGGTCGAGGGCGACAACCTGCGCATCCGCGCGTTCCTGGGCTCGGAGGACGGCCGCGCCGAGCGCGAGCTCGTGGTCTGCCCGCGCGGCGACGGCCCCCGCGTCGGCGGCGAGATCGCCCGCCGCCTGCTCGCCAAGCTGGGCTAGTCGAGCCAACGCCGCGTGCGGGTCCGTCTGGGCCCGCCGCGACCGCCGCCGCGCGCGGAGCGCCGCTAGGCGATCCCGCCGTTGCCCTGGCTCAAATGCGGCGGGAACACGAACTTGCACTGCGGGCACGTGCCCTGGCGCCGGTGGTTCGCGTCCTGCGGGATGAGGCAGCGGCTGCACGACGTGGCGCCGAAGCGCTCCATCGTCGTCTTGGAGACATCGACCAGGCAGCGGATGAACGCGGGCTCCAGGCCGAGGGCCGGCGCGCGCCCGACGTGCGTCACGCCCAGCTGGTGCGCGTGCTCGACGTACTCGCGGTCGATCTCATCGAGGGTCTCGATGTGCTCGCCGACAAAGCTGACCGGCACGACGAGCAGGCGCTTGGCCCCGCGCACGCCGAGCTGGTGGATCAGGTCGGGCGTAGACGGCCCGAGCCACTTCACGGGGCCCAGACGGCTCTGCCAGGCCAGATGCCACGGGTCGGACCAGCCGAGCTTGGCGACCGCTAGGCGGCAGCTCTCTCGGACGTGGTCGGGGTAGGGGTCGCCGCGGCGAAGGTAGGAGAGCGGGACGCCGTGCGCACTGAACAACAGATCGATCGGGCCCTCGCCTTGCATCGTCTCGGCGGTGTGGCGGATCGTGTTGGCGAGCGACTCGATGTAGTCGGGGTGCTCGAAGAACGCGCGCGCGTAGTGCACGGGCAGCTCGGCGTGACCGAGCTCCTGCAGCGCGTGGTGCACCATGTCGTAGGCGCCGCCGCTCGTGGCGAACGACCAGTGCGGGAACAGGCCCACCGCCAGGATGCGGTCGGCGCCCTGATCCAGCAGGCTGCGCAGCGCGTCACGGATGGTGGGGGCGGTGAACATCATGCCCGCGGCCATCGGCGGGGCGTCGGGGCCCCAGGCGGCACGGACCGCGTCGACCTGCGCCTGCGTCTCGCCGACCAGCGGCGACCAGCCGATGCGCGTGTAGTTCTCGCGCACCTTCTTGGCGCGCGCGGGCGCGATGCGGTTGGCCAGGAACCGCTTCATGAACCCCGGGCCGGGGAGGACATCCGACAGCAGGTTCCGCAGGAACGGGACCAGCTCGGCGTCTCCGGTGGGACCGCCAAAGTTCAGGAAGAGGATTCCGGTCTTCACAGGCTGGCCTTGGGCTGCCAGGCCTTGGCCGCCGCGATCATCGCCTCGACGCCGGTGATCGGCGTGGTCGGCAACACGCCGTGGCCCAGGTTGAAGACGTGGCCGGCGCCGCCGCCCGCGTCGAGGATGGCGTTGACGCGGCGGGTGATGTCGGCCGGGGGCGCGTAGAGCGCGAGCGGATCCATGTTGCCCTGGATGGGCGTATCGCCGAGCTCGGCGCGGGCGCGCTTGATGTCCTGGCGCCAGTCCAGGCCGATCACGTCCGCGCCGGTCTGCTTGACCAGGTGCAGGAACGGGGCCGTGTCCTTGGTGTAGTAGATGCGCGGCGCGCCCTTCACGCGCGCCAGGGCACGCTGGGCGGCGGGCAAGGCCCAGCGCTCGTAGTCCTCGGTGGACAACGCCCCTGCCCAGGTGTCGAACAGCTGGACGCCGGCGGCGCCCGCGTCGACTTGGGCCTGGAGGAAGTCACCGACCACGTCCGCGAGCAGGTCGAGCAGGGCCTGGGCGGTGGTGGGGTCGGAGAAGAGCAGGGACTTGGCGGCCTGCCAGTCCTTGGAGCCGTGGCCCTCCACCATGTAGCAGAGCAGCGTGAACGGCGCGCCGGCGAAGCCCAGGATGGGGACCTCGGGGCGGAGGGCGCGGAACAGCTTGAGGGTGGCCGGGATGGTGGGGAGGGCGTCCGCCACGTCCGGGCGGATCAGCGCGTCGACGTCGGCGCGGGTGCGGACCGGGCGGGACAGCAGGGGGCCGTGGCCGCTCTCGAACGCGACCGGCACGCCCATCGCCTCAGGCACCACGAGGATGTCGGAGAAGACGATGGCCGCGTCCAGGTCGAAGCGGTCGACCGGCTGACGGGTGACCTCGCAGGCCAACTCCGGATTGCGGCAGAGATCCAGGAAGCTGATGCCCGAGCGGACGGCGTTGTACTCGGGCAGGTAGCGGCCTGCCTGGCGCATGAACCACACGGGAGGGCGGTCAGGGCGGCCGCCGGTGAGCGCGGTGTTCAGGCGGGTGTGACGGGTCCAGGTCATGGGTGTTCCTCGGAGGCGCCGCCTATGCCGGAACGGCCTGCCCCGCGAGGGTGCTCGTGTTCACGAAACGCCACGTCATGGCGGGTGATCAGGGCGCCGGGAGCGCCTCGATGTCGGTCGCCACGCAGCCCGCCTCGTCGCGGATGGGATTGCAACGCGCCGGAGCGCCACCGGGGATGAAGTCCTTGCCGGTTTCGCTGACCGCGCCCGGCGCGTCGGTCGCCAAGTAGTTGGCGCCCGCGGCCAGGGTCGCTGCGAACTCGGCGTCGTTGGCGGCGGGGTCCCCCCCGGCGCCGCCGACGTTGCTGGTGACGATAAACCCCTGTCCGACCAGCTCGGTCACCTTGGCCGCATCGGCCACGGCGTTGTCGACCTTGAAGGTGGCGCCGAACGGATCGGCCGCCGAGTCGCTGTCGACGAACATGGCGCGACCGGCGAGGTTGGGCGTCTCGGTGACGTAGGGCGCGCGGTGCTCGTCGCTGTCGAGCATGGCGAACAGCGCCTGCCCGCGCATGGCGCCCAAGGTGGGCCAGCCGTCCTCGGTGACGGCCTCGGGCAGCGTGGCGTGGCTGCCTCGCAGCTCGTCGGGCTCGAACAGCTTCTCCGGCGGCCAGACGGCGCGGATCTCGTTGTCGATCGCCGACTCTTGGCCCACGTAGGTCTGGTACTCGTCGGGGAAAGTTTCGTCGACGTCGAGGTCCTTGGGCTCCAGCCACACCATCAGCGGCGCGTGGCACGGGTTCGCCAAGCTCCACGCGAGCATGACGCCCAGGCACTCGGAGAACGAGTCGCAGGTGGTGCCGGGGTCGATGTGGGGCAGGTGGGCCACGCTGAAGCTGCCGTCCACGCGGCGGTGCAGGTCGAGCTCGATCGCCCGCACGCCCATCGCCAGCTGCGCGTCGAGCGGGGCGTGGTCGTAGTTGTACTCGGGCACCAGCGGGTTGGGCGGGCGAAGGTGGTAGCTGTTGTGCGTTCCCAGCGCCTGGACGTCCGCGATCGAGAGCGTGTCGTCGTGGGCGTAGGGCGACCCGACGTCGGCGCAGGTCGGCGCGAGCGTCCGCTCCGTGTCCGTGTCGGAGGGGGCCTCGCCGCTCGCGGTGCAGGCGGTCAGGAGGGTGACGAACAGGTGTCGAATACGTGGCATCCGGCGTTCATGCCGGAATCGTGGACGAACGTCAAGGGGTCGTCGCCAACGCCTCGCCGATCGCGCGCCCGGCGAGCGTCGCCATGGCCAGGATCGAGGTCTGCGGGTTCACGCCGGTGTTCGTCGGAAACACAGAGGAATCCGCGATCCAGAGGCGGTCCGTGGTGTGGTGGCGGAAGTCGGGCCGCACCACGCCTCGCGCCGGATCCGACGACATCCGGCAGGTCCCGAACAGGTGCGTCACGACCGACGACCAGGCGCGCGGGTCGAGCGGCGGCGCGGCCTCCAGCGCGTCCAAGCGAGCGGGAACGGTGACGCGGGCGTCGAACCCGACCACGCCCGGCAGCACCTCGACCGCGCCGGCGGCGAACGCCATCCGCCCGGCCCAGGCGACCCCACGCGCCAGGGTGCGAAGGTCCTCAGGCCCGAGCCCATAGTGGACGACGCCCGTGCCATCGCGGGTAGCGGTGACGCGGCCTTGGGTCTTGGCCTTCACCGCGACGCCCCAGCTCGTGTAGTGGTCCATGCGGTCGATCTCGGCAGACAGCGCGCGTCCCAGCCCTGGGAGGCGTGACGCGAGCACGCCGCGGTCCATGCCCAGCGCCTCGAACTTCAGGCCGGTGCGGCGCAGGCCGGTCACCTCGTGGCCTTGCGTGGCGCCCTCCCAGCAGCGGACGGGCGCGTCGAACCGCGCGAGGACGCCCGCGCCCGGGTGCCCTTGGAAGTGCTGACCCAGCGGACCATGTCGGATCTCGCTGTTCCACAGCACCACGGGGGTCTGCACGGCGCTGGCGGCGACCACCACGCCTCGCGTCGCCGCGATCCGCACCCGACCGCCGCCTGCGGCGCGCGCCTCGACGCCCGTCGCCCTCCCGTGCATGTGCAGGACACGCGTCACCCGCATGTGCTGCCAGACCTGCGCGCCGCGTCCGACGGCGTCGGCCAGCAGCGTGCGATCCATCGACTGCTTGGCGCCGTTCGGGCAGCCCTGCATGCAGTGACCGCTGCCGACGCAGCCGCGGACGTTGCGGGAGATCGGGCGGTGCTCCAGGCCGAGCGACTCGGCGCCGCGGGCGAGCAACAGGTTGTTTCTGCCGGCCACTGCGGGGTCGGTCGGTGCGATCCCAAGGCGGGTGATGATCTGGTCGGTGGCTGACTCCAGCTCCGACCAGGGGAGCGCGTCCGCCAGTGCCGGGTCGGCGTCCACCCAGTCCTGCCAGACATCCTGCGGCAGCCGCCACGAGATCGCGCCGTTGATCACGGAGCCGCCGCCCACCGCGCGCCCCTGCACCACCGGGAGCGGCTGGCGCGCGCGCGACATGAACGCGCCCATGCCTCGGTAGGCGCGCGCCATGGCGGTCCAGGCGTCAGGTGCGATCTCCGCGCCGGCGTAGGTCCCGCCGTCCTCGACCACCAGGACGGAGAGGCCGCGCGCGCTCAGCACGTCCGCGACAGCCGACCCTGCGGGTCCGCTGCCGACGATCACTACGTCGAAGGTTCCGTGATGGTCGTCCCGCACGTCCGCGCCGTCGAGCGCGATGTTCATCGCGACTCCAGGCGGGCGAGCGCGGTCGCGGCGACAAGGCGGAGCACCATCACGAGCTGCCGGATGACCCACGACTGCTGCACGGCCAGCGCCGTGAGGAAGGCCTCACGCCTCGCGTCGTCGAGGCGGTGGAAGGGGCGAAGCCAGCGCAGCACCGGCGCCCAGGTCAGCGCCCACACCGTGGCGCGGAATCCCACGCGGAGCAGCGGCGCCGCGCCGGCCTCCCACGTCGCCCAGGCCTCCGCGGGCAGCTGGGACGGACGGTGGCGCTGCCCCGGCACGGTCGCGTCGAGCAGCGCGTCACGCCAGGCTTGCTCCACCGGCGTCCACGGCATCGGGCTTGATCCTCACGCTTGGACTAGCACCGTCCCGCGGGGCGGGCACCGAGCGCTACTCCGAGAGCCAGGCCTGCATCGCCGCGGGGCCATCGGGCTCGCGGTACAGGCAGTAGTGGGCGTCGTAGTCCGACGAGGGCGTGCACTCGGTGAGCGTGGCGTCGACGAGTTGATCGTAGAGCGCGCGCGTGCCGACGTTCGGCGTCTGGTAATCGCCGATGCCCATGAAGATGTGCTCGGGCGCGGTGAGCGCGGTCGCGACCGTGGTGGGGTCGGACGGGTCGAGGATCCAGGTGAACGGCAGCGTCGCTGGGTGAAGGCGATCGAAGCGGCGTCGCGCGTCCGGATCGTCGACGCCGATCGCCGCGGCGATCACCACGCCGACCGAGTCGCCGGGCTGGATCTCCACCTGGAACAGCGCCTGGAGCGTGCTGAAGATGCCGGAGCTGGTGTTGGCGAGCCCCGTCTCCAGGAAGGTGAGGACGAGCTGCGCGCTCACCCCGTTCACGAAGACGCTGTCGTACTCGCCAGCCTCAGACGACACGCCGAGGTGCGTGGTCAGGCTGCCCAGGCTGTGGCCGAAGCGCCGCATGTCGGAGGTGTCGACTTGGCCTTCGGGGAGCGTGTCGTTGAGCGCCTCGACGACGAAGCGGCGGATCGCGTGGCCCTCCAGCGCGCCCTGGCGATGGTTGTCGCGGAACGCGGGGAGGTTGGCGATGTTGTAGAAGCCGAGCGAGCCGTCGCTGAAGCCCGAGTCCACCAGCGGGAAGCGCGTGCCGTACATCGGCTGGTCGCGCCCGACGATGGCGGTGTGGGTGGAGGCGAACACGTCGTTGAGGGCGCGCGTGTCGTCGGCCGGATCCTTGCGCGCGACGTGCTCGTAGGCGCTGCCGCCGGTGCCGTGATCCCAGATCACCACGCGGTCCGCGTCGAGCGCGTGTCCGTCGGGGCCCTTGGGCAGCGACACGACCACGCGCACGGAGTCCACCTCGGCGGCGTTGGTCAGCACGCCGTCCTCGAAGTGCAGCCAGCCGTCCGTGCGGTCGCCGTCGAGCAGCAGGCCTGCGCCGGGGCGCATGAACGGACGATCGGCCAGCCCCTGGAAGTACGGCACCGGCAACTGGGCCTCGTAGACCACCATCGGCCAGTCGTGGAGAAGGTCGATCTCGTAGTTGTTGGCGGGGTCGGTCTTGGCGAGGAACGCGGTGGACTGGGTGTCGTCCTCGTAGGTGACCGTGCAGAGCGTCGCGTCCTTGCCGGACTCGGTCGTGCCCTGCGCGTAGGACAGGTACGTGACACGCTTGAACGACACGCCGGACCAGTCCGGGCTGTCGCCGAGCGCCGCGTCGACGGCGTCGCGCAGCCCGGCGAGCTCACCCATAGAGTCCTGCACCGTGTAGACCGTGGCCACCGCGGGCTCGCCCGTGACGCCGGCCTTGGCGAGCGCCTCCGTGACGCCGGCGGGCAGGGTGTAGCCTTCGGGCGCGGACACGCCGGCGCTGCGCATCACGACAGCGACGAGCGTCGCGCCGGATGGCGGCGTGTGTCCGAGCGCGGCGGCAGCGGCGAGCGTGTGCGGCGCGTAGAACGGATCGTCCGCCGGATCGTCGATGAACTCCGTCTCCAGCGGGAAGCGGGCGCCGGTGGCGGCATCGATCAGCAGGACGGGGTCCTCGACGGCGCCCGTGGTGCTGACGGGGAAGTCGACCGTGTCCGCGAAGCGAAAGTAGAACGACCCGTTCGCCGAGAACGCGTTCGTCGCCTGCGAGGCCTTGAATATCCAGCCGTCGATCACGCCCGACAGGGGCCCCGGCTCCGCGTGGGGGTAGGCCGAGAGGTCGGCGTGGCCTTGGGCGTCAAGCAGGTCGTTCGACGGGAACGGCGCGTCGAGGAAGTGGCCCGCGCGGGACGGATCGACGATGGCCGTGATGCCAGGCTCCACCTGCTCCTTGGAGCACGCGGCGAGCAGGACGAGCAGCGGGATCAGGCGCATGGGGGCTCCGGAAGGGGAGGCGCGGTGGGCGCGCCACGGGGGCCGTGAGTCCGCGCTCACGGTTGCTCGCGGCCGCCGTCGCCTTGGCTGATCCGCTCGAGGACTTCGGGGGGGAGCGCGGCGACCATGGCGTCGCCGAACGCACGCCGGATCTGATCCTGCTCGGCGTTCGCCTGCTCCGGGGTGAGTTCACCGCTGGCCACCCGGCTTGGCACCGCGTCGAGCTTGGCGCGGGCGCCTGCGTAGAGCGCGTCGACCGCGTCGGTGAAGTCGGGACCCAGGTGGGCGAGCGCGATCATCTTCTTGCGGTCCAGGTCCATCCTTGAGGCGACGAGGTCGTTGACGGTGGCGGCGGACGGGTCCTGGTCTAGCGCGACCTCGGCAGGCGGCGCGACCTCGGGCGCGGCCACAGGCGCAGCCTCGGACGGCACCCCGGCCCTAGGGCCAGGGGTGTTTGGCGGGATCCACGGAGGCAGCGGCAGGCCGGTGGGGTCGGCCGGACCGATCAAGAACCACGCCGCGCTGAGCGCGATCACAAAACCGACCGCGCCCAGCAGCGGCGCGACGGAGCCCTGCTTGGGCGGCGGGCGCGGGCCTGGGCTGGTCATGCCTTCCGCCACGCGGCGGTCTGGCGGGAGGTGTAGATCACCTCGCCCTGTTGCTCGTAGCGGTAGCTGAAATCGCAGAACCAAGTGCCCATCAGCCTGCGCTTGCGGGTGCAGGTGCAGGTCATGGTGACGGGCGGCCCGATCAGGCCGATCTTGCCCCAGCGCGCCTCGTGGATGTGTGTGCCGAAGCCAACCCAGCCGTCGGTCACCCGCAGCCCAAGCACGAACACGGCGTAGAGCTGCCCGAGCGTGCCGGTGGCCTGGATGGCCAGGGCGGCGGGCACGTGCAGGGCGTGGCCCGGGAGCAGGCGCTGCGCGTCGACGAGCAGGCCCAGGCGGGTCGTGTCCATTTCGGCGACGACGCGGTTGTGCTCCGGTTCGACCGAGATCACCCGGTGCACGAACCAGCCATCGGGGCTGTAGAGCGCCTCCGGCTCGAGTTCGGCGAGCCAGTCGCGCGTGGTCACGCGGCCTGGATCAGTCGCGCGAGGTCGCCCAGCGTCTGGACGCGCGAGAGCTCGTCGTCCTCGAACACGACGTCGGTGTGGTCTTCGAGGAAGCCGACCATCTCCATCGTCTTGATGGAGTCCAACTCCAAGCTCTGGATCGTGCGGTCGAGCGTGACCTCCGCCCAGTCGGCCGTGCGCTCCGGCTCGACGTCGTGGAGGGCCTTCTTCACCAGCTCGAGGATCTGCGCGTCGGTCATGGGGGCTCCGGGCGCCCGGAGGTATCGGGTCTGTGCGGGTCGGGCCAGCGGGCAGGGGGCCGCCTCCGTGTTACCCGCGCGCCTCACGCGTCGACCGGATCGACGCCCCGGAGGGTGCGTTGTCCAAGCCCGATGTGGAGGCCATGCTCGCCTCGTTCCGCGCGGATCTCGCGGCGGCGGCGGATCTGACCGCGTTGGACGAGGTCCGACGCGCGCACGCTGGAAAGGCGTCGCCGCTCAAGGGCGCGCTCAAGGGGCTCAAGGCCCTGTCCGCGGAGGAGAAGCCCGTGTTCGCCTCCGTGGTGAACGCCGCCCAGGAAGCGGTAGAGGCCGAACTCGCGTCGGCCAAGCTGACGCTGGAGGCCGCTGAGCTGGAGCGTCGCCTGCTGTCGGAGTGGTCGGACCTGACCTTGCCGGGCGTGGCGACCCCTCGCGGCGCGCGCCACCCGGTGACCCAGGTCGAGGCCCGCTGCATGGAGGTGCTTCGTCGCCTGGGCTTCACGTTGGTGGACGGCCCAGAGGTCGAGCACCCGTTCTACAACTTCGACGCGCTCAACATCCCCGAACACCACCCCGCGCGCGACATGCAGGACACCTTCTGGGTGAGCGGCGGGCTGTTGCTCCGCTCGCACACCACGACCGTGCAGGCGCGCGTACTCGAGGAGCGCGCCAAGGACCTCAAGGCCGGCAAGGACGTGCTGCCGATCCGCGTCGCGTCCATGGGCCGAGTGTACCGGAACGAAGCCGTCGACGCGACGCACCTGGCCATGTTCCACCAGTTCGAGGGCATCTGGATCGACAAGGGCCTGACGTTCGCGCACCTCAAGGGCACGCTGGCGTTTGTGGCCCGGGCGCTGTTCGGCGAGACGCGACGTGTCCGCTTCAAGCCCAAGTTCTACCCGTACACCGAGCCGTCGGTGGGCGTGGACGTGTCGTGCGGCGTGTGCGACGGCGCGGGCTGCGAGGCCTGCCACGGCGCCGGTTGGGTCACCATCCTGGGCGCGGGCATGGTCCACCCCAAGGTGTTCGCGCAGTTCGGGTACGACCCCGAGCAGGTGAGCGGCATCGCGTTCGGCCTGGGCACCACCCGCATGGCCGCGCAGACCACGGGCATCACCAAGATTCGCAGCTTGTACGAGCCCGACCTCCGTACGCTGTCCAGCCTGCATCGGGGGTTGTGAGATGCGACTGACACTCGACGTCCTCCGCCAATTCACCGACCTCCCCGCCGACGTGCGCGAGGCGCGCATCCTGCTCGACGAGGTCGGGCTGGAGGTCAAGCGCATCGACCCGTCCGGCCCGGGCGTGCCGGTCACGCTGGAGCTGTTGGCGAACCGCGGTGATCATCACTGCCTCACCGGCCTCGCGCGCGAAGTGACGGGCCGCACGGGCGGCACGGTGAATTTCCCTTCGTTCACGCCGCTGGTCGTCGGCGACGCACCGCACCCCATCCGCGTGGAGACCCCGCTGTGCGCCGTCTACTCGCTGACCCTGCTTGAGCTGCCGCGCCCTGTGCGTCAGGTGGTGCCGTCCGCGGCGGACCTGGCGGCGGCGCTAGACGGCGACGACGACCTGTCGCTGGAAGACGACGTCGATCTGTTGGAGGACGACGGCGGCGCGTCGGGTCCCGCGGTCGTGGTCGGCTCGCTGTCGGACGCGGATCGCGCGCGCTTGGAGGCCTGCGGCCTCCGCCCGATCCACCCGGTGGTCGACGCCACCAATCTGGCGAACCTGGAGCTGGGCCAGCCCACGCACGCGTTCGACGCCGACAAGATCACGGGCCCGATCACCGTGCGCCTGTCGCGCGCCGGTGAGAGCTGCCTGCCGCTGTTCCAGACCGAGCGCGTCGAGCTGCCGGAAGGCACGCTGGTGATCGCCGACGACGTGAAGATCCTCGCGTTGGCCGGCGTGATCGGCTGCGAGGACAGCAAGACGGACGAGGCGACCACGCGCGTGCTGTTGGAGGCCGCGGCCTTTGATCCGGTCGCCGTGCGCAAGGCGAGCCGCGCGCTGTCGATCCACACCGACAGCTCCGCGCGCTTCGAGCGCGGCAGCGACTTCGCGGCGGTGCTCCCCGGCGCGTCGCGCGTGGCGGGCCTGCTCGCGGACGCAGGCTGGTCGGTGAAGGGCACCACGGGCGTGGTGTCTTCGTGGTCGGATCCGGGCCGCGTGGTCCGCTTCGACGCCGAGGCCTGCCGCCGGTTCCTGGGCATCGACGAGGACGATCTGGAGCTGTACACGCGCCTCGAACGCTACGGCTTTGAGCTCGTCGACCAGGGTGTCCGCGTGCCCACGCATCGCCTGTGGGACATCGAGTACCCGGCCGATCTGTACGAGGAGATCGCCAAGTCGATCGGCTACGACAACACGCCCATTGGCTTGCCGGCGATCGACATGGGCGGCCTGCCGACCCACGCCGAGTCCGTTCGGGATGTGGTGGCGGACGTGCTCGTCGGCCAGGGCTTCTACGAGGTGATCACCGACGGCTTCCACGGCCGCGATCTGCCCGAGCAGCTGGGCTTCGTGGGCTACCATCCGCTGGCGGCGCACGTCGAGACGGCCAACGCGATCGACCGCGCGTACAGCCTGCTGAAGAACGAGGCGCTGGGTGCGGCGATCGAGGGCGTCGCCGCCAACGGCCGCATGAAGCACGATGAGGTGAAGGCGTTCGAGTTCACGCGCACCTTCCACCCCGACAGCTCAGCGCCCAACGGCGTGTGCACCGAGCGCAACGTGCTGTGGGCGATCGTGTCGGGCAGCGAGCGGCCGCGCACCTGGGCGGGCACGTCGCGCTCTGCCGACGCGTCTTGGCTCAAGGGTGTCGTCGAGGAGATCGGCCTCGCGCTCAAGCTGCCGCTGACGGTCGGCGCCGCGGACGCGTCCTACCCGATCGGTTCCGCGCTGCACCCTGGGCGCCAGGCGTCCATCCTCCTGTCGGGCCGCACGGTCGGCGCGCTGGGTGAGGTGCACCCGGGCGTCGTCGCCGCGTTCAAGATCAAGCGCGCGCGCCCGGTCTACTTCGAGATCGCGCTCGACACCTTGGTCGCTGAGCCCGCGAGCAAGCCGTTCACCGAGCCCCCGCGCGTCCCCCCCGTGGAGCGTGACTTGGCGTTCACGCTGGCGAATGGCGTGGAGGGAGGCACGGTCGCCGCGCTGCTGCGCGCCTCGGGCCCCGCGTGGCTGGGCCGGGTGGCGATCGTCGACCTGTTCGCGCACGAGGAAGACGGCCGCGCGGTGCGCACGCTGACCTTCCGCCTCTTCTACGACAACGAAGAGGGCAACCGCACTGCGGACGAGATGAACCAGGCGACCGAGGCGCTCATCGCCGTGGTCACGGACAAGCTCGGCGCTTCCGGCGTGAAGCTCCGTGTTTAAGGTGGCCGTATGAACACCACGATCCCCACGTGTGACGCGCTGCTCGACGCGATTGACGCGCTGCGCCGTGAGCGCAAGGCCGTGATCCTGGCGCACTACTACCAGGAGCCTGCGATTCAGGATCTCGCCGACTTCATCGGCGACTCGCTGCAGCTGGCCCGCGCCGCGCGCGACACGGACGCCGAGGTGATCCTGTTCTGCGGCGTGCACTTCATGGCCGAGACCGCGAAGATCCTCAACCCGGATCGGATCGTGCTCGTGCCAGACATGAAGGCGGGCTGCTCGCTCGCCGACTCGTGCCCTGCGGATCAGCTGGCCGCGTACAAGGCGTCGCACCCGGATCACCTGGTCGTGTCGTACATCAACTGCACCGCGGCCACCAAGGCGCTGTCGGACGTGATCTGCACGAGCAGCAACGCGGTGAAGGTGATCGAGGCGATGCCCAAGGATCGCCCCATCCTGTTCGCGCCGGACCGCAACCTGGGCGCGTACCTGATCCGCACCACGGGTCGGCAGATGGACCTGTGGCCGGGCACCTGCATCGTGCACGAGACGTTCAGCGAGCGCGCGCTGCTCGACCTCAAGCTGCGCCACCCGGACGCCAAGGTCGTGGCGCACCCCGAGTGTGAGCCGGATATCCTGGCCTACGCGGACTTCGTCGGCAGCACCTCCGCGCTGCTGAGCTACACGCGGACCTCGCCCGCCACCACGTTCATCGTGGCGACGGAGCCCGGCATCATCCACCAGATGGAGAAGGCGCGCCCAGGCGGCGTGTACCTGCCGCTACCCGGCACCGGCGAGCACTGCGCGTGCAACGAGTGCCCGTTCATGCGCCTCAACACGCTCGAGAAGATCTACCTGGCGTTGCGCGATCTGCAGCCGCGCTTGGAGATGGACGAGGCCACGCGCAAGGCGGCGCTGGTGCCGATCGAGCGCATGATGGCGATCTCAGCCTGAGTTGGCCTGCACGGCGACCGGGTAGCCAAGCGCCCGGTAGACCACCGCGTCGAGCGTGGTCAGGACGCCGTACCAGAGCATGCCGAGGATGGTGAGCAGGAACGCGCTGCCTGCCATCGCGGCGAGGTGGGCGTTGGATCCGTCCGGGTACGACGACACGATGCCGTACAGGCCGACCGCCACAGGCAGCAGCGCCAGCACCGAGACCATCACGATCGCGTAGGCCAGGCTGAGCGGCACCCACGCGTCCGCCGTCGCGCGCAGCACGTTCGTGGTGGCCTCGATTGGGTTGACGTCGTGCTCGACGGCCAGGAAGCGGGCCGCGCCCACCCGCGCGACGAACAAGCCGCTGAACGCGAGCCCGACCACCCAGCTGCCGACGTAGATGGGGATCGCCAGCGCGGGCGTCTGCCAGAGCGGGATCGCGGCGAGCAGGCCGGCGAGCACTGGGACGCCCAGCGCGACCGCCGGGGCCGCCTGGGTGACGCTGAACCAGACGGACCCGAGCGCCGCGTGCAGCGGGCGGCGAATGGCGACACGGCCATCGCGAATCCGCGCGTGGCCGTCTACCGTGCCCAGCGACCACGCGGCGAGCGCCCAGCCGCTCAACGTGCCGGCGACCATGCCCGGAACGTAGCAGGCGCAACTGCCGACGGTGATCATCACAAACACGACCGCCGACACGCCCAGCAGAAAGGGCGCGTGCTGCACAAACGCGATCAGCGATCGGGAGAGCAGCGCGCCCGTGGTGATGGGCGGCACGGCGACGCGCTCCGGCGCGGGGCGGAAGAAGGGCTCGGGGAAGACCTGCTTCTGCCAGTCGCTCACGGCGACCAAGGTCCCTTGCGCAGCTCGGGCTGGCCCTGGAGCGCCGTGCCGACGAAGTTGCGGGTCAGATCGCGCGCCTTCTCGTCCTCGAAGATGACGAAGTGCGAGCCGATGAACCACTGCGAGAAGCCGGCGGTGATCGGCGCCCCGGACCAGTCGGTGGTGTTGTTCGCCAGCGGGAGGCGGCCGCCCGCTTCGCCGCGCAGCGTGAGCCCAGGCGCGGCGGAGTACTGCGCGCTCGCCCACGGCATGCGGGCGGCCGACGCGAGCGCCTCGGCGGTGCGGCTGGGCGTGTTCTCGTCCTGAAGGCCGCTGGTGAGCAGCACAGACTCAGGCACGGCGCCGGTGCCGCCGCGGTGGTCGTGGAACCAGTAGGGCGCGTAGTTGATCGGGTCCGTGGGCTCGACGATCGACTGCACGAGGCCCAGCACCGGGTGGAGCTCGGTGAGCTCCTCGTCGGGCGCGAACTCCAGCATCGACTTGATCAGGGACGGGAAGTCGACCGTCGCGGTGCGCTCGACCGCCGTGATCGCCAGCAGGCCGCCTGCGCCGGAGAGCATGGTGCCCTGGGCCATGCCGCCGAGCCACGGCAGCGCGAGCGCGGCCGTGATGCCGCCCTGGCTGTGGCCGATCACGGCGACGTGCGACGTGTCGAGCTTGAGCTCGGAGCCGTCGGGCAGCGTGAAGGCCAGCGGGCCGTTGTCGGTGATGCCGTGCAGCAAGTACAGCAAGTCCGCGGCGGCCTGACGGTGGATGTGGAGCGCCGAGTCCGGCTGGAGCACGTTGAAGCTGTGCAGGTCGATGATGGTGTCGGGCGTGCCGCGCGTGCCATGCAATGGCAGGTCGATCGACAGGCCGACGACGCCCATCGGGACCATCCAGTCGGCGATCTCCAGCGGGCTGTCGCTGTTGCAGAAGGTGCGGTAGTCGCCGCCCGTGCCATGCAGGCTGACGAGCACCGGCCAGCCGTTTGGCGGCGGAGTGGACAGGTCCTGCGGCGTGACGACCGACAGACGCATCGGATCCCAGCCCTGGACCTCGGGGAAGCCGTCGTCGCGCCACACAAACGCGCCGCCTTCGGCAGCGTACGGCTTGGTGCCGGACATGAACAGCGGCGTCGCGTAGTCGCTGCGGTACACGCTGAAGTCGCCGAGGTTGTAGAGGAAGTCGACGTCGGATCGGAACGTCGGGGGCTCGACGCGCTCGTCGAGGAAGCGCGCGATGCGGTCCATCTCTTCGGTGGGATCGCCGGTGGTGAACGTGGAGGCCACGGCCACGGTGTTGCGGTCCAGGTCGAGGAACGGGGCGGTCTTGTGCAGCGCCTCCAGCGAGCCGGCGCCCTCGCCGTCTCCGTGGTTCCAGGCGTCGAGGAAGCCGTCCGCCGGGGTGGCGACGGCCGTCGTCATCACGAACGCGTACGTCGTGCGCGGCCGAAGCGGCCAGCCGGCGACGGGCGCCACGGAGAGCAGGTTGTCGGGCACGTACGCGCCCGCCGTCGGGCGGAACTCCCAGTGGATGGGCACCCGCTTGCCGAAGTCGGGGGAGTCGAGCGTGATGTCGATGAGCTGCACCGACGCGTCCGACGTCAGCGAGCCTTCCAGATCCGGCAGCAGGTCGGTGTCGATCGGGCCGTCGAAGCTCACGTAGAACGGCGCGTTCTCGGCGAAGCCGGGCCGCGCCTCCGCCACCGTCTTGAAGTGGTCGAACAGCACGATGGCGCTAGGGTTGGGGAACGTGCTCCAGTCCGGGTGGCCGTCGTCGGTGCGGCGGGCGTCGGACGGCCACGGCGTGGCGAAGAAGTCGACGGAGCCTGGCTCGTAGCGGGCGACGGGCCCCACCCCGGGTGGCGAACATGCGACGGCGAGGAGCCAGGGGAGCAGGAACGGGCGCATCGGGGCCTCAGCGTGCTTCGTCGTACCACGGCGACCGAGGGTGCGTGCGTCAGCCGGTCTGGATCCGTCCGCATGGGGGCGGCGCGTCCGGGCCGCTTCGGATACCCGGCCCGGACGGGAGGGACGGTGCTCGATTTGTCGGACAGCGTCAGCGTGATTGGCGTGTTCGGGCACGCGCGGGCCAGTCGCTTGGTGGCGCGCGGTCTGCGTGGTCTGGCGCACCGTGGCGGCGCGGCGGCGGGGATCGTCGCGTTCGACGATGTCGCGCGCGCCCGCCAGTCTGCGACCGCGGTGTTCCTGGAGGACGAGGCCGCCCTCGACGCGCTGACCGGGGACGTGGCGCTGGGCCTTCGGCACGCCCACCCCCAGTCCGGTGACGTGTTGTCCGGCGCCATCGACGTGGCCCGCGAGCCGGCCTGGGGCACGCTGTCGGTGGGGCAGGTGGCGGTGGCCTTCTCGGGCACGGTGGTGGGCGCTGCGTCGCTTCGCCGGGACGTGCTGGCCGGTGGCGCGCTGCTCGACGGTGCGGGGCTCTCCGCGCTGGTGCTCGCGCTGGTGGCGCGTTCCAGCCAGCGCACGCTGGTCAATCGTGTGGTGGACGCCCTCTGGAAGTCGTCCGGCGCCTTCGCGGTGGTGGTCGCGGCGCCCGGCCTGCTGGTCGGCGTGCGTGATCCGCAGGGCCTGCGGCCGCTGGTGCTCGGTCGGGTAGACGGCGCCATCGCGCTGGCGTCTGAGGAGGCCGCGTTCGTCGCGGCGGGCGGTCACCTGCTCCGCGCGGTCGACCCGGGTGAGATGGTGATCGTCGACGAGCGGGGCGTGTCGTCGGTGCGCCCGTTCGCGCGGCGCTCGGTGGCGGTGTGTGGGCAGGAGCTGCTCCAGGTGGCGCTCTCGGGCAGCCACGCCGACGGCCGCTCGGTGTGGGAGGTCCGACGTCAGCTGGGTGAAGAGCTCGCGCGCGAGGCGCGGCTGTCGTCCGACACGCTGGTGGTCGCGGCGGACGACGCGTCGTGGCCGGCCGCGCTCGGCTTCGCCGCCACGCTGGACGCCACGCTCTGCCCGGCCTGGGTGCCCGGCACGCTGCGCGCGGTGCCCGAGGTGGTGGCCGGTCGCAAGGTCGCGCTGGTTTCGCTCTCGGCGGCCGCCGGGATCAAGGCGCGTGTCGCGGCGCTGCTCATCGCGGGCGCGGCCGAGGTCCACGTTCGCTGCGCGTCGCCGCGGCGGACGCACGCCTGCCCCTACGGCGTGACTGGCGATGAGCCCGCGGCCGAGGCGGCTGACCTGTGGGCCGCTCGCATGGGCGCCACCACGGCGGTCGCGCTGACCGTGGAGCGCACCCGAAACCTGCTGCGCGTGCCCACCAAGGACGCCGCCGCCCCGTGCCTGGGCTGCGTGGGTGATCCGTGGCCGCTCAAGGACGTGTTCGAGGACGACACGCCCAGCCTGTTCGGCGAGGGCTAGTCCACGCGCCCGGGGCCGATGCCGCTCCAACCGCAGAGCACGGCCACCAGCCGGTCGACGCCCATGGCGATCCCGGCGGTGGGCGGGATGCGGCCAACCGCGTCGATCAGCGACTCGTCGAGCGGGTGAGGGCGCTCGCCGTCGCGGCGCATCGCGTCGATGGAGTGTTCGAACCGAGCGCGCTGGTCGGCCGGGTCGCCCAGCTCCAAGAACGCGTTGGCCAGCTCGACGCCGCCGACGAAGGCCTCGAAGCGGCAGGCGACGGGCCAGCGACGCCACGCGCGCACCTCGGCGAGCGCGGCCTGGCTGGCGGGCCACTCGTCGATGAACGTGGGGGTCTTGATCTTGGGCTCGACGTCCGACACCCAGCGGCGGAAGAAGGCGCCGTCCCAGTCTTCGGGGTCGAGCGGGGAAATCTCGGCGGCGGTGGCGTGGGCCAGGTCGACGCCGGTGTGGTCGCGGAACAGCTCGCGCACGGTCTGACGCGACCATCGGCCGGGGCGAGGGCGGTTGAGCGCGTCGGCCGCGGCGTTGACCAGCGACTCGACCTCGTCCATCAGGTCCGGCAGCGAAGCGCCGGCGCGGTACCACTCGAGCATGGTGAACTCGCGCCCGTGCCAGCCGCCGTGTTCGCGATCGCGAAAGCACGGGCCGATCTCGTAGATGCGCGGCAGACCCGACGCGAGCACGCGCTTGAGCGCGAACTCGGGCGAGGTACGCAAGAAGCCTCCCTGCGCCGCGACGGCGAACAGGGTGGGCTCCATCGCGGGAGACGGCACCAGGACCGGGGTGGGCACCTCAAGGTACCCGTGATCCGCGAACCAGTTCCTGAGCGCGCGCAGCACCGTGGCGCGTGCACGCAGTCCGCTGGGGTCTGGTGTCATCCGCACCTACTTCTTGATCATGCGCTCGCAGTATTCGCCGGTGCGCGTGTCGATGCGGATGGTGTCGCCGGTCTCGATGAACAGCGGCACCATGGCGGTCGCGCCAGACTCAAACTCGGCGGTCTTCAGGGCGCCCTGGGACGTGTTGCCCTTGGTGGCGGGCTCCGTGTACTTCACGACGATGTCGATGAAGGTAGGAAGCTCCATGTTGACGGGGCGGCTCTTGTAGAAGAGCACGCGCACCTTCATCTGCTCGAGCAGCCACTGCTTGTCGTCGCCCAGGACGGTGGCCTGGATGGCAACCTGGTCGAAGGTTTCGTCGTTCATGAAGGTGTACATCTCGCCATCGTTGTACAGGTACGTCATGTTGTCTTCGGCGACGTCGGCGGGGGTGAGGCGCTCACCCGTGCGCAGCGTGCGCTCGACGACGTTGCCGGTCATGAGGTTCTTGAACTTGGTGCGAGTGAAGGCTGTGCCCTTGCCCGGCTTGACGAACTGGAAGTAGACGACGGTCCACGGGTAGCCGTCCATCTCAACCTTGAGGCCATTCTTGATGTCTGAAGTCTCGTACATGGGAAGCCCGGGTCGGGGGTGATGTTGCGGCGCGCCTTTAATCCCAGCTTGCTTGTTGGTCCAGGCGAGCCCGGCGTGATCGTCGGGCGTTCCGAGATCGTTGGGGTCCGTCCGGACCTCGCCGAGGCTTGGGATGCCGTCGCGGACTCGTTCCCCGTGCACGTCACCCGCTCTTTCTGGAGCCGGATCGTGGGATCCGACCCGACCGACCCGCTGGCGCGTCAGGTGCTCCCGGACCCGACCGAGCTGGTCCCGGACCCGGGCGACATGGACGATCCGGTGGGCGACGTGGCCCGCAGCCCGGTGCCCTGGGTGGTGCAGAAGCACCCCGACCGGGTGTTGCTGCTGCTGACCAAGCGCTGCCACGTCTACTGCCGCTACTGCTTCCGGCGGACGCA
>CAIOSP010000072.1 GCA_903861005.1 uncultured Pseudomonadota bacterium
TCACGGGGGCGTCGGTGGCGCGGATGGTCCAGGCGGTGTCGGCCGGGCACTTCAGCTTGGCCTTGGCGGCGCGCAGCGGCACGGCCACCGCGTCGAGCACCGACAGGCGCTTGGGCGCCTCGGTGAACGACACCCAGTGGATGACGGCCTCGCCATCGCACGCCTCGATGGCGGCGCCCGCCCACATCATGCCGCCGCCGGACTGCACGCGGTCCGGGTAGATCGCGGGGAGCAGGCTGGCGGCCATGCCCTCGTCGCCCGCGTTGAGCAGGCGGTCGGCCACGGCGCGGGCGGACTCAGGCGGCACGGCCTTGGCGACCGCGACGAGCGCGTTGACCATGGCGGCGCGGTCCTCAGGCGAGGTCTGCTTGCCGTAGCCGGTGACCTCGACCGAGCGCTGGATGACGTCGAGCAGGTTGTTGAACGGGCCGCCGCGGGTGCCCGCGGTGATCGCCGCCTTCTGGAGGAGCGGCAGGGCCGCGCCGTGGCGCGACTCGATCACCGCGCCCAGGACGGCGTTGTAGCGGTCGTTGTAGTTCGAGGTGGGCGGGTCGAGGACGATCGAGTCCACCCAGGCCGCCATGTCGGCCGAGCCGCAGGCGGTCAGCGCGGACTGCCAGCTGCTGAACTCCGTGCCCTTCTGGCCTACGTACGAGGTGCGGAAGAACTCCACGAGCTTGGGATGCTGCTCGCAGGCGGCCCCGACCGCATGCGCCAAATCGGTGCGGTACTCGTAGGGGATCTTGCCCATCGTCTCCCACACGGAGCCGTACGCGGTGGCGTCCACGCCCGCGAGCGTCAGCGGGACCAGCGTCTCCAGGTTGCCCGCGACCATCGCGTACTTGCCGAACTCGGAGCGGCCGAGGTTGGCGTCACAACGGACAAGACCCTGGTACGCGTCGACCAGCGCCGAGCCCTTGGCCGTGCTGATCTTGGCCAGGTACCCGTCGCAGTTGGCGGCGGAGGCGGTGCTTGCAGCGGACAGCGCTCCGAACACGAAGGCGGCACGCGCGAGCAGGTCGAACTTCATGGGCAACTCCATCGGCCGCCGGGACTAACGCGACGGCCACACGGTAGAACCTTGGACCGCTCGACCCTTCCCCGATTTGACGCTTCCACGACCAGAGATGACGGGGCTCGCGAAGGTGTCGGTCGGGTTACGGGGCCGCCGCCGGAGGATCGTTGAGCGACCAGCCCACCGTGTCGAACCGCAAGTACCCGCTCATTCCGCGGGTCGCGAATTGCGTGCTCGGCGTGTCGGTCCGCCTCGGCCTCAAGCCTACCCGCGTCGGCATGGACGAGATCCTCGAGGACGCCAAGCGCGCCACCGGCCTGTCGGACCTCGGCGACGAGTCCTTCAAGGTCGGCATGCAGCAGGTCATCGAGAACGCGGACGCGCTCGGCATGACGCCGTTGGCGCACGTGCTGCTCCGTCAGACGTACCTCAAGGCGGTCGCTGGGCGGCTCCAGCTTCAGGACCACCTGAAGAAGCACCCGGAGATCGGCGACATCAAGGTCGAGCGGCCGATCTTCGTCGTCGGGTTCCCGCGCACGGGCACCACGGCGATGCAGAACCTGCTGTCGCTCCACCCGGGCCACCGTGGGCTTCAGTTCTGGGAGCTCCTGACCCCGATCCCGGCCAGTCCGGATCCGGTGGTGGACCTCAAGAAGCGTGGGCGGGCCGCGCGGATGACGCTCGCCGCCGCCAACTTGGTCGCGCCCGAACAGGGCGAGATCCATGACGTCCGCTGGGACTCCTACGAGGAGTGCTGGTACCTGTTCTGCTACTCGTTCGCGGTGCTGAACTGGGACATCATGACGGGGCTCAACAGCTACGGCGAGTGGCTGCTGAACTCGGACATGCGCGGCCCGTACGAGGAATACAAGACCTGGCTCAAGGTCTTGCTGCACCAGCATCCGGTCGACAACCTGCTGCTGAAGTGCCCCGAGCACCTGTGGTTCATGGACGCCCTGCTCGACACCTTCCCCGACGCCTGCATCGTGTGGTGCCACCGCGATCCGTTCGACTCGGTGGCCTCGTACGCCAGCCTCATGTCGCTGACGCGCCGCATGATCTACGGGACGTTCGAGCCCAAGGAGCTCGGCGCCTACATCGAGACGCGGTTCCTGGAGGGCGTCACGCGGGCCATGGAGGTCCGCGAGCGTCGCGGAGACCAGAACTTCTACGACGTCGACTTCCGGCGCCTGCACCAAGATCCCGAGGGCGTGCTGCGCGACGTGTGCGCGCACTTCGACCTGCCGCTCCCCGCCAACCCGCACGACGCGGTGGTCACGTGGCAGGAGGCCGATCGCGCCGACAAGATCGGCTCGCACCACTACTCGCCCGAGATGTTCGGCGTGGACCCGGACCGCGTCCGCGCGTCGTTCGCCAAGTACATCGAGCGCTTCGACATCACGCTGGGCAAGTCGTGAAGGCACCGCCCTTGGCGCTGGCGCTCCTGGCCACCGCCGCGCTGGCCGCCGAGCCCTCGTCAGGGCTGTCGTCGCCGCCCAAGGGCTGGGTGGACCTCACGTCCGCGGTGCCCGGCGTTCGCCTCGACATTCGCTACCACCTGGCCGACAACTTCACCGGCGCGCCACTCCCGGGGTACGGCGCGGCGGACGCGTGGCTGATGGCGGGCCCGGCCGCCGACCTGGCGCGCGTGCAGGCGGATCTCGCGGCCGAAGGCAAGGGCCTGCTGGTCTACGACGCCTACCGTCCCCTCCGCGGCACGCTGGCCATGGTCGCCTGGGCCACGCGGACCGGCCAGACGGCGCTGCTCGACAACGGCTACATCGCCCGGCGCTCCAACCACAACCGCGGCAACACGATCGACCTGACCGTGATCGACCTGGCCACGGGCGCGCCGCTCGACATGGGCGTGCCGTTCGACACCCTCGACGACCGCGCCCACACCCGCAACGCCACCGGCGAGGTGCTGGACCGCAGGCTCCACTTTGTGGAGCTCATGCGGCGCCACGGCTGGGTGAACTATTGGAAGGAGTGGTGGCACTTCACGTGGCATCCGGACGACGATCCGGCGCCCGTGGCCCGGGACGTGCCCTACGGCTGCTTCGAGCCCGCAGAGGGCGCTTGGAAGCCGCCTTCTGGCTGGAACATGCCCGGCTGGACCGCGCCCGCCGCCGTCACCGAGCCGAACGAATGCCGATGAACCCGTCAGTACTGCGTGCATGCCGCGTCCTTATGCCGTAGAGTCTCGACGCGAGATCACACAGGAACCGAGGCATGGGCGTTCGCAAACCCGGCGACATCGACAACCCTGACGACGCTTGGCCGTCCGAGGGCGGTCTGCCTATGGGGTTTGTGGTGCAGCCCTCGCCCCCCGCCGCGGCGACGATGGCGTTTAGCGACCTCGACGAAGCGCCCACCCAGGTGAGCGAAGAGATCAAGCGGGACTCCTGGTCCCCGCCCGACGGCGAGACGCCGGACATCGGCCCGCCCCTGTTGATGGACGACATCCCCGAGCCCACCGTCGGCGACGACATGTCTTCGCCTCCGCTGTTCGCCGAGGAGGACCCGTGGAAGGGCTTCTCCGTGAAGCCCGGGCCGCGCGTCTCCCAGCCGACGATCATCCCCTCCCCCGACGTCGAGGACGAGGCGGATGTGCCTCCTCCGCCGCTGCCGACCCTGCAGCCGTACGGGTTCCCCGTGAGCGTCGACGCCGGCCGCGAGCCCGAGCAGCGCCGTCGCAACCGCGACACCACCCGCCCGCCGCCTGCGGATCTGGCCACGCTCCTCGCCCGCTCAGGCGCGGTCCCCCGCGCCAAGCCGCGCGCGACGCCCGAGGGCATCGTCACGCCGCCCGTGGAAGAGGCCGACCTCCCCGTGATCGAAGAGACCGGCGGCACCGGCTACCGGTGGGCGGTCGTCGTCATGGTGCTGGCCGTGTTCGCGGCCATCACGGGCACGGCGATCACCCTGTTCGCGCGGGGCGGCTCGCCGCCCGTTGTGCTGCCTCGGGTGGAAGACGCGGCGCCGGCTGAGGTCGAGACCCCGTCCGCGCTCGATGACCCGACGGCAGGTCGCACGCCGCCCGCGGGTCGCAGCTTCGTGCGCTTCCTCTCCACGCCCGAGGGCGCGGTGGTGCGCGTCGACGGCGACTTTGTGGGCCGCACGCCCACCACCGCGGACCTGGCGCTGGGCACCCACGAGGTCCTGATGACGCTGGAGGGCCACGCGGGCTTCTCCAAGACCATCGACGTCGACGAGTCCCGCGAGCGCGTCGAGACCTCGCTGGGCGACGGCCCGGTCGAGGGCCCCGCGAGCATCGTCGCCGAGGGCATGGAAGGCGCGCGTCTGTGGATCGACGGCCGCCCCGAGGGCACCATCCCGGCGAACGTCATGCTGACGCCGGGCCTGCACAAGTTCAAGGTCTCTGGCCGCGACGGCACGATCGAGGTCGAGCGCGAGGTCTGGGTGCTCGACGGCGCCACCGTGCAGATCGACCTGTCGACCAAGTAGCGGCGGTCGACGCGGCGCTTGGGCTGGGTTGCGGTCGCGCGTGAACGGGCTCGAGCCGACTGCCCGCGCCGCGCTTCGGGCCGTTCTCCGCCGTTCGATCGACGTGTCGACCGAACTAAGTGGGCTTCGACCTAGGAGATCCAGTACCGGTGCGGCACGAACGCCACGCTGCCGCCGGTCGCCATGCGCGTGCCCAGGACCTCGTCGGCGGCCTGGGTGATCTGCGACACCTGAAGGACCTGCGCCTCTTCCAGGATGATGGACTGCGCGATCGTCGGGATGTTCTTCTGGCCGACCGCGCGCGACGGCACGCCCGGGAAGGCCTCGACCACGGAGCCCTGGATGGCCCGCGCGAAGCCCGCGAAGGCGCGGTCCTCGGACGCGACGACCAATCGGCGGGTGCGGCCGACGCTGGCGTGGATGCAGTCCAGGTCCGGCGGCACGAGGGTGCGCAGGTCGATCACCTCGGCGGACACGCCCTGCTTCGCCAGCTGCTCGGCGGCGAGCAGGCTCTTGTAGACCGCGCGGCCCCACGACACGATGGTCAGGTCGGTGCCCTGGCGGCGGATGGCGGCCTTGCCGAACGGCACGTAGACGTCCGGAAGCTCGGGCACGTCGCCGCGCATGATCGACTTCTTCAGCTCGGTCACGCTGGCGTCGTCGGTGGGCTCGCCGGGGAACGCAGGGCCCAGGTTCTGCCGGTACAGCCACTTGGGCTCCAGGCAGACCACGGGGCCGTCGTACTCGCCCGCGGTGAGCATCAGCCCGTGCGCGTCGAACGACGTGGACGGCATGATCAGCACCAGGCCGGGGATGGCCGTGTAGTAGCCGTCGAGCGTCATGGAGTGGTAGCCGGCGCCGCCGCCGAACGGGTCGACCGGCATGCGCAGCAGCAGCTTGGTGTGGGCCTGGCCCAGGTGCGCCCAGTGGATGGTGCCCAGGTAGACCAGCCAGTGGAACGCGTTGAGCGAGTAGTCGCCGAACTGGATCTCGGGCAGGGCCATCACGTTCTTGTGGAAGCCCAAGCCCGTGGCGACGCCGCAGATCAGTGGCTCGTTCAGCGGCGCGTCGACCACGGAGTTGGGGTTGCGCTTCTGCAGGCCCGCGGTGGCGGTCATGACGCCGCCCAGGCGGCCGATGTCCTGGCCGATCGCGTGGCCGCCCTTGCGGCGGATGAGCTTGTCGAGCGCGGAGCGGATGGCGCCCGCGTAGGACACGTTCGTGTCGCCCACGCCGTGCGCGGACTCGGTCACGTCGGGGAACGGCGCGTAGATGTGCGAGTCGACCTTGGTGGTGTCCGGGTGCGGCTCGGCGCGCACGCGCTCGATCAGCGCGCGGATCACCGCGTCCTCCTCGGTCATCACGCTGCCCAGCTCATGGTGCGCGAAGAAGTCGCGGCCGTCGCCCTTCTTGCGGGCCAGCACGGCGGTGGCCTCCAGCGCGCCGCGCTGCACCAGGTCGCGTCCGAACGCGATCAGCGGGTCTTCCTGCGACAGGTCGAACGTGACGTCCGCCGCCGAGGAGTGGCCGTTGAAGCGCGGCAGGTTGTGCGCGTGGATGAAGACCGGCCGCTGCTCCTCACACGCGCACTGCGCGGCGAGGAAGGTCTGGCGGTAGGTGTCCTCGAAGTCCGAGCCGTCGCACGAGAAGAACGCGAAGCCAAACGCCTTGGCGTAGTCCTCGAAGCTCTTGATGCCGCGGCCTTCCTCCGGACGCGTGGAGATGGCCACGCCGTTGTCCGTCACCAGGATGATCAGCGGCAGCTTCCACACGCTCGCCGCGTTCATGGCGTCGTGCAGGTCACCCTCGGCGGTGGTGCCGTCGCCCAGCACCGCGAGCGCGACGCCGTCGGTGATGCCCTTCTTCTGGTAGCCAAGCGCCCAGCCCGCGGCCTTGCCCAGCTGCATGCCCACCGGGCTCTGCACGGGAAGGATGCCCACTTCCGGGATGTTGAGGTGGTACACCATCTGGCGACCGCCCGTCATCTCGTCGGTGCCGCGCGAGAACTGCTGGCGCAGCAGCCGCGACGTGAAGTCCGGGATGCCGTTGAGCTCACACCACGCCGAACACAGCGCGCCCGAACGGTAGTGCGGCACCATCCCGAAGTGCTGGCCGTTCAGCGCCTTGGACAGCGCCAACGCCGTGGCGACGCCGTGCACCTCCTCACCGGGGCCCCAGATCGCGAACTTCACCTCGCCGCGCGCGACCAGTCGTACGATGTGCTCTTCCACGCAGCGCGAGCGCGCCGCGATGCGGTACGCGCGGAGCAGATCGTCGTTGGAGGGCGTGGGGATCGGGTGCAGGTCGGTGACGTTTTCAGCGCGGCGCGAGCGGGCGGACGGCAGCGGCATGGGGATCACCGGGTGTGATGCGTGCGAATGAATGACGGCTCAGCGATGAATGGCGATTCAGCGGGTTCCGAGACGACTTAGGCCGAGATGCGGGGGCCGCATTAGACCTTGGGCGTCGCTCTAACATCAGTGCGCAGCGTGCAACACCGCACGACAATTCCTCGTCCGATGCGTCGGTGATTGATTCGTGGAGAGCTCGTGGCCGGTCGCCCGTCGAAGCCCATGACCGAGAAGCGGTTGGGGAACATGATCCAGTACTACCTGGAGCGCTACGATCAGCCTGCGGCGCATGTCCGGCGGCACTTCCTGCGCAAGATCACGCAGTCGGCCCGCGAGCACCAGACCGACACCGAGGCGCTGACCGAGGCCCTGGACGCGAACCTCGCGCGGCTGGTGTCGGGTGGCACGATCAACGACGCGCGCGTGGCGGAGAACCTGATCCGCAGCGGTCGTCAGCGCGGCTGGGCCGAGCGGCGCATCAAGCTCGCGTCGGCCAGCAAGGGCATCCCGCGCGAGGTGATCGACGGCCTCATGAAGACCTCGGAGGACGCGGGCACCGATCGCGCCGCGGCGCTGCTCATGGCGCGCCGTCGTCGCATCGGGCCATGGCGCACCGGCGTCGACTCGCCCGAGCTGCGTCGCAAGGAGCTGGCGATCCTCGCGCGCGGCGGGTTCAGCTACGGCGTCGCGCGCGACGTGGTCGGCGCGGGGCTCGACGACCTGGACGACAGCGAGCTTTGATCGCACGCGGCGTCGGTCAGTAGACGTTGAACTCGCGCCGGTTCGCCTCGTGGCCCGTCACGTCCTTGGCTCCGTGGAAGTGGCCCTGCCCATCATGCAGGTAGTACCACCACTCTGACTCCACCGGATGCGCCGCGGCGTTGAGCGCGCCCGCGCCCGGGTTGCCGATCGCCGTCGGCGGCAGGCCGGGCCGCAGGCGGGAGTTGTACGGGTCGTTCGGGTCGCGCAGCTTGAGCATGAACGCGTCGCGATCGTTCCAGTCGGGCAGCGTGTAGCGGCTGGTCGCGTCCACGCCCAGATTCCACGCGTGGTCGATGCGCTTCCACAGGATGCCCGCGATCACCGGCCGGTTGTCGGGGCTCGGCTCCTCGCGCTCGATCATCGACGCCATGATCACGATGTCGGACAGCGGCCGACCGTCGGCGCCGGGCGCGTAGCTGGCGCCGAAGCGCTCCTGGAACATCGCGAGCTGCCGCTCGATGAACGCCTTCACCACGAACTTCTTGGGCTCGACCCGGTAGGTCTCCGGGTACAGGTAGCCCTCGAGCGTGGCGGTGGGGATCGCAAACGGGGCCGTCACCGCCTTGGTCTTCGCCAGCTCGGCGTACTGCCCGGCGGTGATCAGGTGGGCGTCGGTCAGCGCGCGATCGATGTCGTCGATGCGCCAGCCCTCCACCACCGTGAACGGCACGTCCTCCGGCAGCGGCGGCCCACAGAGCGTGTCGAGCAGCGCGTGCATGGACATGCTGCGCTTCACCGCGAACCGGCCCGCCTTGATGCACGACGCGTCCGAGCTGCGCAGCACCCAGCGCCACGACCACTCGCCGGGGACCAGGCCCTGCTCGATCAACAGCGGCGTCAGCGAGCGGCCCGAAGCGCCCTCGGGGACAGTGATCTCGACGACGGCGTCGTCGCCAGGGTGCACCGGCGCGTCGGCGTCGACGCACGCGGTCGCGAACACGAGGGACAGCAGGATCGCGCGCACTGGGGTCTCCGGGCAAGCGCGGCGCTCCTACCACGGCGCGAGGGATCACGTCGGCGGGCTGGTCGCTGCCGGGCAAGCAGCTAAGCTTGGACCAGACGCTGGGGAGACGCGATGGGGGACCGAGCGAACTTCGTGGTCATCCGCGACGGAAAGTCCACCCTCTACCATGACAGTTGGTGTGGGCGGGACGTCGATCTGGTGCTGTTCTGGGGCCCCCGCGACGCGCGTGACTTCATCGAGACACGCGGGCCCAACGACGAGTGGCTCAACGAGACCTGGGCCGACGGCGCCGCGGTCTACGACGAGGATCACCGCGTGCTGACTTGGTTCGGCGGGGACGGCGTGGGCCTGGGACTGGTGGGCCGCCGCGCCTACCTCGACCTGATGCGCACGCAGTGGCCGGGCTGGGAGGTGCGCTGGGCCCACCAGGGCATGACCGACATCGCGCGGCTCGCCGGTCATCCGGTGGAGGCGATCCTCGATCCTCGGCGAGATCCCTACCCCTTCGCGCTCAAGTCCGGCGGCGACGCGCTCCTGACCCTCACCGTCGGCGGTCGCGCCGCGTGGCGGCGGATCAGCGGCTGGGTCGACGGCCTGGAGGAGGGCCCTGCCGTCGTGCCCCGCCTGCTGGAGCTGCACCGCGACATCGCCCCGCTGGTCACCGGCCGGATGCCCGCGCTCGGCCTGCACGTCGACGTCGACCGCCACACGCTCCACTATTGGCACGACGACAGCGCCGCCGCGATCGAGGCGCGCGTCGCCGCCGCCTGGCCGGGCTGGGAGACGGTCTACCTGCGCGACGACGTGGAGTCGCAGCTGCGCCTGTCGGGGCTGGGTCTGCTGCTGCCGTGGCCGAGCGAGCGCGACGTCCACACCGCGCTCTTGGCGCGGCTGGAGGGCGCGACCACCGTGCCCGCCGTGTCGTTCATCGGTGACGCCGACGCGCGCCAGCGCTTCCTGAGTCGGCTGGCCGTGTCGTGGGGGCTGGTGGAGGTCTGATGGGCCGCGCCGAGGCCCGGGGTCCAGCCGGGATCGGGACGCCGCGCCACCCTGGGTTATGAGGCGCGGCTGCCTGGAGGGACGATGACCGACCCGACGCTTCGCGCGCCCGATCTGGGTGCGTGGCGAGTCCCGACCCGGGCCGCCCGCATGCTCTGGGAGAACGTCCACCTGGAGGGCGCGTCCGTGCGCCTGCCCGAGGTCGTGCTCCCCACCGCGGAGATCGAGGACCAGCTCCGCCCGCTCTATCGCAAGCTGGGCTTCAAGCCGGGCTGGGTAGAGGCCGTCACCGGCATCTCCGAGCGTCGTTTGTGGGCGCCGGGCGTCACCGCCATCTCCGCCGCCACCGACGCCGCCCGTCAGGCGCTGGCCGAGGCCGGCGTCTCCGCGGCCGAGGTGCAGGCCGTCGTGTCGTGCTCGGTCTACAAGGGCCGCCTTGAGCCCTCCATCGCGTGTGAGGTCCAGGGCGCGTTGGGCGTCGGCCAGCACGCGCTGAACTTCGACGTCGGCAACGCCTGCCTGGGCTTCCTGACCGGCCTGCAGGTGGTCGCGAACATGATCGCGCTCGGGCAGATCGACGTGGGCCTAGTGGTGTCGGGTGAGGACGCCGCCCCCGTGCTCGACGCCACCGTCGCGCGCCTGCACGCGCCGGACGCGGACATCCACCTGTTCAAGGACAACCTCGCCACGCTCACCCTCGGATCGGCGGCGGCGGCGGTGGTGCTGGTGTCGGCGCGTCGCGCGCGCTCGGCGCGGCGGCTGCTGGGCGGCGTGACCTTGTCGGCGGCGCAGCACCACGACCTGTGCGTGGGCGACGCGCGCGGCATGGTGACGGACAGCGTGAAGCTGCTTCGCGAGGGCGTGGCGCTCGCCGGCCGCACCTGGAGCGAGTTCTCCGACGTGCTCGGCTGGCAGCTGGGCGACGTCAACACGGCGGCGCTCCACCAGGTCGGCAAGGCGCACCACGACACGGTGGTGCGGCACCTGGGGCTGGATCAGGACCGCGCCCCGCAGATCTACCCGTGGCTCGGCAACGCGGGCTCGTGCGGCGTGCCGGTGACGGCCATCCTCGCGCGCGACCAGGGCCGCGTGCACCCTGGCGACCGCATGGCCCTGATGGGCATTGGCAGCGGGCTCAACTGCGCGATGATGGGGGTCTTGTGGTGAAGTCGCTTCCCGAGTCGCTGCGCGCCGTCTACCCGTGGACCGGGACGTTCCTCGACGTGAACGGCGGCAAGATGCACGTGATCGACGAGGGCCCCAAGGACGCGCCGGTGCTGCTGGCGATCCACGGCAACCCCACGTGGTCCTTCTACTGGCGCGCGCTGATCGCCAAGTTCGCCGGGCCCTACCGCGTGGTGGCGGTCGACCACATCGGCTGCGGCCTGTCCGACAAGCCGCAGGACTGGCCGTACCGGCTGGCCGATCACGTGGGCAACGTGGTGAAGGTGATCGAGGCGCTCGGCCTGCGCGACATCACGCTCGTCGTGCACGACTGGGGCGGCGCCATCGGCTCCGGCGTGGCCACGCTGCACCCCGAGTGGATCAAGCGCCTGGTCATCACCAACACCGGCGCGTGGCGCAGCCTGCGCATCCCGCCGAGCATCGCCACGGTGAAGATCCCCATCTTCGGCACGCTCGCGGTGCGTGGACTCAACGGGTTCGCGCAGGTCGCGACCGTCCGCGCCACGGCCAAGGGCCTGAGCGCGGTCGCCAAGCAGGGCCTGCTCTTCCCGTACGACTCCTGGGCCAACCGGATCGCCACGCTGCGCTTTGTGCAGGACATCCCATTGCACGCGGCGCACCCGTCCTACGCCGAGCTGGGACGCATCGACGACGGCCTGGTGAAGCTGCTCGACAAGCCCATGCTCATCTTGTGGGGCGACGACGACTTCTGCTTCACGCCCGCCTTCCGCGCCGAGTGGGAGCGCCGCTTCCCCGCCGCTGAGGTTCACGCCTGGAAGGACGTCGGCCACTACGTGATGGAGGACGCGCCCGAGCGCGCGCTGTCGCTCATCGCCGCGTTCCTGGAGCGCACGGCGTGAAGGCGCTGGTCACGGGAGGTGGCGGCTACATCGGCCGCCACGTGGTCGCGCAGCTGGTCGCGCGCGGCGACGACGTCACCGTGCTCGGCCGCCACCGCTACCCGGACGTCGAGGCGCTCGGCGCGCGCGGCGTCACGTCGGACCTGGGCCGCGACGACCCCGCGCTGGCCGGTCTGTTCGTCGGCATGGACGTCGTGTTCCACACCGCCGCCATGACGCCCATCCACGCGCCGCGCTCCGCGTTCACCGCGATCAACGTCGACGGCACGCGCCGCGTGATCGAGGCCTGCCGCGCCGCCGGCGTGTCGCGCCTGGTGTTCACGTCCACGCCCAGCGTCGCGCACGCCGACGGCGACACCGAGGGCCTGCGCGAGGAGCAGTGCCCGTACCCGGACCACTACGAGTCGCCCTACGCCGACACCAAGGCCGAGGCGGAGCGCATGGTGCTGGCCGCCAACGACGCGACCCTCGCGACCACCGCGCTGCGCCCGCACATCGTCTACGGGCCGGACGAGCCGCACATGCTCCCGCGCATCCTGGCGCGTCACCGCGCGGGTCGCCTGCGGATCATCGGCGACGGCAAGAACCGGGTGGGCCTGACCTACGTCGACAACGCCGCGGCGGCGCACGTGCAGGCCGGGGACGCGCTGGCGATCGGCTCGGAGAACGCGGGGCGGCCGTACTTTGTGACCGACGCCGAGCCGGTCGTGCTGTGGTCGTGGCTCAACGCGCTGTTCGCGGGCGTCGGCCTGCCGCCGCTGGAGCGGCGCGTGTCGCTCGGGACGGCGCGCGCGATCGGGGCCGTGGCGGAGGCGGCGTGGGCGGTGCTGCCGCTGAAGGGCGAGCCGCCGATGACGCGGTTCGTGGCGACGCAGCTGGCGACGTCGCACTGGTTTGATCTGAGCAACGGGCGCCGGGACTTTGGGTTGGCGCCGGTGGTGGACGGGGACGAGGGGCTGCGGCGGACGATCGACTGGTTCGCGGGGCGCGCGGGGTAGGGCGCTTGAGACGCCGCCTCAGCGGCCGCAGGCGGAAGTCCGAGCGCGCCGTTCGGTTCTTGGTTGGCTCCGTCCCGCCGGTCGGTGTACCGTGGAGATGGAAGACGTGGAGGGCCGCGTGCGGTCGAGGTTCGTGTCGCGTTCGAGCCCCGGGGGGGCCGAATCGTCCGTGGGACCCGCGTCGCAGAGCAGCGCCGACGCGGTTCAGCGCCTGGCGGCGCCGGGGTTCGACGCGCGCACGCTCCAGCTCCGTCGCGCGGTCGGCAACAGCGCGGCGCTGCAGTACTTCGGCGAGCACGGCCCCGCGCCGGAGTCGGAAGACCTGCACCAGCTCGCCTCCGAAGGCTTGTCAGGCGGCGGCGGGGAGTTGCCGCACGGCGAGGCGATCCAGGCGGCGTTCGGCGGGCATGACGTCGGCGGGATCTCCGCGCACGTGGGAGGCGCGGCCGCGGGCGCGGCGTCGGCGATGGGGGCCACGGCGTACGCCACCGGCGACCACGTCGCGTTCGCGGCCCAGCCTGACCTGCACACGGCCGCGCACGAGGCGACGCACGTCGTTCAGCAGCGGGCAGGTGTCGTTCAACTCAAGGGCGGGGTGGGTCAGGTGGGTGACCCCTACGAGCGTCACGCCGATCAGGTCGCGGACGCGGTGGTGGCGGGGCGTAACGCCGAGCCCGTGCTGGACTCGTTCCTGGGCGGCGGGAGCGGGGTCGGAACGTCCAGCGAGGCTCCCGTCCAGCGCGACACCACGATGGCCTCGCTCCCCGAGGCGCTCGGCCCCGCGCAGTCTGGCGACGTGGCCAGCCAGGGCGACGGCGACGGCAACGCTTTCTCCCCCAACGACGTCAACCAGGGCTCGATCGGCGACTGCTACTTCCTCGCGAGCTTGGTCGCGATCGCGCACAGCAGCCCGGCGCTCCTGGAGCAGGCGATCACCGCCAACGCAGATGGCACGTACAGTGTCCGGATGTACCGCAAGGAGGTCACGGACTTCCTGTTCTTCAGCACGACGGACTTCACTGAGGTGACGGTCCAGATCTTCCCGACCTTCCCGGTGGCGGCGGCGGGGACCGACACCGCAAACCCGAACGCCAGCGCCAACCCACCTCACGCGCACGGCGGCGACGTTGACGCCAGCGGAAACCCGGAGCTGTGGGTGCGCCTGTTCGAGAAGGCCTATGCTCTGATGATGGGCTCGTACGGTGCGATCGCCAGCGGCGGCTTCGGCGCGAACGCGCTGGAGGCGCTGACGGGCCAAGCGTACGAGGAGCAGGTGCTCAACGGCGATGACACGCACCAGCACATCATCGACATGATGGGTGACGGTGCGCCCGTGGAGGTTGCGACAAACGCGCAGTCCTGGTCGTCGCTCAGCGCGGAGAACACCACCTTCGCGCAGAACAACTCGATCGTGCCCGGGCACTCGTATGCGGTGCTCAGCGCCGACAGCTCGGGCGTCACGCTGCGCAACCCGTGGGGATCGGCAGCTCGCGTCGCGGAGCCGCGACTCACCTGGGCCCAGTTCGACGCGCTCTTCTGGCAATTCTCAAATCGGCAGTGAACGTGAGATACCTCTTCCTCTCCTCCATCCTCCTCGTGGGCTCCGCGCGCTGCGCGTCCGCCCAGAGTCCTCCGCAGGCCCCCATGACGGACATCAAGCCAACGCACATCGTGGAGCAGCCGTCGGCGGCCGCGCCGCCCGCTTCCGGAGACTTCGACCTGGTGGTCGATGAGGCCTCCGTCGGGCGCTTCGCGGACGTGACGTTCACGGTGTCGGGCCTGATCCCGCGCACGGTGGACGGCGCGACGATCCTGACGACCTATGTGGACATCGAGCGGTCCCGGATCGTGGATCTGGTCGAGGGTACCACGTTCGAGCTCAAGCCTGGCGTGTGGCTCAAGGTCGTGCGCATCACCGGGGGGCCAGGGCAGAAGGGGCGGCTGTGGTTCAAGCAGGTCGCAGTGCCGCCTAAGCCGTAGGCGGCTTCGCGTGTCTCGTGACCGGGCCCCTAGGGCGTCCTCGCGCTCACTCCCCCTCGACCCGCTCCAACAACGCCACCACCGCCGCCACCGCCTGCTCGTGCTGCGCCTCCGGCGTGATCGTCGCCTCGCCATCCTTCTTCTGCGCGCCGTACGACCCGAACCCGGCGTGGTTCCCGCCTTCGATCACCGGGAAGGTGGTGTCGGCGGGCAGCAGCGCCTTGGTCTCGTCGAACTTGTCGCGCTCGAGCACCTGGTCCTCGGTGGCGGTGACGCTGGTCACGGCGATGTCCTGGTCGGACATGTCGTCCTTGGCGGGCGGGTAGCCGGCCCACATGGCGAGCCCCACGACCTCGTCGGGGTGCTTGGCCGCAAAATGCGCCGCCATCGCGCCGCCGAGCGAGTGCCCGGCGATCACCCAGACCTCCGGCCCGTCGACCGCGGCGAACACGTCCTCCGCGGCGTTGGGCTTGAGCACCGCGAGCTTGCTCGGCATGCGCACGAGCACCGTGGTCACGCCCTGCTCGGCGAGCAGGCGCAGCGGCGGCGCGTAGGCCTCCGCCTCCACGAAGGCGCCCGGGTAGAACACCACGCCCGCGCGGAAGGTGGCGTCGGCGGGGTCGAAGCGGATCCAGTCGTCCTCGTCGGTGACGGTGACCAGGTCGTCGGACGTCAGCGCGTCGAGCGCCTCGTCGGTGGGGCGGTAGGACGCGCAGCCGGCGCCGGTGGCGAGCAGGGCGGCGAGGCTGGCAAGGAGGGTCAGGCCGGCGGTCGCGGGCGTCGCGGCGGGCGTCCCCTCGCGTTCAGGTCGGGCAAGCTCGGTGCGGTGCATGCGGTCCCCATCGCGCCCGTTGTCGTCCGCGCGGCGCGGCAGGAACGTAGCCGCGGCGCGCCCGCGAGGCCGCGTTCGCGATGGAACCTAGATCCGACCGTCGCGCCTCGACGGCCTGGAGGGTCCCCAACCCTAACGGTCGTCGCCGCCGATGGGGACGCAGGGCGTTCTACGCGCGGGCCTCTCCGAACACCTTGGCGATCACCGCGTCCAAGCTCACCCGCCCCGGCCCGTACGCGGCGACCAGCAGCGCGGTGACCAGGAACGGGAAGGGTGCTGCGGACGTGAACTCGTCGAACGACACCAGGGCCTCGCGGTCGGACGTCGCGTAGGCCACGCACATGGTGAATGCGACCGGGATCGCCGCGACGCGGCTGCCGAGCCCGACGAAGAGCAGCGCGCCGCCGACGCACTCCACCGACGCCGCGGCCCACGCGTTGGCCATGGGGAACGGGATGTGCAACTCGCCGCCGAACCACGCGGCGACCTTGTCGATGCTGTGCAGCTTGCCCCACCCGGTCTGCGTCAGCTGCCAGCCCATGAGCACGCGCATCCACAGCACGACGACGTCGACGACGACGTCCGCGCGGCGGTCTGGGTTGCGGACGAGCCAGGGGAGGAGGCGGCGCATTGGGGCTCCAAGCGTGCCTCGTCGCAGGGGGACGATGCGCAAGCGACGGGGGTGAGAAGGCGCAGACTACCACCACCGTCCGGTCGGAATGGGCAGGGACGGTCATGACGCCGTCGCGATGAACGCCGCCAGGCTGTGCACCGCCTGAATCCGGCCCATCGCCATGGACGGCACGGCGCCACGCGGCGTACGCGCGGCTGGATTATGCCGACGACCGCGGGGGACGGTGTCGTCTGCACCCGCCCGGAGGGCGCATGTCGCGAGCGGTCTTGTGGTCGGGGGTGTTGGCGTTGGGCTTGTCGTGCACGGCGCGCGCGGACACTCCGGTCAGCGTGGCCACCCTGCCGCCGTCGGTCGTCCAGACCTGGCCCGCGGCGGGCACGACGGACGTGGACCCTTCGCTCAAGGAGATCCGCGTCCAGTTCAGCAAGGACATGGCGGACGGGCGCTGGTCGTGGGTGCAGGTCAGCAGCGACACCTTCCCCACCCCCAACGGCGACCCGCGCTACGCCGCCGACAAGCGCAACTGCACGCTCCCCGTGTCGCTCAAGCCAGACATGACCTACGTCGTCTGGGTCAACAGCGACCGGTACACCAACTTCCGCGACGTGCAGGGACTGGTGGCGGTGCCCTACCAGCTGGTGTTCCACACCCGGCCGTGAGCGCGGCGTCGGCGGCGGATTGGGTTCAGGGCGCGGGGGCCGGCTCGACCGGCGCCGCGTGCGCCGCCTTCCACGCGTCCACCTCAGGCCGCAGCGCGTCCATGTACGACTTGGCGAGCAGCGCGTGCCCGGCGGCGTTGAGGTGGCAGCCGTCCAGGCGGATGGTCGCGGGGTCGGTGCCCTTCCACGCCTCCCACAGCTTCACGTTCTTCAGCCCATGCCGCGCGATCCACTTGAGGTACCCAGCGTCCTCGACCTCCAGCTTCTGGGGCTGCGCGTCGAGCGGGTAGAACAAGTAGGCGGGCATGAACGTGATCACCTCGCCCCCCACGGCGTCCACGCGCGCCAGGAAGTCGTCGAGCAGCGGCTCATGCGGGGTGAGGTCCATCACGCACTTGGGGCAGTACGCGGGCATGGCGAGCACGGTGTACTCGTACAGTCGCGAGCGGGTCATGAGCGCGTCGTGCAGGTCGCCGGGCAGGCCCAGCGGGTTGTAGGTGCGGCGCGCGTCCTCGGGGCTGCCCTCGATCGGGTAGACCGTGATGCCGTTGAGGATGGGCGTGCGCGGCGGGCCGCCCCACAGCTCCATCAGCACCACGTCCGGCTTGAACGTGTCGAGCACGGCGCGGCCGTGGGCCAGCGTCTGGTAGAGCGAGTGGCCGGGGACGGAGAGGTTCTTCACGCACGCGTGATTCTCGCCCAGCTCTTCGCGCAGCGCGCGGGCCAGGCGCACGCTGGCGACGTCTTCGGCGACCACGCTGACGCCGTTGAAGATCGAGTCGCCGAGCACCAACACGCGGAACGCGCCGGTGCCGTCGCACGCAGTGTCCTCGAGCTTGTCGCCGCGGTGGTCGCGCGCCTCTTCGCCGTCATGCCAGGTCGGCACGCCGTCGATCATGATCAGCGGGCCGCCGACCGCGGTGCGGAACACGTTGCGGCGCGGCGTCGGGTTGGTCACCCGAAGCACCGCCTCGCCCACGATGAGCGTGAACAGCACCATCGAGAAGAGCACGCCGATCGCGTTCGCGAGACGTCGCATGGGGGCTCCCTTGCGCTAGTCCTCGGGCTCAGACAGCGGGCGCTCCTCAATGCCGGACGTGCCGCGGGTGAGCGCGGCGACCCGCTGCTCGGCGGCGTCCAGGTGCTCGTGGCAGCTCCGCGCGAGCGCAGAGCCCTCCTCGAACAGCTTGAGCGCCTCGTCCAGCGCGACCTCGCCCGACTCCAGCTTGCGCACGCGCTCTTCCAGCGCGGACAGCGACTCCTCAAACGACAGCTTGGGCTCAGCCACGACCACCCTCCACCGCCCGCAGGCGCTCGATTCGGTCGAGCATGAAGCTGCGACGCTCGTTCTCGGCCACGTCCAGGCCGACCAGCACGGGCTGGGCGTCCTTGAGCGCCAGGCGCTCGGGCTGGATCTCGCAGGCGATGCGCTGGCCGGTCTTGGCCAGGTACACCATCTGCAGGAGCTGGTCCTTGGACAGGGCCTTGTCGATGATCTGGCGCGCCGTGTTGGCGTCCACCTCGGGCGGCATGTCGGGCTCGGCCTCGCCGGACTCCTCCAGGCGCGTGCCCGGCACCGGCTGCAGGTTGCGCGGGTCGATGAGCTCGGCGTCGCGACCCATCGGGTCCTGCACGGCCTCGCGCGCCTCGAACAGCGCCTTGTGCAGCTGCGCGCGCGCCTCGACCGCCTCGGGCGTGCCCGGGTAGGTCCGCGTCTCGCGGTTGGGCGAGAAGCCGGACTCGGCGAGCACGCGCTCGATCTCGTCGCGCTTGGAGCGGTCGATCGCGTACATGCCCGGCGCGAACCGGTGCAGGATGTAGGGCTTGAGGCGCTTGTGGCCTTCGAGCCTGCGGATCTGCGAGCGGTGCACGGTGATGAGCATCAGGTCGTGGAACTCGACGTCACCGCGGTGGCCGATCCAGCCCTTGAGCGTCTGCTCGACGTTCTCCGGCAGGCCGAGCTGGCTGTTCTCGCGCAAGAACTGGAGGACGTCGTCGCGACGCCAGCCCTTGTCGAGCGCGCGCTCGATGCTCTGCTCGGTGATCTTGTACGTGTTCGCGCGATCACACGCGGTGAACTCGGCGATCTCGCCCATGCGGAACAGCAAGATGGGGGCCAAGCCCGCGGGCGCCATCATCTTGAAGTCCGGCGTCAGGTAGAACTGACGGAAGCCGTCGTCCTCCGGCGGCTCCAGCAGCGCCAGGGCGCGCGGCGTGAGGCGGTAGAACTTCTCCTGGCCCCACTGACCCATCTCCAGCAGCCCGCTCTGCACGAGCGGCGCGAAGGTGAACGAGTCGCGCTCGTTGGTCTTGCCGGGGGCGTAGACGCCGCTGCGGTAGCGCGCGCGCCAGTCCTTGCCCTTCTTCCAGTGCCGGTACATCGCGGACAGCGGGCGCTCGGCGACCCACTTGCCGCCGGTGCCGTGGACCGCCCACAGCACCCACTCCGCCAGGTCGAAGCGCTTCTCGAGCGCGCGGAAGATCAGGTCGCGCTGATCCTCGGGCTCCAGCTGGAGCCACTCCTCCATGACGTCGGTGTCCAGGTACAGGTGGTCGCCGCGAAGCTCCACCAGCCCGTGCATCATCAGGAATTCGAGGTGGAAGTGGAACAGCTCTGAGTCCGACTCCCAGATCTGCCCAAAGAACGCGTTGAGCGCGTCCTGGTCGTGGCGGAACACGTCTTGCCGCTGCGTCAGGCGAACGCCGGTCTGCGCCAGGTACGTGGCGAGGCTGGTGATCGAGAAGTCCAGCGGCGGGCTGAACGGCTTGTGCTCGATGATGCGCACGTCTTCGTGATCGAACGTGGGCAGCGCGAGCTCGCCGTCGAGCGCCTCGACCAGGCCGTCGACCAGCGGGTCCGGCACGATGTAGAAGAAGTGGTCGCCCTGGCTGCCCGACGACATCACCAAGCCGCGCTCGGCGAGCATGGTCAGCGCGCGCTTCCAGTCGCGCTCGTGGCCGCCGTACGCGGTCACCAGCAGGCGATGCAGCTCCTCCCCGTGGGCCAGGCCGCCGCACTGCAGCAGCGCCGCCAGCGCCTTGCGATCGCGCTCGTGCACGTGCTTGACGATCGCCGCGAGGCGTCCGCCCTGCGTGACCGCGCGCACGGACAGCTGGATCATCCGATCGCGGCTCTCCACGCGGTTGGGCTGACCGCCCAGGCCCCGGTACAGGTTGGCGAGGAGCGCGTCGGGCAGCGCCGACAGCCAGTCGCCAAACGCCTGCATCTCGACCCGGTCGACCTTGCGCCGACGCATGGTGGTGGAGCCGGGCTTGCCGCGCCGTGCGCGCGAGCTGCGCTTGCGGTGCGGGTTGCGGCCGCTGGACGGTGTGAACACCGCGCCCGCGTCGCCAAAGTCGAGCATCTGCCGACGACCGCCGGCCGCGCCGCGCGCGCCTCGGCCGTCGCCGTCGTCTTCCTGACCGCCGCCCGAGTAGCCGCCGCCGGACTGCGCGTAGCCGCCTGCTTGGGCCTGGCCGCCTTCGCCGCCGCCGCGCTTCTTCCGCCGCCGCCGACGCTTGCGTCGACGCTGTCCACCACCGGCATCCGTGCTGTCGTGGGGCGGTTCGACCTCGTTCTCGTCAGACATTCAAGAGACTCCAAGCTTTGGGATCGCAGGCACAGGTCACTTCGCGGCCCGATCCTCGATGTGGTAGCGGTAGCCCTGTTCGGTGAGGAAGAGCTGGCGTTTAACCGCGAACTCCTGCTCCTTCGAATCCGACGTGACTACGGTGTAGAAGAACGCTCCGTTCTCCTTGGGGCGCAGGATGCGGCCGAGCCGCTGCGCCTCTTCCTGCCGCGATCCGAACGATCCGGAGATCTGGATCGCGACGTTGGCGTCCGGCAGATCGATCGCGAAGTTCGCGACCTTGCTGACCACCAGCCGCTTGAGCGCGCCCGAGCGGAACTTCGCGAACAGCCTGTCGCGCTCGGCCTGCGGCGTCTGACCCGTGATCAGCGGCGCGTTGAGGTCGCGGGCGACGTCGTGCAGCTGGTCCAGGTACGTGCCAATGACCAGGATGTTGTCCGACTGGTGACGCTTCACCAGGTCGATCACCACCGGCAGCTTCTTGGCGTTCTCGGACGCGAGGCGGAACTTCTCGGTCTCGCTCGCGGCCTCGTAGGCGGCGCGGTCACGCGAGGTGAGCGGCACGCGGATCTCGAAGCACTTGGCCTCGGCCACGAACCCGCGCTTCTCAAGCGTCTGCCACGGCAGGTCGTAGCGCTTGGGGCCGACCAGGCTGAACACGTCGCCCTCGCGGCCGTCCTCGCGCACCAGCGTGGCGGTCAGGCCTAGGCGGCGCGTGCCCTGCAGCTCAGCCGTGGCGCCAAACACCGGCGCGGGCAGCAGGTGGACCTCGTCGTACACCAGCAGGCCCCACGCGTGGTCGCGGAACAGGTGCATGTGCTCGTACTCGGCGGTCTTCGACCGACGCCACGTGAGCACCTGGTAGGTGGCGACCGTGACGGGCTTGATGACCTTGGACTGGCCCGTGTACTCGCCGACATCGGCCTCGGTCAGCGTGGTCTTGTCCAGGATTTCGCGAATCCACTGCGTGACCGCGGACTGGTTGTTGCACAGCACTAGGGTGTGCGTCTGCGCCTGCGCCATGGCGCACAGGGCGACCACGGTCTTGCCCGCGCCGCACGGCAGCACCACCACGCCGTGACCGCCCTGCGGCGCGCCCTTGAGGTACCAGCGCTCGACGGACTCGAACTGGTAGTCGCGCGGACGAAAGGGCTTGCCGCTGCGCATCACGTCGCGCAGGCCGAGCTCAAGCGGGTCGCCGTGCAGGAAGCCGGCGTTGTCGGCGACAGGCCACTTCTCCAGCAGCAGGCGCTGCTTGAAGATGCCGCGCATGCCAGCCGCGATCCGCCAGCCGCGCTTGCCGTCCGCCTGGATGAACTCCTTGCCGGTCTTGGTGGCGATGACCGTCTTCTCGATGAAGCGGTTCGCGAACTCGACGGTGATGAAGCTCTTGGGGTCCGTCGCGTGCGCTTCAAGGCGCACCAAGCCGAAGCGACCGACCGTGTCTTCGATGTTGCGGAGGACCTCGACCGGGATGTCGAACTTGGACATCGCCTTGAGGCCGTCGACCACCTCGTTGAGCGTCATGCCCGCGCTGGCGGCATTCCACAGCGAGAGGGCGTCGATCTTGTAGGTGTGGAGGAGATCCGGGCTGGACTCAAGCTCAGCGAAGCGTGCGAGGAAATCGCGCGCACGATCGAACTGCGGGTGCTTCACCTCCAGGAGGACCTTGCCGTCGCCCTGGACAATGAGCGGATTCGCCGGATTCATCCGAAGCAAAGGACCATTCGTGGTCCTCCTCATGCGTTCGTCGGAACGTTCTGCGAGCCCGGCCCACCGGTCTCGCGCGTCGACGAGGCAAAACAATCTAGGCCATGGTTGGCGCTGTGGGGGGAACTCCCCCGAGGGATCGGGTCGCAACAGACCCACGAAGCCCATTCCGCGGTCCGCTCAGGCGCTCGCTCACGCCGGGCGGGCACCGCCGCTTCGGGGCCCCTCGCTGGCCGCAGTCTTACGGACGGAGCATGCATCTGTCAAGCTCCACCCGTGGGCCCTGGCCAATGATCCGCCTCCTTCCGTAGTCTGGGGTCGCACTTGTCTGACGCCGTTCGAGACGAGCTGCTGCTGGACCTGCGCGATCGACGCGCGCGGGCGCGGTCCCGCTCGGGCGGGAAGGCAGGGGCGCTCGCTCGTCTCGTCGCCGCTGGGCTGCCCGTGCCGCCGGGCTTTGTGATCCCGACCGCGGCGCACTCGCGGGCCCTGGTGGAGGCGGGCCTGGGCGTCCGTCCGGCGGCGTCGGGCGGGGCCGCGCACCGGGCCAAGGTGGCGACGATGCCGCTCCCATCAGGCTGGGCGGAGGTCTGGGTCGAGGCCGCGCGCGCCCTCGGCGACCGGGTCGCGGTGCGTTCGTCCGGGCTGTCGGAGGACGGCGCGACCCGCTCGCTGGCCGGCGCGCACGCGTCGGTGATCGGCGTCGCCCCGGAGGACGTGCCCGACGCGGTGCTCACGGTGTGGGCGAGCCGCTGGTCTGAGGCCGCGACGGCGTCCGGCGGCGAGACCGGCATGGCCGTGCTGGTCCAGGCGATGGTCCCGGCGGAGGCGTCGGGCGTGCTGTTCACCATCGACCCCACCACCGGCTCGTGGCGCGAGGCGCGCGTGGAGGCCGTCTGGGGGCTCGGAGAGGCCCTTGTTGGCGGCCATGTGCCGCCGCAGTCCTGGGTGGTGCGCAGGCCCCGCCACGGGCCGGTGGGGCCGCTTGGGCTGCGGATGCGGGCCCGGGTGACCGTGCTGTCGTCCGACCCGGTCGACGCTGACCGCTGGTGGCCCGCGTCCGGTGGGGGCGCAGCGCCGCTCCCGGACGACCTGCGTGGTCGCGCCGCGCTCTCCCACCACGACGTCCGCGCGTTGGTGCGGCTGGGGCTGCGGGTCGAGTCCAAGCTCGGCGGCCCCCAAGACATCGAGTGGGCCCGCGACGCTGCAGGCGAGCTGTGGGTGGTCCAAGCGCGCCCGATCACCGCCTCGGCCGCGCCGCACCGCCCGGCGACGCCGCTGTGGACGCGCCGGTTTCTGGGCGAGCGCTTCCACCGCCCGGTGACCCCGCTCGGCTGGAGCGTGCTGGAGCCCATCCTGTCGTGGTTCATCGCCTACCCGGATGTGGCGGCGCGCCACCTGGGCGGCGGCCCCGCGCTGCGGCTGGTCGCCGGTCGGCCCTACGTGGACGCGACCGTGTTCCGGCACCTGGCGTTCAAGCTCCCCGGCGCGCCGCCGCCCGAGTTCGTGATGGAGATGCTGCCCCGCGACGAAGCGCAGGCGTGGCGCCTGCGTCGGGCGGGGCTGCCCGGCCTGCGCGTGCTCGCGGCGATCGCGGCGACGACCTGGAGCGAGCGCCGCTGGCATCGGTTCGCCTGGGACCCGACCACCAACCCGGCCGACTGGGACCGCTTTGAGGCGGCGCTGGAGCGGGACCTGGCGCGCGGTTCGACGCCTGCGTCTGACGTGCGCGCGTCCGTCCGGCGCGTGGAGGAGCAGACCGAGCGCCTGCGGGCCTATGTCGGCGTGCACGTGGTCAGTCTGCTGTTCGCGCACCTGACCCGCCAGGGCCTGGAGATGGCGGTGCGCGCTGCCTGCCCGGACCGCGCCGACGAACTGATGGCCGCCCTGGCGACCAGCCCGCCGGGCAACCCCACCCTGCGCATGCACCACGACCTGGGCCGCCTGGCGCGCGCAGCCAACGCCGAGGACCGCGCCCGGCTGGCCGATGGCCTCCCCGCAGAGGGGCCGTTCGCCTTGGCGCTGGCGGGCTTTCTGGTGGCGCACGGGGCGCGGTCGGAGTCCAGCTGGGAGCTGCTGGCGCCGCGCTGGGAGGACGACCCTCGCCCGCTGGCCGGGCTGCTCTCGACGCACTCCCTCGACGACCAGCCCGCCCGTGAGCGCGCCCACGCCGACGCGGTGGCCACCCTGATCCGCGAGGCGCCCTGGTGGTCGGTGCCGACGCTGCTGGCGGGCGTACACTGGGTGCGGACCTACCTGGGCCTGCGCGAGCGGCAGCGCTGGGCGTTTGAGCGGCTGACCCAGGCCATGCGCCGCGAGTGGATGGTCATCGGGGCCTCGCTGGTGCGCGAGGGCCGCCTGGACGCGGCCCAGGACGTGGCGTTCGTGCGCTGGGACGTGCTGCGCGCCGCGGCCCTGGGCGACGACGCCGTGCCGCTGCGCGCCATCGCCAAGCGCGCGCGGGCCGACGCGGACGCCTGGGCCAAGGAGTCGCCCGCGGTGGACCTGGACGAGGTGGCGGGCCTGACCGCGCCGACCGCGCGGCTGTTGGGGCGCGCGGTGTCGTCGGGTCGCGCTCGAGGCACGGTGCGGGTCCTGCGACGGGTCGAGGACGGCGCCAAGCTGCGGCCGGGCGACGTGCTGGTCGCGAGCGCGCTCGACCCGGGCTGGACGCCGCTGCTGCACGTCGCGTCGGCGGTGGTGGTCGAGCTGGGCGGGGCGCTGAGCCACGGCGCGATCGTCGCCCGCGAACTGGGTGTGCCCATGGTCGGCGACGTCGCCCTGGCCACGTCGGCGCTCCACGACGGCGACGAGGTGGTGGTCGACGGGCGGCGCGGCGAGGTGTGGCGGGTGTCGCCCCTCCGGGCCCCCTCGGGGGGATCCCCTTGACGCACGCAGGCCTGTTGGTGGATACGGGGGGTCAACGAGTGGTGGAAAGACGGGTCCGGAGCGTGGGCCCAGGCATCGACATCTCGACGAAAGGGGAGGACTGACGCGTCATGAGGGTTCCCGAGCGGCTCGAACCGCTGGTGGATTCTGGGATCGTGACCGAGGTCATTCGTCCGCTCATGGCGGGCAAGGAGGCGCAGATCTACCTGGTGGAAGCCGGGGGGATCCGCTGCGTCGCCAAGGTCTACAAGGAGGCCGAGCACCGGTCCTTCAAGCACCGCGCCGACTACACGGAGGGTCGCAAGGTGCGGAACACGCGCGAGCAGCGCGCGATGGACAAGGGCACCAGCTACGGCAAGTCCAAGGAAGAGGACGCGTGGCGTACGGCCGAGGTGGACGCGATCTACCGCATGGTCGAGGCCGGCGTGCGCGTGCCCGAGCCCTACGAGTTCGTCGACGGCGTGCTCCTGATGGAGCTGATCACCGACGCCGAGGGCAACCCGGCGCCGCGGCTCGCGGACGTGACGCTGACCGAGGAAGAGGCGCTGTGGGTGTTCGACTTCCTGCTGCGTGAGTGCGTGAAGATGCTCTGCGCGGGCATCATCCACGGGGATTTGTCGGACTTCAACGTCCTGATGGGCCCGGACAGCCCCGTGATCATCGACTTCCCGCAGGCGTCAGACCCGGCGCGCAACATGAACGCGCGCAAGCTGCTGGTCCGCGACGTCGACAACCTCACCAGCTTCCTCGCCAAGTTCGCGCCCGAGCTCAAGGACATGCAGTTCGGCGAGGAGATGTGGGACCTGTACGAGGCGGGCACGCTCGTCCCCGGGACCGCGCTCACCGGCCACACCAAGAAGAAGAAGAAGGAGGCGAACGTCTCCGCCCTCCTTCGCGAGATCGAGGACGTCGAGCGCGAGGCCCGGGAGCGCCGTGAGGCGCTCGGTCTGGAGGCCCGTCCCGCTCGGACCCCGGTGGTCCGCGAGGACATCGGGCGCCCGCCACAGCCCGTGGGCAAGGGAGGCAAGGGCGGAAAGGGTGGCAAGGGCGGCGGGCAGCCGCAGCAGGGTCGTGGACAGGGCGGTCAGCAGGGTCGCGGGCAGGGTGGTCGTGATGACCGGCCGCGCGGCGGCGACGAGCGTGGGCGTGACGAGCGTCCGCGCGGTGGGTTCGACGATCGTCCTCGTGAGGATCGCCCGCGCGGCGGGTTCGATGATCGCGGCGGTCGTGGTGGCGACAATGGCCGCGGCGCGCGGGAGGATCGTCCTCGTGGCGGATCGGACGATCGTCCTCGTGAGGACCGGCCTCGCGGCGGGTTCGACGATCGCGGCGGGCGTGGTGCCGACAACGGCCGCGGCGCGCGCGACGATCGTCCTCGCGAGGATCGTCCCCGCGGTGGCTTCGACGATCGCGGCGCGGACAACGGTCGCGACGATCGTCCTCGCGGTGGCTTCGACGATCGCGGCGCGGACAACGGTCGCGAGGATCGCCCTCGCGGTGGCTTCGACGATCGTGGACGCGGAGGCGGCAACGGTCGCGAGGATCGCCCTCGCGGCGGTTTCGACGATCGCGGCGGCCGCGACGATCGCCCTCGTCCGCAGGCGCCTCGCCGCGACGACCCGCCTCGTCGTGACGACCCGCCGCAGCGCGCCGCATCCACGGCGGACGACCTCGACGACTTCCTGTCGTTCGACGACTGATGTCGCTCGCGCAGAGCTTCGGCGCGGTGCCTACGACCGCTTCGGTCCGCCGCGCTGGACGCGCGCTCGATGAACGGCGGGGAGGGCCGATGCGGCGCCGATGGCTTCAATCGACGTGCGGGCTCGCGTTCGCGGCGGTCGGTGCCTGTCAGGCCGACCACGGCTCATCTGCGATCGACGACACCGACCATGTCCAGGATCTGGAGGAACCAATCTGCGCCGACCCACGCGTCATCTACGCCGGCACCGTTCGGCGCCACGGCGCGGGACTGCTCATCGCGGACCCCATGGGCGACGTGCAGCGGTTGGAAGACGGTAGCCCGGACGATGCGTTCGGAGACGACAGTCTGTTCGTGCACGACTTCGACCCTTCTGACCACCACGAGTACGGATACTCGGACGTGACGGTGGATCCGGATGACCGGGTCGTCGTGGCGCTCGGCGTGACCCCCGCAGGGTCCCCGCCTGAAACGCCGTTGCACTGGGAGATCATGCGCGCGGACGCGAACGGCCAATTTGACCCCGCGTTTGGCGACGGTGGTCGCACGTTGCTGCCTTGGCCCGCCATCGCAGCGTTCCGAGCGCGATCGTCAGGTCCGCAACGAGTCCTCACGCACGACGGGAAGATCTACGTCCTGGGAGAAGGCTACGTCGAGGGTGGAAGTGGAATCGCCATCGTGCGCCTGGACGACGACGGCCAGGTCGACCCCACGTTTGCTCGCGGCGAGGCATTCTCAGGCGTTCTTCTGCGTGGCCTGAACTCGCACTTCCCGGTCCGTTTCGCCGTCGCGACGGACCAGGGTCTGCTGGTTGGGAGCGGTGACTGGCAAGTGGAACAGCTGGGGTGGGACGGCGTCCTCGAACACACCTGGAAGGAACCTGTCGTCATACAGGAGGGTAGTGCTGCGTTCGCGCTAGCCACGACGGCCACCCAGGCCTACGTCGTCGGACTGGTGAAGCTGACCACGCATGCCGACGTGTACGGGTTGCAGATCGAGCGACGCGCGCTGGACGACGGCGCGCCCGATCAGACGTATGGCAAGGGCGGCCAACACCTCGTGGACCTGCGGAAGTACCGGTTCCCGTTCGGCGACCTCACGTTCTCCGGCCAGCCGACGGATGTGCTCGGTGTGGCGGTCGCGGACGACGACGGATTGTTCGTGAACGTCGTCTTGCTCGACGGCGACTTCTCGCGTCGCGCGGTGATCAAGTTCGACGCCGAGGGTCACGTGGACACGTCGTGGCTGGATGCAGGCGGGGTCGTGCTGACCGGCATCGCCTACGAGCGGGCGCCAACTGGTCTCACCGGTATTCTGTCGTCGCGCGACAGCACGTCGGACTCGCTCGCGCTCGTCGACGGCAAGCTGGTGTTGGCGAGCACGTACTTCGCCGAAGGCACGTTCAGCTCAGAGCTCTGCGGCGCCGTGCAACTCTTCGATCCGTGACTGGTGGCGGAAGCCCCTCGCCCTCCTAGAACCCGACCTTCCGCATCACGAACCGCGGCAGGTTCCGGATCACCAGCATCACCGCCTGCCAGATCCGCGGCGAGTAGATCAGCGGCGTGCCGCGGTCCATCGCGCACACCACGTCCGCCGCAACCTGGTCGGGCTCACCGGCGAACGGCGGCTCCTTCAGCCCGTCCGTCATGCCCGTGCGCACAAAGCCCGGCTTCACGCAGATCGTGACCAGCCCGGCGGCGCGGTACTTGTGGTCGAGCGCCTCCAGGTAGTGCGACAGGCCCGCCTTGGACGCGCCGTACAGGCCGACGGTCTTGCGGCCGCGGTCGCCGGCGACGCTGCTGAACACCACGAGCGTGCCGGGGTTGGTGGGGCGCGTCAGGCGCTTGCGCGCATGCTCGCAGAAGATCACCGTCTTGGTGAGGTTCACGTCCAGCACCTGGAGCGCGAAGTCCAGGTTGGCCTCCAGGTTCTCCTGGGTGCCGAACAGGCCCGCGGTGATCACCACGGCGTCCAGGTGACCGAGCGCGGACTCGGCGCCGTCGAGCGCTGCCGCGAAGGTCGACTCGTCGGCCAGATCACACGCGACCGAGATGGCCTGACCCGCGCCGCGGATCTTGAGATCAACAACCATGGCCTCGAGCGCGGACGCGTCGCGTCCGAGCAGCGCCAGCTGATCTCCGCGGGCCGCGAGCTTGCGCGCGACCTCTCGTCCCATGCCCTTCGTCGCCCCAAGGATCGCCACCTTCATGCCGGATCTCCCAGCAGCCTGACGGACAGGCTGCTTCGTATGCGTCGGTTCGGATCCCACACGTCGCGCACGGCCTGGAAGCGACGAAGGCGCGTGGCCTCCATCTCCTGGAAGTGCTCGCGGCGCGTGTAGCCGTCCTTGGTGAGGTAGATGCGCCCGCCCACCTTGAGGACGAAGCGGTTGAGCTCGTCGATCATGTCCTGCACGCCGGGCGTGCACGGCAGATCGAGCGCGATGGTGGTGCCCGGCTGCGGGAACGACAGCAGGCCGTCGCCCTCAGACCCGCAGTCCTTGATCACGCACAAGAAGCCAGTGCCGCCGCGGCGCGCCAGCAGCTCACAGTACTGCCGCACCTTCTCGCGACCGGCGGACGCGGGGATGACCGCCTGGTGCTGCGTGAAGCCGCGGTGACCGTAGATGCGGTTCCAGTGCCCGATCATGTCGAGCGGCACCCACCACGACTGCGGCGTGACGATGCCGGTGACCGTGGGCCAAACCTGCTTGCTGTACCAGAATGTGTTGAACGCCTTCATCGACAGGTCGTTGAGCGCCCACTCCGGCGCGGTGATGGGCACGTCGGGCTGCAGGCCCACCTTGGGCTGGCGCTTGGGCGCTTCAGCGGGATCTGCCCAGCGGCCGCGCATCAGCAGGCCACGCCCAAAGTTCTTCCCGGTGGCGAGCGTGTCGATCCAGCACGCGGTCATGGGCCACGACTTGGAGTGCTCCAGGCCGTCGAGCAGCGCGTCGAGGTTGGGCACCTGGATGGACTCGCGCCACACCCACGGCGACGACAGCTTCTCCAGGACCAGCTCCACCTCGAGGATGTGGCCGGTGAGCCCCATGCCGCCGGTGGTGGCCAGGAACAGGTCGCGGTTGTGCTCGCGGCTGCAGTCGACGATGTCGCCGCTGGCGACGCGCATGCGCAGCGACCGGACGTGGCGCCCCAGCGTGCCCGCGACGTGGTGGTTCTTTCCGTGCACGTCCGACGCGACCATGCCGCCCAGCGTGACGAACCACGTGCCTGGCGACACCGGGACGAACCAGCCCTTGGGGAAGAACGTGGCGGCCAGGTCATGCAGGCTGACGCCGGCCTGGGCGCGCAGAACGCCAGTGGCTGCGTCGAACGACAGGTAGCGGTTGGCCAGCGTGGTGCCGACGACCGACGTGACGCCGGGCGGGGGCAGCGACGCGTCGCCGTAGGAGCGCCCCAGGCCGCGCGACAGCGCGGCGCCCTGGGTGATGCCCTCCAGGACCTCCGACCGGACCTCACGGCCCGGCGCGGACATGCCACCCCACCCGCGGAGGGTGTGGTGGGGCAGCGCGGGCGGCGGCTTGGGGGCTGAGGTCATGCGCCATCCTAGCCCGCGCGCCCTGCGGGGGCCGCTGTCCAGGGCGCTGAGGGGCAACCGTTGTCCGCTTGACCTGGGAGGGGGCCGGGCGGGCCACGGGTTAGCCCTGGGCCAGGAGGCGTGAACCCATGCGATGGACGATGGCGGTGCTGGTGTGTGGCGGCTGCGCGGGCGCGCCCTCGGAGCCGGGCGGCACGACGACGCCTGCGGAGCCCGCGCCGTCCGCGGCGCCCGCGGAGCCCTCCCCCACGACGGCGCCCGCCGAGGCCGCCGCGGAGGCGCCCGTGCCCGCGCCGTCTCAGGGCGGGATCGTGCAGGGCCCCGTCTTCCACGCGATCGGTCAGGAGCCGGGCTGGATGCTGGACGTGACGACCGAGCGCGGCATGGACTCGCTTGCCTACGTGGGCGACTACGGCAGCGTGAAGATCACCTTCCCCGCCGCCGCGCGCGCCGAGGATCCCAACCACATGTCGTGGTCGTCGAGCGCGGATGGGCACACCATCTCGGTGTCCGCCGAGCGCAAGCCCTGCGAGGACGCCATGAGCGGCAAGCCCTACGAGGCCGCTGTCCACGTGGTGATCGACGGCCGCAAGCTGGACGGCTGCGGCCAGGCGTCCCGCTAGGCCGCTGGGGTCAGATCAGGTTCGCGAACGCGGGCGGCGCCGGGAGCTGGGTCCAGCCCTGTCGCTCGGCGTGGGCCATCACGGCGACCACGCTCGCCTCGTCCCACGCGTCGCCGATGAACTGCACGCCTGCGGGTAGGCCGTGCACCAGGCCGGACGGGACCGTGCCCGCGGGCAGCCCGGTGAGGTTGGCCAGGAATGCGTAGCGGGTCATCGCGGCGGTGTCGGCCGCGGAGAAGATCGACGCGCCGTCCTCGGACAGCGCGTAGGGCGACGCGGTGGCGTTGACGGTAGGCAGCGCGATCACGTCGACCTGCGTGGCGAACACCGCCGCCACCTGACGGCGAAGCGCCGCGCGCGTGCGGTAGGCCTGCAGCAGCTCCTGACCCGACAGTTGGTTCATGAGCTTGAGCACGATCGTCAGCTCGTCGCCGTACGCGTGGCCGTTCGCGAGCATGTCGTCCGCCTGGTTGGCTGCCGCCTCGCTGCAGATCACGATCGCGCCGATGGCGGGCGCCACGGCCGCGAGTGGCAGCTCCACGTCGACCAGGATCGCGCCATCCTTGGCCAGCGCGTCGAGCGCGGCCAGCCCGAGCTTGGCGATCTCCGGGTCGGCGTCGGCCCACTCCGCGCGCGGGACGCCGATCCGACAGCCCGACACGCCGCGACCGAGCGCGAGGCGCCACGGGGCCGGGTCGTGGTCGTCGGGCGCCACCCAGGTCATCGGGTCGTTCGGGTCACGCCCCGCCAACACCGCGAGCAGCTCCACCGCGTCGCTGACGGTGCCTGCCAGGGGCCCGACGTGGCTCATGGTGGTGCCAGCCTGCCAGACGTCACCGGTGCGCCCCACGCGCGTGTAGGTGGGCTTGAGGCCGAACACGCCGGCCATGCATGCCGGGATGCGGATCGACCCGCCGCCGTCGCTGCCCACCGCCGCGGGCACCAGGCCCAGGCCGACCGCCACGCCCGAGCCCGTGGACGAGCCGCCGGCGCCGTGCTCGCGGCTGCGCACGTTGCGCGGGAACCGGTGGTGCGGGTTGAAGCCGCTCGCGTTCAGACCCCACTCGGTGGCGTGCGTCTTGCCGACGATCACCGCGCCAGCGTCGCGGAGCTTTTTGATCCACCAGCCGTCCACCGTCGCCACCTCGGTGCGGTACGACGTGCCGCCCACCGTGGGTAAGCCGACCATGTCGACCTCGTCCTTGACCGCCACCGGCACCCCGTCGAGCGGGCTGCGCGGGATCCCCGCCGCGTAGCGCGCCGCGGACTGCACCACGTCGTCGTTCGCCGCGTCGTTGAGCGACATGAACGGGCTGTGTACCGACTCGCCGAAGTCTTGCGCCTGCACGCGCCGCTGGATGGCCTCCAGCACCACGCGCGGCGTGGTCGCGCGCGCCTTGTACGCCTCGTGCAGGTCCAGGATGGTGGTGCGGTGCGGCGTGGCGGTCGGCAGGCCCGCGTGGGTCCAGCTGTGCGGCTCCGCCTTGCCCGACACGGGCTTCTCCATGTCGTCGAGCGGGAGGCGCGCGTCGGCGGGCAGCGCGCGGAGCTTGTCGATCCCAAAGTCGGCGGCGGACGCGCGCCACACCACGTTGGCGATGGGGCCGATGGCCATGAGGTGGCGCAGGGCGCGCAGCGGCGCGCCAGACAGGCGAGGTGCGGGCATGGAGGCCTCGGGCGACCCAGGGTGCGTTGGGGGCGTCAGGGACGTAGCGCAGGGGGGGGGCGGGGACCAACGGGCGGGGTGGGGGGTCAGCCGGCGCGAATGGCGGCCGGGGCTTCAGGGCGCTTCCATCGCCTTGACTGCGGTGATCAGCGCGTAGCGCATCGCACCGCGCGCAAACAGCTGACGCTGGACCACACCCGCGAGGCAGTGCTGCCACCAGATCTTGGGCACGGGCCGCAGCGCCGCTGCGGAGGCGACCAGGCCCAGGCCCACCCACCCAAGCCGCTCGATGCGTCGCGCCGAGGGGAGGATCTGATCTCGAAGGTCGACGACGCGTGTGTCCACGAAGCCGGTCGCGTCGAGGTCGTCGGCGAAACCTTCGACCGTGGCCAGCGCGGGCACCGCGAAGCCATCGCAGAAGATCTGGACGCCTCGCCGCGTCAGCCGATTCTCTGACGCGTCGAAGCCGTCGAGCACTACGATCCGACCGCCTGGACGCAGCAGACGCCAGGCCTCGCGCAGGAAGTCGCGCTTCGTCAGCGCGTAGCAGATGCTCTCAATACCGAAGACGCCGTCGAACGACTCGCGCTCGAAGGGTGTGGCGAGGTAGCTCGCGATCTGGAAGTCGGGCGTGTGGGTCAGCGTGCGGCCATCCGCGCGGGCTCGTGCACGCCACATCTGCTCGCGCGACAGCGTGATGCCCGTCAGGTTGAGCCCGAAGTGCTCCGCGAGATGAACGCTCGTGCCCCCAACACCGCAGCCCGCGTCGAGGACGCGGCTGCCGGGGGTCAGATCGAGGGTACGCCCGACGAGTCGGTCAAGGTGGCGGACCGCGTCGTCATGTGACCTCGAGTCGTCGTCCCAATAGCCGTAGTGAACGCCGGACTCGTGCCAGAGCGCCGTGTAGAAGCGCTGCATCTCGTCGTAGTAGGATGCGACGCGAGCCGTCTCCGGGCTGTGTTCGGACATGGTCAGGTCCCCTACCTGCGTGTGGTCTTCAAGTCAGACAAGATGGCGTGCGCGCGTTGCGCATCGTCCACGCTGCGCGTGGTGTTCGGGTCCTGTCGCGCGCGATGAGCGCGGGTCCGCGCTTCCTCGTAGGGCATGTGCAGCGCCACCGCGCGCTCGATGCTCCGCGTGGCCAGGCGTTCGCTCAAGCGACGCCAGCCGTGGTGCGCGGCGAACCGGGAGAGCGCCCGCAGACTCGCCGGCGCGGCCATCGGGAAGGCAGCCGCGAACACCGCCAGCTCGGCGCATGCACGCCGCGCGATCCGCGACGCGTCTGGCTCGTGCTCGCGCTCGAGCAGCGCGACGCAGACTTCGGCCATACCCGAGTAACCGTCCAGGCACTGAGCTGTCGCTGGCCGCTGGCCGCCCTCCAGGTGCAGGAGCGTGGTCCGCGCGATCGAGTTGGCCAAGGCGTACTCACCTGATGCTAGCGCCGCCTCGGCGAGGACACCTTCACACATGGTGATCGAGACCTGATCGGGGAGCGTCCGCAGGTGGTTGTACCCCTCCTCGGCCGCGGCGAACGCGTGGCCGATGTCACCCTGCGCGAGCGCAGAGCGCGCCGAGAGGAAAAGCCCCCAGCCCATGTGCTGCCGGTTGGAACGGCCGCGCGCGGACTCAAGGATCGCGAGGTACGCGAGCCGGGCCTCTTCGACGCGCCCGCCATAAAAGAGGCCGTGTGCGCCGATCGTCCGTGCGACCTCAGCCTCTTGGAGATCACCGATCTTCTCGAACGCGGCCGCGCTCTCTGCGGCGGTCGCGTGTGCAAGCTCCCAGTCACCAACGCCCAGCCGGTACATGGCGTCCATGTACTGCACAAGCGCCGCCGGACCGGACTGTCCACTCGCGCGGCCGTGGGTGAGTGCTTCGCGCAGGTATCTGTCTGCGAGCCAGTTCATGCGCGCGGCGCCGACGACGTACCCGAGCCTGGAGTAGGAGTCTGCCAAGCGCGCTGTGGCGCCGCTGCGCTCCGCGGCCTGGAGCCCGATGAGTACGGCAACAAACGAGGGGATCAATCGGGCGTCGTAGTAGTACGAAGCCGCCAGCTGTGTTGCCGCCACCGATGTCTCCGTCATCAGCGGCGTGTCCTTCGAGCTGGCCCGCGTCGGACGCCTCACTAGGCTCATCAGCTGGAGTGGCAGCAGCGACGCCAGCAGGCCGACCCATCCCAGCCCGGTGGTGGGCACCTTCACGCCCATCGCCGCCAGCGCGGCGCGCGTCGTATCCACAGACCCGGCGAGGTCACCAAGTCCGAATTCCGCACCGCCGATGGTGCGAAGCCAATGGCCCCGGGTGTGTGGGTCGACGGGCTTGCCGAGCCGATCATCGAGCGCGACGGCGCGGGACAACAGCTCCCGAGCCTCGGCATACGCACCCTGCGCAAAGGCCCGCTCTCCTGCGCGACCGAGCCAATTGCGCGCCTGGTCTTCAACGCCCGCCGCGCTCCAATGATGGGCGATCTCCTGAAGATGCTGGTCGACGTCACCGACCTCCCGACACCGCTGTTCGATCGCTGCGGCCGCGCGAGCGTGCATTGTGCGACGCAGCGCTTCGGGAATGGACGCGAACGCAACCTCACGCAGCTTGTCATGCGAGAAGCGGAGGCCATGGGGCGCGTCCGAGACCAGTCGTCCGACGACGAGCTGGCGCACCGCTTCGCGGGCGGCCTCCGGGTCCAGGTCCGCGACCGAGGCGGCGAGCGACGGATCGAACTCGCGTCCGAGCACAGCCGCACCCCAGGTCAGCATCTCACTTGTCTGGTCGAGCGTGGACAGGCGCCGTGCGACGAGCTCACGGACACCGCCCGGGATGGGCACGGACGCCTCGCTCAAGGACGTCGGCGACAACGCGATCCAGCGGCCACCGGTCGAGCGTTTGAGGACGTTCGCCTGCACGAGCGCGTGGAGGTACTCGGAGATGAAGAACGGGTTCCCTTCGGACCGATCGGCGACAAAGTGCGCGATGGACTCAGGGACGCTGTCCAGCGCGAGCATGTCCTGGATGAGACCGGCCACGTCAGCCTGCTCCATCGGAGCGAGAACCTGGTGCGTCACGCTGGGGTGGTCCGCGAGGTGGTGAAGCTCCTGCGGCGCCTCGTCTGGACGAAACGCACCGAGGACGACGATGGGCTTGTCCTTGAGGTACGTGTCCACGATCGAGCTGAGGAACGCGAGGGTGAGCTCGTCTGCCCACTGCAGGTCATCGATCACCAGCAGCAAGGGCTCCAGGTTCGCCAGCGCCGCGACTGATTCACCCAGCGCCGTCAGGACGCGATCTCGTGCGGCGGTGCCGCTCAAGGCCTCAGGCTCGGGCATGTCGACGATGTGGGGGAGCAGCGCCGACTCGTACTCGGCGAGCACGGGCCCGTAGGTCCCCAGGAGCTTGTTGCGCACGCTGGGCCCGTGGGCGACGCATGCGTCTCCCATGGCGCGCAGAAGCGGCCTTAGCGGATGGAGCGGAGCGCCTTGCGCGCGTCCCGCAGCACCACCTTCGGATGCCAGGCACTCGCACGCGACCACGCTCAAGCCGAGGTCTGTGGCGTCGCGCGTGATCTCCATAGCGACCCGCGTCTTGCCCGATCCGCTCTCGCCCGAGAGCAGCGTCATCGCGCCACCGTACGCGCGCGCCGCATGAAGATGACGCTGCACTTCGTACAGCTCGCGGGTCCGACCGAGGATGGCGGGCCGATAGAGGTAGGGTCGTCCGATGGGCTTGGGACGCGCAGACTGCCCGAGGACATGGTCGAGCACGGCGGCGACGTCGCTCGCGTAGCCGAGGCGGTCTTTGGGCCGCTTCTCGAGCAGTCGCATGATCAGCTGCGCGAGCTGGGTCTCGACGACGGCGTCGAGCGGTGGCGGCGCCTGCGAAAGGTGGCCGTCCATCACGTCGCCGAAGCCCCCTCTGAACGGCGGACGTCCAGCGACGGCGTGGTAGAGCAGGCAACCTACCGAATACAGGTCAGAGCGCGCGTCGACGAATTCTCCGCGGATCTGCTCCGGCGACATGTAGACGACCGATCCGGTGATCGCTCCGCCCACTTCGATCGCCTCGCGGTGTCCGGCGGTGGCGAACCCTGCGACGAGCCCGAAGTCTACCAGCACCGGCGCTCCGCTCGGGCGCACGATGATGTTGGCAGGCTTGAGGTCACGATGGACCACGCCTTCGCCGTGCAGGTAGGTGAGCGTCTCGCACAGGTTGCGCAGGCAGGCGAGCGCATCCTCACGCCTGCCGTCGCCGGTGCAGAGCTCCTCGAACGTCGGACCGTCGATGAAGTCCATCGCGTACCAGGGTTCGGCCGCGCTGGAACCCTCGTCGATGACACGCACCAACCCCGGATGCGACAGTCGGGACAGCGCGTATACTTCTCGCCGGAATGCCTCCATCTGAAAGGTCTGGAGCTGCCGTAGGATCTTTACGGCAACGTAGCCGTCTGTGCCGTCCGCCTGCGCACGCCAGACCTCTCCCGCGCCGCCGCGACCGATCGACTCCAGCAGCGCGTAGGAGCCTACGCGCCGTGGTGTCGAATCCGGATCGGCGGCCGCGTCCGTCACCCGGTCGACCAGAGGCTAGCCTCCGCTTCGAGGTCGTAGTCGAACTCGAGCGTCAGGCCGATGGACGTCGTGTTCGTGGCCATCAGCCCGAGCTCGGTCATGTATGCCGGTCGGAAGTTCTGCGCGGGTGCGAACGTGAAGGTGCCGACGTGGGCGGAGGCGCCGACGAAGTTCTTCGCCTTCACCACCGTGGTGAGGATCTCCTGGTACGATGCCAGCTCGGGCTGCATGGCGTCGCGAGCCTGCTTGAGGAACACGGTGCGCACCGCGTCCACGCCGCCAAAGGTGCTCAGGAGAGATGCGAGTGCGGGGAAGCCGACGGCGAGCGACGCGGCAAACGTCGCCGTGGCCCTGAGGATGTCCGCGCCGGTGGGCGAGGAGGTCCAGCCGACGCCAGTCAGGGTGGCCACGCGCCCGATGGTGGCCTGGTGGGTGGGGGCTGCGGCCTGCAGGCGGAGCGCGTCGGCGGAGAACGTCATGTGTGCTGGATCGATGGACAGCTCGCCAGGGAACTTGAGGCAGCCGAAGATCTCGCGGCCGGCAATCACCGCGGCATCGTCATCGACGAACAGCACGGGAACGAAGGAGCCAAACTTCTTGCTGCCACCGTGCTCGATCGTCACCGGGATGAAGATGCCGAACTCCTTCTCACTGAGGAATCCATCCGCAGCCTCAGGCACCGAGCGCGCCTCCGAGATGGTCGAGAAGGTGACGAACACCACGCCAGCGACCGGGGCGACCTTCACCGCGCCGTCGGAAGGTGTGTTGAACATCTTGTCGCAGAGCGCGGTGAGCGAAGCGAGGTTTGCCTTGAACGGGAACAGATGGAGCGCGGCGCCGTTGAGCCGGAACGGCGACGGACGCACCCAGTCGGTGGTGAGGTCGACGTACCTGTGGGTAGGCGAGAGGAGCGCGTCCGCGGCGGCGTGTCCGCCCAGCGCGGCCGCCTCGACACAGCCAGCGTTGATGTTCGTCCGCACCCAGTCGCCGGCCAGGACGAGGTTTGCGAAGCCGCTCTGGTCGGCGCGCAGGCGGTGTTGCGTCGTGTTTGCGGCGACGAGGACGTATCGGTCCGACGTGTCGTTGTTCAGGCGCCAGTACTGCTTGTCGATGCGTGCCGCGCCGACGCCGCCCGACCGATCGAAGAGCACGTCGTGGGTGTAGTTGGGCCAGAGCACCTGGACTTCACTCGCCGAGAGGAAGTTGGTCAGCGCGACCTTCGGGTCCGGGGCAGCGGGAGGGTCGTCCGCGAGCTCGCACAGGTAGTAGACGGTCTTGGGCTTTGAGCCCGTGCCCCAGGCCTCGGCTGGCAATGTGTGGCCCATGTCGACGCACGAGTTGAACGGGCGCGTGAAGTCCGCCACCATCCCGTGCTCCGGCGGTCTTCCAAGCGCCTTCGGATCGGGGTTCATCCAGACCTGTCCCGCCAGAGTGCTCGTCGTCTTCAGCGCGTGTACCATGGTGTCGAACCGCGAATTGGCGGCGCACAGTTCGGAGGTGATCGCGGGCAGCGCGCCGACGGAGATCGCCAGGACCACGTCATCGAAGTCGGCGCCGCGCGTGAGGGTGCGCGCGATCGGAGTCTGAGCGGCGATGCCAGTGGTGTCCTTGGGCCAGTAGGGCACCTCGGCGCCGTCATCGCGCAGCACCTTGGACAGCGGCGACCACGTGGGTGGCAGCGTGCGGACGCGCAGGTCCACCGACTCCACCACCTCGAGGGTCGCGTCCAGGTGCAGGTCGGCGACCTCGTGGTAGAACTCGAACTTCACGCCGCGCTTTTGGAGCGCCAGAAACAGTGGTGCAAAGACGATCTCGCCCATGCCGCCGTTCATCTTCTGCATGAACGACCCTCGGTACGCGAGGCCAAACATCAGCGCGGCGTAGCTCGCGCTACCTGCGCCGAAGCTGCGCGAGAACGTGAGGTCGTACAGGATCTGAACGGGCGGGCTCTCCCACTGCCAGGTGTCCGGGAGCATGTGGACGTTGCAGACGGAACGCAGCCAGTCCTTCCAGTCCTGCGCATCGAGCGCGTCTAGATCCTCGCGCGTCTTGACGTGCGCCCTGAGGAGGCCGGCGAGCGTGGTTCCGGCGAGCCATACACCGATCCACGCTCGGCGCACGGTGCGGTGAAGGTCGGACTCGGACGCGTTCGGCAGGTGGGGCACGAGCCCGAACGCGATCGCGATCGCGGGGCCGACGGTGTGCAGGAAGCTCAGCACGGCGTCAGCGACGATCTCTGCGAGCGGATGGTTCGTCACGTTGTCGAGTACGGTGAGGTCGTCCGCCGCCGTGCCGACGAGCGCGTCGATCGCGCCCCCTGCGAAGGCGTCCAAGGTGTCGAGCACGCCAAACAGCGTGGCCGCGTCTGGCATAGCGTCCATGGCGCCCTGCAGGGCGTGGCGGAGCACCGCGACCGTGCGTCCCAGCTCCAGCAGCAGATCCGGCAGCGCGCGCGCGCCAGTGCCGACGCCGGGCACACCTGGCCGATCGGGGAAGTGGACGGTCCAGAAGGTCCAGTCGGGCTTGCCGGACGCCGGCGGCTCGGACATCGTCGCGAAGCTGTAGGGCGTGAACACCTTGTCCCAAGCCAGCACCTTGCCGTGGACCGGGTCCGGGGGGTCGGCAGCGAGCTCGCTGTACGCGCCGCGTAGGAGGCCTGTGACCTCGTCGTACCAGCCCATCAAGATGTGGATGCCGTGCTCTTCGATGCGCAGCGCGGTGTCTGGGTCTACGCTGCGGCTGCTCGCGCCCTTGCCGCCAAGCCAGCCATCGCGTTGGTACACGGTGATGTCGAAGCGGTCCTGCCCGCCAGGGGCGTGGACGAGCCTCCACGCGGTGGACAGTCCGCCCATCCCTCCGCCCAGGATCGCCACCTTCCGCTTGCTCATCCGCACCCCCATGCGATGATGTCGTGGACACACATTCTTCCCACATGCCGAGTTGGGCGGTCAAGGTAACATGCGGAGATCGACGAATTCAGGGGCTGTGGATACCGCTATTTGTCTGTCGATTGTAGGGTCTGGTACCCGGGTATTTGAGCTTGTTGAGGACGTGGTCGCGGGCGATTCCGCGAGCGATCCCCTGGACGCCGCCCAGTGTGGCACGATGCAACGAGCGAGCCTCGCGGGATCGACGACCATGATCGACTCGATCGTCCCGAGTTCCGGACGGGTCCCGTCAGCCTTTTCGCTGGGGCGGGAACGCTAGTACAGCGGCTCGCGGTCGTTTGGATCGAGTTCCTGGGGGCCGGTTCGAGAGGCCGCGTGATGGAGTGGCGTGACAGCTCGCGACGTGGGATCGGGGTGGCACGAGGAGGCACCGACCCCCATGCCGGCAGCCGTGTCGCA
>CAIOSP010000073.1 GCA_903861005.1 uncultured Pseudomonadota bacterium
CGCCTGGACGTCGATCGCCGCCAGCTCATCCCCCGTCAGGCGCAGGCGCAGGAAGTGGTCCTTGTGACCCTCCGCCCCCGCGTCGATCCAGGCCAGATCGCCGGTCGACACCTGGTAGATGAAGTCGCGCGCCTTCTTGGCCGACCACAGCTGCTCCATCGGCGAGCGCGCCGGCGCAGGCATGGCCGGACGGACCACCCGCGTCACCCCGCCGAGCTCGGACATGAGCGCCTCGGCGCCGCGAGCGTCGAGCAGGGCATGGTGCCACGAGAGCACCACCACGCGACGCTCGCCAAGGCGGGCCGTCGACACCCGGACCGGGGCCTCGCGCTCTACGTCCAGGCGCATCGCCAGGCGACCCAGGAGCGCGTCCTCGTCCGAGAGGTCTCCCAGCACGACCGGACCGCCCCAGGTCTCTCCCAGGGCCTCCCAGGCGGGCGTGCGGAGGGGCGGCAGGGCTCGAAGCCGCAGCCGGGCCAACCAAAGCCAGCGGGGCAGCGCCCGAAGCCTCGCGTCCAGGTCCGCCGTCACGTCGGCGTCCAGCTCGGCGACCAGGTGGCACACACAGCCGACGCCGGTCCGGCGCCGCATGCGCCAGTCCATCAAGTAGAGGAACCAGTCCGCCCCGTTGAGCGGGACGCGCGCGGGGAGCGTGACCGCCGCCTCAGCGACCATGGACCACCGCCCCGCCGGCGCGCAGGCAGGCCACCGTCAGCGCGGACCCGCCGCGAGCTCGGCGACGCAGGCGCCCAGCGTTCGGACCGACCGGACGTGCTCGCGGGTCAGGCGCTCGAGCGGCACCGCTACCCCGAACCGCCGCTCCACAAACAAGACGGCCTCCATGAGCGCGAACGAGTCCACACCCGCGTCCGCGAAGGGGGTGTCCGTCTGCAGGGACCCACCGTCGCCCAGGACCTGGACGCTCAGAAAGTCTCGCAGTTCGCAACAGATCTCGTCGGCAGAAACGACGCTCATGCAACCCCAATCCCCTTGCATCCCGATCAGACGCGGCCCGTGCGTAACGCCTATGGCTCCGCGAGGACACGCCAGGGCAACCGGATGGTCCACCCTCCCCGTATGTCACTCCGGGCACCCATCGTAGTCTTCGATGTCGTCGAGGTCCTCCGGATCGGAGTCGCAGCCGTCCAGGGTGTCCGGCACACCGTCCATGTCGTTGTCCGGGTCCGGGCAGCCGTCCTCGTCCTGCCAGCCGTCCTCGTCCTCGGTGGCGTCGGGGCAGCCGTCCTGCTTGTTCGGAATCAGGTCCTTGTCGCGGTCCTCGATGATGTCGAACCGCGCGCCGAACCCGAACGTCGCCATCAGCCCAGGCACGGGCGCCGTCTTTCCGTCGACCTGGGCCACGGCGAGCGTGCCATCCACCTGCGCCCGGAAGTGCAGGGCGCCCAGCGCGCGAATGTCGAGCGCGACGCCCGCGTGGGCCTCGAACACCCAACGATGGTACGGCGCGACGTCCAGCTCGATGGGGAGCGTCCGCCAGCGACGGGACTCCACACCCACGCCCACGCGGAAGAGCGGACGAAGGATCGACGGCCCCGGCGCCGGGCCCACCAGGTAGGTCAGGTGCGGGCCAACCACCCGAAACTGACCACCCTCCTCCGGCAGGAAGGAGATCGGTAGATCGATCTCGATCCCCGAGTAACGGCCGAACCACACGCCCATGCGCGGCGACAGCGTGCCGCCCGCCGAGAGCAGCGCCGGCCCCGTCGGCAGCGTCTCACCGGTGACGACTAGGCCACCCTGCGCGCCCGTCTCGATGCCGGTGCCTGCGAGCGCCGCGCCAACCATCCAAGCTATGAGCAGCGCCAAGATCCCCCCGTCCCCACCGTGCCCGCGCATTTATCACGGCCGACCGATGTTCACCCCGTTCGACGGCTTCACGTTCTTCCCCGCGGTCATGTCCGCGACGCTCACGGCGTACAATCTGGTCGCGTGGCCCAGGGATCGACGGCTCGCCAACCCAACGTGCGCGGTCAGCGTGTTGATCCCCGCGCGGGACGAGGCCGCCCACATCGGGGACGCTGTTCGCGCCGTGCTCGCCGCCCTACGTCCGCAAGACGAGCTCATCGTCTGCGACGACGGCTCCACCGACGACACCCGGGCCATCCTCACACGGCTCGCGGCCACGGATGCCCGGCTGCGCGTGATCGACGGCGAGCCGCTGCCGGAGGGTCAGGTGGGCAAACCCCACGCCTGCCAACAGCTCTCCGAGGCAGCGCGTGGCGACCTGTTCGTGTTCCTCGACGCCGACGTCCGCCTGGCGCCCGACGCCCTGCACCGGCTCGCGGCGCTGCTCGACGACTACGACGCGGGCATGGTCACGGGGCTGCCGCACCAGGTGTACGGCAGCCTGGGCGAGCGGCTGATCATGCCGTTCCTGGGCATCACGTTCACGTCGTGGATCCCGCTCGACGCGGTCTGGCGCACCAAAGCGCCGTGGATCGTCGCGGCGATCGGTCAGGTGATCGCGGTGCGGCGCGACGTCTACGAGCGCATCGGCGGCTTCGCGTCGGTCGCCGACCAAGTGGTGGACGACATCGCGTTCGCGAGGAGGGCCAAGGAGCGCGGGGAGCGCGTCGTGTTCGCGTCGCTCGACCAGAGCGCGTCCTGCCGCATGTACGACAGCGGCTACGCGATGTGGCGCGGCTTCAGCAAGAACCTGTTTGAGGGCCTGGGATCCCGCTGGTCGCTGCTGATCGCGTCGATCACCCTCTACGTCAGCGCGTTCGTGCTGCCCTTCGTGCGCGCGGGCGTGGACTATGCCGTGTGGGGCGACGTGGTGTGGACCGCGTCAGCCGCGGTGATCGCGAACGTGGTCATGCGCCTGCTGCTCGCGGCGCGCTTCGGCGATAGCCTGCTGGCCCTTCTGCTCCACCCGTTCGCCTCGCTGGTGGTCGTGGCGATGGCGCTGAACTCGGCGCGCTGGTCGCTGGGCGAGGGCTTACATTGGCGCGGCCGCACGTACCGGCGCCGCGGAGACCCGCCATGACTGACCTACCCTACGTGCCCCCGCCCACCCACCACCCGATGGGCCTGTTCCTCTGCCGCTTCGCCCCCTGGTACGCGGTGTGGATCGCGCGGCGGAACCTGGACGGCGTGTTCGCGAACGGCCTGGACGACGTGCGTCGACAGCTGGAGAAGGGCCCGGTGATCCTGGCCGCCAACCACCTGAGCTGGTGGGACGGCCAGATCATGCTGATCGTGAACCGCTCGCTCGGCGTGACCGGCCGCTTTTTCATCGTCGCCGACCGGGCCCAGGAGCTCTCCTACCTGCGCCACCTCGGCGGCATCACCATCGACCGGGTGACCGTCGGCGGCACGATCGGCGGCATCGAGGAGGCCGCCGCGTTCCTGTCCGGCCCGGGGCGACTGCTCTGGATCTTCCCGCAGGCCCGCTACCGCTCGCCGTCCATTCGTCCGCTGGGCCTGGAGCGCGGCGTGTCGCTGCTGCACCGCATGAGCGGCGCCGTCGTCATCCCCACCGGCATGCTGGCCGGTTGGCGTGATCTGCACGTCCCCGCCTGGGCCATCGGCTTCGCGGCCCCGGTGACGGGTCGCGAGCGCTTCATGGAGCGCCTGGAGAGCGGCATCGTCGAGCAGATCGACGCGCTGGACGTGTGGTTCGACACCCCGAACCGCCCGCCGATGCCCGCGATCGTCCCGTCGGTCATCGTCCCGTTCGAGAACCGCGCGGGTAGCCGCTTCTACCTGTTCTGGGCGCGCTTGTGGGGCGCGGTCACGGGGTTGTTCAAGCGCGATTGAGGGCGTTCGTCCTCATCTACCCGCCGATCAGTCCCGGAGGACGAGCGGCGGGAAGATCGTAGCTTTGCCCGACAAGATCTGCGCGCAGGTCTCAGAGTCCGACACCGGCATCATGAAGAACGGGCTCCTGTTGGTGTCCGGGTGCGGGCGCTGCGGGCTGTCCACGCGCAGCCACCAGGTGTCCGCGCCGATCTTGAACATGTTCGGGGCGGTGTAGACGACGCCCCGGACGGAGCCATCCGCCTGGAGGGTGCCATCCAGCCGAGCGACCGAACGCTGCGCCACGTAGACCCTGCCCGTGCCCACGAGCGGGTGGTGGATGATCACCGTGGCGCCCGGGTGGCCGTCCCCGTCCGTGTCGACCAGCCGCTTGTCGGCCGGGTCGGTCGGGAGCGCGTCCTTCATCGGGTCGGCCAGGCGCACGCCGAACGCCTGCGCGTACTGCGTGGTGCGGAACTGCCCGCCCGCGTCCGGCGCCGCGAGCGTCCCCTGCCGATGCCGAACCTCGATACCGTTGATAAAGGCCTCCGGGTAGATCGTCTCCGCGCCGAACACCTTCTCCGTCTGGATGCCGCAGGTGGTCTCGTCGTAGCGGAAAGCCGTCCCGGTCTGGGTCATGCGCACCAGCGCCCAGACGGTGGTGTGGGTGTCGCGCCACTCCTGGTTGGAGAACGGGTTGGGCTCACGCATCTGCGAGGTGAATGTCTGCCGCATCGCGTAGGTGCGATTCACCGACGCGGGCGCAGGCACAGCGACCGCGTCCGCCGGAGAGGGCAAGGTCGGTGTCACCGCGGCGGGAACCGACGGGTCGGCAGCCAGTGCGGGGGTCGAGAGGCACAGGAGCAGAGCAAGGCGACGCAAGTCCACCTCCGAGGGCGCCGGTAACGTGGCGAACAACCCGCACCCACCGCGCGTTCGTCCCGCGTGGTCAACCGGGTCGGGGTCGCGTTACCTGCGGCAGCCTACCTGGAGGAGTGCCCATGACCGACTTCGAGCGCGAGCTCCTTGGCGTGCTTCGCGAAGCGCTGATGCTCAACGAGCCGCCTGCGGGCTTCAACGCCCAGTCGAACCTGTTCCAGACCTTCGGGCTGGACTCGGTCGACGCGCTGGAGATCATGATGGTGATCAAGCGCGAGTACGGCATCGGCTTCTCGCCGGTCGACGAGCAGAACAAGAAGATCTTCATGAACATCGACCAGCTGGCGGCCTACATCACCAGCAAGCGCAGCGCTTAGGGTTCGGGCCCGGCGCGCGGACGTCACGCGCGCGCCGCCCTCCCCCGCCCTGCTCCCGAATCACCGACACGCGTCTCGCGCGGCCAGGTCGGCCGTGGCGAACGCCGCCTGGAAATTCAGGCCGCCGATCGGCCCAGACAGGTCCAAGAGCTCGCCGAACGCATACAGGCCTGGATGGCGCTTCACCGCCATGGTCGTGCGCGACACCTCGTCCAGCGCGAGCCCGCCCGCGGTGACCTCGGCCTTGTCCCAGCCGAGCGTCCCCGACACCGGGACCCGCAGGCCCTTCAGCGCGTCGACCAAGCGGTTGCGGGCGCTCCGGTCCACCTGATGGAGCGGCGGGTTCTCCCCGCTCAGGCCAGCCTGCCGGCACACCGCCGCCATCAGGCGCGCCGGCAGCGCCTCACCCAACACGCGCGCCAGGTGAGGACCGCCCGGCGCCCTGGAGCCGTCCACGAGGGCCTGCCGCAGCTCCTCCTGCCCACGGTGCGGCAACGTGTCGATCGCCACCGTCCAGCCCGTCACAGGCCCCGCCAGCGCGGCCCGCGCCACATGCGCGGACAGGTCCATGGCGCCGGGCCCGGACAGCCCGTGGTGCGTGAACAAGACGGGCCGCGCGCGGCGCGCGACGATGCGGTCCGACGGGTCGTGCAGGCGCACCTCGGTCTCCTGGAGCGCGATCCCGGCAAGCTCCGTCACCCACTCGGCGTCGCTGGTCAGCGGCACCAGCGCCGGCACGGGCGTCACCTGGGTCAGCCCCAGCTCCCACAGCCAGGCGTAGCCGTCTCCGGTCGTCCCGGTCGCCGGGTAGGACTTGCCGCCCGGACACAGGAGCAGCTTGCGGCAGCGCAGGGTTCGGTCCAGCAGCGTGACGACCCACCCGTCGCCATCGGGCGCCACATGGTGCACCGCCGCGGCGAACAGGAACGCAGCCCCGGCCACCCGCGCCCGCTCGTAGAGCGCGTCGCGCACGTCGATCGCGCGCTGGCTGGCGGGGAAGACCTTCTCCAGGTCGGGCTCCTCGACGGTGGGGACGCCCATCGCGTGGAAGCGCGCCCGGACCTCAGAGGGGGGCAACGCGCGCAGGGCGGGCTGGATGAACCGCTCCCCGGCGCCAAACAGCTTGGCGGCTTCGTCCGGCCCCAAGGTGGTGGTCAGGTTGCAGCGCGTCCCGCCGCTGGCGAGCACCTTGGAGCCCGCTCGGGCGGTCTTCTCGACCACCAGGACCGTGCGACCAAGCGCCGCAGCGGTCCCCGCGGCCCACAGTCCGGCAGCGCCCGCACCCACCACGATCACGTCCGCATCGTGTTCCAAGCGACCTCTCTCGGGGGCCTGCTATCGCGCTGCGAGGGCCTTGGTGACGAGGTCTTGGGGCCTGTGTTCCACGTGGAACACAGGGGTGGGAAGCGCGCGACAGCAGCCACGGCGGGGGCTCCACCCGGAACAGGTCCGGCACCCCGGGGTCCGGTCGGACACCCAGCGGGGGGGACGCCAACCGTGCGCGGGGGCGGGTGGAGCGCCCGCCGCGCCCTGGACCGAGCGTGCCTTACGATGTTCTACGTGGAACAGCTGCGCGGCCAGCCGACCCGCCAACCCTCGAACGCCCCGCGCGCACCGCGGGTGGATGTTCCACGTGGAACAAAATTTTCGCGCGGCCAAAACGCGCACGGAATCGGACGCGTCGCGCGCAGGCGAGGTCGCGCACGCTCATGCGCGATGGACTGCCGAGATCCTCAGCGGTAACACTGGGGTCCCACCGGCAGCGCGCCCGCGCCGCCAACCCACCCCGCTACCCCCCGGCACAAGCCTCCATGGCCCACGTCATCGCCCTGTCGAACCAGAAGGGCGGCGTCGGTAAGACGACGACCGCCATCAACCTCTCGGCCGCGCTCGCGCGCCTCGGACAGCGGGTCCTGTTGGTCGATCTCGACCCGCAGGGGAACGCTTCGTCCGGCCTTGGACACCCCAAAGATGCCGTGTCCGCCGGCACTTACGACGTACTGATGGAGTATCGGGACCTGGACTCGGTACGTCAGCCGACCAGCTTGGACAAGCTGGAGGTGGTGCCCGCGACCACCGACCTGATCGGCGCCGAGGTCGAATTGGTCAGCGCGGATCGCCGCGAACAGCGCCTCCGAAAGGCCTTGAACCGGGTGCGTGACAGCTACGACTTCATCATCCTGGACTGCCCGCCGAGCCTCGGCCTGCTCACGCTCAACGCGCTGATCGCCGCCGACGCCGTTCTGGTGCCGCTCCAGGCCGAGTACTACGCGATGGAGGGCCTGGGCGAGCTGCTCCGGACCATCCACGCCGTGCAGAAGGGCGCCAACCCCGATCTGCGCCGCGAGGGCATCGTCCTCACCATGTTCGACGGCCGCAACAACCTGTCCAAGGAGGTTGAAGGCGAGGCCCGCAAGCTGTTCGGGAAGGAGGTCTTCAAGGCCGTCATCCCGCGCAACGTGCGCCTGGGTGAGGCCCCGTCCTACGGCAAGTCGATCGTCGAGTACGACCCGCGCTCCACCGGATCGCGCGCCTACGTTGACCTCGCGGCGGAGCTGCTCCGTCGCCACGGCATCAAGTTCAAGCGTCCGGAGGCCCTGTCATGACCACGAAGCCCGTATCCAGGCTCGGCCGCGGCCTCGCCTCGCTCATCCCTGACTCTGCGCTCGACGGCACCGACACGTCGCCCAAGGCCGTGCTCCGCACCGTGCCGATCGACGAGATCTCGCCGAACCCCGAGCAGCCGCGCCACGTGTTCGCCGAGGAAGATCTGGCCTCGCTGGCCGACTCCATCCGTCAGCACGGCATCCTCAATCCGCTTGTCGTACGCCGCGCCGAGGGTCGCTACATCCTGATCGCCGGCGAGCGCCGCTTCCGCGCGGCGGCCCGCGCAGGGCTGTCCGAGGTGCCGGTGGTCGTCCGCGAGGCCGTGTCCGCCCGCGAGCAGCTGGAGCTGGCGCTGGTCGAGAACCTGCAGCGCGCCGACCTGGACGCGATCGAAGCGGCCCGCGGCTACGCGCGCCTGGCCGACGACTTCAAGCTGACGCAGGAGGAGATCGCCACGAAGGTGGGGAAGGACCGCGCCACGGTCTCCAACGCCATCCGCTTGCTCAAGCTGCCCCAGTACGTGCTCGACGCCCTACGCGAGAATCGGATCTCCGCCGGCCACGCTCGCGCGCTCCTGCCGCTCTCCGACGCCCCCGACGACATGCGCCGCGCCCTGGCCAAGGTGCTCTCCAGCCGCTTGAACGTCCGCGCGACCGAGAGCCTGGTCGCCGAACTGACCAGCGCCCCCAAGCGCCTGCGCGACGCCGTCCGCGAGCGCCGCGACCGCACGTTTGAGGTGGCGACCAAGATGCTGCGCGAGTCGCTGCACACCGACGTCGCCATCAAGCCGCTCAAGAAGGGCGGCGGCTCGATCGTCATCGCCTACAGCAACGCCGAGGAGCTGGAGCGGCTCATTCAACGCATGCGCCAGGTGGCCGCCAAGTGACCGAGCGCCCGTCGCGGCCCGCGCTGGCCGGGCTGCTCGGGCCCGGCGCGCACTACGTCGGCAGCCTGGTGTTCCAGGGCAAGGTGCGGGTGGAAGGCACGCTCAACGGCAGCCTTCGCACCGATGACCTGCTGGAGGTCGGGCCCGACGGTCGGATCGACGGGGAGGTCGAGGTGGCCCAGGCGCTGATCGCCGGGACCATCGACGGCGTGCTGCGCGCCAAGGAGCGGGTCACCCTGCTGGAGACCGCCGTGATCCGCGGGCGGGTGATCACGCCCTGGCTGGACATGCGGCTGGGCGCCCGGGTGAAGGGCGAGGTGGTCGTAGAGCGGGGCGGGAAACCGTAGCGGGCGTCGGCGAGCGGGATGTCCGCCGTCAGCCGCCAGCCTCGAAGGCGAACGCGTCCCACAGCGCCGGCCTCGCCAGCCGAAAGACCCCGGTGATCGCCGGATTTTCGATCATGCGCGTCCACGGAATGATCACCTGCGAAGCGGCGTTTGCGTCGATCGGACCGTCGCCTGGAGCCGCGGTTCGTATGACCGCGGTCTGCACCAGGAACGCGCCGAGGCCGTCCGCGACCGAGCCGACCGACGCCCAGCTCTTCGCGAGCACGAACGAGCGCAGCAGGCCGAGCAGGTAGCGCCGGCCGTCGTCGGTGAGCGGGCGAGGGGAGCCGTGGTGGGCCTGCGCCCGCTCCAGCAGCGCGTGGGCCGTCTGGGCGAACGCGACGCGGTGGGGTTCGGCGCTCGGGTCCGGATCCAACGCCGCGCGCCCCATGAGCCTGCGGAGGGCCTCCACAACCGCACCCGTCGCCAGACGCGCCCGCCGCGCGTCGACGTCTCTCAGGGGCCTCTGGGCGAGCGTGAACAGCACGGCGCGCAGTCGGGCGACCGCGACCTCGGGCTCCAGGCTCGAATCGTCCAAGAGGGCGAGCAGGCGCGCCTCGTGCGGCATCCAGTCGGGCAGGGCGAGCCCGACGTCGGGGAGGATCGCCACGGTCTCCGGTGCGAAGCGTCGACGCGCGTAGGCGCGGGGCAGGGCGTCAACGGTCGCAGCCTGCTCCGCGACTGCGGTGCCGGTGTCCACGCCGCGGTGCAGCGACGAACACGACGCGCGCACGACCACGGCAGTTCCGGAGGGGTCGTCAAGCACGTGGAACGGGTACTCGCGGCAGAAACCCGGCTTGGCGGCGGCGCCGTACAGCCCGTGGATCGCGCACAGGTTGTCGGGCCGAAGGAAGACGCACGCGCCGTCTCGGTACGCGAGGAACAAGCCGTCGCCACCGTCCGGGCCTCGGCGGGTGGTGAACCAGGGCGCGGCGGCCGCCGGCGCCCACGCCGCGGCGACGTCGCGCTCGACGAGGGCCTGGATGATGCCCGGCTCCACCGGGCCCAGCTCGTAGCCGCGACAGCAGTCGCCGCAGCCGTGGCAGTCCCAGCGGGCGTCGGTGGTGGTGCGGAGGGTCGGCATGGGGGAGGGGTAGCCTTGGTTCGGCTCCATGCCTACCGCGAGCGGAAGCAGAAACCGCCATGTGTCGTTCGGTTGCGCCCGCGGGGTGGGCGTGCGACGGGCCGGAGACTGCGCAGCTGGGACCCCACACACTCCGCGAGGACCGCCATGGCCACGTTCGACCACAGCAAGGACAACCCGCTCCCGCTCAAGACGCCTCCGGGCACGTCTGAGTACACGATGCACGCGGACGTGAAGGACGGCGTCGCGGTGATCGTGTGCACGGTGGGCAAGACGGTGCTGCTCTACGACGCGCGCTGCATCACCGACCTGCACGCCATGCTCAAGGCGGCGGGTGACTGGGTGGAGCTGGGCGGCGCGGACGAGCAGAAGCCCGCCAAGGACGGCACGGTCGAAGCGTGGGGTCGGTCCGAGTCCAACCCGATCGGCGGCTGGTACGGCCTCAAGAAGGGCCTGCGCGGTCGGTTCGGCGTTTACGTCCCGCCGCTGATGGAGGCGCTGGGCTTGGTCGAGCTGGAGCACAACGCGAAGGGCAACCGCGTCCGCGCGATCTGAGCGAACGCGCACCGGGAGCGGCGCTCAGGGCGTCCAGGCGTTGCCGGACACGACCAGCAGGCACTGCAACGTGACGCTGTCCTCGTAGTAGCCCTCGAGCGTGTCGACGACGCGGCCGTAGACCGCGTTCAACCAAGCCTGCTGCGTGGGGTCGGTGAGCGCCGCGACCGCGAACGGGGCTGCGAAGAAGGCGGTCCAGGCTAGGCGCGGCGTGACGGGGGCGCCGGACAGGTCGTAGCCTGGGTCGATCTCCAAAGGGTCGCCGAGCGTGGCGTCGTCGATCCATGAGGACATCGCGGTGACGGCGGCCAATGCGCGCGGATCTTCGCTCACCAGCGCGTCGAAGCCCAGGCGCCAGGGCACGCGCCCCGCATTGTAGCCGTACTGCCCGTCGGTCACGTCCTCGAGCAGGTCTGGGGCGGTGGGCTTGGGGTCAGCCTGTGTGCCGACGATGAAGTCAGGGAGCAAGCCGGTGCTCGGCGCGAAGTCGCGCTGCATCACGTTGGCGAGGTCGAGCGTCGCGTCGGCGACATCAAGCCAGGCGTCGTCGCCCGTGCCGGCGGCGAACGCGCGAAAGTGCTCCGGCATCCAGTCCGACGAGCGTGTCGACCACTGGTCGAAGTCGACGCGAGCCGGATCGACCCAGTCGCCGAGCATGGGCAGATGGCTGTCGGGGCCGACCTCGGAGCGCAGGATGCCATCGAGCAGGTCGAGGGCCTTGGCGTGGTAGTCGACCGCGCCGCGCGAGCCCCACTGCGCGTCGGCGAGCAGAAGGCCGTAGGCCAGGTCGGCGTCGCCATCCAAGGCGCTGTCGTCGTCGTCGGGCGACGGCGCCTCATCCGCGGGGACCTTCCAGTCCATCAGGCGCGCGTCGATGTGGCTGCGGTGGTCGTCAAAGTAGGCGAGCAGCCCGTCGACGATCGACTGCGCGTGCGGGTCGTGGCCGGCCATGAGCGTGACGATCACCACGCCGTAGCCCTGGCCCTCGCTGACCGTCGGCGCGCCGGGCCGGTCGGACATGCGCACGCGCAAACGCGCGGTGCCGTCGCCGCGCGCGGGCGCATCGGCCAGGTCAGCGGTCGTAGGCGTCGCGCACGGCCTGATCGAGCGCGCCCTGCGAGCCGGACACGCGCAGCGCGGCGCCCGGGTAGGTCAGATGCTGCGGAAAGGGACGGTAGGGGCCCGGCTCCAAGACGACGTCGGTGTCGGCGGGCACGTCCGTGTCGACCACGACGTCGGTGTCCGGCGACGCGACCGGATCGGTCTCGGACGTGTCGTCGCGATCCCGCGGGGCGCACGCCGCCACGAGCACCAGCAGCGCCGCGGCGCCAAGCCGACCGAAGCGGCTCACCGTTCGCTCCGTCGCGCGACGCGGCCCCAAGCCGCTCACCGCTTGGTGCGCCGCGCGCGCGCGATGCGATCGTCGACCATGTCGCGGAAGGCGTCGCTGATGCGGTGCAGGCTAGGCAGTAGGTACGGGAAGTTCTTGCCGTGGTCGAAGCTGTGGCGCATCGACGGGTTGAGCTCGTAGACCAGAACGCGGCCGTCATCGAGCACCGTGAAGTCCATGCCGAAGAATTCGAGCTCGGTGCGACGCGCGATCTCCTTGAGCGCGGCGGTGGCGCGCGGGCCGAGCACACCCTCGGCGTCCTGCACGAAGCGCGCCTCCTGCTCCATCATCCACGGCGTCGACTTCATCACGGTCATGCGGTTGCTGCCGTGCACGTTCCAGATGTCGTCCACGTGCGAGACCACCGGGTACATGCGGCCGTCGATGAAGAACACGCGCTTCTTGTTGAACCATTTTCCGTCGATGCGGTGGTCGAAGAACTCGATGGCGTAGAACGACGCCGAGGCCTGCTGCGCGCGGAACCAGTCGAGCGCGTCGTCCATGTTCTCGACGAGGCCCACGGTGCGGCCGGTCTGCGTGCCGGTGGCGCGCAGGATCACCGGCCAGGTCAGGTCGAGCGCGCGCAGCTGCGCGACCAGGCCCTCGTCGCCAGACGCGTCGCGATCCAGGCGCTCGGTGCGCGGGAACACGACGTCGGCGATGTCGCCCAGACGGCGGTGGTTGGCGTCGCGGGTGGTGTCCATCACGCCTCGCGGACGGTTGATCACCGGCACGTTCGGGTGCTGCGCGAGGAACGCGTCCAGGCGGCGCAGCGCGTCCCCTTCGAGGTCGACGTCGCTGATGCGGTTGAGGACGATGTGCGAGCCCTGCAGCGGCGAGCGCGTGAACGAGGTCTCGTCCACGAGGGTCCACGTGTTGCGGTCGTAGGTGCTCCAGTCGAGCAGGTACGTGGTGAGGAAGCGCGCGCCGCGGGCCTTCACCATAGCCGTGCCGTCGGGGTTCTGGCCGATCATCCACGTGGAGCCGTCGCAGCCCTCGACCGCACAGATGGCGCCGCGCGACGGGGCCACCGCCGCGGACTGACGCTGGAGCGGGTAGCGACGGAAGAACTCGCGTGCGTGCGCCTTGCCCTCGGCGGCGCGGCCGAGCTGGTGCAGCAGCGCGGCGATCGCGCGGGCGGCCTCGGCGTCGTGCGGGACGCGGCCCGCGAAGTCCTGCCACATCGTCCGCGCGGACGCCCAGCGGCCCTGCTCAAGCTCCACGCGGGCGGCGCGGCGCGCGGTGTCGAGGTCACGGGTGGCGGCGGCGGGCTTGGTCGGCTTGGACATGGTGGTGCTCACGGTTGTCCCCAGTTGTTTGGGGGCAATCGGTACGCGCGCGCGCCACTTGAGCGCGCGGCGCGACGGGTTCAGGGCATGAAGTCGCGGACCACGTGCACACGGGCCGATACGCCGGCCCGGTGCTCGGTGTAGTAGAGCAGCGCGTGGCCATCGAGTACGAGCACCTCGGGGTCGCCGCGCGCTGCGGTACCGCGCGTGACCTGGATGATCTGCGAGCCGTCGATCGACGCGACGTAGACCTGCGACGGGATGGAGCGCGACGCGCCGGGCACGGCGACGAACGACACCCAGACCTGGCCCTCGTAGACGAAGGGCTCCAGGCTGGTATGGGCGTAGGGGCCGCCGCCGAGCGTGTCCTCCACGCCGAACGTGACCTGCCGCGTCCAGCCGTCCGCGCCCTCGCGGTACACGGCGATGCGCGTGGGGACGAGGTCGTTGATCTGGGGCGGGACGGTGTCGCTGACGTCGACGGTGAGCAGGCGGCCGCCCGCGGGGTCCTCGCTGATGAATGGGTCGGACTTGTAGCCCTCGTCGGTCGTCAGCATCGTCGTCTGCTTGGTGTGGATGTCGTAGCGGGCCACCTGGGCGAAGCCGGCGTCGTCCGCGATGAGCACGCCGATCGCGTCCTCGCCGGGGATCCAGCGCGGCGTCGGGTCGGCGGAGGTGGCGCCGGTGAACGGGTGGTCGACGGTGTCGTCGATCCACCGCCACGCGAAGTCGAGGTCGGCCAGCTCGCCGCGGAAGAAGAGCATCGCCGCGCGGTCCCCGGCCGGGTGCAGCTGCGGGATCACGCCGCTGCGGTGGACCTGATCTCCGCCAGTCAGGAGCGACGCGATACCCGACCCGCGGGCCCAGCGCGCGACTTGGTTGAATCCGTCGGCGTCGGCCATCGTGAAGAAGATGGAGTCGCCGGAGTCGCCCCACTCGGGGCCGTTGTAGGTGGGCGGCGCGGTGGCCGACCCGGACATTGACGCCGCGTTGCCGAGCTTCAGGCCACGCCCATCGCCCGGCAGCCATTGGCCCGACTCAGGAACGACCGTCGCCGCCCAAGCCTTGCTGGTGTTGGGGTCCTGCCAGACGACCATCTTGAGGTCCGCGAAGAACTCGGGATCGATGGCGTCGTTGCCGAGCGCCACGCCCGCGTCGAACGGCCCGTTGGCGTCCGTGTCGGCCGCGTCCGTGTCGAGCGGGTCGGTGTCGGCCGTGGTGTCCACGTCGGTGTCCGTCGCGCCGTCGCCGTGCGCGCAACCCACCGCCAGGACCACGCTCGCCCACCAAGCCCGCATCCGACACCCTCCGCGGCCGCAGCGTAGCCGACGCAAGCGCCACACGCGCGTCGCGGGGTAGGACGCGCGGGTGGAGGTCCGGGTGCAGCGCACAAGGCACGTGATCGGCATCGCCGGGGCGAGCGGATCGGGGAAGACGTCGCTGGCGCGCGCCCTGGTGGCGGCGCTGGGTCCGGAGCGCAGCACGCCGCTGTCGCACGACGACTACTACCGGCCGCTCACGCCCGCCCAGCGGGCCGCCGTGCACCAGCACGACTTCGACGCGCCGGACGCGCTCGACAACGCGCTGCTCGCCGCCCACCTGGACGCGCTGCGGCGCGGACTGGACGTGGACGTGCCCGTGTACGCGTTCGACGTGCACGACCGCGTGGGCGCCCGCCCTGTGGCCGCGCGGGACGTGATCGTGGTCGACGGCATCTTGCTGCTGGCCGTGCCCGAGCTGCGCGCCGTGCTCGACTTGGCGGTGTTCGTGGAGACGCCGCTGGAGCTGTGCCTGGCCCGCCGCGCGGAGCGCGACGTGGCGGAGCGCGGCCGCACCGTGGAGGGCGTGCACGCCCAGTGGGCGGCGACGGTCGCGCCCGCGTGGGAGCGCCACGTCGCGCCGTCGCGCGCGCACGCCGACGTGCTCGTCGACGGGACGCAGCCGCTCGATGGCGCCGTGGAGGTCTTGATCGCGAGGCTGACCCAGCCGGGCGCGGGGGCCCCAGCGCGCGGGCCGCGGTAGACTTCAGGGCTGGACGTCCACGCACGCCCCGACGGAGCACACCATGGTTGAACCCGGCGCACCCGGTCAGGTCCCCAAGGAGAAGGGCAAGCCCAAGGAGCAGGGCGTGCCGCGCGCCAAGGGCGTCCCGCCCGGCAAGGGCATCCCGCCAGAGCAGGGCGTGCCGCGCGGCTCGGCGTCGATGCCGGTGGCAGGCGCGCACCGCGTGAAGGGCGCGCCGGGTCAGGTCGACCGCGGCGAGTCCGGTCAGCTCGACAAGCTGGCGGAGAACCCCTGGGCGCCCACGCCCGACACGGTGTTCATCGAGGAGGTCGATAAGCTGGTCCCGGCCAGCCGTCCGCCCCCCGCTGAGCCCAAGAAGTAGCGGCTACGGGTCGGCCTCGTTGAGCAGGTCGTGGAGCCACTCGGCGCTATCCTCGTCCAAGCCCAGGTCCTCGCAGAGCGAGTCGACGTCGTCTGCGAGCGTGCCGGCCTCCAAGAAGGTCTGGTCCTCGGCCACGCGCACCGGGCGCGTCAGCCAGGGCCAGTTGGCCTCCAGGTGCGTGCGCTGCACCTCGTCGAGGGTGAACAGCTCGACGGTGTCCTCGGCAGGCACGCGGTGGCGCGAGCCGCGCAGGAACTCAAAGAGCGAGACGTCCGGATCGGCGGGGCAGGACGACGTCGTCTGATCCGGGCCGGACCAGACGAGCCCGACGACACGGCAGCCGGCGGGCAGCTTTCGGGTCGCACGCAGTTCGACAGTCAGATCGACCGGCCCGGACAGCGCGCCGGACACCGGCACGAGCACCTGCGGGCAGACTTCGTCGCCGTCGACGTCGACCACGTGGAGCGCCGCACCGTCCACCGTGGCCGGGAGATCCCCGCTCGGCACCAGCCGAAGCGCCACGATCACCCGATCGTCACGGCGCTCGTGGATCCGAAGTTCAAGCTCGACATCCATGTTCGAAGCACCCTTCGCGACAAGGCTAGGCACGGCGTCTCCGGCGGCAAGCGCCCGCGGTGCACGACGGTTGGTGACGGGTCAGGCCCTTGCCGATCGGCTGTTCCGCGCCCACGATCCACCCACGGATGGCGGAGGATCCATGCTGGGGAGATTGCTGGCGGTGTGCGCGGCGGCGTGGCTGACCTTCGCGGGGACAGCCTACGCCGAGCCTTCGTTCTCGAACCCGCCGCCGGTGAGGTCGGACGTGGCGTGGCGACCCGCCGCGCTGCCCGCGGGCTGGGTGGAGTTGCCGGGTGCGGCGTTCACGGTGGTCGGGTCGCAGGACGACATAGCCGTGATGCGCGACGTGTCGGACCACGGCGACGCCACGCTCACCAAGCTGGCGGGGTCGCTGGGCGTGCCGATCGGCGGCGAGGTGCGGGTCTACCTGACCGAGGACAACGACCAGTTCCGCTCGATGCAGCCCGAGGTGCCGCCCCGTTGGGCCGACGCCACCGCCTACCCGGGCCTCGGCGCGATCTTCCTGCGCGCGCCCTCTGCGCGCGGCGCAGACCCCAAGCCCCTCACCCAGGTCCTGGACCACGAGCTGATCCACATCCTGCTCGGACGCGCCTTCGCCCCCACCGAGGTGCCGCACTGGCTGCAGGAGGGCGTGGCGCAGGTCTACTCGGGCGAGGCCGGGCCGGAGGTCACGCAGGCGTTGAGCCGCGGTCTGCGCAGCGGCGGCGCGTTCAACCTAGCCGACCTGGAGGGCGGGTTCCCCGAGGACCCGATGCGCGCGCAGCTGGCCTACGCCCAGTCCGCGGACTTCGTGCGTTGGATGCGCTTCAAGTTCGGCGATCAGGCGATCCCCAAGCTGGTGGAGTCCACGCGCAGCGGGCTGTCGCTGAGCGACGCGGTCCACCACGTCACCGGCGAGACGCTGACCGTGATCGACGCCGAGTGGAAGTCGCGCCTGCTGTCGTCCACGCCGGTGTGGCTGGCGCCCGAGAACCTCGACGAGGCCTTGTTCGCCGCGTCGGGTGTGGCCTTCCTGTGGGTCGGCTCCCGGCGCTGGCGCACCAAGACCAAGCGGATCGGCGGCTGGCGTGACCACGACGTCGCGCTGGGTCGCTTGGCCCGCGAGGTGTTGATCCAGCGGCACGGCGGTGGTGCGCGCGCCGGGCTGCACGGCTAGTCGCCCGCGTCGCTCGGACGCCCGATGGAACCTGTGACGCGGCCCACACGCCCAAGCCCGCTCGCCGATCCGCTCTTCTGGGCGGCGGTCGTGGTCGCGCTCGCGCTGCGCGCCGCGCCCATGCTGCTCTGGGACTGGGCGAGCGACGACTGCACCCGCGACGAGTGCATCTACAAGATCGTCGCCAAGCCGATCTTGAGCGGGGAGGGGCTGGGCTTGGCGCCGGCCTTCTGGTTGCCCGCGCCCGGCTACGCGTACCTGATGGCCGCGTGCCACGCGCTGTTCGGCAACTTCGAGTCGGTGAAGTGGGTGCAGTGGGCGCTGACCGTGCCCACCATGGCCATGCTCTACGCGCTCGCCGCGCGCGTCGGCGGCGAGAAGCGCGCCGCGCGGCTGCTGGCGTGGGGTTTCGCGATCCACCCCACGTTCGTCTTCTACACGGGCACCATGTGGACCGAGACGGTCTACACGACGCTGCTGGTCACGTTGACGTTGGGGCTGCTCTGGGCGCGAGAGGGGGGCGCCCGGCGCGCGATCGTCCCGGGTCTGGCACTGGGTCTGTCGGTGCTGTTCCGCGGCGTGGCGACCTACCTGGCGCCCATCGTCGTGGCGGCCCTGGTCGCGCCTGACGTGCTGACCGCGGGACGCGCGGCCTGGGCCGAGTCGTGGACGCGCCTGCGCGGGCACGCGGCGGCGCTGGTGGCCACGCTGCTGCTGGTGGTCGCGCCGTACTCGGTCGCCGCCTCGCTGCGCTGGGGCGGGTTCGTGGTGTCCGACGCGACGCTCGGCCACGTCGCCTCGCTCGGCAACGACGACTTCCCGCCGGTGACCTTCGACTACGGCATCGGCCAGCTGACCGGCGACGTGTACGACGCCACGCGCAACAGCGGACAGGTGAACTGCCCGCGCCGCCTGGGCGTGCTGGAGATGGACCAGTGCAAGATCGACGAGGTCAAGCACTGGATCGCGCACCACAAGGCGGAGTTCGTCCGCCGGATCCCCACGCGGCTGGCGCAGCTGTTCAACCCGCACAGCTTCCTCACCCGACACCTGCGCTGGAACGACTGGCCCGGGATCCCCTGGGAGCTCAAGGAGCTGCTGGTCGCGTACCAGGCGCTGTTCACGATGGTGGTGGTGTGGCTGGGCACCCTGGCGATCTGGGGCCGGGCGCGCGGCGCCGCAGGACTCATGACGGTGGGGTTGATCGCCTACACCGTGGGTGTGATCGCCACGGTCTACGGGATCTCGCGCTTCCGGCTGCCGCTGGAGCCGTTCTGGATGCTCTGGCTGGCCGTCGCGCTGACCGACGTTCGCGGATCCTGGCGCAGCCTCACGGCGTCGAACTGGCGCCTGGCGGGCGCCATGATCACGCTGCCGACGCTGATCGTGCTGACCTTGCGGTACGCGTGGAGCGGCTGGCCGGGGCTGTGAACGCGCCCGGATCTCAGATGCCGTGCGGGGACGATCCACAGCCGCACCGACCCCATTCTGCGGCAAATCCACAGGCGCGTCCGTAGTCCACGCGCAACACCCGCGGCGACCTCCGAAGGTTCGAACCGCCAATTCGAATTTGTTCGACGCCGGGCTCAAGCGATACCCGCGCGTCACCGTACGATCACGGCATCTCCATGATGTCGGTATTTCCAATGCTTTTCACGTGCCAATCCAGTACCAACTGACTGACTTCGGCTTTTGCCGGCCGTCCGGAAAACTCCGCAGCGTAAGAATTCGCCCTGCGGGTTTCCCGTGTGGTACCGATCTCGGCGTGAGGGGGTTGCCGCAAGGCGCTCCCAACTCCCCAGGAAGTCGTCATGCAGACCACCGAGCGCGCCACCTCCCAGTCCCTCAACCGCATCCCGGTGAAGGGCCACGGCCGCGACCACAGCAAGGACTTCTCCATCTGCGACGAGCCCACGCTCTCGCCGATGGAGCACGACCTGGAGGCCCGCCCTGCGCAGAAGACCGCTCTGGACCGCGGCGAGCGCGCGCACCGCCTCGGCACCCGCACCGACGTCTACGACGAGCCGGCGCCGGATGACTGGATGCTGGTCGCCGTCGGCCTCGGCATGTCGTCTTCCATGCTGGCCCTGCTGGTGATGCTGTTCAGCGGCTACGGCGCGGTCTGATCCGGTTGAGCTTGCCGCCACGCGGCGCTCCCTAAGACCCCCCCTTGCGGGGGTACGGGGTTCCCCCAACGGTTTCCGTGGGGCACCTCGCATACTGTGGATCCATGGTCACGGGTTTTGCCTGCCGGAGCAGGCCTACCGAGTCCGCGGAGCCAGCACCATGAAGCCTTCGACCGCCTTCGCCGCGCCCCCCGACACCGCCCTGTCATTCCAAGAGGACGAGCGCGGCCGCTCGGTCCGTTTGGGCGGCGGCCACGTGGTCTACGAGGAGAGCCCCAGCGCAGACTGGCTGCTCGTGACGCTCGGCGTCGGGGTCTGCTCGTCGATGAGCATGGTGCTGATGATGCTGTTCAGCGGCTACGGCGCCGTCTGATCCAGCCGGTGTCGGCCAGGACGCCCTACGACAGGGCGACCGGCCGGATCCACCTCACGCGAACCGGGAGAAGTCCGGCGCGCGCTTCTCGAGGAAGGCCGTGATCGCCTCGGCGGTCTCGGGGCTCTTGAGCCGACCGATAAAGGTCTCGCCCTCGCGCGACAGGGTCTCCTTGAGGCCCGGGAACGCCGCGCGGAGCAGCGCCTTGGTCTGACGCACCGCCTCGGGCGGGAGCGCGCCAAAGCGCGCGGCGGCGGCGCGGGCCGTGGCGGCCAACTCGGCGGTGGGGACGACCGCGTTCACGAACCCCATGCGGAGCGCCTCGTCCGCGCCGAACTTCTCACCCAGGAGAAGCAGCTCGGTCGCGCGGCGGTGGCCGACCAGCGCAGGCACCAGCAGGCTGGAGCCGGCCTCGGGCACCAGGCCTAGCTGGACGAACGGCATCTTGAACAGCGCGGTCTCGCTGGCGTAGGCCAGGTCGCAGTGCAGGAGCAGCGTGGTGCCGAGGCCCACCGCCGCGCCCTGGACCGCCGCCACCATGGGCTTGGGGTAGCTGGCGATGGTCGACAGGAAGCGCATGACCGGGCTGGTCTCGCTGGTCGGCGGCGACTGCATGAAGTCCACCAGGTCGTTGCCGCTGGTGAACGCGCCGCCCGCGCCCAGGAAGAGCACGGCGCGCACGGTGGGGTCGGCCAGACCGTCGAGCAGGGCCTCGGTGAGCGCGTCGTACATCTCGATGTCGAGCGCGTTCTTCTTTTCGGGGCGGTTGAGCGTCAGCTCGAGGACGCCGTCTGCCTTGGACACCAGGACCTTGCTGCTCATCGTTGAACTCCGGGAGGGCGCTTTCGTGGCCGCCCGGCGTATCGTCAGCCGCGCGTCGTGGCGAACAAGCGCTCCAGCGCCTCGACGGAAGGGGACGAAGCGCCCGCGCCAAAGGCCCGCACCGCGTCCACGGCGGCCTCGTTCACCGGCGTAGACAGCCCATGCCGGGACGCCGCGCTCACCACCTCGCCGTTCAGGAAGTCGATGGCGGGCGGCTTCCCCTGCTCGAGCGCGCGCAGCATCGACGAGCGGAGGTTGCGGTACTTCGCACCCACCACCCACACCAGCGCGTGCTTGATCGCCAGCGACGGCGACGGGCCAGCGCGGTCGGCGTCGGTCAGGGCGACGCGGTCCAGGTCAAACGTGCCCGCGATGCGCTGCATCTTCACGCCCTCCGCGCGCGCGACGACCACCGCCTCGGACAGGATCTCAAGCCCCAGCCTACGGACGAACGCCCGGGCGATCAGCGGGCCCACCCGGTCTCCGCCCACCGTGCCCAGCGTGGAGATCGCCGAGTTGAGCGCGAGCTTGGTCCAGCGGGTGCCGAGCAGGTCGTGGGTGAGCTCCACGCGACCGAGCGGGCCGAGCGCGTCGGCCAGCGCCGCCAGGCGCGCGTCGGAGGCGCCGTCCGGGCGACCGAGGATCACCCCGCCCTTGCTGGTCCGCCGCACCACGCCGGGCGCGTCCACCGACGCCCCAAACGCGACGACCGCGCCCAGCACGGCGTCGTCACCGACGATCTGCGCGACGCGGCGCTCGCACAGGCCGTTCTGCATCACGACCACGGCGCCGCCCGGCGCCAGATGCGCCGCCACCTGCCGGGCCGCGTCCTCGACCTCGGTGGGCTGGGTGGCGAGCAGGATGAGGTCGTAGCGGTCGCTGGGCCCGAGCGAGGTGGTGGCGCGCACCGGCACGCGGGTCTCCGCGCCGACGTCGCGCAGCACCAGGCCCGCCCCGAGCGCGGTCGCCGTGGGGCCCGGCCGCACCAGCACGGTCGGCGCCAGCCCCCGCGCGTGCAGCGCCGCCAGCGTCACGCCGCCGATCGCGCCCGCGCCCACCACCAGGATCTGGGGTGACCCGCTCACGCGCGAACTCCGCGCCCGACGCGCTCCATGCCCATCCGACTCCCCCGACCAGCCTGCACCATGTATCGCGATGGCAGACCCTGCACGCGGGGGCGTCGAGCGCGCTAGAGTCCCGGCGCCGCCCCTCTCCGGCACCCGGGAGCCTTCATGTCGGTCAACGTCCTCCTCCTCCTCCACCTCGTCGGCTTCGCCGCCCTCAGCGCGGGCACCTTCCTGGGATCGATCACCGGGGCGGGCGCGCGCCGCACGAGCAAGGTCGCGGAGCACGTCGTGTACGCCGGCCTGCTCAAGCGGCAGATGATCCTGACCATGATCGGCTCGTGGACGCTGCTGCTCACCGGCCTGGCCCTGGTGTCGACCGAGGGCCTCTCGCACGGCACGCCGTGGGTGTCGGCCTCGATGGGCATCTGGGTGCTGTCGCTCGTGTCCGCGGTGACCTTGGGTCGCCCGCACGCCATGGCCGTGGGCAAGGCGCTGGGCGAGGCGACCGGCAGCGGCGCCACCGAGTCCGCCGCCCTGCAGGCGCTGTACGGCACCGGCCGCGCCAAGATGGCGTCGCGCATCCAGGAGACGCTGTTCCTCGTGAACTTCCTCCTCATGATCTTCAAGCCGGGCGCGTAGTCCCCGCGGGGGTCGTCGGCCGACCTTGCGTGTCGTTGACGACCCCTTTCAGCTTTCTTTCGAAGATCCCAAGCGGCGCCCGCGTCTCATCGGCACAACACGAGGTGCCCGATGTCCCGCCGCTTCCCGACCTTTCTCGCTGGTGTCGTCTTTGGCCTGTCCCTGTCTGCCGGCGTGGCGGTCGCGGGCTCGCCGTTCGAGATGGCCTTCCGCTCGCTGCGCGCGGCCGCGGACGACAACGCCCAGATCCAGGCGATCGCCGTGCAGGTGCGCGAGCCCGCCGTGCGTGACCAGCTGATGGTCGCGTCCAGCCGCCTGGGCCGGCACCTGGCCGAGGTGCGCGGCGCGGTCCGGGCCGACCTGCCCCCGCCCGTGCCCCAGGGGCCCATCGCCACCGACGAGCGCGACTTCGCGGCGATCTTGTGCGCCATGGACGATGAGCCGTTCAGCGACGACAAGATGTCCGTGCTGCGCGACGCGTCCCGGGGTCGCGCCTTCACCACCGACCAGGTCATCCGGGTGCTGGAGCAGTTCGCGTTCAGCGACGACAAGGTCGACGCCGCCGCCATGCTGTACGCGCAGCTGACGGACCCGTGGAACTGGTACCACGTGTACGGCGCGCTCACGTTCTCGTCGGACAAGGACGACCTGCGGCGCCGGACGACCGGCTGACCTAGGCGCGGCGCGCGACGACGCGCTCCGCTAGCGAGGGAAGGCCCGCTCCACCTCGCGCACGAACGCCTCCGTGGCGTCCACGTGCGCGAAGTGCGAGCCCTCGGACAGCCAGGTCATCGACGACGCGGGCAGCAGGTACGCGAGCCTGCGACCGACGCGCGGCGGAACCATCGGGTCCTGCCGCACGTAGAGCAGCGACAGGGGGATGGGGAAGTCGCAGTGGGCGTCCCGACGCGACTCCAGCGAGCGCCAGAAGCGCCGCATCACCGTCACGTCCATCATGTCGCGCAGCTGCCGGTAGAAGCCCCGCATGCCTTCGGGCGTGGCGAGCACCATGCCGTACTCGCGGGTCTCTTCGCGCGACTTGAGGGTCTCGTCCCAGTAGTGCACGTTCTTCCAGGCCCAGCGCTCCGGATCACGCCGCACCAGCGCGCCCAGCAGCGACTGCGCCCCGGGCAGGCGGATGGCCGCCCACAGCGCCCACAGGCGGGGCTCCGGCATGGCGGGTGAGTGGACCACGAGCAGGCGGCCGATCGCGCGCGGGTGGCGCAGCGCGTGGATCATCGCGAGGTAGCCGCCCATCGAGTTCCCCACGACGTCGCAGCCGGTGATGCCGAGCCGGTCTTGCAGCGCGCGCAGCCACTCCGACACGGCCTCAGGCGTGCAGGGCTTCTCGGGGGACATGGTGCGGCCCGCGCCCACCAAGTCCGGGATGTAGAGCGTGAAGCGCGCCGAGAGCGGCTCGATCGCGTAGCGCCACGAGTAGCCGGTGGTCATCAGCCCGTGGATCAGCAGCAGCGGCGGCCCTGAGCCGACCACGCGCACGCTGGTCGGCACGTCGCCCAGCGCCTCCGTCCACACGTCGATCACGCTCTCGGGAAGCGTGAAGAACGGGTGCGGAAGGCGCGGGTGCTCCGGCAGCGACTCGAACGGGACTGGCTCGAAGGGGTTGGGCATCGCCACGCAGTCTATCCCGCGACGAGCCCGTCGCGTGGTGGTACCCTGCGAGTCCGCCGGAGAGAGAGCCCATGCGCCTGATCGTCGCCCTCGCGTTCGCCCTGACCGCCTGCCAGGGATCGCCTGACGCCACCGACGCCACCGACGACACCGACGTCGTCGCCGCCGACCCGGCCACGCCCGAGGCCTGGATCGACGCGCTGGCCGCGGTAGGCCCGTACCAGGTCGGCTTTCGCGAGACGTCGATCACGTACACCGACAAGCTGGGCGAGCCACGCACCATTCGGGTCGACATCTGGTACCCGACCGACGCCACGTCGGGCGCTGAGGCCAGCTACCTGGGCGGCGCCATCCCCGCGCCCGGCATCTGGCTTGAGCCCGAGCCGTCCGCCGGCAAGTTCCCGCTGGTGCTGTTCAGCCACGGCCACCAGGGTGGCGCCGAGAACCTGAGCCGGACGTTCGACCACATGGTCACGCACGGCTGGGTGGTGGTCGCCCCCGAGCACACCGGCGACACCACGTTCGACCTGGGCCAGCGCGACACGCAGATCTACTGGCGCCGCCCCACGGATGTGTCGGCGACGCTCGACCACGTGCTGGACGTCGACCCCATCTCCGCGCACCTGGACGGGCGCATCCTGGGCGTGGGCCACAGCTTTGGCGGCTACACCCAGTGGCCGCTGGCCGGGGCCCACTGGGACGTCGACGACATGATCGCCAAGTGCGCGACGGAGCCTGACGGCCTGTGCTCCACCTGGACCGACGCGGACGAGGCCATCTTCCGCGCGGGCGCGTCGGATGACCGCATCCAGGCGTTCGCCACCCTGTCCGGCGGCGACTTCGACCGCTTCAACGCGGTGGGCGTGGGCACGGTCGACCGGCCGATGATGCTGGTCACGGGCGACCTCGACGAGGGCAACCCCGAGAAGACCGCGCAGTACTGGGACGCGCTGCCGACCGGCACCTACGTGCGCGCCACCCTGGCCCACGGCGACCACCAGTCCTACGGCGACTACGCGGGCACCACGTCCATCCCCGGCACCAACCCCGACCACCTGGACGGCGAGCGCAGCCGCCGGATCACCGAGGTGCTGCTGGGCGCGTGGGGTGCGCGCGAGGTCTTGGGCAAGTCCAACCTGGACGGCGTGCTGGACGGCTCGGTCGAGATCGACTCGGATCTGACGGTGGAGACGCAGTCCCGCTGAGATCGGTCGGAGACCCGCTTCAAGGCACGGACTTTGCAAGCAGAGCGTCCCAAGGGACTTGGTTCGCCGCCGCAAGGATGAACCTCCCTTGGGAGACGCCGTGCACCAGGACGCCGCGCAAGGGCTGAGCCCTGAGCAGGTCAAAGGGTACTGGGACGACGGGTTCCTCATCGGGATGCCGATCTTCGACGCCGAGGAGACGCGCCAGATCCGCGAGGAATTCCTGGCGATCGAGGCGGAGCAACGCGCGGCGCACGGTGGCACCTGGGAGATCCGGCACCACTACCCGTGGCAGACAGCCGACCACCCCATGAAGGCGCTCTACCACCGCATGGCGCTCAACCCGCGCCTGGTGGCGGCGGCCGCCGCCATCCTCGGTCCGACCGTGCTCATCCGCAACTGCGACGTGTTCGTGAAGGAGCCAGGCGTGAGGCGCACGGTGGCCTGGCACCTGGACACCGCCATGCACGACGGCACCGAAGACGCCTACCTGACCGCGTGGGTCGGCCTGGGCGAGGACGGCGCCAACGCGCACAACGGCGGCCTGCAGTTCCTGCGTGGTGGCCACCGGATCGACATCCCCGACCGCCCCGCCGACCGCCACCGCCTGAGCTTCACGTCTACGGCCATGACGATCGTGAAGCCGGAGTTGGTGGTGCAGACCGACATGCCCCAAGGCCACGCGTCCTTTCACCACGCCTGTATGCCGCACTTCTCGGGGCCCGACCTGAGCCCACACCGCCGCATCGGCTTTGTGGTGCGGTTCATGGGCTCGGGCATCAGCGCCAACATGGCGGAGAGCGGCAGCGCCACGCTCGCGGCCGGGACGTACACCCGCACCGAGTTCGCGCTGAAGGACGACTTCCCCGTCACCTGGACACCGCAGATCCCCTGACCGGCCCCCCGACGCGCACCCCACCGGCGAGGACGCCCCGCCGAACCTGGAGAGACCCATGCTCGAACGCCGCAGCATCCCGATCCGGCCGATGAAACCCGCCACAGGGGGGCTCGGCTTCTTCCGGTTCGGGAAGGTGGGCGAGCGGGTCATCCTGACCAACGACGCCGGCCAGTGGCACACGCTGACCCCGGACGACTTCCGCGCGTTCGTCGAGGGGAACATGCCGCCCGAGCACCCCCAATGGGCGGCGCTCACCCAGAAGTGCTTCGTCCGCCGCCCTGGCGACGTGGTCGAGACCGCCGAGCGCATCCGCGACCGCTACGGGTTCCTGGGCCGCGGCCCGCACCTGCACGTCATCGTCACCACGCTGCGCTGCAACCAGGGCTGTGGCTACTGCCACGCGTCGCGCCTGCCCATGGACCGCCACGACGCGGACATGGACGTGGCGACCGCCCGCACGGTGGTGGAGCGCGTGCTCGACACGCCCAACCCCAACATCGTCATCGAGTTCCAGGGGGGCGAGCCCACCGCGGCGTTTGACGTGATCCAGGCGTCCGTCGAGCACGCCCGCGCCAAGAAGAAGCCGCACCAGAAGATCGTGTTCTCGCTGATCACCAACTTCACGTCGATGGACGAGGACAAGGCCAACTGGCTGATCGACAACGAGGTCCTGGTCTGTACCAGCCTGGACGGCCCGGAGGCGCTGCACAACGCCAACCGCGCGTGGACCGGCGGCGGCAGCGCCCAGGCGTCGGTGCTCAGCTGGATCAGCTGGTTCAACAAGGCCTACATCGCCCGCGGCAAGGACCCGGACCTGTGGCACGTGGACGCGCTGATGACCACCACCCGCGCCACGCTCTCGCAGTGGAAGGCCGTGGTCGACCTGTACGTGGGCCTGGGCATCCGCACCATCCACTTCCGGCCGCTCAACCCCTACGGGTTCGCCGAGAAGAGCTGGAACAAGATCGGCTACACCATGGACGAGTTCCTGGAGACCTACGCCAAGGTCCTGGACTACGTCATCGCGCTCAACCGGGACGGCATCTCCATCCAGGAGGGCACCGCCGCCACGTTCCTGCAGAAGCTGCTCACCCCGCACGACCCCAACTACGTCGACATCCGCTCGCCGTGCGGCGCGGGCACTGGCCAGGTGGCCTGGATGCACGACGGCAGCGTCTACCCGTGCGACGAGGCCCGCATGCTCGCCGCCACCGGCGACTCCACGTTCCGTCTGGGCGACGTGAACGAGATGAGCATGGCCGACGTGCTCATGCACCCCACCGTGAAGTCCATGGCGCTGGCGTCCACGCTCGACTCGCTGCCGATGTGCTCGGACTGCTGGGCCAAGCCGTTCTGCGGCGTGTGCCCCATCCACACCTGGCGCAACGAGAAGGACCTGTTCGGCCAGCGGCCCAAGTCGTCCATGTGCCACCGGTTCTACAAGACGTTGGAGATGTTGGTCGAGCGCATGGACCACGACCCAGACGGCTCGACGCTGCGCGTGTTCCACCGCTGGACGCTGCGCCGCGAGCAGGTGCAGCACCCCGAGGACGCCTGCGCGTAGGCGGCGCGTTGTCCGGCTGTGCCCCGCGCGACCACAGGGATACGCGCGGGCATGAACCTGGAAGACCTACAGCCGCTAGGCTTGGTCGCGGGGCCCTTGCTCGTGGGCGCAGGCCTGCGCGCGGCCGTCCCGGCCCGGTGGGCGCTGCCGGCGATCGGCGCGTTGACGGCGGCGCTGCTGTTCGCGTCGCTGCAGGCGTCATGGCTCAACCCGGCGGACGTGCTGCTGTCGGCCCTGCTGGCAGGGCTGGGCGTGTGGGTCGCGGGCCAGTCGAACGGGGAGCGCCGACTGGCGGCCCTGGGCGGCGTCCTGCTGTTCACAGCGACCGGCGAGGGCGCGGCCCGGCTGACCACGTCGCCGATGCCGGGCGAGCCGTCGCCCCTGGCGATCGACCTGGAGAACATCTCGTCCTTCTGCACCGCACAGGCCACCCGCCAGCCCCAGCCGCTGCCGACCGACTCGCACTACGTGCTCCACCTGGGCGACTCGATGATCGCCTGGGCGCCGGCCGACACCGCCCTGGCGATCGCGCGACTGGACGCCACCGACATCCACGCCCACGTGCAGGCGGGCATCGTGGGCACCGGCCCTGACTGCGCGCTGCTGGTGCTTCGCGACATGCCGCCCGCCGACCTGGTCGTCCTGCACCTGTTCGCGTTCAACGACCTGGCCGACCTGGACGCGGGCTACGCGTGGTGCGACGGCCAGTCGCTGTTCGAGTACGACACCCACCCGCCCACCCTGCGCTGCCCGGACGGCCCCGCAGGCGCGTTGGGCGTCACCGGGCGGGTGATGGCCACGCCGGCGCCGTGGGTGCTCCGCTGGGCGCGGTCGAAGTCGGCGATGGCCGTGCTGCTGACCGACACCTGGGAGGCGGCCCGATACGCGTGGCCGGGCGCAGACCGCCGCATGCGCAACGACCGCGAGGAGGCACGGCTGGCGAACCTGACGAGCATTCTGCGGATGACCCAGGACGAGGTCCGCGCGCGCGGCGGGACGCTCGTGGTGTCGCTGGTCCCGGTCCGCAAGCAGTGGCTCGACCCGACGATGGAGGATCGCCTGACGCGGATGCGCGCCACGCTCGACCCGCTGGGCGTGCCCACGATCGACGCGTCTCATCTGCTGGCCGACGCGGAGGACGCGGGCGTGTCGCCGAACGTGATCTACGCGAACGAACGCCCCGGCGACCCGCACTTGGCGGAGGAGGGGCAGCGTCGGTACGCCGCGTGGCTCGCGGAGGCCCTGGCGCCCTGGCTGGCCGTGGTCCCGCGCCGCGCGCCCTGACCGCGGCTCAGGGGTCGGCGCTCAGGTGGAGGACGCCGCTCTGCCCGTCGGACACGGTGCTCCCGCAGGCGTCAGACACGGTGGCGGTCACCGTGACCGTGGCGCCCTCGACGTCCGCCGGGTCCATGATCGACAAGATCAGCCGCTCACCAAGCAGGGTCGGCACGCCGTGCGCGTCGGGCGTGAACAGGCGGGGCAGGTCGGCGTACCCGGCGAGCGAGGCGCCCGCGGCGTCGGTGATGGCGAAGCTGACGATCAGGTTGTCCGGATCGGCGTAGTCGCGGGTGGTGGGCACGAACAGCCCGGCCACCTGGACGGACCCGTAGACGTGCCAGCCGCCCTGCGGCCCGTGCCAGAACGGTAGGTCGGCGCCGTCCTCGTAGGGGGTGAACACGTCCAGGCCGGTGCCGACGGTGACGCTGGGGGTGCCCAGGCCGTCGCAGGCGCCGGGCGGGGGGCCGGGGTCATCGGGCGTGCAGGCGGTCAGCAGGGGCAGGGCGATCCACCCGCGTCTCATGGGGTCCCCGCGAGCACGATCGCGCGCTCGGCTGCGTCCAGGGTGGGCAGGCAGGCCTGGCTTCCGGGCGTCATCAGGCCGCCGACGCGGCCGCTGTGCGACAGGCCAAAGGCGTGGCCTAGCTCGTGGGCGAGCGTGGTGTCCGGGTGGCTGGCGGGGATGCGCCGCGCGGCGTCCACGCCGGCGAACACCACGGGGTCGGCGTCGATCGGGGCGTTCACCGCGTGGGCGACCGCGCCGTCGTCGCCGGGCATCCAGGTGTAGCCATCGAGCGCGTCGAGCGACCGCGCGATCGGCGAGGCGGGGTCGAGCACGGTGGGCATGAGGACGACGACCACGCCGCCGCGTGCCGGGGTCGCGTGCTCCCAGACCAGGCCCCGGATGGGCGCGGTCCATTCGAAGGGGTCGGAGCCCGCCGCCACAAACGCGGCCGTCGATCGGGTGTGGCCAAAGCGCGGGTCGATCTGCAGCGACACGCCCTCGCGTCGCCACAGGGTCCGCGCGATGGCCAAGCGCTCGGTCGCCTGCTCCACGGTCACGCCTGGGCCCAGCACCACACGCACCGACACCGCGCGCGACGGCCACTCGGCTGGGGCCAGCTCGGACGGGCAGGACGCGATGTCGACGTCGGGAGTGGCCGCGACGGCCACGACCTCCGGCGCGGGCGCGGCGGGCGGTCCGGCGCAGGCGAGCAGCGCAACGACGGCCCAGGTCGGCTTCACAGCGGCTCCCAGGTGACGTCCGCGCTGGCCGCGTCCATGTCGACGATGCCCAGGCGCGGCACCAGCGCGTCCAGGCCCAGCGCCCGCAGCAGGAAGGGACCGAGCGGGCGGAAGCGCAGGCGGGCGGTGGCCTGCAGGGGGGCCGCGGCGTTGGCGGGGACCGGCACGAAGTAGCGGAAGGTGCGCTGCACGCCCGCGGGGATGGCGGTGCTGCTGTGGTCGGCGGCCAGCCAGGGGAAGAGCGTGGGCTCGCCCGCCGGGTCTACGAAGCCCGAGCCGATCGTGACCAGGTCAGCGTCGCCGTAGGGGTCCAGGCCGGACCAGCGGTTGCGGAGGTCGCCCTGCGCGTCGAGGTCGCCGCTGACGTAGACGACGTCGCCGTTCGCGTCGGTGACGGTCAACTCGATCCACAGCTGACGGTTGAAGGTGGACCCGGTGGGGAGCGAGTGCCCGTCCACCTGGTTGACCACGGTGACGTCCAGGTCGAGCTCGCCGCCGGGCTCAGCACCCGGGCGCGCGTCCAGCGAGACGGTGGCCGCCGACCGGAGCAGGTCCGTGGTCGCGGCGATCAGCTCGCCGCGGGTGGCCTCGTCCACGAAGTCGTCCTGGAGCGGCACGTCTACGCCGATGAAGCGGTGGCTGTGCAGCATCGGTCGGTCAGGCCCCTGCACCGCCGCCTTGCCCGCGCGGACCGGCATGTGGCAGTCCTGGCAGGTGCGACCATCAGCGCCGGCGGGGCTCTCCAACCACTCGGCGTAGGCGCGCTCGAGCGGCAGGTCCGACACCTCGACGACGTCGTGGCAGCTGCCGCACAGCTCAGACTGCGCGAAGATCGGGGAGGCCTCGCTGCCGTGGGCGTCGGTGGGCGTGGAGTCGCTGAGCGGGCCGCGCAGGGGGCCGGTCGGGTCGAGCACGTGGCCCGCGTTGTTCTCGCGCACCAGCTCGGAGATGCGGTGGCAGGCCACGCAGGTCACGCCCTCGCGCACCACGGGCGACAGCGCGTCGAACGTGAAGCCAGGCCCGAACTCGCCGCCGCGCACGCCGATCGCGCTGTGGCACTGAATGCAGAACTGGGTCTGACGGCCGTCGTGGTTGGACACGCGCACGCCGGACAGCGCCTGGAAGACCGGGTCGCGGATGGCGTCGGCGTGCTGCGAGCTGGACCACTCGGCCGCGTGGTCGGGGTGACAGGCGGCGCAGGTGGTCGACGTCTCAAAGTCCGCCGGGTCGAGGGTGGGCTCGGCGGGCCGGCTCAACGGGTCATGCGCCTCCAAGTCCACCGGCAGGTCGGTGTCGGAGGGCGGCGTGGGTTCCGGGCAGCCCGCCAGCAGCAGCGCGGACAGCAGGGCGGTGCGGTTCACAGGGTCTCCAAGAAGGCGACCAGCGCCTTGCGGCTGGCCTCGTCGAGGTCCTGGTAGGCGTCGCGGGACGTGGTGGCCTCGCCCGCGTGTTGGCGGATGGCGGTGTCCAGGTCCGCGGCCTCGCCGGAGTGCAGGTAGGGCGCCGTGCGGGCCACGCCCCACAAGGGCGCGGTGCGGAACGCGCGCATGTCCGCGGCGCCGTCCTCAATGCCCAGGGCGTCGTCGGGCAGGACCGTGTGGAGCAGCAGGTCCGAGTAGAGCGGCACCGGTCCGTTCTCGCCGGCCAGCGCCGGGACGTGGCAGAGCGCGCAGCCGACCGAGTGGAACAGGCCCTCGCCCGTGGCGGCCGCGGCGGCGTCCGTGGCGGGGGTGCGCGGGGGCGGGCCGAGCGACCGCAGGTAGTCGGCGAGCAGGGCCGTGTCGTCGAGGGTGAGCTCGGGGTCGGGGTGCCCGTCGTTGTCCTGTAGGCGGCCGAACGTCAGGCCGGGCTGAAGGGGGAGCGACAGGCCGATCTCCGTGCTGAGCGCGTCGCGAACGAACTCGTCGACGGTGGGGACCTGGGACTTCCACCCAAAGCGACCAACCCGGCCGCCGTCCACGATGGCCACGCGGCCGCGGATGCCGTCGTGGTCGCGCGCGTCGTCGGGGTCGGCGTTCGCGGCGATCACCTCGTCCGGGATGGAGTCGATGAGGCCCAGGCCGAACAGGTGCGGCGTCTGGCGGTGCTCGAAGATCGCCGCCTCGGCCTGCGGTCGAACGGCCACGTCGGACAGGATGGTCTGCTTGTGCAGGATGGTGCCGACGTAGGGCTGGGCGAAGTCGCCGCCGGGCGTGATCACGCCGTGGCGCATCACGTTCACGTCCAGGGGGCCCGCGCCGCCCAGCACAGGGTCAAAGTGGCAGGCACGGCAGGAGTCACCGTTGAAGCGCGGCCCTCCCACGCCGTCCTCGCGGCCAAAGTCGCGGTCGAACAGGGCGCGTCCGGCCTCAAAGCGGACCAACGCGTCGCCCGTCAGCGCGGTGACCGGCCCGCCCCACTCGCCCACCATGGGCGCGGGCGTGCCCGGCGGGACCAAGCCGTCCGTGCGCTGGGCCGCGCCGCCGAGCGACGCGACGAAGGCCAGCAGGTCCTCGCGATCGCCGTCGTCCAGGGCCTTGTAGGCGTCGACCGCGGCCTTGGCCTCGCCGCCGTGCCAGCGGACGGCGCCGTCGAGCGTGGAGGAGCGACCGTCGTGCAGGTAGGGGCCCTCGGCGGTGACGCCCCACAGCGGCTGGGTGCGGAACTCGCGGCCGGTGGCCTCCTTCATGATCACGTGGTCGGCCAGGGCGTCGCCCATGTCGTGCAGGAGCAGGTCCGAGTAGATCGGCAGCGCCCCGTGCGGGCCCTCCAGCCTGGGCAGGTGGCAAGCGTTGCAGCCGACCGTGTCGAACACGACCGCGCCGTGCTTCGTCGTGGCGTCCAGCTCGTCGGGGCGCGGGCCCGCCAGCAGCATGGCGAAGGACACCAGGTCGAACAGGTCGTCGGTGGACAGCTCGGGGTCGGCGACGCCGTCGTCGTCTAGGGTGGGGCCGTCGGGTGCGGCCGCCTGGGCGAAGCGCAGCAGGTCGTCGACGAAGGCGCGCGTGCGGCTGTCGGCGGCGGCGTCCTGGGCGCTGGAGTCGACCGGCAGGGCGGCGCGCTGGTCGTCGGTGAGCGGGTCGGTGGTGATGCCCGCGTGGTTGAACAGCGGGCCGCGGATGAAGCCCTCGATCGACACCGTCTGGGCCTTCATCCCGAAGCGCCCGACGAAGCCGCGGTCGTAGTTGGGGCGGCCGCTGATCCCGTCGCCATCCTTGTCGTCGGGGTCCGAGTTCGCGAGGATCACGTCCTCAGGCAGCTCGGCGATCAGGCCCACGCCAAAGAACGGGATGGGGTTGCGCTGCGCGACGACGTTGACCTCGTCGGGCACGGCGGGCCGGGCGATCCCTCCCTCGTTGGGGCCGTAGTGGTACATCCGCACCACGCCGCCCGCCATGCCGGCGCTCTCCGCGGGCAGGAAGGCGCCGTCTGACCCCACCACGGCGGACAGCAGGAAGTTGCGGTACAAGCCGGCCCCGCCGCCCACCAGCGGCTTCTCGTGGCAGCCCGCGCAGGAGCTGATGTTGAACGCGGGCCCCAGGCCGCCCGCGCGCGTGAAGCGCCGCACCGCCACGTCGTGGCCGCGCTGGAAGGTCGCGAGCTGGTCGTCGGTAGCAAAGCCGACCGGGTCACCCAGCGCGCCCGTCGCCTCCATCGAGTACGCCCCGTGCTCGCCGGGCACGGGGGGGTGGCAGGCGACCAGCGCCGTCAGGAAGAGGGGGAGCAGCGTCCTTAAACCCATGCTGTCCTCAGCGCGTCGAGCGCAGGAGCGCGACGCCGTCGAACGGCTCCGCGAACACCCCGCCCACCGCGTACGTGTTTCCCAAACCGTCCGACCACATCGCGTGCAGATCCAGGCCCGTAGACACGGCCTCCGGCGTCAGCGCGCCGGTCGCCACGTCGAACGTGCCGACGTAGCCGTAGACGCCGCCCACCACGGCCGTCTCCGGCCCCTCCATGGCGACAGCGTTGAGCCCGCCCACGCCGCTGGGCGCCAGCGTGTCCCAGGCCGACCCGTCCCAGGTGGCGACGCGCGCGTTGCTGCGCCCGCCCACCGCGACCATCTGGTCGGCGGACGTACCCCACAGGCTGACGAAGTCGTCGTCGGCCTTGGACCCCGCCGCCACCTGCTGCCACTCCGTGCCCAACCCCTGCACGATCAGCCCGCGCTCGCCGACCGCGAACAGCGTGCCGTCCACGCCCCACACCTTGAACAGCGAGGTGGCGCTGCGGTTGTTCTGCGTGGGCATGAGCGTGACCGGGCTGAAGCTCGACCCGTCCCAGTGCAGCAACACCGGCACGTCGTCGCCGACGTTGCCGCCTACGGCCCATAGGTCGTCGTTCGCGAACCCGAACACGCCCCACAGGTCCTCGGTGGTGCCGGTGGGCAGGTTGGCCCAGGCTTGGCCGTCCCAGCGCAGCGCCGTGCCGCCGCGTCCGACGGCGAACACGTCGTCCGGGCCGAACCCGTAGGCCCAGACCAGCAGGCCGGAGCCGTCGGGGACGTCCTCCTCGGCCCAGTTGTCCGCCGACCCGTGGAAGGCGCGGCCGCCGGTGGTGTCGCCGCCCACGATCCAGACGTCGTCCGGGCCGCTGCCCCACACGCCAGACAGGGCCGCGTCGCCGGAGACGGCGTCGAGCGTGCTCCAGGTCGCGGGGCCGCCGCAGCCGGCGAGCAGGAGGAGCGGGGCGAGGAGGCGGGGCATGGGGGCTGCCGGGTGTGAGGGGACACGGCGAGCGCGGGCATCGCCTGGGCCAGGATGCCACGGCGGGATGCAAGGTTCGTGCCTCCGGGGGCTGCGGGGGGCGAAGGAGACGCCGTCCCGGAGGCCGGCCGGACATCTCTGTTGGACCGCGACCTTCCAGTCGACTAAACTATGTTAGTCTAGTTCACACCGGGAGCTGTGATGCGGTCCGTCAACATGCACGACGCCAAGACCAACCTCTCACGGTTGGTCGAACAGGCCGCCCACGGCGAGTCGTTCGTGATCGCCCGCGCGGGCAAGGCGCTGGTGAAGGTGGTCGCCGTCGACGCGCCGACTGGCGACGACCGCCGTCGCCTGGGCTTCATGGAGGGCGAGTTCGACGTGCCCGAGGACTTCGACCACATGGGCGCCGTCGAGATCGAGGCCATGTTCGGCGGGCAGCCGTGAAGATCCTGGTCGACACACACTTGATCCTCTGGTCGGCCGCCATGCCCAAGAAGCTGCCGAAGGGGGCGCTGACGCTGCTTCGCAACCCCGACCACCAGCTCTGGTTCAGTGCGGCGAGCCTTTGGGAGGTGGCGATCAAGGGTGGCCTTGGCAGGCCGGACTTCCAGGTAGACACGTCACTCTTGCGCCGTGGTCTGGTGGACAACGGATGGATCGAGCTACCGGTGACTGGCGCACATGCAGTCGCCGTGGGCTCGCTGCCGTGGATCCACCGCGACCCGTTCGACCGCATGTTGGTCGCGCAGGCACGGGCGGAGGGGGTGATGTTGATCACCGTGGACGAACAGGTGGCGGCGTATGGGTCGCCGGTGCGGGCCGTGTGAGCGCCATGACCTACCTCCCGTTCCTCCTGCCGCTACTGGGCGCCTGCACCCCCGTCGCCCCGCCCCACGGCGAGGTCGTCCACGGGCTCGAGGACGTCGTCGGTCAGGCCGACCCGCCTACGGACATGCAGTGCGCGCCGCCGCGCTTTCGGCAGGACTGCTTCACCCAGGTGCCCGCGGGCCGGCTGCTCATGGGCGCGCAGGCGACCGACCCGGCCGCGCCCAACCACGACCCGGACGCCAGGTCGGACGAGGGACCGGTCCACCCGGTCGACGTGTCCTCGTTCTGGATTCAGCACGCGGAGGTGACAGCGTCCATGTTCCACCTGTGCGTGAAGGACGGCGTGTGCCGCCCCGACGACGTGCGGGCGGGGGCGTTCGCCACCTGGAAGCCCGACCAGGACGCGTCGCGGTCGGACGCGCCGATCAACGGCCTGTCGTGGGACGGGGCCAAGCGCCTGTGTGGCTACTACGGCGCCCGCCTGCCCACCGAGGCCGAGTGGGAGCACGCCGCCCGCGGGAACGACGGTCGCCGCTGGCCGTGGGGAAACGACGCCGCCTGCGGCACGATGACCGACGACTCCGCCCTGCGCGTGGGCCGCCTGGACGGGCCGATCGAGGCGCGCAAGCCGCCCTGCGCGCTGGACGGCCCCAAGCCCGCCAAGGTGCTGATGGGCGACAGCCCGTTCGGCCTGATCGGCATGGGCGGCAACCTGCTGGAGTGGACGGCCGACCTGTACCGGCCGACCTACGACCCGTCGGCCGCGGCCGGAACCCAGCGCGTGCAGCGCGGCGGCGGCTGGACCAGCGACGACCCGCTCGACCTGCGCGCCGCCGCCCGCACCCCCGCCGACCCGGCCCTGCACCTGCCCGACGTGGGCGTGCGCTGCGTGTGGGGGCTGGATGCGCCGTAGGGCCCTGACGCTCGCGCTGCTGGCCGCGCTGCCCGCCTGGGCCGCCAGCGCCGCCGTCGCCGACGCGTGGCGCCACGGGGGCACCGCCGTCTACGCCGACGCCGTGCCGCCCACCGCCTGGACCACACCTGTCTGGCGCGCGCCGCTGGGGGGCGCGGGGCACGCGTCGCCCGCCCGCCTGGCCGACGAGGTGTGCACCACCGCCGAGCCCACCGCCGTGGTCTGCGTCGACGCGACCACCGGTCGCCCACGCTGGCGCGCGACCAACGACCGCCTGGACACCATCCCCGAGGCCGAGCGCGCCGCCGTCCGTGCGCGACTGACCGAGGAGCCCGCCCTCAAGCAGCGCCTGGACGCCGCGCGCCGCGCCCTGTCCGCCGTGCGCCGCGACGCCCGCAGCGCCACCCCGCCCGCCGACCTGAGCGCCCGCATGGAGGCCGCCGCCGCCGAGCTGGACCTGGTGAAGGGCAAGCTCGACGAGATCGCCGCCTGGACCACGCCGCCCATCTTGGACCCGGTAGGCTGGGCCTCGCCCACGCCCGCCACCGACGGGTCGAGCCTGTTCGTGCTCACCGGAAACGGCGTGGTGTCTTCGTTCTCGCCCGCGGGCGAGCGGCGCTGGACCACCTGGCTGGGCACGCCGCTGCGCCCCATGGTCGGCTACGAGTTCGGCACCGCCTCGTCGCCCGCGGTGATCGGCGACCGGCTGATCGTCGCCTACCGCAACCTCACCGCGCTCGACGCCCGCACCGGCGCCGTGCTGTGGAAGGACAAGCGCGAGTGGCGCCACTACGGCACGCCCGCCGTCGCGCAGGTGGGCGGCGTCGGTGTGATCGCCACGCCCGACGGGCGCCTGGTCGCCACCGCCGACGGCCGCGAGCTGGCCAACAAGCTCGGCGACATCTGGTACGTCGGCCCGGTCATCGCCGGGAACACGCTGTACGTCATTGGGTCGCGCGGGGAGCACGGCACGCCGGGCAGCGTCACCGGCAGCGCCTGGACGCTCGCCCCCGACGGCCGCGGCGGCGTCACGGCCACCGCGCTGTGGACCCGCAAGCTCGACACCAAGGAGCGCCTGTACGTGCCGCCTGTGGTGTACGGCGGGTTCGCCTACGTGCTGACGATCGACTCCGTGCTGCACGTGTTGGACGCCAAGACCGGCGCGGACGTCGGGACGCTTTCGCTCGACGACGGCAGCCCGCTCGGCACCTTCCCCAGCCCCACGATCGCGGGCGACAAGCTGTTCCTGGGCTGGGAGAGCGGGCGGTGGGCGGCGGTGTCGCTGGGAGCGCGGCCGGCGATCGTGGCGGGCGGCAAGCTGCCGGAGAACGGCCGGGCGACGCCGGTGTTTGAGGGCAAGAGCGTGTTCGTGCGGACGGCGGGGGCGCTGCTGCGGTTCGATCGCTGAGCGCGCATCCTGGTCCGTCGTACCGACGACCCGTGCGCCCCGACCGGCTGGCTCGAGACAAGGCGCACCGGGCCACCACGCCCGGCGTCGTCAGCGCGTCGGCGCCGCGTACTTCAGCTCCACATGGAACCGCGCGTCACCCTCGGGCTCGGCGTCCTTGGGCCGCCACCGCCAGCGCGTCAGCGCCTTCCACGTCGCCTCGCGCATCCCGGGCGGGCACGCCTCCATGTCGAACCAATACGGGCGCCCCGCGGCGTCAACGAACACGTCCACCGGACAGACCGTCCCCTCCAGCGGCAGCGCGCCGTGGAGCTGTCGCCAGTCGATCGGGGCCCGCCGAGCGATGTCGAACGCGGCCACCGTCGACGACCGCACGTCCGCCTGCGCCGTGTGGCCTGCGGGGTACGCGGGCGCCTGCCAGCGTACGGGCGCGTCGAGCTCGGCGGAGTCGACGTGACCGCCTTCCATTCGGAAGTCGATGCCCAACTGAAAGTTGGCCTGAGCGGGCGCGCCCTTCCAGTCCAGCGGCTGAAAGGTCCACCGAGACAGGGGCGGCACAACCTCCTCTTGGTAGGGCAACGGGCAGGAGCTCGCGTCGACATGGGTGACCGTGCCGGTCGCACCTTCGACGCGGAGCACCGCCGTACACCGCACTGACGTGAGCGCGAGGCCAAGCATCGACGCTGGGTAGGGCGGTGGAACTTGCTTTCGAGGCGCGAGCAGCGGGTCCACGTGCATCTCCACCGTGCCCCGACCGTTCACGCGACGGAACACCACAGACACGCGCACCGTCGAGCTGTTCGGGGCGCTCGGCATCCCGGTGAAGATCCACCCCGGGACCGCCGCGCGCGTCGCCTCCGCGAAGGGCGCGTCACAGCCGACCACGTCCAGGAGCGCCGGCGGCACCCCTTCGACCAGGTCCAGGTACACGCGGCACTGCTGATAGGCGCCGTTGGGCGCATCGGCGGGGAAGGTCGGGCGCGTGCCGTCCACGCGAACGGGTTCGGCGAGCGCCGTCAGCGGTGCAGCCAGCGACAGGACCATCACGAGTCTGCGCATCCGACGTCTCCAGGGATCGCCGCGCGACGCCCGCCCAGCGCCCGGTCGGTAACCGACCGGAGATCACGGCGCGGGCGCGTCGGTGTCCGGTGCTGGGTCCGTGTCGAGCGACACGTCGGTGTCCACGACCGGATCCGTGTCGAGGGAGACGTCGGTGTCGCCAAACGGGTCCGTGTCCCAGACGTCGGTGTCGCCGGTGTCGTCGTACCCGGGGTCGTAGAACCCGGTGTCCTCGGGGTAAATCAGGTCGCCTTCGCAGCTGTTCTCGAGGCTGGTCACGACCGCGAGGAAGATCAAGGGCAACCACTCCAACATGCGATCTCCCCTGGCCCGTGCTCCTCCACCCACCGCCACGATAGCCCCCACTCACCTCACCCGCGCCTCAAACCTGGAGACCCCATGCGTCTCGCCTTCGTGGCCTTGTCCCTGCTGCTCGCGTCCGCCTGCGACTTCGGCCTCAGCTCCGGCTGCGACTTCCGCGACGCCACGCTCGCGAGCCCCGAGCCGCGCTGTCAGGAGCGCTCCGGCCTGTCGTCTGCGGCGTTCGGCGCCATGTGCGACGGCCTGGGCGGCGAGACCGTGAAGGACGGCTGCGACACCACGGACGCGATCGTCGGCTGCGACATCGGCAGCCAGGGTGACGGGACGAAGGTCATCGACTGGTACTATGACCCCAAGACGCGCGAAGAGGCCGAGGCCGACTGCGCCGACGACGAGGGTGAGCTGGTCGAGCCCTAGTCGTTCCTCCTCCACGCCTGGAGTCCCGTGTCCGAACCCTCCCGAACCACCCTGGTCGAGCGCGCCGCCGCGGTGGCGCTGGCGTTGGGCACGGCGTGGGTGGCGGTCGCCCGGGTGACGTCGAACCTGGGCGTGTACGTCACGTGGTCTGACCGCGATCTGGCCCGCAGCGCCGTGCCGTTCTGGCAGCTGCCCACGTCCGGCCCGGAGCTGTCGTACGGGCTGGGGGCGCGCATCCCCGGCGGGGCCTTCCATGTCCTGTGGTGGATGGCCCAGCAGATCAACCCCGACCCTGGCGCCGTCTGGCAGCTGCAGGTCGCGCTCGACGCGCTGGCGTGCGCGCTGCTCGGCGCGGTGGTGGCGAGGCGCGCGGGGGCGCTGGCGGGCGCAGTGACCGCGGCGCTGCTGCTGTCGACCGACCCCAACGCGATCGTGCAGCTGACGCTGTGGAACCCGGCCTGGGTCACGCCGTTCGTGGCGGTCGCGGTGGCCGCCTGGATTCGGGTGGTGTTCGACCGCGACCCGGGCGCGCTGCCGGTGTGGCTCGGCGCCATCGCGCTCGGCACGCAGATGCACATCAGCGTGGGCATGCTCGCCCTGACCATGGCGCCGGGGATCTGGATGGCGCGCGCGCCAGGCACCCGGAAGTGGCTGGGGATCGCGGTGCTGACCGCCGTCGCCATGTGGGCGCCCTACCTGGTCAGCGAGGCGCGGACGGGCTTCCCGAACTCGTCGCTGCTGTTCAACCCGGCGCAGGTGGCGGACCACCAGGCGCTGATCTCCGCAGACGCCCACCCGATCAAGACCTTCACCGAGGGGCTGCGCGCCCTGTCCGGCGAGAACGGCCTGAGCGTGCTGGCCAACGCCCGCCAACGGGTGGTCCCGCACCTGGACTGGATGGGCGCCGTGGGGCCCGCGCTGATGGCGCTGGGGCTGCTGGTCGGCCTGTGGCGGACCCAAGGCGGGGATCGCCTCCGAACCTTGAGGATCGCCGCGTTGTTGGCCGTGGTGCTGACCGTGGGCGAGCTGGCCCGCGCGCGGCCCTTCAATCTGCTGTCGACCGACAACGTCCGCTACTTGCTGGAGATCGCGCCGGTGTGGGCGGCGCTGGGCGGGCTGTCCGCGGCGGCGCTGCTGTCCGCGGTCCGCGCGCGGAGCCGGGCGGCGGCCGGGGCGCTGTCGCTGCTGCTGACGGCCGCGGTCGGCATCCAGGTGTGGGGCGTACAGGTCCGCAACGTGTCGATGAGCACGGCCACGCAGGGCTGGACGCGCACCGAGCGCTGGCTGGACGCGCTGTCCAAGAACACGACTTGGTCGCGCACGGACATCGCGGGCCGCGTGGTGGTGGCCACCCAGCTGGGCGACCGCCCCTGGAACCGCGAGACCACCTACCCGATCGACAACCTGCTCCTGCACGAGGGCAGCGCGTTCCCGGGCTCTCGTCCCCCGCCCTGCGGGGTGGTGTTTGTCGTGCCGTCCGACGACGACATCACGTCGCGCGTGGACGCCGCCGCCGTGGCCGCCGCGCTGGGGCCAGACGTCGCGCCCGTCACCGTCGACGCGATCGACTCGCTGGGCCCGGGCGTGGCCGTGGCCCGCTACCACCCGGAGCTCGGGCGCTGCCCGACGAACATGATCCAGCGCTACCTGCCGACGGCGGAGGAGGAGCTGGCCCGGACGGAGTCCGCGGGCATGACGCCCGGCACCGCGCGCCGCCTACCCGACGACGGCCCGACCCGGCGCTGGGTGGTGAAGATCGACGCCAGCGCAGGTCAGCCACCGGTGGTGTCCGTGCCCACGCTGCTGGAGGTGGTCCGCAAGCCGGAGGGCCTGACGGTCACGCTGCACGCGAACGCGCTGCGCGGCCACGCCTGGAACTCGGGCGCGTTCGTCGATGGGCGCATCCTTCGGCCGCGGCTGGTGGTGCTCGACACGAACGGCCAGACCACCCAAGTGGCGCCCATCGCCGAAGGGGTCGTGGGCCGGGGTGGCGACATGACCCCAATCTTAGCCCTGACGTCCGCCATGCCGGGCGCGGGGCTGCGGCTGGAATTCGACGTTCAGCCTGACCTTCTGAAGGACCCAAACGCGACCACCGGGCCCACGTCCACGGTGGCGATCGATCTGCCCGACGGGGCGCCCTGATCCCCGGCGCACGGAGGGTCAGATCGGGTTAACCGCGTGGGTCTGAAGGAGGGTCTTGATGGACCCGTTTGCCCGCGTTGTCGTGCCGATCCTCATCCAAGACGAGATGCGCAACTCGTACTTGGACTACTCGATGTCGGTCATCATCGGCCGAGCCCTGCCCGACGTCCGCGACGGCCTCAAGCCCGTCCACCGTCGCATCCTGTACGCCATGCACGAAATGGGCATGCGCCACGACAAGAAGTACACCAAGTGCGCCGGTGTCGTCGGTGAGGTGCTCAAGAAGTTCCACCCCCACGGCGACAGCTCCGTCTACGACGCGCTGGTCCGCATGGCCCAGCCGTGGAACCTTCGCGCCCTGCTGATCGACGGCCAGGGCAACTTCGGCAGCGTCGACGGCGACCCGCCCGCCGCCTACCGCTACACCGAGTCGCGCATGACCGCGCTCGCCAGCGAGCTGCTGATCGACATCGAGAAGTCCACGGTCGACTTCAGCCCCAACTTCGACGACTCCACGGTCGAGCCCGACGTGCTCCCGTGCCGCTTCCCCAACCTGCTGGTCAACGGCGCGGACGGCATCGCCGTCGGCATGGCCACCAAGATCCCGCCCCACAACCTGGGCGAGATCGTCGACGGCGTCATCGCTGTCATCGACGACCCGTACATCGACGTCGACGACCTGATGCGCATCATCCCCGGCCCGGACTTCCCCACCCACGGCACCATCTACGGTCGCGCGGGCGTCCGGGAGGCCTACGCCACCGGCCGCGGCCGCGTGGTCGTGCGCGGTCGCGCCGAGTTCGAGGAGATGGAGCACGGCCGCACCGCCATCATCATCGACGAGATCCCCTTCCAGGTGAACAAGGCCCGCCTGGTCGAGTCCATCGCCGACCTGGTCCGCGAGAAGCGCGTGGAGGGCATCTCCGCCCTGCGCGACGAGTCTGACCGGTCCGGCATGCGCATCGTGGTCGAGCTCAAGAAGGACGCCTTCCCCGAGGTCGTCCTCAACCACCTGTACAAGCACACCGCGCTGCAGTCGACGTTCGGCGTCATCATGCTGGCCATCGTCAACCAGCGCCCGCGCGTGCTGACGCTCAAGGAGATGATCCAGCACTTCATCTCGCACCGGCGCGAGGTCATCCTGCGCCGCACGCGGCATGAGCTGGCCAAGGCCCGCGACCGCGCCCACATCCTGGAAGGCTTCCTCAAGGCGCTCGCCATCCTGGACGCCGTGATCGCCGCCATCCGCGCCAGCAGCACCGTGGGCGACGCCCGCGACGCGCTGACCGGCCCGCAGTTCGAGTTCACGGTCGCCCAGGCCGACGCCATCCTGGACCTGCGCCTGCAGCGCCTGACCGGCATGGAGCTGTTCAAGATCCAGGAGGAGTTCGACAACCTGATGTCGTTCATCCGCGATCTTGAGGAGATCCTGGGCTCCGAGACGCGCCTGATGAACGTGGTGAAGACCGAGCTCATCGAGGTCCGAAACCAATACGCGGACGTGCGCCGCACGCGCATCGTGGACGCCGACGTCGAGCTGTCCCTGCACGACCTGGTCGCCCAGGAGGACCAGATCGTGACCTTCTCGCGCCTTGGCTACGTCAAGCGCTGCAAGCAGGACGCCTGGCGCATGCAGAAGCGCGGCGGGTTCGGCAAGAAGGGCATGGCCACCCGCGAAGAGGACTTCGTCACCAAGATCTTCGTGGCCAACACCCACGCCACGCTGCTGGTCTTCACCGACAAGGGCCTGGTCTTCCCGCTGCCGGTCTACGAGCTGCCTGAGACCAGCCGCGACGCCAAGGGCCGCCCGATCATCAACCTGGTCCCCGAGATCCCGGACGGTCAGCGCATCACCGCGCTCATCACCATCAAGGAGCTCGACTCGGACGACAAGGAGCTGCTCTTTGTCACCCGCCAGGGCCTGGTGAAGCGCACCACGCTGTCGGCGTTCAAGAACCTGCGGCAGGGCGGCATGCGCGCCACCAGCTGCGAGGACGGCGACGAGCTGCTGGGCGTCCACACCATCGACGACCCGTCCGCGCACGTCATCCTGTTCTCCCGCGAGGGCAAGTGCATCCGGTTCCCGCTCAAGGACGTGCCGCAGTACGGCCGCACCGCGCGCGGCAACTACGGCATGAAGCTGATGGACGGCGACGTCATCGTGAACGCCACGCTGGCGCCGAACGACGGCACGATCACCGTGGCCGAGGAGACCGAGGTCGAGGACGAGCCGACGACGCCCGAGGTCGAGGTCGAGGGTGAAGAGGCCGCCATCGTCGCCGACTCCGGTGACGTCGACACGACCGCCACCCTGCTGCTCACGGTCACCGAGAACGCCTACGGCGCCCGCGTGCCGTTCGGCGCGTACCGGACCCAGGGCCGCTACGGCAAGGGTATCCTGTCGTTCAAGGTCACCGAGAAGACCGGCGCCGTCGTGGGCGCGGTCGAGGTGCACGCCGACGACCAGATCATGCTCGTCACCGACTCCGGCCGCGTGATCCGCATCCGGGCCGCCGACGTCCGGCCGACCAAGAGCCGCTCCGTCCAGGGTGTTCGCCTGATGCGCCTCGAAGAAGGGGAGCGCTTGGTCGATCTGGCCCGCATCGAAGATCCGGAAGACGCGGCTTCGGACGGCACTGTGGCGGACGAGCCCCAGTCCGACGAGCCGTCCGCCGAGTGATCGTGGGATGGTCCACGCCGTGCCAGGGGGGCGCGGCGTGAACTCTGACCGACGGCCGCAAGGTCGCGGCGTCGCCATCGTCCTGATGGTGCTGACCGCGTACGTGGCCCTGCACAGGCTGTGGGAAGGCAACTTCACCTACGTGATCTGGTCGGACCGCGACCTGGTCCGCAGCGCGGTGCCGTTCTTCCAGCTACCCACGACGGGCGCCGAGCTGTCGTACGGCACCGGCGCGCGCATCCCGGGCGGCGCCTACCAGGCGTTGGTCTGGCTGGCGGAGCAGGTGACCCGCGACCCGCAGGGCGTCTGGCGGTTCCAGGTGGGCCTGGACGCCCTGGCAGCGGCCATCCTGGGCCTGGGCGTGGGGCGGCGCTTTGGCTGGCTGGCAGGAGCGCTGGCCGCGGCAGCCGTCCTGGGCGCCGATCCGAACACGAACACCCAGGACCGCCTGTGGAACCCGGCGTGGCTCCCGCTGTTCGCCGCGCTGGCGACGGCCGCCTGGGTGCGGGTGGTCGCGGACCGAGATGCAAGGGCGCTGGTGTTGTGGGGCGTGGCGATCGCGCTGGGCGGGCAGATGCACGTCACGGCGCTGCTGCTGGCCCCTGCCATGCTGCCAGGCATCGCCACCGCCCGCGCGCCCCACACGGGTCGATGGCTTCTGGCTGCCGCAGTCGGGGCGCTCGCGGTCTACGCCCCCTATCTGGCGTCCGAGGCGGCGCACGGCTGGCCGAACACGCGCCTGCTGCTGCACCCTGACCAGGTCACCGACGCCGCCATGCTGGTGTCGGGCGACGCGCGCCCCTGGCAAACCGTCTGGGAGACCCTGACCACGCTCGCCGGCGAAGAGTCGATCCAGCAGCTGTCGACGCGCTTTGGGGCGTGGATGATCGCCGTAGGCGCGGTGGCGCCGGCGCTGGTGGCGGGCGTGCTGATCGACCTGGGTAGGCGCAGCCCGCTCAGCGAGGCGCGCCGACGCGTGCTGATCGGGCTGGTCACCGCCATCCTGATCGAGATCGCCATGTTCGCCCGCGCACGGTACTTCGCGATGGGGTCGTCGGACACCACGCGCTACCTGCTCGCGCTGACGCCCCTGGCCGCCACGCTGCTCGCCGTGGCCGGCGCCGCCGCGGTGAAGGCCGCGGCCGCGTGGGGCCGAAACGCCGTACCGATGATGGCCACGCTGCTGGGCGCGTCGATCGGCGTGCACCTGCTGACGGTCGAGCTGCACACCCGCGAGCACAACGCCACGCACGACCACTGGCCGGGCCTGATCGGCTGGCTGAACGGCACCCAGGCCGCCACCGGCTGGACCCTCGACCAGATCGCCGGCCGCGTCGTCGTCACCGAGGGCATCGGTCCGCACGCGTGGAGACCCCACCGCGCCGTGCCGATCGACGCCCTCCTCCTGGCGCGCGGCCTGCGCTTCCCGGGTTCGCTGGCGCCCCCGTGCGCGGTGCTCTTCCCCATGTCGCCGGCGGACCCGGCCCCCCTCGACGACGCCACGCTCGCCGCCACCCTGGGCGACAGCGTGGTCGGCCCCGTGGTCGAGGCCCGCCACCAGGTCGGCCCCAACCTGGCGCTCGTCGTCTACCACCCGTCCGTTGGCCGTTGCCCGACCAACCTGTCCAACCGCTACCTGCTCACCCCGGAGGAGTCGCTGGCACGCGCCGGGTGGGCCTCCACGCCCGCCGGGACCGCGGCCGCCGTGCCCGCCGAGCAAGGCCGCGCGTGGGTGCTCAACGTCGACCTGACCGCAGGCGTCAGCAAGCCCTCGGTCGAGGCGCCCATGCTGATCACCGTGCGCCCAGAGGGAGCCGGCGTCGAGGTGGCGCTGCACGCCAACCTGCTGCGCGGCTACGCCTGGAACGGCGGCTTCTTCGCGAACGGCGACGCGGACCACCCGCGGCTGATCGCCACCCTGGCCGACGGCACCCGCCAGACGATCGACCTGGCGGTGGGCCGGGTCGGGAGCGGCGGCGAGCTGACCCCGCTGCGCGTCCAGGCCCAAGTCCCGGCCGACGCCAAGCTCAGCTTCGCGATCGACGTGCAGCCGCAGCGCGCCTACGACACCCGCGTCAAACGCGGCGCGCCGACGGTCGTGCAGATCCCGCTGCCCTGACACAAGCGGACATCGGCCAGTCGCCGGTCGATTGCCCCACCGACCGGGCCGGGTGACGACAGCGCACCATGCGCGCCCCGATCCACACGCCGTCGTCGATGCTGCAGGCCGCGCGCGCGCGTCCCCGCTTCACCGCGTGGAGCGTGATCGCCGTGCTCGCCGCCTTGGTGGCGTGGTCCAGCCCGGTGTCGCCGCTCGCCGTGGGCCAGGCGGACGTGCTCTACGGCCGCGGCAGGCCCTACGACGCGCTCCAGGCCTACGACCGCATCGGGCAGTGGAACCCGTGGCCCTCGCTACGCCTGACCGCCGACGAGCGCGCAGCCACCATCGCCGCCGTCGACCTGGACGACCCGCGCCTGTCGCGGACGTTCCTGGAGCGTATCCTGGCCGAGGACTCCGCCAGCGGGTCGGTGAAGGCCAGCGCCTGGGAGCGGGTGGGCTACGTCGCCTGGACCACCGAGCAGCACGCCGAGGAGGCCGCAGGCGCCTTCCAGATGGCCTACAAGCTCGACATGATGGCGACCGAGGCCGAGCGACGGCTGATCGCCGCGGCGCGCGCCCGGACCGACGCCGGGGACCTGGCGCCCGCGCTGCAGGCCTGGGAGCGGGTGGCCGAGCACATCCCCGCGTCGCGGGGCTTGGCGCGGGTGAACCAGGCGTCGCTGCTGCTGGCGGAGGGTGAGGTGCAGGACGCCCTGTCCGCCTACGACCAGGCCGCCGCCTCCACCGACGACCCGACCTTGATCCAGGTCGCCAAGATGGGCGCCGCGACCTGCAAGGAGCGCCTGGGCGAGGTGGACGGCGCGCTTGAAGATCTGGACCAGGCCCACTTGCCCTCGTCCGTGGCGACCGAGCGCCAGCGCCGCCTGGAGGAGCGCAAGCCCGGAAAATGAGCCGCGCGCACGTCGACGACGACGCGCCCGACGCGGTAACCGGCGACACGTGAGAGGCTCACCATGACATCCCGTTCTTCCCGACTGTTGACCGAAGCCCGCAACGTCATCCCGGGCGGCGTGAATTCGCCGGTGCGCGCCTTCCGCGCGGTCGGTGGGGAGCCGCCGTTCATCGCACGCGGCGCCGGCAACTACCTCTATGACGTCGACGGCCACGAGTACGTCGACCTGGTGTCGTCGTGGGGCGCGCTGCTGCTTGGCCACGCCAACCCAGGCGTGGTGGCGGCGGCGACTGAGGCGATTGGCCGTGGCAGCTCCTACGGCGCCCCGACCGAGTCGGAGATCCGCCTGGCCGAGGCCATCCGCGACCGCTTCCCGACCATGCGCAAGGTCCGGCTCTGCTCCAGCGGCACCGAGGCGACCATGCACGCCATCCGCCTGGCCCGCGGCGCCACCGGCCGTGACGTGATCGTGAAGATGGACGGCTGCTACCACGGCGCCCACGACTCCGTGCTGGTCGCCGCCGGCTCGGGCGTGGCCACGCTCGGCATCCCCGGCTCACCCGGCGTCCCCGCGGGCACCGCCGCCGACACCCGCGTCGTGCCGTACAACGACCTGGCCGCCACCGCCGCGCTGTTCGAGCGCGAGGGCCGCAAAATCGCCTGCGTGATCGTGGAGCCGGTCGCCGGCAACATGGGCACCGTCCCGCCGCTCCCCGGCTACTTGGAGGGCCTGCGCGCCCTGTGCAGCGACTACGGCGCGCTCCTGATCTTCGACGAGGTCATGACGGGCTTTCGCGTGTCGCGAGGCGGCGCCCAGCAGCGCTTTGGCGTGGCGCCCGACCTCACCACCCTGGGCAAGGTTTGCGGCGGCGGCTTCCCGCTGGCCGCGTTCGGCGGCCGTGACGACCTGATGGACCAGCTGGCGCCCGTGGGCCCAATCTACCAGGCGGGCACGCTGTCGGGGAACCCGGCCGGCGTCGCCGCGGGCTTGGCCACCCTCAACCAGCTCGACGACAGCGTATACGACACGCTGGAGGCCTCCGGCGCCGCCATCGAGGCCGCCCTGGCCGAGCCGCTCGCCTACTACGGCTTCAGCTTCGCCCGCGTGGGCAGCATGTTCACCGTCTACTTCCGGCCCACCGCGCCCACGAACTACGACGAGGCCAAGACCTGCGACACCGCGGCGTTCGCCCGCTTCTTCAACGCAGCCCTGTCGGGCGGCGTCTACCTGCCGCCCTCACAGTTCGAGGCGGCCTTCTTTGGGGCCCTGCTGACCGGCCGCGCGCTCGAGCAGGCATGCGACGGGCTGTCCGCGGCCTTGGTCGCTGCCGCGGAGTGATGCATCGGGCGCGATCCAGCGGTGCAAGCGCCGCAGACGATCGCGCTCGACTCTCGCCGATCCGGCCATGCGTCGGTCGGCATTGACGCTGTGAGGTGGTCTGGCTAATGGGCCGCCCCTCGACGACGGCAACATCGCCCACTCGGGGCGGATCCGGTGGTTCAGACTTGATGCACCCGCGCGCTTACGTCCACGCCTGTGCCGCAGCCATGCTGCCCCTGATTGGGGTCGGTGGGCTGTTGGGCGGCCGGGATGTCGCGCTCGGCACGCTGCTCGCGGGCCTCGCGGTCCTCGCGCACCTGTCGATGGGTGAGAGCATCGTCCGCCGCTTCGTGCAGGCCGCCGCCACCCAGGACGACCCGGCCGCGGTCGGTCACTTGATGGCCCGCCAACTCACCACGGTCCCGCTGGGCGCCGTGCTCATCTCCATGGTCGGCGCGCTGCCCACGGGCCTCGCGTACACCAGCCTGGCGGCCGGCGCTCTCGTCGTCGCCCTGATGTCGGCGCTTCACAGCGCAGACGCCCGCTCTCTCACCGTCTCCGCGGAGGCCTCGTGCTGATCGCATCCGGCTTCTCTTTCTGGCACCTGATCCCCGGCGTCGAGGACAGCTCGCTGTTCCCGTTCGCCATGAACGCCGACGGCCACGCTGGCAGCTACACGTTCATCAGCGCCTGGCTCAGCGCGTTCATCATCATCGCGTTCGCCGCGGCCGCCAACATGGGCCTCAAGCGCGCCATGGCCCGTGACGGCCTGGCCAAGTTCGAGGCGGACGAGTCGCTGAACGCCCGCACCGCCGCAGAGGTCCTGGTGGACGCGCTGCGCGGCCTCATGGGTGACCTGATGGGCAAGGCGGACGTCAAGACGTTCCTGCCGCTCATCGTCGGCCTGTTCACCTACATCTTCGTCAGCAACCTCCAGGCGTTGGTCCCGGGCCTGCAGCCCCCGACCGACAACATCAACTCGAACCTCGGCATGGCCGTGATCGTGATGGTGACCTACTGGGTGGTCGGTCTGACGCGCGACCCGAAGGGCTTCGTGGGCCACATCCTGGGCCCCGTCCTCCCGCTCGCGCCGCTGATGCTCATCATCGAGCTCATCAGCCTCGTCGTCGTTCGTCCGGCGTCGCTCGCCGTTCGTCTGACTGGCAACATCTTTGGTGACCACACCGTGTTCACCATCATGTCTGGCCTGACCTACGTGGTCGTGCCTGTGATCTTCCTGGTGCTCGCCACGCTCGTGTCGGTCATCCAGGCGTTCGTGTTCTCCCTGCTCACGACGATCTACATCTCGCAGTCGCTGCCCCATGGCGACCATGCAGACGATTCCCACCACTGAACCCCTTTGAACTTTGCCCGCGGTGTCGGGCGTGGAGGCGATGATGAAGCGCAACAACTGGATGACGATGGTCCCCGTGATGGCCGTCCTTCTGCTCCTCGGCAACACCGCGTTCGCGCAGGAGGCCGCTGACAACAGCAAGGGCCTGATCGGCATCGGCGCCGGCCTCGCGATCGGCATCGCCGCCCTCGGCGGCGGCCTCGGCCAGGGCAACGCGGCCCGCGCGGCCTACGAGTCGATCGCCCGCAACCCGCAGGCGGCCGGCAAGATCAACACGCCGTTCTTCGTCGGCATGGCGCTGATCGAGTCGCTGGTCATCTACGCGCTCGTCATCGCGTTCTTCCTCCAGGGCAAGATCTAGTTCGCCTCCACGGGGTCACCCCCGTGGGCTGACGGCGCGGCCTGCCGCGTCGATCGAGCGAACAGAAGGCGCCAGGACCTCGGACCCCGTGTCCATGGTCCTGGCGCCTTTCTGCGTCTTGCCGATCAGGTCTTACCGGCGCTTGACGCAACCATGTCCCGTCCGCGGAAGGATCGACACGGCCCGCGTGCTACTCATCACCGAACGTCACGCGCCCGTAGGGAGCCGCCATGTCGCGCCTAGCCCGACTCCTCCCCCTCTTCGTCATCGCCACCTGCGCCGCCAAAGGCAAGAAGCACGAGTCCGAGGTGCCGGCCCCGCCGCCCCAGGGCTGGTCTGCCGAGCCCACGGGCGGCCAATGCTGGTACCCGCCGGACTGGTCCACCATGGGCTACGGCGACCGCCGCAGCAAGCACTCCGACGCGATCATCGCGATGGTGTCGCAGTGGCGCGGCGAGCGCAACGACGGGATCTTGCTCCACGCCCCCACGGTGGACGGCGTCGAGGGCCTGCTGCTGCTCTACCCGGACAAGGCTGAGCAGGTCGCGGTCACCAACCTCGGCTACTGCAAGAAGGCCCTGGCAGGCGGCGGCACGTCCGAGTGGGAGAGCTGGCTCGCGTCGCTCCCCGCCCAGATGACGGCCGGCGAGTGCGACAAGCCCCTGGACGCCACGCTGTTCTGGTACCTGGACATCGACCAGGCCTGGCAGGGCAAGGCCTCGGTCTGCGAGGACAACGTCATCCACATCACGGCCAGCGCCCAGGACCTCTTCAAGCTGTCCAAGAACGGCACGTACATCTCGGCCGCCGGCGACACGACCGTCAGCTCGTCGGGCAGCCAGGATCCGTGCGGCACCGAGCAGTGCCACCCCGGTGAGCTGCTGCTCCGCTTCACCGGCAAGAGCGGCATCGAGATCATCAAGCCAGTCGGCCTGGACCTGACCTTCGACCCGCCTGAGCACGGCGTCATCGAGTTCATGGTCAACGACGCCACCTTGAACGACAACACGTTCAAGGTCGACAAGGGCATGCAGCACCACACCTCCGTCACGTACGCGCCCGTCGGCAAGTGATGGCCACGCGCACCTCGCGCCAACCAGAGAGACCTCCCATGCGCTTCACCCCCGCCATCCTCCTCGTCGGCGCGCTCGTGCCCGCGCTCGCCTTTGGCGGGTTCAACGCGTCCTCGTACAAGAAGCCGTCGAGCCGCTCGACCGCCAGCCCGTACGACGCCGGCGCCGCCCTGGACGGCGACCCGACCACGGCCTGGGTGATCGACCCCGAGCAGACCAACGCCGGCCAGTGGATCGAGCTCGACGTCCCCCGCGGCAAGATCGACAAGGTCAGCGTGGTGGTGGGCTGGAACAAGGACCCTGAGTCCTGGGACGACTACGCGCGCCTCAAGGCCGCCCGCATCGAGATCTACAACCTCGACACCGACGACGGCCAACCCAAGATGGTCGCCGAGAAGGACGTGGCGTTCGAGGACAAGCGCGACGCGCAGACCATCGACCTGGCCGACATCGCCGTCGGCGGCGAGTACAACGGCGGCCGCGTGCGCCTGGTCGTGCAGGACGTGTACCCGGGCAAGGACTACGAGCATCTGGCCCTGGGCGAGGTGTTCGCCCGCCTGATCGAGTTCGACGCCACCACCCGCAAGCTGGTCGAGTCCAGCTCGACGGCCGACGGCAGCAGCGCCGACAACCTCGTCGACGACAGCGTGAAGACCGTCTGGTCGCCCGCGGCCACCGACGCCAAGCCCTCCTTCACGATCGACGGCGGCAAGTTCAGCGTCAGCTCGATCGGCGTCCTGGCTGGCCCCAAGACTGGCGCTCGCCCCAAGAAGATCGAGGTCAGCCAGGGCGGCAACACGCGCACCTACGACGTCGCCGACCTGGCCACCGCGCAGTTCTTCGATGTGCCCGCGGTCATGGGCTACAACGGCTCGGGCGTGGGCAGCGTCACCGTGTCGGTCCTGGAGACCTACCCGGGCACCGTCGCCACCGCGCCGCTCGCCATCGCGGACGTGAAGTTCCGCGCCACGCTCCTGGAAGCGTTCTAGAGGACGACCGAGCGCGCCGCCGCCCCGACGTCAGGGGCAGGTGGCGCGGATCGCGTCGAGCGGACCCTGAGCGAGCGCCGCGTACTCGGGGCCCAGCTTGGCCGCCGCGCACAGCGGCTCGACCGCCTGCTCTGGGTGTCCCAAGCGGATCAACGCCACGCCGAGGCCCAGGTGCCCGTCGGGCAGCTTGGGGCGCGCGGCGGCCACGCGGCGGAACTGCTTGGCGGCGCGCTCCGGGTTGGCGCCCACGCTGCGCCAGCCCGCGGTCAGGCGGAGCAGCCAGTGGGGCGTCTCGCCGGGGGGCGCCTCGGGCAGCGGCGGCACAATGAAGGTCGGCGTGTTCGGCTTAGGAGACCCGTCGTCCAACAGGCGACCCAGGAACACGGTCGTCCCCGCGGACACGCGACCGGCGCTGCCCGTGTCCTCGGCGTCGGCCGCCACGGCGCCAGGCACCGGCGGCGTCCGGAAGACCGGCTTCACGTCCGGCGGCGCCGGGTGGCTCAGCTGGACGGGCTGCAGCACGGGGAGCGGCTCGGGGGCAGGCTCCAGGCGGCCATGCAGCCCCATGCCCACAGCCACACCCAGCGACATCACGAGCACGACGCCCAGCACCGCGCCCGCGGCGATCAGCCCCACCTTGGCCGGGTCACGGCCCTCGACCAGAATGGGCTCGGTCCCGCGCGCGCGGGCGGGCAGCGGCGGCGCCGCAGAGCCTCCCGTGCCCATCACCAGGCCCATGTCGTCTTGGGTACGAGGCCGAGCATGAAAAGCCGGGACGTTACCCGACGAGCCCGACGCCGACGGGGAGCCGAGCTTGCGGTCCCACGTCCGACGCCCGACGATCACCCACGCCCCGTCCTTGGTGACCCACACCGTGTCGTCCGCGAGCGGGATCGGTGAGAGGGGGCCCTTGAGCTGAGGGGGCGTGTCCACGGGCTACTCGCAGCTCAGTCCGGCGCCCTGCAGGACCGCCTCGATCTCACGCTTGTCGGTGGCGCCGGCGCGTGCGCGCGCCTTGCACAGTCGGACCTTGGCCTCAGGCATTCGGCCCTGCTTCACGTAGGCGTACCCGAGCCCGTAGTTCGCATCGACGCTGCTGGGCATCAGGCTGGTGGCCTGCTCGAAGTAGTCGGCGGCGGACGACGCGTTCCCGGCGTCCAGCGCGGTCCAGCCCTGGTCGACCAGGCCAGACACACGCGCCGTGTTGTCCACGGCGGCCACCGGGCCCTCGCTCGGCGGCGCCGAGCGCTCCTCGCGGGCGGGCGGGGTGGAGGGCGGGTCCCAAGGCGACGGACCGTCCTGCGGCGGCGGCGCGGTCAAGGAGCGGACCGGGGTCGGCAGGTTGAGGTGCGCGGTGGGGCCCGGTGGCGGCGGCTCGGTCGAGCCAGCGGGCGCCAGGGTGCGCAACGAGGGGACGCGCGCGGACGGCGGGGCAGTCGACGGGGCCGAGCTGACGACCGCCGGCTGCGCGGGCGCGGCAGACGGCGCGGGCGCAGGCACAGGCGCCGCAGAAGGGGCCGGCGCGGGCGCGGGGGCGACCGCCGCCGCGGCTTCGGGCGAACCGGCGGGCGCTGGGGCGACCTCTGGGGCAGGGACCGCGGCGACCGGCGCAGGCGCCGTCACAGGCCCGCCGGAGCCCTCGCCAATCCACCACAGGCCCAACACGACCACCACGACCGCCGTGGCCGCGCCGAACATCCAGAGGCTGTTCAAGCCGCCGGCAGCGTGCGCGACGCGGTCGTCGTCATCCTCGTCGTCGACGCCGAACGAGGCGTCCGCCGCCGACGCGGCGATCGGCTTGGGCGAGGCCACCGCCGCCGCCATCGAGGCGGGCGCGTGGCGGACGGCCGCGCTCATCTCCTCGGTGTGATCGTCCTTGGTCCGGCCAAAGGTGACGGCATCCTCTTCGGCCGGCACCACCGCCGGGCGACCCTTGAGGTGCTCGGGCACGGGAGGGGCGTCCAGGTGGTCCAAGCCGATGTTCACGGCCGGGTAGGCGGCGGACTCCTCGGTGCGCTCCGGCGCGCCCAGCCCCACCAGCCCGGTCCACGGGCGACGCGGCGGACGACGGACGGACGGCGCCTGACCGCCCCCGTGGGCCTCGATCTCGGCGACCGCCTCAAAGAACACGGCGAGCGCTTCCAGATCACTCGCGCGCTGCCAGGGGCCGGCGCGGAATGACAGGTGGTCGTCGGCGTCCACGCGCCGCTCGATCACCCAGCGCTGCACGGTGGCCAGATCGGCCACGTCGAACATCTCGCCGCCTTGCAGCAGGACGAAGTCGCCCTCGCCGCGCGGGGGTGTGGTCAGCTCGTCGGCGGTCTCACGGAGCGGGACGATCGCCTCGGGCGGGACAGCCGGCGCGGTCGCGTCGAGCACCTCCGCCGCGTCCGCGCCATGGGCCAGGTCGCGCTCCAGGTCCGCGAGCAGCGCGGCGCCGGACGGCGTCACCACCTCAGCCGGCGGGGGCATGGGGTCGTCGGCGTCCGACAGGGTGTCGCCGTCCCGGTCGGGGGCGACGGCGGTGCGCTCGTGCACATGGACCGAGGACATCTCGAGCGTTGTCTCGGAGTCGTGGTCGCCCGGCGCACGGGCGAACGGCGCAGGCATCGACAGCGACTGCTCAGACTCGGGCAGCGAGTCGTCGACGAGCGTGCTGCCGGGGACGTGCCCGGTCGGCGACTCAAACCGGGGCGGGGCAGGCGGCTGCGCGGGCATCGGGGCGACGACCCGAACCGCGGGCTGGGCCGGCACAGGCGCCGGCGCTGCTGGCGAGCCGTCGACCACGACCGGGCCAAGACCCGGGTAGGTCCCCGATGATCCGTCATCCAGCATCTGGAGGCCGATCGGATGGACCTCCTGGCGGGCGCCGCAGCGCGCGCACTGCATCCCAAATGGACGGCCCGACGCCACCACCCACGGAGGGGGTGCGATGTCATGGACCGCATGGCAGGCGTTGCAGGTGACCCTCACCGCGTCCTCCCTCTCGATGCGCGCCACTGCGCGCACATCGCCCTGTTTCTATCCGATCGTCGCACGCACGATGTCTGAAACGTGTGGTGACGCGCGGTCGATCAGCGGAAGAGCGCGTACCAGGCCACAGCGGCCACCACGAGCACGACGATGCCGATGACCAGCACGGGGGGCGAACCACCCGACGACTTGTCACCCTTGCCGGCCTCGCGGAGCTTGCGAGCACTGGCGGCATCACCGACCGGACGGGCCGGCGGCGGGCTGGGAGGGGCCGGATCGGCGCCATCCTCAGCGCGGGCCCGGTCCGCGGCAGCGCGGATCTCCTTGGCCAGCTGCGAGCCGTGCGGCATCACGGTGGTGGGGACGTCGGCGTCATCCTCGTCGTCCGCCGCATAGTTGCGGCCACGGGAGGGAGCGGGCGCCGGCGCCGCGGCTTCACGGAAGACAACGAACTTGTGCGCGCAGCTCGGGCACGAGATCCGGGCACCCTTGCCCGGGATCTTCTCGTCGTTGATCCGGTACTTGGAGGAGCAGGATGGACAGGTGACGATCATGGCAGTCAGGAATCCTTCGGAGCGGCGAGAACGTAGCACACTCTGCCGTTCATCGGTCAGTCAGACAGAATCTGTAGGCGATGATCGGCCATCTGAATCCACTCGGTACGCCCTTTAAACGCGATCCAGACCCTGGGTGGCGAAACCTGCCGAATGGTGCCTGTACCTATCCCCTCGCAGAGCACGCGCACCCCCACCGATAGATCTTCCGCCGACTCCACCGGTCGGGTTCGGTACATGTCGACCGGCGCGGGCTCGCCCTCGTCGTCCTGACGGGGAGGGGCCGCAGCACGTCGCCGCATGGTGACAAAAGCCGAGAGCTTGTCTTCTTCGACCGTCCGGGTCACCCGCGCGAGCTGCGCCGCCTCCTCGGTCTTGGCCTCCAGCTCCGGGACGTCGCCGTCGCAGGCGTCGAGCGGGATGCCATACAAAAACCGGCTCGCCGCCACCGGCTCGGACCCCACGGCATTTGGATTGCGGGGGTCAAAGCGCGGGGAGCGCTTGTGCCGGGTGATCACCAGGCGGTCCTTGGCCCGGGTGAACGCGACATAGGCCAGCCTGCGCTCCTCCTCGACGCCGCCCTCGGCCTCGGCTCGAGAGTGGGGGAACTGGCCCTCGACCACGTGGACCACGAACACCACCGGGTACTCAAGCCCCTTGGCGTTGTGGACCGTCATCATGGTCACCACGCCGCCCTCGGGGATCTCCTCGTCGTTGCCGACCAGCGTCGCCTTGTCGAGCCACGCATGGAGCAGCTCGATCGGCGTACCCGCGACCTCCTCCGGCTCAAAGTCGGTCGCGAAGCGCAGCAGCTGGTTGAGGTTGTCGACCCGGGCCTGGGCCTCGGCGTCACCGTCGTCGCGCAGCATCTCGAGGTAGCCGGTCGACTCCAGCACCCGGTGGATGAGCGGCGCCGGGCGCTCGACCTGGGCGGCGTCCGCCATCTGGTCGATCATCTTCACGAAGCCCGCCAGCGCCTTGCCCACGCGATCCTGGCCCATCGCCATGGAGCGGGCGGCCTTGAGCAGCGGCTCGCCGCGCTCGGTCGCCACGGCGCGCAGCTTGGTGAGCGTGGTGGTGCCTATCCCGCGTGGGGGGACGTTCACGATGCGCAGAAAGGCCGCGTCGTCGGCCGGGTTGGCGACCAGGCGCACGTAGCTGACGGCGTCGCGGATCTCGCGGCGGCTGTAGAACGGCCTGCCGCCCACCACCTTGTGGGGCACGGCCGCGTCCCGAAACGCCAGCTCGAACGGCAGGCTGGTGGCGTTGGTCCGGTAGATGACGGCGATGTCGCCCCAGGCCGTGCCGCGGTCGTGCAGCTGCCGGATGGCGATCGCCACGCCGCGCGCCTCCTCGCGTGGCTCGTCGAAGTTGCGGAAGGTGACGCGCGAACCGCCCTTCTTGTCCTCGGTAAACAGCCGCTTCACGATGCGGTCGCCGTTCTTGGCCACCACCGCGTTCGCCAGCTCCAGGATGCGCTCGGTGCAGCGGTAGTTCCGCTCCATCCGCACCGTGGTCGCCTCGGGGAAGTCTTGCTTGAAGTCCAGGATGTTGCGGATGTCGGCGCCGCGGAACCCGTAGATCGACTGGTCGTCGTCGCCCACCACCGCCAGGTTGCGGCGTTTAGCGGTCAGCAGCTTGAGAAGCTTGTACTGGGCGGCGTTGGTGTCCTGGTACTCGTCGACCATCACGTAGTGGAAGCGGTCGACCCACTTGTTGAGCACCTCCGGGTGGTGCTCGAACAACTCCACAACCTTGTTGATCAGGTCGTTGAAGTCCATGGCGTCTGACGCCCGCAGCGCCTCCTCGTAGGCCCGCCACAGCTTAGCCAGCGGGTCGGTCGGCCGCAGGCGGTGGTCGCGCAGCAGCTCGTCGACCGTGTCCATGCGGTTCTTGTAGTGGTCGATCTTGGACAAGATCGCCGACGGGGGGTTCATCTTGGGGTCCTGGCCCTGATCGACCAGGATCTGGCGCAGCAGGCGGAGCTGGTCGTCGTCGTCGTAGATCGCGAACCGACGGGTGTAGCCCAGGTGCTCGGCGTCGATGCGCAGGATGCGGCAGCACGACGCGTGGAAGGTGCTGACCCACAGCTTCGCCCCGCGCGGGCCGGTCAGCTGCGACACGCGCTCCTTCATCTCGTGGGCGGCCTTGTTGGTGAAGGTCACCGCCAGGATGTTCATCGGGTCGATGCCCGCGTGCACCATGTAGGCGATGCGGTGCGTCAGCACGCGCGTCTTGCCCGACCCAGCCCCCGCCAGGATCAACAGCGGCCCGTCCACGTGCGTGACGGCGGCGCCCTGCTCGGGGTTGAGCGGCCCGAGCTCGTCGGGCAGCGGCGGGTAGGTCTTGCTCATCCGGACTTCTTCGACGCCCGGCTGGCCGCCTTGTTCCGGGCCAGGATCTTGGCCCCGACGCCGTCCAGGTGCCGCTCCTGCGCCCGGGTGATCGCCAACGCGCCAGGCTCCACGTCGGTCGCGACCACCGAGCCCGCCGCCACCAGCGCCCCGTCGCCAATCACCACCGGCGCCACCAGGCTGGAGTTGGTCCCGACGAACACGTCCTCGCCGATGGTCGTGCGGTGCTTGCGCGCCCCGTCGTAATTGCAGGTGATCGTGCCCGCGCCGATGTTCGACCGCGCCCCGATCTCAGCGTCGCCCAGGTACGTCAGATGGTTGGCCTTGGCGCCGGCGCCCAGCACCGTGTTCTTCGTCTCGACGAAGTTCCCGATCTTGCTGTCGGGCCCCAGCTTGGTGCCGCTCCGCAGGTGGGCGAATGGCCCGACCACCGCGCCCGCGCCGATCTCGGCGTGGTCGGCCACCGTGTAGGGCTTGAGCTCAGCGCCCGGCCCTACCGACGTGTCCTTGAGGTGGCAGCCCGGGTGGACCACCGCGCCTGACGCCACCGTGGTCGTGCCCAGCAGGTGGCAGCCACCCCACACCGTGCTGCCCGGCTCCAGCGTCACCCGTGGGCCCATAAACGGCGCCTCGCCCACGAAGCGCACCCCGCGGCACACCGCGTCTGCCTGAATCGCGGCCAGCCAGGTCGCCTCGGCCACACGCAGCCCCGCCACGTCGGCGATCGGCGGCGCGCCAAGGTCGTCGACCACCAGTCCGTCGCGGACCAGCGTCGAGATCGGCTCGCCGAGCAGGGCCTTGTCGGCCGCCCACGGCGTCAGACGGGCAAACAGCGGTCCCACGATCCACTCCAAGGCTCCCCCACGACTAACCGGGCCGGGCCTCCGGGTTACGGCCGCGCCCACGCATGTCGCACGACACCCCCACCACCGGCGAGCGCACCCGCGCCCGCATCCTGGACGCCGCCCTGCCCCGGTTCGCCGCGGAGGGGTACGCCGGCACCAGCGTCCGCACCCTGGCCGACGCCGCCGGCGTCAACGTCGCCACGTTGGCGTGGCACTTTGGCGACAAGGAGGGCCTGTACCGGGCCTGCGTCGAGCGCCTGTACGCGGACCTCGCCCAGGTCGACACCTCCGCGCTGGAGGGGGACGACCCGCTGGCCGCCTTGGTGCGCCGCGCCTGGGCCTTCACCCAGTCCCGCCGCGACCACATCCGCCTCCTGCACCGCCACCTGCTGGACCAGGGCTCCCACCATGACGTGCTCGCCGAGCGCTGGCTGGATCCCCTGGTCGACGGCGCCCGCCCTGCGCTGGTCGCGCTGCGGCCCGACGCCACCGACACCGAGCGCCGCCTGCTGCTGTTCACGGCGGCCCACGTCATCGTCCGCTTCGTCCTGGACGACCCCGCCTTCCTGACCCGGGCGGTGGGCGTCGAGACCGAAGACGAGATCGTCGCGTGGCTGGTTCGTGTCGTCCGAGCGCTGATCCTGGCCTGACCCCCCCTCTGAACGCCGCTTGCACCGACCGTGCCCCCCGAGTAAGGGGCGCGCCCGTTTGACCTGGAGAACCATTGGCCACCGACCTCTCGCGCATCCGCAACATCGGCATCAGCGCGCACATCGACTCGGGCAAGACGACGCTCACCGAGCGCATCCTGTTCTACACCGCCAAGATCCACGCGATCCACGAAGTTCGCGGCAAGGACGGCGTCGGCGCCACCATGGACTCGATGGATCTGGAGCGCGAGCGCGGCATCACCATCCAGTCGGCGGCCACGTACTGCACCTGGGACGACAACCAGATCAACATCATCGACACGCCCGGCCACGTCGACTTCACCATTGAAGTTGAGCGCGCGCTCCGCGTCCTCGACGGCGCCATCCTCGTCCTCTGTGGCGTGGCCGGCGTCCAGTCGCAGTCGATCACCGTCGACCGCCAGATGCGCCGGTACAACGTCCCGCGCCTCGCGTTCGTCAACAAGCTCGACCGCCAGGGCGCCAACCCCTACCGCGTCGCCGGCCAGCTCCGCGAGAAGCTGAAGCTGAACGCCGTCATGGTGCAGATCCCCATCGGCGCCGAAGAGAAGCTGGAAGGCGTGATCGACCTGGTCGGCATGAAGGCCTTCTACTTCGAAGGCGACATGGGCAAGACCATCCTCGAGAAGGAGATCCCGGCCGACTACGCCGAGAAGGCCGCCGAGTACCGCGAGAAGCTGCTCGACGCCGTCTCCATGTTCGACGACGAGCTCGCCATGCTCTTCCTCGAGGGCCAGGATGTCCCCGAGGAGCTGCTCAAGCGCGTCATCCGCAAGGCCACCATCGCGCGCGACCTCTGCCCCGTGTTCTGCGGCACCGCCTACAAGAACAAGGGCGTCCAGAAGCTGCTCGACGGCGTCATCGACTACCTCCCGTCGCCGCTCGACGTGAACTTCGCCGGCCTCGACATCGACGAGGACGAGGCCAAGGTCACCATGACCTCGGACCCCAACAAGCCCTTCGTCGGCCTGGCCTTCAAGCTGCAGGACGGCAAGTACGGCCAGCTCACCTACATGCGCGTCTACCAGGGCACGCTGAAGAAGGGCGATTTCATCATCAACAGCCGCGACCGCCGCAAGGTCAAGGTTGGCCGTCTGGTGCGCATGCACTCCGACCAGATGGAGGACATCGACGAGTCGTCGTGTGGTGACATCGTCGCCATGTTCGGCATCGACTGCAACTCGGGTGACACCTTCTGTGACCCCTCGATCCGCTACTCGATGACCTCGATGTTCGTGCCGGATCCGGTCATCAGCTACATGATCACGACCAAGGACAGCTCCTCGGCGAACAACCTCACCAAGGCCATCCAGCGCTTCAGCCGCGAGGATCCGACCTTCCGCGTCTCGGCCGACCCCGAGACCGGTGAGACCATCGTCGCCGGCATGGGCGAGCTCCACTTGGAAGTCTACATCGAGCGCATGCGCCGCGAGTACGGCGTCCCGGTCGAGACGTCGCCCCCGCGCGTCGCCTACCGTGAGACCGTCAACAAGCGCGCCGACTTCAACTACACCCACAAGAAGCAGACGGGTGGTTCGGGTCAGTACGGTCGCGTCGCCGGCTTCATGGAAGCGGGCGAGCCCGGCACCCAGTACGAGTTCGTGGATGACATCACGGGCGGCTCCATCCCGCGCGAGTTCATCTCGGCTTGTGACAAGGGCTTCAAGTCCATGGTCGAGAAGGGCATGCTCATCGGCGTGCCGGTCACCGGCGTGCGCGTCACCATCAACGACGGTTCGTCCCACGCGGTCGACTCGTCGGACATCGCCTTCCAGGAAGCCGCCCGCGGCGCCTGGCGCGACGCGTACAAGCGCTCCGCTCCGGTCATCCTCGAGCCCATCATGAAGGTCGAGGTCGAGGGCCCCGCCGAGTTCACCGGCAACATCATCTCCACGGTCAACCAGCGCCGCGGCATGATCATCGGCTCGACGGAAGAGGACGGCTTCGCCCGCATTGAAGCGGACGTGCCCCTCGCCGAAATGTTCGGCTACTCCATGGTCCTTCGCTCCGCGACCCAGGGCAAGGCCGAGTTCTCCATGGAATTCGCCCGCTACGAGCGCGTCCCGAACAACGTCGCCGAAGACCTGATCGCCAAGTACGAGAAGGAGAAGGCGGCCCGCTAAGGCCCCTTCGCCCTCAAGCGCGCGACGCCGTCGCCTGGTCCTCCAGGCGGCGGCGTTGTCGTTTTAGGGGTGTGCGACACCCCATCCGGATTCACCCGCACGCCTCAATGACCGCGCCGCTCGCGCGTCGCGGAAATGTGTTCGCCCCGTTCAAACCTCGATCGGTTAGGGGCGCGCCAAGTTGGCACCTCCTCCCGGAAAGGCCCCTCCATGACCTCCGCCACCGTCCTCCACGCGCTGTTTGAACGCGTCGGCGCGCCCCGCCCCGGACACCCCGCGGTGGTCGTCGCGCGGCCCGGCGTGGGCAAGACGCCGCTGGTCGTGCATGTCGCCGTGGACGCGATGATCGCCGGAAAGAACGTGCTGCACGTGTCGCTGGGCGACGGCGTCGAGCACGTGAACGTCCACTACAACGAGGTCCTGCGCGGCTCCAAGCGCCTGGCCGCCGACCACACCGACACCATCGAGCTGCTCCGCCGCCGCATGGTGCTGTCCTACCTGGAGCGCGACTTCGACGCGGCCAAGCTCGCCCACCAGGCGCGCATGCTGTCCGCCGCCGCCGCGTTCAAGCCCGACATGCTGGTCGTCGACGGCCTCCACGCCCGCAACTACAGCACGCACGCCACGGCCCTCGCCGAGCTCTCCCGCGAGTTCGCCGCCCCGCTGTGGCTCACCGTCTCCACCGAGGACGGCGAGGCGCCCGCGGGCCCCACGCCCTCGTTCGTGCTCCGCCTGGACCCCGACCACGGCGCCATGCGCCTGGTGCACGTCCTCCCCGCCGGCGACCTGCCGCTCCCCTGGGTGATGGACCCGGCCACCCTCGCCCTCGCCGTGCCCGGCGAGGTCGCAGCGCCCGCGCGCCTGCGCCCCGCCCAGACCACGCTCTACTCGGGCGGCGCCCAGGGCGCTGAGGCCGCGTTCGGCGAAGCCGCCGCCCGTCGCGGCCTGCGCGAGGTGAACTTCACCTTCGAGGGCCACCACCCCGCCCGCACCGACAACCAGGTCGCGCTGACCGCCCGCGAGCTGGACCAGGGCGAGGTCTCCCTGGTCTACGTCAGCCGCAAGCTCAACCGCGTCTGGCGCGACGACGCCCTCGTCCAGCGCGTCCTGCAGATCCTCTGGCACGTCATCAGCCGCGCCGACCAGGTCTTCGTCGTCGGCGCCATCCAGCCCGACAACACCGTCGTCGGCGGCACCGGCTGGGGCGTCGAGCTCGCCCGCATGTGGAAGAAGGACGTCTGGGTCTACGACCAGCCCCGCCGCGTCTGGTTCCAGTGGGACGGCGCCGCCTGGGTGCAGGGCACGGCGCGGATCACGTCGTCGGCCATCGCGGGGAGCGGGACAAAGAACCTGGAGCCACACGCGGTGGAGGCGATCGACGGGTTGTTTGTGGGGAGCTTCGAGTAGCGTCTCGCCTGGCGCCTCCAACCGGAACGAACAGGGACGCCCTGTGGTGCCGACGGTGCTTGCGTTCCGCCCCACCCACCGACGCCAGCCCCGCGCGACTGCCGCGCCCTCGCGGAGATCGATCGCGGGGCCACGAGGACGGGACGTTCACATCGGTGCCGGACGACCCCTTGCGCGCCCATCCGCTGCGAGACGCCAAGGCGCAGCGTCCCGCGCCGTGCATCGCCACCACCCGGGCGCCCGTGGGAAGATCTGGCCGCGGCGCCGCCCTCTGCCGCGGCCGTCGTGTACTACCCCCACGCATGCCTCGGACATGACGACGTCGCGGCGCTGCCACGACCAAGTCCGACCGCGCTCGAGCGTGGCAAACCCCGACGCCGCACGAGCACAAGAACAAGCTTCCTGGGACCCACCACTCGCCGGAGCCGGCGCGACTCCACGAATCGGTGGTCCGAAGGACCCGAGCAGGCCGCCGGCACGCCAATGCACGCCGCGGCCGCCCGCGTGGCGCACCCGGATCCCGACATCGCGACGACCGGACTCGCCCACCTGCGGTCGATCACCGTCGTCGATCCCGCGCGGTTCGCGCGCTCGCCCGCGCCGGGATGGCCGTCCCAGGGCTGAGCCCGGGAGGTCGGGAAGGCCCAGACGATCTTGTCGTCGTCATTCCATCAGGGATAGTGCGCCGTCAAGTGGCGCCGTCGCCCCAACTGCGGACCCCCCGATGCCCGGCGCATCAGAAACGCTCGCCAGCTTCCTGCCCCGAATCGCGCTCGATGCGCTCAGGGGAGAACCCGCGCCCGCTGCGCCCGACGCGCTGGAGATCGTCGGCGCGCTGTTGTTCGCGGACATCCACGACTTCACCGGGCTCACCCTGGACATGGCGCGCCGCGGCAACGCCGGACCAGAGCTGATCGTCGAGCTGCTGAACGCGTGCTTCGATCGCATCATCGTCGAGGTCACCAGCCACGGCGGGGACGTGCTCGAGTTCGACGGCGACGCCGTGATCGCGCTGTGGCGGGCCGCGGACGGAGACCAGGCCCTGGCCGACGCCACCGCCACCGCCGAGCGGTGCGCGCGCGCGAGCCAGGTGGCGGTACAGCAGGCGAGCGTGAACCTGCGCATCGGGCTCGCCGCGGGCCCGATGTTCCTCACGCGCATCGGCGGAAGCCAGGGGCGGTGGATCTTCCTCGTCAGCGGGGCGCCGTTCGAGGAGGTTGGCCGGGTGTCGCGCACGACGCGTCCGGGCGACGTCGCCTGCCTCGACCGCACCCGGAGCCTCGTGAAGCGCGGGCGCCCCGCGCTCCGGCGCGAGGGTCCGCACCACGCCCCGGTCCCGCCCGACGCGCAGTTGATCCCCTACCTGCCCGACATTCTCGTTCGCCGGGTAGCCGCAGGCCGCTTCGCCTGGATCAGCGAGCTTCGCACCGTGTCGATCGTGTTCCTCATCCTGCGCGAACTCGACGGCGCGCGTCCGGACGACCGCACGAAGATCCAGTCCGCCACCGTGTCGGTCCAGCAGGCGCTCGACGTCTGGGATGGCGTCCTCAACCAGATGCTGCTCGACGACACCGGGCATGTCCTGCTCGCGGCATTCGGCCTCCCGTCGATGAGCCACGAGGACGATCCCACCCGCGCCACGCTGGCGGCACTGGCCATCGAGCGGGCGTTGTCCGACCAGCGGCTCTCGTTCAGCATCGGCGTGACGACCGGATGGGCCTACTGCGGGGCCTACGGAAACGAGCGCCGGCGGCGGTACGCGATCGTCGGCGACACGGTGAACCTGGCCGCGCGTCTCGCCCAGCACGCTCGCCAGGGACTGCTCACCGACGCGACGACCGCCACCGAGGCCAACTCCCGGATCGCGTTCGAGGCGCGCCCACCCATGACGCTGAAGGGCAGGCGCGAGCCCACGCCGGTGTTCGCGCCCCAGCGCACCGACTGGTAGCGGCCCGTGCGCACGACACATCCGGTCGCGTCCCCCGGATCGGTTATCGTATGGCCTCCAGGGGACTAGGCCGGGCCTCGCTTCCCACATGGAACTTGCGATGACCATGCCCCCAGGCGACTCGTCCCCCACCAAGCGCAACCTTCCCTACCGGAAGCGTGAACTGATCGGCGTCGGCGCGTCGGCCGAGGTCTTGCGGGCCGACGATCCGGAGCTCGAGCGCACGGTCGCGATCAAGGTGCAGTACGCGGGCGCGTCCAGGTCGGAGACCGACTCGTTCGTGTGCGAGGCACGCACCACCGCGCAGCTCGAGCACCCGAACATCGTCCCCGTGTACGCGCTCGGTCGTGACGACCAGGGGCGGCTCTGCATCGCCATGAAGGAGCTCAAGGGCGCCACGCTGACGGAGATCGTGCAGAACGCGACAGACTGGCCTTCGCGAGCCTACTTCCTGCGCGTGGTCCGCACCATCCTCCACGCAGCCGATGCGCTCATCTTCGCGCACGCCCGCGGCTTCGTCCACCTCGACGTGAAGCCCGACAACATCCTGGTCGGCGATCACGGTGAGACCTACTTGCTCGACTGGGGCTTCGCCCGCGAACCTCGCGACGGGAACGCGCACGGTCCCAACCCCGACGCGCCGCCTGCCGACGCGATCGTCGGGACGCCCCGCTTCATGGCGCCGGAGCAGGCGGCAGGCAACAGCGACACGGTCGACCGGCGCACGGACGTGTTCTGCCTGGGGGCCACGCTGTACTTCGCAGTGACCCGGCAGGCGCCGTACGAGGCGCCAACCATCGCGGACAGCCTGGAGGCCGCGTTGAACGGCCAGTACGCGGACCCCGAGCTGGTGCATGACGGCGTCGCGGTCCCGCGCGAGCTGTGCGCGATCATCCGGCGCGCGATGTCCATCCAGGTCGGCGAACGCTACGCGCAGGTCGCCGACATGAGCGCCGACCTGGAGCGCTACCTGCATGACGGGGATCGGGTCACCCTGCGCAGCTACCGCGCAGGTGAAACCATCGTCACCGAGGGTGAGGAGGCCCACGATGCCTTCCGCATCCTGTCCGGCGCCTGTCACGTCACCCGCCGCGCGGCAGACGCGGATGTGCTGCTCCGCACGATGGGTCCTGGCGAGCCGTTCGGCGAGGCGGCGATCTTCGGGCGCTCCAGGCGCTCGGCGACGGTGGTGGCACACACCGACGTGACGGTCGAGGTGATGGGGCGCTCCGACGTGGAGGCGTGGCTGGAGGGAGACGGCTGGATCGCCCCGTTCGTCCGCGCGCTGGCAAATCGGTTCGTGAATGTCGAACAGGCGCGCGACAAAGCCGACTTGGAGGCGGCGACGTGGCGCGTCGCCGCCACGATCCTGGCGACGATTCAGCGGGATCCTGAACGGACGTGGTCCTCGCTGCGAGCGGAGATGCATGCACGTGGAGGCCACGTCGCCGACGTCATCGACGAAGGGTTGGCGCGATCAGGTCTCACCCTCGTAGGCGACCGCCTCGTCTTCTCGGCTTCGTCCTAGTACCGCGTCACAGCGATCATGACCGGTTGGGGTAGGCGCGGGCGAGCTTGGTTCGCGCCTTGTCGACATCGAACATCCAGTCGATGGTAGCGCCCTCCTCGTTCCGTGCCTTCTCCCA
>CAIOSP010000074.1 GCA_903861005.1 uncultured Pseudomonadota bacterium
ATGGTCATCGAACTGGAGCGACGCGGGCTCTTGAGCCGGACACCCAGGGCCGCGCGAAGCTTGCGGGTGCTCCTTCCGGCCGATCAGATCCCGCCGCTGCCCGAGCGAACAGATTCCAACCGATCAGATCCCCTGTGACGCGGTACTAGGACCAATGCCGTCGACGAACGAGGGGGGCTGCGCGGGCCGTGGGCGAGCACGCAAGGCATCTTGCAGCGGACGGGCCCCGCCGCGCGCAGGGCTACGGGACGCAGACCGCGGGGTCAGTGGCACAGTCGATGCGGGAGGTCTGCCAGGACCAGGGCCCGGTGGTGTCCACGTAGGTGAACGCCTCTCCGAAGAACGCGCGGTACCAGCCGGACACGCCCTCCAGCGGCAGGTTGACGCTGGTCGCGCAGGCGGTGCAGCCGCCCGACGTGATGTCGTCCTCGTTGGGGATCGTGAAGGTCGGGTCGATCAGCTCGCAGTGATCCTGACCGTTCCCGGCCACGTCGAGCGCGGGCAGGTAGGGGCCCGTCTCGGTCGCCGACAGGTAGATGCGCATGGCGGTACCGCCGCAGTGCACCAGGCCCACCCACAGGCCCTGGACGGCGTCAAAGCGCACGATCTGGGCTCCGGAGCAGGAGAGCGCGTCCGGCGGGAAGCTGAAGTTGGACGCGACCCACTCATCCGGGGTGCAGGTCTGGCCGTTGGGCGCGTCGGTGTCGACGTCGTCTGCGGCCGTGTCGCTGTCCTCCTGCTCCGCCGTGTCAGCGAGGTCGGTGTCGTCGTACCGGATCGGACTGAGGTTCCCCGCGAGCGCGTCATCAGGGCCGGTCGCGTCCGGGCTGGGCGTAGAGCCGCCCACGTTCAGGTCCACGGCGCACGCGAAGGACAGGAGCGGGATGCACAGCTGGATCGGTCGCATGGGGCCTCGCACGCCGACATTGTAAACCAGAATCCAGGCGAGGGCGCGTCACGATTGGTGGCCCGCGCGTGGGTCCGAACGCGGTGAGCGGTCGGCGCGCGGGCGCCGGGTCGCGGGGGCCCCGTGGTCGCGGTATTGCCGTGGCCGTTGGTGGGAGGCGTGCGGATGCGACGTGTTCTGGTGACCGGAGCGACCGGGTTTGTGGGCACCTCGCTGATGGCGCGGCTGGCAGTGGAACCCGGCTTTGAGGCGGTGGGCGTGGACCTTCGCGCGCCCGCGCAGCCCTACACGGCGCCCACGGTCCGCTTCGAGCAGGCCGACCTGCGCGACGAGGCCGCGCTGGAGCGGATCTTCTCGGCGTTCCGTCCGACCGCGGTGGTGCACCTGGCGTCGATCGTGAACCCGCCGCCCGGCATGAGCCGCGAGGACATGCGGGAGATCGACGTCGGCGGCACGGAGCGCGTGGTGCGGCTCTGTCTGGCGCACGGCGTCTCGCACCTGACGGTGACGACGAGCGGCGCGGCCTACGGCTACCATGCCGACAACCCCGCTTGGCTCGATGAGGACTGCGCGATCCGCGGCAACGTCGAGTTCGCGTACTCCGACCACAAGCGGCAGATCGAGGAGCTGCTGGTCACCGCGCGCGCCGAGCACCCGGAGCTGTCCCAGCTGCTGCTGCGGCCGGGGACCATCCTGGGCAAGTCGGTCGGCAACCAGATCACGGCCTTGTTCGCCAAGCCGCGCGTGCTCGGCGTGGTCGGGTACGACAGCCCGTTCGTGTTCATCTGGGATGAGGACGTGGTCGAGATCCTCCTGCGCGGGCTGCGCGACGAGCGCACCGGCTGCTTCAACCTGGCGGGCGACGGCGCGATGAGCATGCGCGAGATCGCGGCGGCGTTGGGCAAGCCCTACATGCCACTCCCGGCCTGGGTGCTGCGGGCGGCGCTGATGGTGCTGCACCCGCTGGGTGTGGTGCCCTACGGGCCCGAGCAGGTCGGCTTCCTGCAGTACCGGCCGGTCCTGTCGAACGCACGGCTGAAGGCGGGGTTTGGCTACACGCCACGCTACAGCTCGGCCGAGGCGTTCGCCGAGCTGCTGCGCGCCCAACCCAACCTGCGGGCCGGCGCATGAGGGGCGCGGGGATCGGGCTGGCGCTGGCGGGCTTGGTCGCCACGCCTGCATACGCGCTGGACGTGGTGGTGCTGGACGCCGCGGCCGCTCCCGTCGACACCGTGATGGTGACGGTCTGGCCGACCGTGCCCGCCGTGACCGACAAGAGCGACAACGGCTACGCCAAGGTCGGCGCGCTGCAGCAGACGGATCGCATCGCGACCGCGTTCACCGGACCGACTGGCACAGCGCACCTGGACGTCGCCGAACACGCCGGCGGCTGGACGGTGCGCGCGCGCAGGCCCGGGTTCGACGACGTCGTCACGCCGGTGTCCGACCTGACGGCGCCGCTCACCCTGACGATGACCGCGCAGTCGGACCCGATGAAGCTCGCCCAGGCGCGCCCGTCGAACACCTGGGCGTCGCTGGTGGATCTGGGCTCGCCCGAGCTGAACCGGAACTACCGGATGCAGTGCTCGTTCTGTCACCAGCAGGGCCTCCCGGCGATGCGGTCGGGCAAGTCGGAGCAGGGGTGGTCGGACACGATCGCGCGGATGATCGGGTACGGATCGCGGCTGTGGTCCGAGGCGCGCGCGGTCGCGCCGGCCAAGCTGGTCGCGGCGTACCAGGACATGACCGCCCACCCCGAGAAGGTGCCCGAGTCCAGGCCATGGGACCAGGCGCTGTCGTCCGCGCGCATGGAGGAGTGGCCGGTGGGCGACGGAATGAGCCAGATGCACGACATGCTCGTTCACCCCAACGGGTTCGTGTACGTCGGCGACAACACCCAGGACCGGCTCTACGAGGTGAACCCAAAGACCGGCGAGTTCACCGTCTACAAGATGCCGCGCGAGCCCGGCGACACGCTCGGCGGGCTGTTCGCGGCGCGGCTGGCGGCGTTCCCCAAGCACGAGACGTACACGTCGATCCACAGCCTCGCGCTGAGCCGCAAGGACGGGCACCTGTTCCTGACGCCCTCCACCCAGCGGCGCATCATCGAGTTTGATCCGGCGACCAAGGCGTTCACGGTCCACGAGCTCAACGACGGCCTGTACCCGCACACCATCCGCATCGACGCGCAGGACCGGGTGTGGTTCACGCTCGCGCTGTCCAACCAGGTGGGCATGATCGACCGCGCGACGGGCGAGCAGCACTTCATCGACCTGCCGGCGCGGTCGTGGAAGGAGGCGTTCACGATCCACATCGTGCCGCTGATGTTCAAGCTGGCCGAGTACGGTCTGCCGCTGTCCAGCCTGGGCATCGACGAGATCTCCACGGGCACGCCGCTGGCCTACGGCATCGACATCACGCCCGACGGGGTGGTGTGGGTCGCGCGGCTGCACGCGAACGATCTGGCGCGGATTGACCCGGTCACGCTCGGCATCGAGATGATCCCGTTCCCCGGGCACGGCCCGCGCCGCTTGCGGACGGACGCCAACGGCAACCTGTGGATCACGGCGTTCGGGGACTCCGCGGTGGTGCGCTACGACCCCGCCGCCCGAAAGTTCGACACCTTCCCCATGCCGACGATGCCGGTCGGGTCGGACACGCCCTACTCGATCAACGTCGACCGCAAGCGCGGCGTGGTGTGGGTGACCGGGACGGCGTCGGACACGCTCAACGCGCTCGACATCCGGACCGGCGCGTGGAGCGTGTTCCCGCTGCCCCGGCGCCTGTTCTTCACGCGCGACATCGAGGTCGCCGACGACGGCTCCATCTACTCGTCGAACGGCGCGTTTCCGGCGTGGTTCATCGAGGGCGGACAGCCGACGCTGATCCACGTCACGCCGCCCTGGGCGGACGCGGCGACAGGGGTGACCCCATGAACCCGCGGCTCGCGCGCTACCTGATCGGCTGCCTGTTCGCGTTCATGGGCGGGCACGTGATCAACTTCGGCTTGGTGCAGTGGGCGCAGGAGGTGCTGCACGCGCCGGCCTGGTCGGGCGCCTTGCTGCTGCTGTGCTTTGGCCTGCCGGTCGTGTTCGGCTGGCACGGGGGAGTCCTGTCGGACCGCGGCAACCCGCTGCGCGTGGCGCGTTGGGCGCACCTGGCGTTCGTGGCAGCCGCGCTGCTGATGGCGTTCGCGGCGTGGGTGCCCTGGCTGCGCCGCGATCTGCTGGTGTTCGCGTGGACGGCAGCGTTCATCGCGGGCCTCGGGTGGAGCTACTCGGCGCCTGCGCGCCTAGCCTACCTGCCGACGCTGGTGCCGCCGGAGAAGGTGCGGGGGGCTGCGATCGCGTTCAACGTGCTGACCACGGTGGGCTTTGGCGCGGCCCCGCTGGTGGTGGGCGCGGTGCGGCAGTCGCACCCGTGGAGCGTGGTGTTCCTGACGGCCGTCGGCCTGATCGGCCTTTCGTTCGTCTGCTTCGTCGGCCTGCCGTTCACCGCCAAGCCGCAGGACGGGCTCAACGCCCAGACCGTGCGCGAGGGCTGGGCCTACGCGCGCCGCACGCCGATCATCGCGCAGCTGCTCGTGGCGAGCGCGGCCGCGCACCTGCTGATGGGGCCGATCCAGGTGATCCTGCCGCGCTTTCTGGAGGCAGCGCTGGCCTTCGGCCCAGGCGCGCGAGGGCTCTTCCTCGGCATGGCGGCGCCGTCGCTGATCGCGGGCGGCATGCTCGCCCTGAGCCTGGGGCGCTTGAAGCACCCGGGGCGGGCCCTGATGCTGGGCATCGTCGGCAGCGCATCGGCCTGCTTCTCGCTGTCGTTCGTCAGCACCGTGCCCCTGGCGGCGGCGCTGTTCGTGGCGGCCTGCCTGTGCGCGGGCTCGGCGGTCGCGTTCCTGGCCGCGTCCCTGCAAGAGGTCAGCGACCCGGCCTACCGGGGCCGCGTGATGGCCAGCTACGCGATCACGACACAGTTCTTCCCGGCGTTCTCGGGGCTGCTATGCGGGCTGCTGCTCGCGTGGAAGGGTCCGGTGAGCGCGCTGGGAATCTACGCCGCGTGCGTGGCCGTGGTCGGTCTTACGCTTCTGGCGGTTCTGTCGACGCTGCGCGGGTACCGTCGAGGCTGACGCGGACGCCAGCCTCGACGATTGTCGGACTACTTGGCTTCCGGCGTGATGACCTTGCTGATCTTGTGGATCACGCCGTTGGAGGTCACCAGATCGACGACCTGAACCACCGAGTCGTTGCTGCCCGCGACGCCGACGACGCCCTTGTTCAGCGTGACCATCGAGCCGTCGACGGTGACGGTGACGGGGCCGACGAGGGTGCTGAAGCTGCTCGCGGAGACGACGTCCGGGGAGAACAGCGCGCCCGAGGCCACGTGGTACTTGAGCACGTCGATGACGGTGCCCATGCCGACGGCGCCGACCAGGCCGCCGAGGTCGCTAAGGCTGTTGGCCGCGAGCAGGGCCGTGAAGCCCGAGTTGACCGGGGCGAGGACGGTGAAGGGGCCGGCGCCGCTGAGCGTGCCGACCAGGTTGGGGGCCGACGCGTCGCCGTCGGCGGCGAGCAGCGCGGAGGTGAGGACGGTCAGGTCCGCGTCGGTGGTGACGACGTCGACGATGTTCGGGACGAGGACCGAGTCGATCTCGTGGATGATGCCGTTGCTGGCCATGATGTCGGGCGTGATGACGGTGGCACCGTCGACCATGAGGTTCGAGCCGTCGAGGCTCAGGTCAAGCGAGCCGCCGAGCGCGCCCACGTTGCCCGCGCCGTTCGCCGCGGCGATGGCGGCGGTGGAGTCCACCGAGCCCGCGAGCACGTGGTACTTCAGGATGACGGTGAGCTGCTCAGGGGTCAGGTCAGCCACGCCCGAGATGCCGAGCGCCGAGAAGATTGCCTCGAACGCGTCGTTGTTGGGGGCGAACACGGTGACGCCGTCGAGGGCGCCCGCGAGGCCGGCCTTGGTGACGGCGTCGACCAGGATGGAGAAGCGCGGCGTGGCGACGGCGATGCCGACGATGGTGTTGTCGACGACATCGGTGTCGCCGGCCATGTCGGTGTCGCCGGCCATGTCGGTGTCAACGTCGGTGTCGTCGCTGTCCTTGCTTGAGGTGCAAGCGGTGATGGCGAGGGCGAGAGAGATCAGAGCAGTGCGGTGAAACATGCGGTCCTCCAAGACGAGCTGTGGTCGCGAACGCCGAAATGGCGCCGGCCTGTTTGGCAAGCATGCCCTATCCAGACATCATGCAAAGGCGTTGCATCAATCCGACTTCACATGTCGTGGAATGTCAGTGACGGTCGTGAAACACCGAATAGCGGTGCAAAGGCTAGGCTTTGGGTGTCCTTGGACCGGGGCGGCTGGCGCAAAGCTCATGCATAGGCTTTGCGCCGGAGCGCCCCGGGCGCGGTCGGCACGCCCTTGGAACTACTTGGGGCGGGCCTTGATCACGATCGAGGTGGCCTTGTCGGCCCCCACGATGGTGCTGCCCAGCGCGCGCGCGTCGCCGATGAGCGTGGCGCAGGGGGCCGCGCCCTGCGCGTTTGCGCACAGGTCCACGGTCCACCCCGCAGGCACCAGGATCGACGAGATGGTGTCGTTCCACTGACCGCCGGTCAGATCGGCGATGTCGTTGCACACGTCCAGGTACTTGCCGCCGAAGCCGTCGTTCTCGAACACGCGGGGGCAGGCGTAGGCCGGCGGGAGCGGGCCGCGGCCGACGAGCGCGTAGGCGGCGGCGTCGTTGTTCACGTAGCTGTCCTGCAGGTGGGGGTTGTCCCCCACGAAGTCAGAGCAGCGGCCTGCGGCGCCGGACTCGCTGCACAGCCGCAGCGTCCACCCCGCCGGGACCCGCACCGACCCCACCTTCTGCCGCCAGTTGCCACCATCGCGGACGGGGATGGTCACCAGCTCGTGCGGACCGCCGTCGAGCACCAGCGCCGTGCCCTTGAAGTCGTTGTCGGCGAAGAGCGTGGGGGCGTTCACCGCGCCGGGCGCCTGGTAGGGCTGTGGCTTGGCCTCCGGACACCACGCGTGCACCCAGACGTGGCAGCCGAGCGGGCTCGTCTCGGGCTGGTACTGCCAAGTGACGTCCGTGGCGCGCTGGGCGCCGCACATCGACGTGGTGTGGGCGGTCACCGCCACGGCGAGCGCGGCCTGGTCGCAGGTGGGCTCGATCCACTCCTGGAGTACGTCGACCTTATCGTCGGCCTGGGCTGAGGTGAGCAGCGCAATCGCGAGGGCGGAGAGGGACATCGGAGCCTCCTGGCTGGGAGAGCGTATCGCCTCGCGGGCAAACCACGCATGTCGTTTGCGTGGAGATTGGCAGAGCTCGCTGACCCGGCTTACGCATTCGAACTGCCCGGGAATTCGGTGATCGGCTTCGACACAGAATGGCTGGCCCCTTGCGTCTGACCTTTTGGGGGGTCCGCGGATCCATCCCTGTGCCGGGCGCACACACCGTGCGGTACGGCGGCAACTCGTCGTGCGTCGAGATCCGGCACGAGGCGCTCCCTCCGCTGGTGATCGACTGTGGCACGGGCGGGCGTGGGCTGGGGCAGAAGCTCGCGCGCGAGCACATTCGACATGTGCACTTGCTGTTCTCGCATTTGCATGCAGACCATGTGTTTGGATTCCCGTTCTTCCTGCCGCTCTACACGCCTGGCGCGCAGGTTGAGGTCGGGGTGCCGTCCTGGTCGGACGATGAGGCCCGCGAGCGGCTGGCCCGCTACGTCAACGGGACCTTCCACCCCACGCGCCTGCGCGACGTACCGGCGGCGGTGAACTTCCGTGCGATGCGCGCGGGGCGCGAGCAGACGCTCGACGGCTGGGACGTGAAGGCCGTGCGCCTGAACCACCCTGGCGGCTCGCTCGGCTACCGGGTGACGGCGGACGGTCGTTCGATCGCCTACTTGTCCGACACGGCGCCGTTCGCCAAGCCGGGCGAGGGGATCGAGCACGGCGATCCGCCCACGTCGTTCGAGCTGCGCATGATCGACTTCCTGCGCGGCTGCGACGTGGTCGTGTTCGACACCATGTTTGAGTACGACGAGTACATCGAGCGCATGACCTGGGGGCACAGCTACCCCGAGTACGCGATCACCCTGTGTCGCGCGGCGTGCGTTCAGCACCTGGTGCTGTTCCACCACCTGCCTGATGCCTCGGACGACCAGCTGGATGCCCGCGCCGCGCGCTTCGCGGACACGCCCGGCCTGCGCGTCACGTTGGCGCGCGAGGGCGAGACGGTCGAGATCGCCTAGGCTCGACGGTTGGGCTGGCGGCGCGGGCGGAGGTCGGGCCCCACACGAGGGGGCCCGGACGCTCGACGCTAGGGCGCGGCCTCGTCCTGTAGACCGGCGCCCGGCTGTGCCTGGTACGGATGCAGTATGCGCGGCATACGGCGCCGCGGGTACCAGACCTTGAGGTAGCCGAACTCTTCCCAGTCGAAGTTCTGGGCGTTGGTGGGGGCGTCCGCGGGCGCGGCGGCGGTGGGCGCGGAGGTGCGGCTGGGGCGCGCGTAGCTGCGGCTGTAGGTGCGGCGGACCGGGCCGCGGTAGCCTGCGCGGTTCGCCGCCGGTTCGGCGGAGGCGACCTGATTGGCCCCAGCGTCGTTCGGGGGAGCCATGCCAGTCGTCTCGGTGCCTTCGCCCGTGAAGTTGAAGCGGTCGAACATCTCGCCAGCGAGGCCAGCGGCCTGCGCGCGCGCGACCACCGGGGGCACGGCGTCGTTCGGGCGGCCGTCTTCGAGCGCGGCCAGACCGTCGTCACCGCCAGTGGCTTCGAATAGGAGGGCCTCGATCTGGCCCGCGACCTCGGGGCGGTGGGCGCGGATGAGTTCGCCGACCTCGCCGGTCATGGAGCGCGAGGCGACGTAGACGCGGCGGGCCCAGCCCTGAACGGCCTCGACCGACGGCTCGTCCAAGCGCGCGACGGCCGCGGCGGCGGTGGCCTCGAGCAGCACGTCGGCGGCTAGGTGATCGGCGATGGTGGGCTCGCCCGACAGGTCGATCATGATGTCGCGGAAGCCCTGCACGTCGGTGTCCGTCTCGAACAGCGCGAGGCGGTACTCGATGCCGCCGGTGGCGGGGAGCTTCCAGAGGTCCGGCATGGGCTTGTCCCAGATGGCGGCGCGCAGCGCGGCGGAGGCGGCCGCGGCAGAGGCGGCGGCGTTGGACTCGGCGAGCGCCTCGGCGGCGGCGCGGTCCTGAGCCTTGTCGGCGACGGTGGCGGCGGGCTTGGCGTCGCCGGGCTTGCTGTCACCGGCCTTGGCGTCGGCGACCTTGCTGTCGGACGACTTGGGGTCGGGGCGGCTGCCGGGCTTGGGCGGGCGACCGGGCGCGCCGTCATTGCCGGACGCGCCAGTCTCGGGCGCGGGCACGCGGCCTTCGCCCTCGAAGTGCGGCAGCAGCGGGAGGAACGCCTCATACGTGGCGGCTCGCGCGTGGGCCAGCGTGGCCTGGTCGGTGTCGTTGAAGCAGAACCAGGCGACGCTGTAGAGCGACGCGTAGTCGATCGAGCGCTGGATGGCGCCGCGCACCGTGTCGAGCGCCTCGCGGCAGCGGTGGTTGCGCGCCGCGCGGACCGCCTTGGTGCCCTCAGGGCCGTTGGGCGGCGGGCGATCGTAGACGGCGTTGGTCTGCGGCGTGCGCTTGGGCCCGGGGGGCACCTCAGGCGCGAAGAACGCGACCGCGACCTCGGGGTCATCGGCGCCGGAGAGGTACGCGGCGGCCGACGGGAGCGCGAAGCTGCCGGTGCAGTCCAGGCACATCTGACGGAACATGCCGCGACCGCCGGCGCTCGCCAGCTGGATCTCTTCGCCGTCCGCGGCGCGGGCGGGGGCGGCGAGGTCCGTCGTGGCAGGCTGGGTGGCCTCGACCGCCGTGGTCTGCTCAGGGGGGAGCTCGACGGGCGCGGCCTTCTTGCCGTGCGGGATCATGACCACGATCGCGACGGTGGCGGCGGCGGCCAGGAGGCCTGCGACGATCACCTTGCGCGACACACGCGAGCCCGGGCGCTTGGGCGCCGACTTGCGGGCGACGGCCTTGTCGGACGCGGTGGCGATGTCCGGGTCGAGGTGCTCGACGGGGACGACGTCCTCTTCGACCGGCTGGGTGGCCATGGGCGTGGGGCGACGCACCGGCTGGAGCGCGACCTGCACCTCGGCCTGACGGGCCTCCTCCTCAAGGGACGCGAGGTCCGGCGGGAGCGTGGTGGGCGAGGACTGACCGAGGATGGCCTGGCCGTAGACCAACAGCGTGGCGTTGTCGTCGCCGTCGGCGCGCTCGACCGAGGCCAGCGCCGCGTCGACGCCGTCTTGGGGGTTGCGCCAGTCGATGTTGCCCAGGCCGGAGGTGCCGACGACGCCGTGCACGCCGTCCGAGCAGATCAGGATGCGGTCGTTCTGCTGAAGGTGCAGAGGCTCCGCGAGCTCGACCTCGACCTGGCGCTCCACGCCCAGCGAGCGCGACAGCACGTGCGCCTCCGGGTGGGTGGCGGCGTCTTCCGGCGACAGCAGCTCGGCGTCGACGAACAGGTTGACCATGGTGTGGTCGCGGGTCAGGGCGCGGATCTGGTTCTCGCGGACCAGGTAAGCGCGGCTGTCGCCGACGTGCGCGACGTGTGCGGTGGTGCCGTGCACCACGGCGGCGACGCAGGTCGTGCCCATGCCCATGAGGCGGTAGTTCTTGCGGGCTGTCTCGTAGATGGCCCGGTTGGCGGCCTCGACCGCCCGGCGCAGCGTAGCGCGGTAGTCGCTGCTCTCGGTGCCTGCGAACTCGTCGTGGATCGTGCGCACGGCGATCGACGAGGCCTGACGGCCACCCACGTGGCCGCCCATGCCATCGCAAACCACCAGGACGGTGATGCCGTTGAACTCGAACACGCCAAACGTGTCCTGGTTCTCCTTGCGCAGACGGCGTTCCGACCGGTATCCATAGCCCTGCGTCAACGGTCCTCCTCGCCAGTGGTGCGGATGCGGCCCTGTACCACCGGGGATCAGATGAAAGCTACCACAATCGGCGCCGTTCCGGCCTACGTAAACGCGCTGATCGCGTTCTTGACGCTTGTCGGCGGGTCCGCGGACGCGGGCGATCTCACGGGCGGGGTCGTGGCGGCCGATCAGGTGTTCGCCTCGCACTGCGGCGCCGAGATCCTGGACCGGGGAGGAAACGCTGCGGATGCGGCCGTGGCGACGGCGCTTTGCGCGGGCGTCGTCCAGCCCGCGGGCAGCGGCCTCGGCGGGGGCGGGTTCGCCATCTGGGTGGACCCAACCCAGGCGGGGGCCGACGTGATCGATTTTCGTGAAGTCGCGCCCGGCGCCGCCACCCGCGACATGTACCTGGGCGAGGACGGCGCGCCGATCCCACACCTGTCGGACAAGGGCGCGCGCTCCGTTGCGGTGCCGTCGGAGTCACGCGGCCTGGCCGCCTTGCTCCACGCGCACGGCTCGCTGTCATTTCGGGCCGTGGCCGCGCCCGCGATATCGCTCGCGTCCAAGGGCTTCCGGGTCGGTGGTCACTTGGCCGAGTCGCTCGCCCGCGAGACCGCGCGCGACGTGCTCGCCGAGTTCCAGGTGGATGGCCACACCGCCAAGGCGGGCGACCTGGTGCGTCGCCCGGCGTTGGCGACCACGCTCAAGCGCTGGGCGTCCACCTCCGGCGAGGACCTCGCGACGGGCAGGTCGGCCCAGGCGATCGTCGCGCGCGTCGCGGCGGACGGCGGCGTCCTGACCGCTGCGGATCTGGCGTCCTACCAGGTGCTCCACCGTGAGGCGGTGCAGGTGAAGTTCAAGGGCTACACCGTGATCACGATGCCCGCGCCCTCGTCCGGCGGGATCGCGCTAGCGCAGATGCTACGCGTGCTCGATGACGTCGACCTACGGTCGATACAGTGGCAGTCGCCCGCCTACCTGCACCTGCTCGCCGAGGTGATGAAGCACGCTTACGCAGACCGGGCGCATCGGCTCGGTGATCCCGCCTTTGTCGACGTCCCGCAGGACGAGTTGCTCTCCGACGGCCGCATCGACGCGATCCGCGCGGCGATCGACCCTGAGCGCACCCTGGACCCGTCCGCCTACGGCTCGGTCGTGACGCCACTCGACGACCACGGCACGCAGCACATCTCCGTGCTCGATGCGTCGGGGCGCGCGGTCGCGCTCACCACGACCATCAACACCGCGTTCGGCGCGGAGCTGATCGCCCCGGGCACCGGCGTCGTCCTCAACGACGAGATGGACGACTTTGGCATCGCGCCGGGCGTGCCCAACGCGTTCGGGCTGCTCACCGGCGAGGAGAACGCGATCGCGCCAGGCAAGAGGCCGCTGTCGTCGATGTCGCCGACCGTGGTGCTCGACGAGGACGGGCGGGTGGTGATGGTGATCGGCGCGTCGGGTGGCGGCCAGATCATCTCGTCCACGCTGCAGGTCCTGCTCAACGTCCTGGTCTTTGGGCAGTCGCCCGAGCGGGCGCTTGAAGCGCCGCGGATCCACCACCAGTGGCAGCCCAACGAGCTCGTCGTCGAGCCCGGCTTTCCGGCGGACGTGCGCGACGCGTTGACGGCGCTCGGCCACAAAGTTGTCGAGCGGACGTTGTTCTCGGCCGTTCAGGTGGTGTCGGTCGACGAGGACGGCAACGTCGACGCCGGGAGCGACCCTCGCAAGGGCGGCCGTCCCGCGTTCAGCGAGGAGACGCGTTCACGCTGAGGGGACGTCCACCTGGATCTGGGCGTTGGCGGCGGTGAGTGCGGCGCAGAAGCCCTGCTTGTCGTCGGGAGAGACGCGAATGTGCCGGCCCTTGTGGGTCACCACATCGACGCGGTCGAGGCTGAGCGCGGGGCTGGACAGAGGGTTGTTCGTGGCGCGGACGGCGACGATGCTGTTCGTCGGGATGCGCCAGCGGAACGGGCCGCTGCGCACCAGCAGGGTGTCGGGCGAGACGGTGTAGTGCGTGGCGGCCAGTACCCACACGGGCAGGCCCAGCCCGACGAGCGCGCCCAGGGCGGTCAGGCCGCGCTCCATGGGCGTGGCGGTGGTGATCGCCACGACCACACCCATGCCGGCCGGCACCAGCGAGAGGGCCAGCACGACGATCAGCCAGGTGTCGATCTTGGACGGGAAGGTCTGGGTCATGGCTGCATGGCTAACCACGCCCGCGTGAGCGGCCAGACTCGACCGTGCGTCGAGCGCGTGACGATGCGGGACTGGCGGCCTCGTGCCCCCCCCCCCCCGAAACGCATGACCTCGGTCAGGCAGTCAGGCAGTCAGGCCGTCAGGCGGTCCCGCGTCGACGCGACGGTCAGCGCTCGAGCGAGTCGGCCCAGGCGATCATGCGCTCGGCGTCATCGAAGCGCGCGCCGGTGGTGGGCGAGGCGAGCACGACGACGGCGAGGTGCGCGCCGGCCTCGGTGCGGACGACGGCGGCGTAGCAGTAGTGCGCGTCGTCGGTGTAGCCTGTCTTGGCCGCGATGGTCTCGTAGCGGCCGAGCAGGCGGTTGGTGGTGCCCAGGAACTGCGTGCCGTGGTCGCGGGTGATCTCCCACGCCGGCGACGACGCGATCGTCGGCAGCCAGGGGTGCTCCGCCAGCGCGACGACGATCTTGAGCATGTCGCGCGGAGACGCGCGGTTCTCGTTCCCAAGTCCCGTGGGGTCTTCCCAGTGGCCGTGCACGCCGAGGTCGGCGGCCGTGTCGTTCATCGCGTCGATGAACATGCCGTAGGGCAGGCCCGCGAGCCAAGGCAAGGCCATGGCGCCGCGGTTGTCGGAGTGGACGAGCGCCGCGCCCAGGAAGTCCCAGCCCTCGTGGCAGACGCCGGTCTCGAACGATGAGCGGGCGCCGGGCTTGGGCGGCCACAGCTCGGGGGTCACGCACCAGGTGCGCTGCAGGTCGGGCGACGGGTCGACCGACACCAGCGTGAGCGCCGAGAGCATCTTCGTCAGGCTGGCGACCGGCACGGGCGCGTCTGGCTTGCGGGCCCAGAGCACCTCGCCGCGGTCGAGATCCGCGACGATGGCGCCGAGCGCGCGCACGTTCGGGCCGCGGCTGGCCTCAGGCGCGCCGTCGAGCTGCGGCAGCAGCCACATCGCGTCCTTGTCCAGCCAAGACGGAGGCAGCGGCGCGTCCAGCTTGGGCACGAGGGCGATCGTGGCGTGCGTGGGCAGGCAGCTCGTGAAGGCGAGCGCGAGCGCCGAAGCGGTGAGGTGGACGAGGCGGTTGGGGTTCATGGGCGCGCGGGGGCGAAGGGGAGTGCGGGCGGGGTCGCTCGTTCGGGGAGAACAAGGCGGGGGGCGGAAAGCACAAAGCGCCTGGGCCGGGGAAGGCGTCAGGCGCTCTGGGGTGGAGCGCCGTGGCGCTCATAGGGGGTGGCCCGGGGAGGGCTACCTGGCGCCGATCAGAAGCTGTACTTGAAGTAGCCGGTGGCCGAGATGCCGTAATCCATTCCGATGATGTAGATGAAGTCCGCATCCACACCGATCGAGAAATGGGAGAGCTTGGTGTAGTACTCGAGCGTCGGGCCGACGTAGATCGCGGGCTTGGGGCCCTGATGCACGGCCGGGGTGAACGCGGCGCCACCCCAGGTCGGGATGACGTCTGTGTCGTAGTACTGGCGGTTCATCAGCAGGGGGATGAATGCCACGCCGCCGCCGGCGTGACCGCCGATACCGAAGCGGCGCACCGGGTAGTAGGAACCCTCAGCTCCGACGAACAGGCCGAAGACGTGCACGTCGCCTTCGATCAGCTGGTTGGGCTGAGCGCCGGCGATCTCGCTGTAGTCCGAGAACTTGGCGTTGTGCATGCCCTGGTAGAAGTTCAGCTCGACCGCGGCCGAGGCCTTGGTCTTGTCCACGACGTCGTACCCAAAGGTCAGATTGAGCGTGGTGCCGGGGCGCAACAGGCCCGCACGCGCGCCGATATAGGCGGTGGTGCCGGCGTTGGCCTTGAGGTAGGCGCCGCGCTCGATCTCGTGAACGACGACGTTGGCCGGGTCCTTACGGCGAGTCTCGGCGCGCGAGCCGCCGTCTTCCTCGTCCATGTCGAGGTCACCGGACGACTGAGCGCGGGCGACGTGCGGGAGCATCGTCAGCGAGAGCGCGAGGAGGGCGGAAAACCGCTGCATGCGAATCCTCTGTCCGGGGGGCACTTGGGGTCGTTCGCTTCTAGCATGGTGGCCGAAGCGTGGAAGTCGAAAACGTGTCCAGGGCGCGTCAGACTGCGAGACGAGGGCGGCGACCCGGCGTTGGACGCCGCCCTCTGGCCACAGGCCACCTTCAGTTTGCGGCGAACGCGAACGGGTAGGAGACCATCACCAGCCCGCCGCCGTTGGGGCGCGGGAACTGCATGTGCTGGAACTTGTCGACCACGCACTGGGCCACCGACTCAGAGCCGAGCCCATCCCGCTTGATCGCGGCCCGCGACACCGACCCGTCTCCCGCGATGGTGAAGGCGACCACGAGCGACCCGGCGAGGTCAGGCTCGTGCTGGAGCGCCGCCTGGTAGCAGTACCGGATCTGCGGCAGCTTGCGCTTGATCACCTCGTCGATCAGGCTGCGGCTGAGCGGGTCACCGAACACGGTGGCCTCCTGCGCGGACGGGCTGACGGCGCCTGCTCCCTTCGGCGCAAAGCCGCTCGGGTCGCCGATGCCGTCGCCCTTCCGGAGGCCGGACGGATCGAGTCCGCCGATCTCGTCGGCGGTGCCCCCTCCGCCGATTCCGTCCCCACGGGTCGCCAAGCCGTTGCGGCCGAACTCGGTGCCCTGCCGGCCGATCAGCCCGCCCACGCCGGACATCAGGTCGCTCGACAATCCGGCGCCGATCGCTGAAGCGGCGGAGTCCCAGGCCGCGAGCAGGCCAGGCGACGCGACCGAGTTGCCGCCGCCTCGTGCCTGCTCCACGTCTCCGTTCGGCTTGCCCGCGCGCCCGGCCTCATGCTTCGGGGCTGCCTTTCCCGCGCCCTTCGGCCTCTTGGCCGCAGCGACGACGGGCGCGGGCGCGGATGGCTCGAACACCATCGTGTGCTGCCCGCCGTCCGGGCCAACGATCCCGTCACGAAGATCGGCCGGCGCCCGCGCCACGGCCAGCGCGGTCAGCGCCGACACTGCGGCGATCGCGAGCCCGGTCAGGAGCACCGCGGGGTCCCCTGGCGAGTGCGCCCGCAGGCGCGCCGACGCCGGCGAGCGCAGCACGACCAGCGTGAGCGCGCCCACCTGGAACGCCACGACCAGCTCGTCGTCGATCGGCACGTGAACGCGCCCGTCCTGCCGGTGCGCGCGCCCGCTCGCGAGCAGGGCCTCCAGGTCTATCCGTCGACCCGCGAGGTCGACGCGCGCGGGCCAGGTCGGGTCGAGGCGCAGCACATGTCGACCGCCTTCAACTCCCACGCAGGTGAACGAGGTCCCGTGCTCGATCGCTTCGTCCTCGGTCACGAAGTCCGACCGCCACGTCATCCCCACGGTCGACAGCACCGGCGGGCTCGCCCGCAGCGCCATCGTCCACCGCGCGTCGACCCACCCCATCGGGCGACCGAGCACCGACCAACGGAGGCCGGACTCGGTCCCCACCGTGACCTCCTCCTCCGCCGCGAAGGTCCGCACGTCGAGCAGGTTTCCGCCCCAGATCTGTCGGACCTCCAGGCAGCGCGGGCCCTTGAGGTCGCGGTCGATCGCGACGGTGTCCAGTCCTGCGTTGAGGGCTGCGGGGGAGAGTGGCTCGGTGGTCATTCTGGCCTCCTGGCGGTTCTTGTCCGCATTGGCGGTTTTTTCCGCATGGAGGGATGGAGTGGGGGGAAGGGGTTTGGGTTCCACGGGTTGCGTCAAAGCAGGGTCACAGCTCGGCGGGGTGGTTGTGGGGGCGTCCCACCGCGCGCCCCTGCGGGGCGGAGCTTCTCGCGGGAGCGTCCCACTTCGGCCCCTGCGGGGCGGGGCATTTTCGCAGACCCGGCCTGCGGCGCGTCGCTCGCCGCTGGGGCCGGTCACCCGGGGCAGCGTGCCCTTTGGCGCGCCCGTCGGGGAGTTGCGGCGACGTCCGGCTCCGGCAGGCCTGATCGCAGGGATCTGCCTCCGCGGAGCTGGAAACGGTCCGCTGCGACAGATCCCTGCGCGGCCAGCCTGCCCCTGACAGCGCTGCCGTGGGCGCGCCAACGGGCCCTCATCGCGGGTCCGTGGGGTTTGTTTTCGGGCCCATTGCCGGGTGTTGGCAGCGCGGCGGCCCGGGGCGCTGGGGGCAGCTTCGGCAGCGCAGGAGCCCTAGCGCGCGCGGCGCCTATGCCCGCGGCGCCTAGGCCCACGGCGCCAGGCACCGCGTCGCCCGTCCCGCCCACACCGGCAACACCCCAAAAACCCCACGGACCCTCCGAAAGGGCCCACTCGCGCGCCTCCCCTACGACGACGTCAGGCGCAGACTGGCCGCGACGGGGTGCGCGCGTGCGGACCGTTAAAGGTCCGTGCGCGCGCAGCCCCGGCGATCAGGCCAAGTCGCAGCCGGGCGCCGCCGAAAGTCCAAGGCGCGCTTGTGGGCCCGTTCTAGGGGGTGCCCGGCCCGAGCGGCGAGCGACGCGCCGCAGGCCGGGTCTGCAATTGAGCCCCACCCGCCAGGGTGCGCCGTGGGACGCCCCCACCACAATCCCCACCCGAAGGGTGCGCCGTGGGACGCCCCCACCACAATCCCCACCCGCCGGGTGCGCCGCGGGCCGAGCCTGCAATTGAGCCCCACCCGCAGGGTGCGCCGTGGGACGCCCCCACAACCAGACCGACCCTTCAGCAACGACCACCCGCAACGCCTTCCGCCCCCCGAGAAGTCCAACCCAGAAAGCAAAAGAGCGCGAGGCAATCGCCCCGCGCTCTGTCCAACCCAACCTGACCCGCGCTTATTCGGGCGCGAAGATGAAGGGGTAGGTGACGATGACGATGCCGCCGCCCTTGGGCTCGGGGAACTGCATCTGCTTGAAGCGCTCGATGATGCAGGCGTCGACCGCGGCGTTCTTCATGGTGTTGGTCGGGGCGGAGGCCGAAGAGACCGTGCCGTCCTTGGCGATCGTGAACTTGATCGAGACCTTGCCGGCCAGCTCGGGGTTCTTCTGCAGCTCGCGCTGGTAGCAGAACTTGATCTGGGAGAGCTTGCGCTTGATGACCGCGTCGATGAGCGCGCGGTCGAGGGCGCCCATGATGATGGGGTCGCCGGTGTTGGCGGAGACGCCGCCCTTGCCCTTGGGACCGAAGCTGCCGCCGCCGGAGCCGAAGCCCGAGGAGCCGGAGCCCATGCCGCGCGTGCCCATGCCGCCGAGGCCGTCCGCCGTGCCGCCGCCGCCGAGGCCGCCGCCGCGACCGCCGAGGCCGCCGGAGCCGAACTGCGTACCGTTGGAGCCGATCAGGCCGCCGATGCCGGCGGAGAGGTTGGCGTTCAGGCCGCTGGCGAACGCGCCGCCCATGGGGCCGTCCGACATGGCGCCGAGGACGCCGGCGTTCTCAGCGATCTGCTTGTCGAGCGCCTGCTGGTTGACGTCGCGCTTCTCGCCCTTGGCCTTGTCGATCTTCGACTCCTTCTTGCCGACCTTGCCTTCCTCCTTCTTGGCCTTGGCGCCCTCACCGGCGTCCTTGTTGGCGTCTTCCTTGCCCTTGTCCTTCTCAGGCTCTTCGGGCTTCTGGAGGAGCATCTGCGCGAAGCGGTCGTCGAGCGGCTGGATGTCGTCGCCGGTGGACGGGGGCGTCGTGTAGATGATCAGCCACATCACGGCGAAGATGCCCGCGATGAAGGTCATCATGCCGACCGCAGACCAGTCGATGTCGCGGGTGGCGACCACCTTGACCAGGGGGCGTTCGTAGTGGGCGGCGTAGGTGACGCCCTCGGCGACCACGATCAGGCGGAGGTCATCCGTGATGGGGATCTCGATGGTGTCGCCCGTGCGCGTGCCCTTGCCGGCGGCGACCAGCTCGTCGAGCGTGAAGCGCTTGCCGTCGATCTCGCCGTAGCCGGTCCACTTGGACGCGATGCGGGCGGTGTGGCCGCTGCCCGTGGCGCGGAAGATCTCGTAGTCCGCGCCGCCGGGGAGGCTGGCGGAGGCCGCGTAGAAGTCCGACTCCCACTGGGGGCGAACGTCCGACCACAGCGGGGGGCTGGCGCGCAGCATGCCCGACCACGCCGGGGCAACCCAGCCGACGGCTTGGCCGACCACGAACCACTGCAGGCCGACCGCGTCGCCGATGACGACGGAGTCGTTGCGCTCGAACTGCTTGGTCTCGACGACCGTGTTCTCCCAGATCTGGTTCACTTCCAGGACCGTGGCCGCCTTCTTGTCCAGGCCAGAGACCTCGGAGTGGGGGCGGTGGAACACGAACTCGAGCGCGTCGACCTCGACCCCGCCATGGCCAACGTAGTCCTCGCCCTCTTCCGGGCGGACGTCGACGGTGGGGGTCGTGGACTCCTTCTCGTCAAACTGGACCGAGATGGTCACGTCGCCGAGCTGGAACGAGTCGCCAGGCGAGAGCGTCGCGTTGGAGATCGACTCGCCCTTGTGCTTGGTGCCTGCGCCCAGGTCCAACAGCTGCACCGAGCCGTCGTCTTCGACGTTGATCACCGCGTGGAGATCGGACACCGACGCGTCGTCGAGCACGAGGAGGGCGCTCGCCGAACGGCCGATCGAGATCGACGGCTCGGAGAGATCGCGCTCGACGAGCACTTCGTCGCCACGGGTGGCCTTGAGGCGGAGGGTCGGGATGCGGCCAGAAGCCATGGGAGAGTCTCCACAAGGGACGGGAGGAGAGCCGTGACCGACTTGGCGGCCACTGGGACCCCCGTGCCCGCGTTGGCGGGCACGGTGTTTGGGGCCTACTTGACCTCGTCGACGCTGTTCTTCATCTCAGCGTCGAAGTTCTCACGGAAGCGGATCAGCGGGTTGAACTGATTGCGCTTCACGTCCATCAACAGGGCGCCCGACGGCTTGACCAGCTCACCGCTGACGTCAACGCCTTCGAAGTCGATCTCGGTGCGCTCCTTGTACTTGATGCGCTGGCCGGTCTCCGCATCGACGTCCTCGTCCTGCGCGAACGCGATGGATCCAACGAAGGTCGAGACGAGCAACAGAGCGAGGGTGCGCTTCATAGTGGCCTCACGGTGATCGAGGTGCGGAGTGGAGCCGGGACGGTAACGACCCGATCTCATCATGCTTCCTTGAGGCGGCAACCTCAAGCGAGCGTCAGTCATTTGCTGGTCAATGGGACCTGACACCGTCCGAGGGGAGCGGTTCCAGGCCTTTTGTCAAAGCGCGGTGACGGAGACTACTGGGGCGGGGTGGCGGCGTCGGCGGGCGGCGTGGCCGGGTCCGCAGGCGGCGTGGCGCCGTCGGCGGGCGCCGGGGCAGCTCCGTCAGCCGGGGCGGCCGGCGCAGGCGCGGACGCCGTGCAGTGCTCGGTGATCGCCTGATCCAGCATGGGGACGTAGTAGCTCTCGAGCAGGCCCTGGACGTCCGCCGCGTTGTCGGTGTCCTGCTGCGCGATGGTGTCCTTCGCCGTGTCGAGCGCCATCGAGATCTCGGCCGAGATCTCCTCGGGGATGCAGGTGTTGGCGGTGAGCTTGGCGCTCATGTCGTCGACGACCTTCTGCATGCCCGCGAGCAGCGCCTTGGCGCGCTCCTTGCGTTCGGCTTCGAGCTTGGCGGCCTCGGCCTCCTTGCGCTTGCGCTCCTCGTCCGCGGCCTTGGCGGCCTGGACTTCGGCGATGCGCGAGAAGACCTCGTCGTTCGGCGAGAGCTGGCCCGCGTGGCCGTCCTTGTACTCTTCGAGGTACTTCGCCGCCTTGGTGAAGTCCTTGACGTACTTCTCCTGGAGCGTCGACGCGTTGAAGTACGCGGTGCGGTTGTTCTTGTCGGCCCTGATGATCGCGTCGTACAGCGACGCGGCGCCGCTGAGATCGCCAGTGCCGCGCAGCGCGACGGCCTTGCCGAGCTTGGCGTCGTTGCTGTTCGGGTTGCGCTGCAGGGCGTTGTTGAAGCAGTCCAGCGCGCGACCGTAGTCGCCTGAGTTGAGCGCGATCAAGCCGATGTTCATGTTGGCTTCGTAGTGCGTGCTGTCGAGGGTTCGAGCCATCTCGAACTTCTCGATCGCCTGCGCCTGGTTGCCGTTCTGAAGGTACACGACGCCCATGTTGTTGTAGACGTCGGGGTCCTTGTCGTTGAGCTCGAGCGCCTTGTCGCCCATGACGCGGGCCATGGAGCCGCGGCCCTGGCTCAGGTACATCGACGAGTAGATGCGGTAGACCGCGTCGTTGTTCGGGTTCTCGCGCAGCAGGTCCTGGCCCTGGGCGGTGGCGTCGTCGTACTGGCCGGCGTCCGACAGCGCGTCCATGTAGAGCACGCGGGCGTCGTCGGTCTTGATCGCGTCGTAGTAGCGCTTGAACAGCGCCGCGACGTCGGCGGCCTTGCCGCTGGACTTGAGCACGCGCGCCAGCGAGAAGAGCGCGGGGGCGTAGGTGACGTCGGCCTCGACGGCCTTGCGGTACGCCTTCTCGGCGCCCGCGGGGTCACCCAGCTGCTCAGACGTCCAGCCGACGTTGAACCAAGCCTTCTTGCCGCCGCCGAGGTCGGCGGACTGCTGGAAGGCGGTGCGGGCGGCGGCAAAGTCGACCACGCCCTTCTTGTCGCCGGCGAGGAGCTCGGTGCCCTGCTGGAAGTGGGCGGCCGGGTTGGCGGCCTCCTCCTCCGTGATCTCGCTCACCTGGCCCTTCTTGGCCTTCTTGGGGGGCTTGGGCGGCTTCTCCTTCTTGAAGTGCGAGCCGGGGCCGACGTAAGTCGGCGGCGCGGCGGCGAACGACGCGGAGGGGAGGGCGGTGAGGGCGATGGAGCCCGCGAGCAGATGGACGAACGTGCGGTGGAAGTTCATGGTGGGCTCCTACTGCAGCGCCGTTTCGGGACCAAAGGTCTGGGTACGGTCCGAGCTCAGGCCCGCGGCGGGCACGGTCTCGAACAGACCCGGGAACTCATCCGGACGAAGCTCGCCGAGGCGGCGCGTCGCGAACGCGGTGTCGTCGTTGTACAACTTGAGCTCGAAGGCTTTCTCGAGCGCCAGCTTGTAGGCGTCGACGGCCTTCTCGGTCTGCACGAACGCCTTGTCGGCGATCTGCAGCTTGTAGAGCTGGCACTGGTCTTCGGACAGGTAGTACGGGCACTGGCTGTTGCGCAGCGTGTCGCCCATGTTCTCGTAGACGCGGCCGATGGCGACGAGCGACGCGAGACCCCACGGGCCGGCGCCCGTGTCGATGATCTCCTGGTACGTCTTCTCCATGCCGACGTAGGCCGTGAGCTTGGCCTTCAGCGTGTCGCCGAACGCCTTGTCCTCGGCCTTCTGTCCGCCGCTGCGGCCCACGCCGCGGATGGTGAGCGCGAGGTAGGTGGCCTGGGGCGCCTTGGCGACCTCGGTCATCATCTCGGCCACGAACTCGGTGGAGGCGTTCGCCTTGTCCAAGCCCTTGGTGACGAGCTGCTTGTACAGGTCGATCGAGGCCTTGTAGAGCTTGAGCGCGTCGGCGCCCTTGCCCTGGGCGATCATCGCGCGGCCCTGGTGCAGGCGAGCGAAGAAGGCCATCTCGGGGGGCGCGTCCTTGGCGTCCTTCGTGTAGAAGTCGCCGTAGGTCAGTTGCGCGTTCGCGAAGTCCTTGTTGTCCTCGTACAGGCGCGCGATCGTCAGGCGCGTGTCGCGGATGCGGCTGTCGGTCGGGAACGACGAGATCAGCTGGCGGTAGCGGCTGATGGCCCCCTGCCAGTCACCCAGCGCGTCGTGGAGGACGGCGGAGGAGTACACGGCGGCGGAGGCCTGCTCGTCGAGGGCCGCGGTCTTGGTGGCGACGTCATCGGCCTTGGTGGCGACGACGCGCGCGCGCTCGGCCGGGTAGAGCGTGAACAGCTTGTCGTAGTACTTGGCCGCGTTCTCGAAGTCGGCCAGGCGCTCGTAGTTGAAGCCCAGGGCCGCAACCGAGCCGTAGTAGTACTTGGACTTGCCAGCGAACTTCACGTCTTCCACGATGATGTGACGCGCTTCCATGGACTGCGCGACGCGGTTCGACTCGTAGTAGTAGACGGCCGCGTTGTTGATCGCGAGGTCCGCCTTGGAGAAGTCAGGGAAGTCCTTGTAGAACTGCATGTAGGCGTCGGCCGTCGCGACCTTGTCCGCCTTGGCCTTGAAGGCCTCCTCGATGACGGTGAAGGCGGCGGACGACCACAGGTCGTACATCTCCTTCTTGAACGCCGTGTTGCCGAGCGTCTGCTCCTGGAAGAACGCCTTGGCCGTGTCGCGCAGGGAGGTGTACTCCTCGCGGATGGCGAGCGCGTCCAGGATGAGCTGGGCCGAGAACTGGGCGTTCTCCGACTGCGGGTTCATCTTGATGACGGCGCGGAACTGCTCGGCGGCTTCCGTGAAGTGGAAGCGCTTGTAGAGCAGGTACGCCGACTTGTAGATGGCGACCTCGACCTTGTCGGAGGCCGGGTACAGGTCCGCGTACTGCTTGCACGCGCTGATCAGGTTCTGCTCCCACTGAGTGAGCGCGATCGGCTGGACATCCTTGGTGACCTTGATGCCCTTGGGGTCGATCGAGCCGCCGCCTTCCTTCTTGACCATCTCCTCTGCGGCGAAGATGGAGGACTCGGCGCAGAACTGCGAGTACTGCCCCTTCGGGTTCATCTTCACGACGGCCATGTACTGGGCGTACGCTTCGTCGAAGCGCTTGAGGTCGTAGAGCAGCTCGCCGAAATCGTAGTGGACGTTGTAGCTGTCCGCCGACGCCGAGTAGTCCTGGAAGTACTCGTAGTAGGCGTTGACCGCCTGCTCGTAGGCTGCGGGCGCCGCCGAGTTGCGCGACTTGGCGAGCGCGCGCGCTTCCGTGTTGAAGTCAGTGGCGACGCGGCGCAGGGCCTTCTCGATCGTCGCGTCGGCTTCCTGCTGGGCGGTGGGGTTGCCGCTGTTCGCGCGCCACCACGCCGACTGCTTGCCGTAGTTGGTGCGCAGCGAGTGGATCTCGGTGAGCACGCCGGGCTTGTTGCCCATCTTGCGCAGCGCCGCGATGATCTCCTGCTGGTAGCCAGGGTTCTCGACGGCGTTGGGCTTCTCGTTGATCAGGCGCCGGTAGGTCTCGACGGCCTGGTCGAACTTGCCCTGCTCCATGTACAAGGCCGCGAGGCGCTTGAGGGTGGAGATGAACAGTTCGGGCTTGCCGAGGCCCTTGAAGTACTCGTAGGCCTCATCGAGCGAGCCGGCGTCCGCGAAGAAGCGGACGAGGTCCTTGAGGGCTTCGTCTTCCAGGCGGACGTTCATGTTGGCCTGACCGGAAGCCGCAGCGGCCGCGTCCTGCGCGGCGCTGTACGCCACGACGGCCTTCATCTCGTCGATGCCCTTGCCGTACTCTTCGACGTTGTAGTAGCACCACGCCAGCTTGTACTTGGCGTAGGCGTAGCGCGGGGACTCCGGGTGCGCGGCGGCCTGGAGGTAGGCGCGCAGGGCAGGGAAGGCTTCGTTGTGGTCGAAGTAGTACTCGCCGATCTGGATGTACGCGTCGGGGAGGAAGTTCGACGTCGGGTAGAGCTTGACCAGCTTCTTCATCGCCTCAAGCGCAGGATCCTCCTGCTTGATCTCGGCGTAGGTCTGGCCCAGGTAGAACGTGGCCTCGTCGGCGCGGGCGTAGCGCGGGTAGCCCTTGAGGATGGCCTCGTAGAGCTTGATCGCCTTGCCGTACCAGCCCGACGAGCCCGTGGTGTTCGGGGACTGGTCCTGGCAGGCGTCGTTGTCGGCCGCGGTCTTGGCCTTGTTGTAGCAGTCGTCCTGCTGCTTCTGGAACGCCTCCATCTCGACGAAGTACACCGACTTGCCCTGCTCGTAGTAGAGCCCGGCGAGGCGCAGCATCATCTCGGCCTTGCGGTCACCTTCCGGCGACTCGCGAAGCAGCTCGCCCAGGCGCGAGATCGCCTCGAGGCGGGCGGCCTCAGCGGCCTTGCGCAGCTCGGCGTTCTGCGAGTCCTGGCGCTCGACCTCTTCGAGGCGCAGGGCGCGCCGGTCCTCGGTGTCCTTGGCGTGAGCGACAGACGTCGCCACGAGCGGGCCCGCGGTGGTGAGGGCGATCATCAGGGCGAACCGTAGGCGCGCGCGTCCGAGACTGGGCATCATGCGATCACTCCGGTGAGGGAGACGAAGAACGAGGGGGCTGGCTGGACGAGGACACGCGTCCTCGTCACGGGTTCCGAGGCGCGGGCCTCAGACCTGCGCGGCGGTGAGGCCGCGCACCAAAGGAGCGGATGGCAGGCGCCACCCGACGGATCACTTCTTGTTGTTGCAGGCGCCGCGCTCGGTGTACCGGTAGTACCCAAGCTCGTCGACCCAGAACTCACCGTTGAACGGCCAGTAAATGATGGTCGGGTCGGTTGCGAAATCGACCGGCTTGGTCGCCGACTCGTCTTCGCGGATCTCGGTCGTCATCTGGTAGACGTAGTCCTTGCGACGGGCGTCCACGACTTCGAACTCGAGGACCTTGAAGTCCTGGAGCAGGTCGTCCACGCTGCGGTACTCGTCGAGCAGCGACTGCATGAACGTGCGGCCCGCACGCTCCTTGTAGCGCTCCAGATCGCGCGCGATGATCTTGCCGAGCTCGGCGCCGATCGAGTCGCGCCACTGCGGCGTCTGCTCGGCGATGGTGTCGAGCTCGGCCTTCATGCCGTCCATGTCGCGCACGAGCGCGCCGAGGTCACGGTTGCGGAGGATCTCGCGGAACACCGACACCGGGATCTTGCTGTTCGGGTTGGCGTTCTCGCCGAAGTACGTGTCGAACGCGCCCGCGAAGGCTTCGTCCGAGCCGTCGGCGCGGACCTTCTCGATGAACTTCTTCATCTCGTCACGCACCGGCTGGTACGTGGCCTGGAAGGTCTTCACGGTGCGGTCGACTTCGTTGTACTCGCACAACTGGAAGTAGGTGAGCGCCTTGAGGTAGCCGGTGTCGGGCAGGAACTCGCGGCCCGCGAAGAACGGGCTGCCTGCGGTGACCAGCTGGCCCAGCTCGCCGTTGAGGTCGCCCAGCCAGAACTGGGTCCACGCGCGCTCGAACAGGCTCTGCGGCCAGTACGTCGACTTGTGGTCGACCTTGGCGTAGTACTTGTCGGCGTTGTCGAAGCGCTCCAGGCTGTAGTAGATGCGCGCGACGTTGATGAGGCTGAGGTCCTTGAGGTCCTCGAGCTCACCCTGCAGGCGCTTGTCGTCCGTGGCGACCGGCGCGCGGATGACTTCGCGGAAGGACTTGGCGGCCGACTTGTAGCGCTGGCGCTCGTAGCCGATGAGCCCGGTAAAGTACTGGGCGCGCGGGTAGAGCTCAGAGTCCTGCGGGACCTTCTCGAAGTACGAGGCGGCGTCCGACAGCTCGCCGGCTTCGTAGGACTTGCGGCCCATCAGGTAGTACAGATGGGGACGCGCCTGCCGGGGGTAGGACTCCGGCGCGATCTTGCCGACGATGCGCAGCAGCTCGTAGTCGTTGCCAGTGCGCTCGGCGACTTCGGCCAAGCGGGGCAGCGCGTGCTTGAAGAGCGGGTTGCGCGGGCCCTTTCGGACGACTTCCATGTAGTAGTACTGCGCGGCATGGAACATGCCGAGCTCCTGGAGCGACTTCGCCAGGTAGTACTTGATGGTGCTGTCCTTGTCCGGGTACGAGTTCTCGCGGAGGAGCTCGAACAGGCCGTAGGACGCGGTGCGGTACTTCTGGGCCTTGAAGTCGCGGATCAGGCCTTCGAGCTCGGCGGAGCCGCCGGCGTCGTCGTCGTCGTCCGAGTCGGACAGCACGTCGCCCGAGCCAAGCTCTTCAGCCTGGTCGTAGCTGCTGCCGCGCGTGGGCGGCGAGGCGGCCTGCTGCTGCGACGGCGCAGGCGCCGACGCGCGCTTGAACTCGAGCGCCTTGGCCAGCACGTCCGCGGGGGCGCCGCGCTGCTTGAGGCACTGGATGTCCGAGTCGCTGAACGTGGTGCCCGACGACGCGATCGTGTCGACGACGACGCCCGTTGGGACGCTGTGGTCGACGAGGTTCATGATGTCTTCGCACGACATGCCGGCGAAGGCAGGCGTGGAGATCAGGAACGAGAGGCCCGCGACGACCGCGGTGGCTGACTTGCGGGCGATCATTCGACCCTCCGACCGAAGAACACGGAACCACCGAGCATCAACGCCAGGTTGTTCTTGAGCTCGAGCTTGGTGGACTCGAGGACGCCGATGTAGCTCAGGCTGCGCGCTTCAAAACGAAGCGCGAAGGTCTTGTTGAAGGCGACACGCAGACCGCCGCCGAAGGTCAGCGTCGGGTGAACCTGCGTGCGCGTGGCCTCGGCGCGGGGGTCGCCCGCGTTGCCGATCAGCTCGAGGTCATCTGCGGTGCCGACGACGCCAGCGCCGAAGGTGCCGTAGATGTCGAACATGATGGTGTTGCGGCCGACCGTCGCCAACTTGCCGTAGAACGGCGAGAAGTTGAAGTTGCCGGTCATGTGCCACATCATGCGGCTGATCTCAGGGGAGACCTGATTGGCGCCGGTGATCTGGTGGGTGATCGGCTTCCAGTCGCCCTGGCCGAAGTTCGGGTCGAAGCTGCCCTGCAGCTCGAACGCGAACAGCTCGGTGAAGTGGTAGGCGACGTCGCCGCCGAACATGATGCGGCGGATGAACGGGTCGTTCGTGACCATGCCGACGAACGGCGTGAACTCGAAGCGATGCAGCTTGAGGAAGAACTTGGGCTGCAGGGTCTTGATGACCTTGCGCTTGGCCGGGGGCAGCGCGACCGCTTCGGTCTCGGACTGCAGGCCGGCGCGCTCGTCGGCGACGGTGGAGCCGCTGCCGTTGGCGGTCGGGTCGTTGCCGAGGATGCCGCCGAGGTCGTCGTCGTCACCCGCGGGGTCTTCCGTGGTGTCGTCCTGAGCGAACGCGGCGTGGACCGGCACGGTCGCGAACGCGGCGAACGCCACGGCGCGGAGCGCGCGGACGAGGGGGCGGAGGGCGATCATGGAGGTGGTGTTCTGCTTCATGGTGGCCCCCTTAGAAGTCGTACAGGCGCGGCTTCATCTTCGGGAAGAAGATGGCCAGGCCCACGGAGGCTGTGAACTGGGAGACGACCCGCTGCCCTTCGGGCGCGACGGTGACGTCGTACTGGGGCTTGTCGTCAGGGAAGATCGCGAACCGGCCGTCAAGCTTGAGGGCCAGCGCGTGGGTGATGAAAAAGTCACCACCGAGACCGATGTTCGGCGCGACATGCACCGCGGTCTTGTCCTTCTCGAGGTTGAAGAACTGCAGCGTCGTCGAGTCCTGCGGGTTCGGATTCTCGATCGTCGCGTAGCGGTTCTGAACCACGAGACCGAGGCCGAGGTAGCCGTAGAAGTCGAAGTTGACGACCGTCTCGCCCAAGATGTTGATCTTGCCGTAGATGGGCGCCCACTGCACGCCGAACGAGGCCGACAGCGTGACCTTGTCGATCGGCTGGCGGAAGTTCACGTCCGTGGCTCGCTTGAGCAGGATCGGCGCGAGCGTCTTCACGTCGCGCTTGCCCAAGTCAGGCGCGTACGCGAAGTTGCCCTGCAGCGAGAGCGTCTCCGTGAAGTGGTAGCCGAAGCCCAGCGCGACGGTGAACCGGCGCACGAACGGGTTGTTCGGAACCAGCCCCACTTCCGGCGCAAGCTCAAAGCGCTTGGCCTTCAGGAAGAAGCGATTCTGGACCGGGTTCTGCGGGGGCAGGCCCTCGCGGAAGCCCTTGAGGGCCTCGACCCCGGGCGGGGTGTCGTCGCTGTCGGCGGCCCACGCCGGAGCGGCAGACGCCACTCCGAGGCTGGCTACGAGCAGCAGCTTGTTCAGGGACATCCAGGCTTCTCCGGGTGTGTCGTACATGCGACGCAACGCTAGGGACCCCACGAGGGATACCAAGGGTCCGACGCTTCTAGCATGCGCCTCGGCAAGAGATTGCCAACTGCCGGAAAAGGATCGTGTGGTGGTGCAGTTTTTTCGGGGTTCGGGGCGGGCCGGAGGGTTTGTCAACGGAATGTCGAGGCTGGCAGCTTGGGCGACTGGCGGTGGGGGCGGGGCCGAGTTGGGGGTGATGCTGGGGCTGTTCCTGGCCGGTTGGGGCCGATTGTGGGGACGTCCCACGGCGCACCCTGGCGGGTGGGGCTTCGTGTGGGGGCGTCCCACGGCGCACCCTGGCGGGTGGGGCTGTGTTGCAGGGTCGGCCTGCGGCGCGTCGCTCGCCGCTCGGGCCGGGCAACCCCCTAGAACGGGCCTGGTGGCGCGCCTTGGAACGTCGGCGGCGCCCGGCTCCGACTTGGCCTGATCGTCGGGGCTGCGCGCGCACGGACCTTTAACGGTCCGCACGCGCGCACCCCGCCGCGGCCAGTCTGCGCCTGACGTCGTCGAAGGGGCGGCGCGCCAGCGGGCTCTTTCGGAGGGTCCGTGGGG
>CAIOSP010000075.1 GCA_903861005.1 uncultured Pseudomonadota bacterium
ACGACCGTTCGCTGCACGAACTCTCCGGGTGCGAGAGAGACGATCTTGGGGATCCCGTCAAACGCCACCGCGACCGCAGAGTTGGTCGTCCCGAAATCGATTCCTACCTTCATGCGCGCCCGCCACCACAGGAACGGTGGCTTCGCTGAAAGCAGACCGCCGACCCTCCTCCCGCTGTAGCAGACGCTCGCGGCGTCTGCTAGCGCCAAGCCTGGTCGCCGCGCCCGCGTCGCCCGTCCGCGAGTTGCAGGTGCTTCGGCAGCCGTGGTTCGACGGGGACGTCCAAAGCGCCATCGACGATGTGCTCGTCGTGGTGAACGAGATCGGGTGCGCCCCCAGTCGATACCTAGACAGAACTTGTCGGATCGAGTTCACACTCGTCCGCAAGGCCGGTCCAAAGACGGAGATCGCCGAGCGGAAGCCCGTCGGGTGGCGGGCTCGGGAGTGGCGGCAGATGCTGGACGAGGGCGTATACCGGAATCAGTCGGAGTTAGCGCGCGGCGAGGGGTGTGGACGGCGGCGGTGAGCATCGCGTTGAGGAAGCTGCGGGAGACGTGACGCACAGGGGCCCGCCACTGTTCCCCGCGGACGATGCCAGCACGACGAGCGCGCAAGGCGGTGGTGCGCCGAAATGGCGGTCATCCCATGGCCGCCTGTCATGGTACACGCAGGTTCGGAGGGTGCATGGGCGACGATCTCGCATGGCAGTCGGACTACGCGGCGCTGCTCGACGAAGTGGAGGCACGCGTGCACGCGGCGCAGGTGCGCGCGGCCGCGTCGGTCAACCGCGAGTTGGTCCTGCTGTACTGGCGTATCGGGCGCGACATCCTCGACCGCCAGACGTCCCTGGGCTGGGGCGCCAAAGTCGTGGACCGGCTCGGCAGCGACCTGCGACGTGTGTTCCCGGACATGAAGGGGTTCTCCCCACGAAACCTCAAGTACATGCGAGCTTTTGCGGAGGCTTGGCCGGACGAGGAGTTTGTGCAGCAGGCTGCTGCACAACTGCCCTGGTTTCACAACGTCGTGGTCGTCGAGCGCATCAAGGACCCTACCGTCCGCCGATTCTACCTGGAGGCATGCGCGGAGCACGGGTGGTCGCGAAACGTGCTCGTCGTCCAGATCGAGACGCGGCTGCACGAGCGCCAGGGACGGTCCCCCTCCAACTTCGCGTCGACCCTGCCACCGCCGCAGTCAGAGCTCGCCCAACAGATCACGAAGGATCCCTACGTCTTCGACTTCCTCACCCTCGCCGCCGATGCGCGGGAGCGCGACCTCGAACGCGGGCTCGTCACGCACCTGCGGGACTTCCTGATCGAACTCGGCGTGGGCTTCTCGTTCGTCGGCTCGCAGGTCCGGCTGGAGGTGGCTGGGGAGGACTTCCATGTCGACCTGCTTTTCTACCACTTGCGCTTGCGCTGCTTCGTAGTGGTCGAGTTGAAGATGGGGAACTTCCAGCCCGAGTACGCTGGGAAGATGAACTTCTATCTGTCCGCCGTCGACGCCCAGCTCAAGCACGCCACCGACCAGCCGACCATCGGGATCCTCCTCTGCAAGGACAAGAAGGATCTGGTGGTCGAGTACGCCCTGCGCGGCCTCGCCAAGCCGATCGGCGTGGCAAACTGGGAGACGCGCCTCGTCGAGCGACTGCCGGACGAGCTCTCAGGGAGCCTCCCAACCGTCGAGGAGATGGAGACCGAGCTCCGCGGTGCGTCGGGCGAGGCCGAGGAATGAACACGGTTCCACTAGCCTCCCGCTTGGTCGGGCTGCTTCACGGGCACCATGTCGAAGCCGAGATCCGCGACGACATGGTCTATCTGCCGGTTGTCGACCGCTGGGCGAACCTCTGGATGTGGAGAACGGAATCTGGCTCGTTCCTCATGGAGGTGCGCGCCACGGGGGCGGACGAGCAGGTCGTCGCCGACCGCTGGGCTGCCCTCGGTGCCGATGCAGAAACGGCAATCCGCGACGGGCTGGAGTCGTTCTGTCGGTGCGGCTTCCACGTGCTGCTCGCCGCCCTCTGGGGCGTCCTGGAGACGGATCAGGTCGACCACGAGGAGCGGTGGATCGCTGACCAGCAGTGGGACCTCTACCTCGGTCCGTACACCACCCGAGTCAGCCCGGACACACCGACCCTCGTCGCACCCGCCGGGTTCGTCGATCGGGTGCTGGCGGCGCTCGGCGAACACTTGCTGGATGGCGAGACGCACCTGCTGCGCGTCTACGTGGCGGTACTAAACGGCGCGGTGACGGTGGAGGGGGTGGTGGACGATCAGACGTCCGCGGCGTTGGGTCGAGCCCTGTCCACCGCCGCTTGGGCCTTCCCCCCGACGGGCTTCGCCTCTCTCCGCTGGATCGTCGCGGCCCGTCGCAGACGAGGCTCGACGGCCAACCTGATGGTGCGGACCTGTGGAGCCGGCTGACACGGCAGACTCGGACATTGAGGTACGAGTGGCGGACTCTCGATCCAGGATCGGCCTGGATGAGGAACGCCACCAGTCAATACGTAGACAGAACTTGTCGGATGGAGTTCACACTTGCTCGAAATGGGGGTCCGATGGACGATATCGTTGAACGGAAGCCCATCGGCTGGCGGGCTCGGGAGTGGCAGCGGATGCTCGATGAGGGCGTGTACCGGAACCAATCGGAGTTAGCGCGCGGCGAGGGGGTGTCGACGGCGGCGGTGAGCATCGCGTTGCAGAAGCTGCGACAGCATCCAGGCTGACCGCCGATCGACAGGAGCTCGACGCCGATCGACAGGAGCTCGACTCGGATCGACGGGAGATCCTTCCTCGTGCCCACTCTGGCGGAGCTGGACGACGTAGACACCCGCAGATCAGCGCGCTATCATGATAGCATGGAGGTCGAGATGGCCCAGCTCATCGTACGGAACCTCGACGAAGACCTCGTCGAGGCGCTCAAGGCGCGTGCTGCCGCGCACGGTCGCTCGGCAGAGGCAGAGCACCGCGCGATCCTGCACGCCGCGCTCCACGGCCCCGCTGCCGGCAAGTCGCTGTGGGAGTGGCTCGCCGCGATGCCGGACGTCGGCGACGACGACGACTTCGCGCGGCAGCGGGATCTCCCGCGGGACGTGGAGCTGTGAGCTGGCTCCTCGACACGAACGTGATCACCGAGATCCGAAAAGGCCCGCGCGGCGACAAAGGCGTCGCTCGCTGGGCTGCCGGCAGGCAGGACGACGCGTGGCTTAGCGTGCTCACCGTGGGCGAGATCCGGCGCGGTATCGAGCTGAAGCGTCGAAAGGACGAGGTGACTGCGCGTCACCTGGAGGCCTGGCTCGAGGGACTCCTCGGCAGCTTCGAGTCGCGCATCCTTCCTGTCGACGCGCGCGTCGCGGAAGTGTGGGGACGTTTGAATGTGCCGGATCCGCGTCCAACCGTGGACACCTTGCTCGCCGCCACGGCGCTCGTGCACGGCCTGACGCTCGTGACGCGCAACGTGCAAGACGTTGAGGGAACGGGAGTAAAGGTTCTGAACCCGTTCGACGGCGGATGAACTCGGCGGTCGGGCGTCATGGCCCGCAAACCGAAACGAACGTCCTACGAACGAAAGTGAACGAGCGCCCCCAGCAGGATTCGAACCTGCGACCCCCGGCTTAGAAGGGGTCAGCCGAATTGTTGGCGTTGGATGTGTGACGTTTGAAGCGTTTGTTTCGACGCCGGTGATGTTGGCGATGTTGGGCTACGAGGCGGGTGTGTGTGGCGGCTATGTGGCGGAGAAATTGTTCACCGAGGGTGAACGGCCACCACCCCCACGCGGCGCGCGAGGTCCGTCCACAGCGGGCAAGGTCAAGTCGGCTACCTCGCCGAGTAGGGTTCACGACTGGGCGGCGCGGCGCGGCGCGGCGTGCCTCACCCGTTCTCCACGAACCCAAGCTCCATGACGATGGTGATCAGCGAGCTCGAACCGTAGGGCTTGGTCGGGTCGAAGAACAGCAGCTCCTTCGGCAACACCTCGTAGGCGTTGCGGCGGAAGATCTCGACGCCGCCCGCGTCGAAGTCGATCACCGACAGAGAGCGCCACTCGTAGCCGCCTACCAGCTGGTCGAACCAGTCGAGGTTGACCCGCATCCAGGTGATCAGGGCGGAGCCGTCCGCGCAGGTTGGCAGCACCAGCACGGTGTCGGTCAGGGCGAGCTGCACGATGCCCTGATCAAAGCTGCATCCGTGCCAGCCGGTGATGCCGGCGATCTCCACCTCGGTGCCCGGGCGGTAGATCGGCCAAAAGTCCTCGAACATCTCCTGCCGATCGGTCACCTCCCACCGCTCGACCGGCTGCAGCCGCATGGACGCGAGCACGCTGTCGCCGCCCGCGGTCGAGACCGTCGGGTCAAGCTCGGACGGGGTGACGAGGCCACTGCGCACCGTGTCCCACTCGTCGCCCAGCCCGACCAGGCGCACGGTGATGGCTCGGGGCGTGCCCGAGGCGGTCCACGCGCGCAGCGCGGTGATCACCGACGGCGCGCCGCGCACGTCGCCGATCGTGACTGGGGGCAGCGAGACGTGAGTGGGGAAGGGCCGAAAGCCGATCGTGGCCGGGACGCGCGCCATGTCCACACGAATGGAGATCTTGGACAGCCGTCCGACGTGGACCACGCCCACGCCGTCGATCGTCACCTCGACCTCGGCGTCGCCCAGGTCGGCGACCATCGTGTCGCGATCGGGGTCGCAGGTCTTGCCGTCGCCCAGGTACCCGTCGTCGCACGCGCAGGTGAAGGTGTCGCCGTCGGGCGTGCAGGCGGCGTGCTCGTCGCAGTCGTCGGTGCCCTCGGCGCACGCGTCGGTGGGGCACGCGCCGCAGTCGAGCGTGCTGCCGCAGCCGTCGTCGAGCGGTCCGCAGGTGACGCCCTCCGCGTCGCAGGTGGTCGGCGCGCAGGCCTGGGCGCAGTCGCACTCCCCGAACACGCCGGCGTCTCCGCACACCTTCACGCCAGCGCCCGCGCCGTCACACGCGCACGCGTGCTCCACGCCAGCGACGCAGCCTTCGTCCGGGGCCTTGGTTCCGCAGCCCGCGAGCAGCGCACCCAAAATCAGGGCCTTGAGAGTCATGATGGGCTTCCCTCCGTGGAGATCCCCTAGCGTGTGCCATGCGCGGGGGAGGTGCAGCACAGCGTGTCTCGCGCCCTCATCGTCCGGGCCCCGCGCGCGACGCCGCCAGTCCGCCTCGCGCACCAGCACGCAGAAGAGGCCGCCCGACTGCGGGCCCTCCTCCAGCGTCCACCACGCGACGCGCGTCACCACGCTGGGCACGATGCAGTCCACGTCGAGCGTCGCACGCAGCTGGGAGCGTCCCAGCGCGTCGAGGAACAGCCCGATGGTCGCGCCGCCGACGTACACCGGTTCGGGAGAGATCCAGGCCAGGTCGGCCGCGACCGCGTCGACGACGTGCTCGATGTCGCTCACCGTCCACCCCCGAGGAGCTCGTCCAACCTCGCCACGGCGATCTCACGCTCGCGTGCGCGGCCAACCCGCATCACGTCGACGAGCGCCATGAGCTCGTAGAACGGGGCGCATCTCGCCGCGGCGGCTGGCACGCATGGGTGGAGCGGCTCCACGGACGGGCCGAAGTCGGAGCCGCCGTCTAGAGGCCACACGTAGGGCTGTTCGCTCCGAACCTGGGACGCGAGCGTGGGTCCGGCGTGCGCCGTCGCAATCCCGCGCGCCGGCGCACCGAGCTCGGCCGGGTAGACGTACCGGACTGCGTGGACGATCAGCTCGTGAAGCGCTGCGCGTCGCGGGCCACCCTCGACCAGGAGCCCGGACCGATCCAGCTGCGCGAGCGCCCGGTGGACGTTCGACTGGGAGATGCCGAGACCAAGGGCCAACTGCGCCTGGGTCCAGCGTGGTCCCAGGTCGGCGGAGGCCAGATAGGTGAGAACCATGAGGTCGACGGGCTTGAGCATCCATTATCCAGAATCCGATTCTTGGATAGCGCGAGCGCCGCGGCAGGGCGAGCACGGCGGCGCTGAACGCCGAGGCGACGGGTTCGACACGCCGTCGCACGTCGATCAAGCCGCACCGCGGAACGAGGAGGAGATGGCCGATCAGACCCCGGTCCCGATCGAACAGCTCAAGCCAGCTCCACCTAGGCCACGGTAGCCGCCCCGCGGCCCTTCACAATGCCGCGCCGACCGCCGCGCGCAGCTCCACCCCGAACGCTGCGCCCCGGTCGGAAGGACCTTTGCTCCGTCCGTCGCTGTCGTCTCTCGCCGCGCTCCGTCACCGAACCCCGGCCGACCCCTGCGGGTCCCCGCGCGCCGCGACCCGAGCAGCAGCACGCCGCCCTGGCCCGCGCGCTCGTCGTCCAGCCAGCGCCGCACCTCCCCGCTCGACGACAGCGCCAGCGCCACCTGGCGCATTCGGCCACGGCAGCCGGGGCAGGTCTGCGGGTCGTCCTTGAAACCGGCTGGAAGAGCACGCGGAGGAGCAGCGCCCCCCACGCGATCCAGCGACGCTGGAGGCGGTCCTCGTACACCTCGAACATGTCCGTGCGTCGGCGCAGCACGGGCACGATCGCCGAACTCATCTTCGACGCCGGCGCGAACACCCTGTGGTAGCGCACTAGGTGCTGACCCTTCGGCGGCACCTGCGCCGCGAGCCTGCCCACGGGCTCCAACCCGCTGAGCTCCACCGTCTTCGTCCCATCGTCTCACACCTGCCGCAGCTTCAGCGACGCCCGGTCGTCGCGCATCACCAGCGTCGCCGGCTCGTCAATCACGTAGGGGTCAGTCGAATTGTTGGCGTTGGAGGAGTTACGTTGGAAGCGTTGGTTTCGACGCCGGTGATGTTGGCGAGGTTGGGCTGCGAGGCGGGTGTGTGTGGCGGCTATGTGGCGGAGACCTTCTCCGACATGGCCGCCCGAGCGGGTGGACTCCGCGGCGCGCTGGACGGATGCCGAGCGATGGGTACGGCGAATGTCACCCCCGCCGAACCCTGGAAGCGCCGCCGCGCGGCGGCGCCCCCTCCACTCCATGCGCCGAACCCCTCGTGCGCCTCGCCTGTCTGCGGACGGGCGAGGCGCATCGAATCTGTCCATTATTTACTTGTGTCTACGGCTTGTTGACGCAACACATTATTGGACAGCTGCGCTGTCCGCTCGTAGACTCCGAGCACCGCCAGGGTCTACCCGCTCATGTCCGAGTCCAGCCTCGTCGACCGCGCCCTTCAGTCCCTTGAAGCCGCAGGGGTGCATGGGACCGTGACCCGTTCCGGCAAGACCGGCGATCACGACCGGATCACGTTGTCCCGCGCCGACCGTGAGGCCACCTACGTCGGCATCGTCAGGCGGACCCTCCGCCCTTCCTCCATCTCCGTTGTCGCCGACCAGGCACGAGCCCTGCCCGACGGCCCGGCGGCGCTCGTGATCAGCGAGCACATCTCGGCCGAGACCGCCGACCTGCTCCGCGAACGAGGGCTCCAGTTCATCGACGCGGCCGGCAACGCGTATCTGGACACGCCCGACTTCCTGGTCGCGATCACCGGTCGCCGCGCCGCGGTCGAGGCGCTCCCACCATGTAAGGACCATGTTGGGCCGGCGGCCTGGCAGGTCGCCTTCGTCCTCCTGCGCGACCCGGACGCGGCGCACCTGTCGGTCCGAGCCCTCGGCGAGCGTGCGGGCGTGAGTCACGGCGCGGCGGCCGTGGCCCTGCGCACGTTCGACGCCAGAGGCTGGCTCAGTGACCTCGGGCGATCCGGGCACCACCTGACTGACGTACAAGGCATGCTCTCGGGTTGGCTGACTGGATTCGCGGATCGGCTTGCCCCCAAGTTGGAGATCGCTCGGGCCATGCCTCCCGGCACCGATTCGCCGGCCGCATGGGCACGCGCGGTCGCCTCCGACCTGTCGCCAGACAGTGGGCTCCTCGGCGGGGAGGCTGCGGCGGAGTTCGCGGCCCATGACCTCCGCGGCACCACCGCCTCCGTGTACGTGCGCCGCTGGGACGCCGCCACCATGAAGCGGCTGCGGCTGATGCCATCGCCCCGCGGGACTGTCTCCGTGCGTTCCGCGTTCGCGCCCCACATTGAGGACCCTTCCGATCCGCGGCTCGTCGATCCGCTGATCGTGCTCGCAGAGCTCTACGCGATCCCCGACGAGCGACTCGACGCCACCCGGGCCGCGCTTCAGAAGTCCGTCCTGTCCCGGATCGCAAGATGATGGATCCCACCCTCAAGGAGGTGGTGGACGACCTGGCATGCGTCGCGGCCAAGGTCGACGCGCGCCTCCTGCTCGTCGGAGCCTATGCCCGCGATCTGTGCCTGGGCACCCAAGAGGAGGCTCGGAAGACGAGCGATGTCGACTTCGCGATGCAGCTCGAGAGCTGGGCGAAGGTCGACGCGTTCTTCGCCGAATCCGCCGACACGTTCCGCGATCCGAATCGGGCCGAGCTCTTGCTGTACCACCGCGCCACCGGGACCAAGGTGGACGTTGTGCCATGCGGTCGCATCGAGTCGCCGCCCGGCACGTTGGCGCTGCGAGACTCGACGCGCCGCCTCAACACCGCGGGCCTCGCAGAGTGCTTCGAGCTGGGCCGCCCGCTCGAGCCCTCCGGCCGCATCCTTCTCCCGCCACCCGCAGGGTTCATCGTGCTCAAGCTGCTCGCGTTCACCGACCGACGCGAGCACCGCGATCTCCGCGACGTGGGACACGTGCTCCACCGGTTCCCCTTCGACGCCGATGAGATCTGGGGCGACACCGCCGTGATGTCGGCGTTCGAAGACGGCACGCTGACGCATGACGACGTCAGGTTCTGGCGGGCAGGCTGCGAGATCGCGCGCTGCTTCACGCAGCAGACGATCGCTCAGGTGGTCCAAGCGCTCGACAAGCTCCGCAACGAGACGGCGGCCCTGCGGGTCCTCGTCCTCGACGGCAGCATAGAACGGATCGACTCCTCTGCGCGCCTGGCGACGGCGGATCGGGTTCTGCACGTTCTGCGTCGTGCGGTCACCGAGCCCGTCGCCGCCGAGACCGACGGATGAGCGAGCCCAACACCACCCTCGCCCTGACACCCCACGGCCACCTGATCCTGGTGGCCGCCGGCGACACAACGCCGCTGCCCGAGCCCGTCGCCACGCGTCTGATGGACGCGCTCCGTCGGGGGTCCGGCCATGGCCTGCTGTCGCTTGGCCTACGCGAGGTCGGCTCGGCGCTGCCGCCGGTCGTCGCGTGGTGGCGAGACTTCGCGGCCCGCTTCGTCACCTCGCTGTGCACGCTACCCGAGTCCGCGGACCGTGTCCCGGGTCAGGTTCCCCCCCCGGCCGAGGACCAGCTCCTGGCGCTCGTGGGGTCGGCTCCGCCGATGGACGGCGCCGAATACCTGCGCGTCGAGGTCCTGCAGGCGCTGTGGGACGAGCTGAACCGGGCGCTTCATGCCGACCTCGCCACCGCGGGTGTGCCGCTCCAGGAGTTCCTGAAGGCGCAGCATCCGGCGTGGAACCTGGTCGGCCGGGTGTGCGTGCACCTGGCCGAGAACCGAAAGGACGAGCGGGCACCCTTCGCGTTCCTGGCGACCTACACCACGCGCCTGTCGGCCCAGGGCAACGCACAGCACGTGCCGCTCGGCCAAGCGCTCCGCGAGTACGCCGGCGCGCAGGACAAGGACCGCCTGCTCGCGCTGCTCATGCCGTTGCAGCGTGCCGGCGAGCACTGCCTCTGGCTCAGGGACTTGATCTCCAGTCGCGAGATCTTCCAGCCGCTGCGATGGTCTGCCGTCGAAGCCATGCACCTGCTCCGCGACGTGCCGCAGCTCGAACGCGCTGGCGTGGTCGTGCGCATGCCCGCGACGTGGCGCGCGAACCGCCCACCGCGGGCGGTCGTCTCAGCGACGGTGGGCGCCAACGCGCCATCCCACGTGGGCCAGGACGCGCTGCTCGACTTCTCCATCACCGTGGCGCTGGAAGGAGAGCCCCTCACGGCGACCGAGACGAAGACCCTGCTGGCCAGCACCGCGGGGCTGGTCCTCATCCGTGGCCGGTGGGTCGAGGTCGATCGCGAGCGCCTGCAGCGGACACTTGACCACTTCACGCAGGTCGAGCGCCTGGCAGCGGAGCACGGCCTGGGCTTCCACGAAGCCATGCGCCTGCTTGCGGGCACAGGAGCCGTCACGGGCGACCGCGCCGCGCGCGACGACGCGGACTGGTCCCAGGTGGTCGCCGGACCTTGGCTGGCCGAGACGCTCGCGGGCCTTCGCGGGCCGCAAGGCCTCGCGGCCGTGGAGCCGGGGCTGGAGCTGCTGGCGACGCTGCGGCCCTACCAGCAGGTCGGCGTGCGCTGGCTGCACCTCCTGTCGCGCCTGCGGCTGGGCGCCTGCCTGGCCGACGACATGGGGCTCGGCAAGACGCTGCAGGTCATCGCGCTCCTGCTGGTGCTGAAGCAGCGGGAAGGTCCAGCGCCGAGCCTGCTGGTCGCGCCTGCGTCGCTGCTCGCCAATTGGGCCGACGAGGTCGCCCGCTTCGCGCCTTCGCTGCGGGTGCTGGTCGCGCATCCCTCGGCGATGTCCGCGGACGACTTGAAGGCGGCACCACCCAAACGTCTGACCGCGTGCGATCTGGTGGTGACCAGCTACGGATCCTTGCAGCGCGTGCCGTGGCTCTCCGACATCACCTGGCGCCTCGCGGTGCTGGACGAGGCCCAGGCGATCAAGAACCCCGGCACGCGGCAGGCGCGCGCGGCCAAGGAGCTGAAGGCGCTCGCGCGCGTCGCCCTCACCGGCACGCCCATCGAGAACCGCCTGAGCGACCTGTGGTCGATCTTCGACTACCTCAACCCAGGGCTGCTCGGCGGTGCCAAGGAGTTCGCGCGGTTCTCCAAGCGACTCGAGGACTCGCCACACGGCTACGCCCCGCTGCGCTCGCTCGTCCAGCCCTACATCCTGCGTCGCCTCAAGACCGACAAGAGCGTGATCGACGATCTGCCGGACAAGACCGAGCTCACAGCCTTCTGCGGCCTATCCAGGCCACAGGCCGCGCTCTACCAGCGGACCGTCGACGAGCTGGCCGAGGCGCTGGCGGACACCGAGGGCATCCAGCGCAAGGGCCTGATCCTGACCTACCTGATGCGCTTCAAGCAGATCTGCAATCATCCCTCGCAGTGGCTGGGTGACGGTGTGTGGGCCGAAGCCGACAGCGGCAAGCTGGCGCGGCTCCGCGAGCTGGCCGAGGTCATCGCCGCCAAGCAGGAGAAGGTGCTGGTCTTCTCGCAGTTCCGCGAGACGTCCGGTCCGCTCGCCGCGTTCCTGGGTCAAATCTTCGGACGGCCGGGCGTGGTGCTCACCGGCGAGACCGCCGTGAAGCAGCGCAAGGAGCTGGTGCGACGCTTCCAGGAGGACGAGACCGTGCCGTTCTTCGTGCTGTCGCTCAAGGCCGGCGGCGCGGGCCTGAACCTCACCGCCGCGTCGCACGTGATCCACTTCGACCGCTGGTGGAATCCGGCGGTCGAGGACCAGGCGACCGATCGCGCGTTCCGCATCGGCCAGACGCGCAACGTGCTCGTGCACAAGTTCATCTGCCGTGGCACGGTCGAAGAGAAGATCGACGCGCTGATCGCGTCGAAGCGTCGCCTGTCGGAGGACCTGCTCGACGGCAGCGCCGAGGTGAACCTGACCGAGCTCACCAACGAAGAGCTGCTGCGGCTGGTCCGCCTGGACCTGAGCACCGCCCGAACGGAGACCTGAACGCGATGTACGAACAGTGGGCACCCTACGTCTCCGTGGCTGAGCGCCGCCGGAAGGCCGCCGCCGAGATGAACAAGCTAAGGAAGAAGGGGCACCCCGTGTCGCCGGTCGAGATCGCCGGCCGCGCGATCGCGACCACCGTCTGGGGCAAGGCGTGGTGTGCGAACCTGGAGGCGTACGGCGACTACGCCAACCGCCTCCCGCGCGGAAGGACCTACGTGCGCAACGGATCCGTCGTCGATCTCCAGATCGCGCCGGGCCGGATCGACGCCCACGTCAGCGGCTCCTCGATGTACCGCGTCACGGTGACCGTGAGTCCGCTGGTGGACGGGCGCTGGAAGACGCTGTGCGCCGACTGCGCCGGCGGGATCGACTCACTGGTCGAGCTGCTGCAGGGCCGTCTCTCCACCGGCGTCATGGAGCGACTCTGCCGTCCGCGCGACGGTCTCTTCCCGGCGCCCAAGGAGATCAAGCTCGCGTGCAGCTGCCCGGACGGCGCGTCGATGTGCAAGCATGTCGCGGCGGTGCTGTACGGCATCGGCGCGCGCCTGGATCACGAGCCGCACCTGCTGTTCACCCTGCGGCAGGTCGACGCCACGGACTTGCTCGCGAACGCCGGAGCCGGACTGGCAGTTCCCGGGGGATCGTCAGGCGATCGGGTGCTGGCGGCGGACGACCTCAGCGCGCTGTTCGGCGTGGAGATCGATCTCTCCGGTCCCGCGCCTCGTGACGCTGCGGCGCCGGCACGCGCACGTGCGAAGACCAAGGAGCCTGCCGCGGCGAAGCGAGCCGGCAAGGCTCCGCCCGCACCTCGTCCACCCGGCAAGCCCTTGATCAGCCGGCTGCTGCACCTGCTGCGCAAGCAGGGCCCGCTGACGAACGTCGAGGTCCAGGAGGCGCTCGGAGCGGATGCGGCGACGTTGCGTCCGCTGCTGCAGCGCCTGATCGATGAGGGTCTCGCGGCGAAGAGCGGCAGGGGGAAGGGCATGACGTACGGCGCCCTCGACTGACGGCGGGCGGAACGCACGCGCACTCCACGGTACCGATGAGCGCCGCCACCGAGGGCTCGAGACCACGCGCACCAACGACCAACAGAGTCGCAAACCAGAACAGCAAACCGAGGGGTCTAGCCACATGCTCGTCAATCCATGGTGCGAAGCACTGGGCATCGCCGTTCCCGACCTGCGGACGGTGAAGCACAATCGCGACGCGAACACCTACGCACTCTTTCTGGTCGCGCTGCTGGCGGAAGGCAAGCCGATGACGCTCGTAGAGGTCGCAGAACGTTTCGAGGACGCGGATGTCACCGACGCGATGAGCGCGCTCAAGTCGCTGCAGCGTTGCAAGCCGGCACGCGCGCCGGCCTATCGCGAGGACGATCGCTACTCACTTGACCCACACGACGACGAGCTGCGCCTGTGGGTGTTCCGGCTCGGCCTTCGTCCGCCACGGGTGTTGCTCCCGCAAGCGGCGCAGCCGAAGCCCACGCCGATTCCAGGACCGAACGTTCGGCTGGCGGCAAGCGAGCTGAACGAGGGCTGGAAGGATCAACACCTGTTCGGCTGGTCGGCGCAGCGCTTGATCCTCGCCGCGCTCGACGCGCAAGGCGAGCCGATGATGCCGCAGGACGTCGTCCGCGCAGTCACCGAGCGAACCAGCCATCACGGGTTGAGCCTCGCCCCGAGCGGTCTGGGCCGACGCGGCGCAGCGGTCGCCATCCTGCCCGATGGCCGCTGGGCGGTCTCCTCCTTGGGGCACGACGCGCTCATGTCCGCGCGCCGCGCCGTCCGCGAGCGCGTGGAGGTGTCACGCCGGACCGCGCACCAGCGCACCACGCCGGAACAGTCCGAGGCAGTTCAAGCGGCGTGGGAGACTCGACGCCTGGAGCATGCCGCCGAGTTGTCGAAGCTGCGACGCGCGCTGGTGTACGGCTTCCCGTTCAAGCAACCGGTGGCCTTTGCGTGCGTCGACGTCGGCAAGCGCGAGATCGAGACCTTCATCGGCGACGAGGCTGGCCTGCTGCGCGACCGCCTCGCCGCGTTCGACGTGATCGGCGGCATTGACGTACGAGGACTCCTACGCGCGATCGGGTTCGATGGCGAGACAAAGCGACTGGCCGATCTGGGCCCGCCCCAGAAGACGAAGCTGCTCAACGCGCGTGGACGCACGCTGAAGATCACCGCCGACCTGCTCATCCAGGGGTCGTGCGGGATCAGCCAGCCGTTGGGTGACATGGCGAAGCTCACAGCGTACATCGCGGCGGGAGACGAGACGAAGCTACGCCGCCGTCTAGAGGCCACTGCAAAGTCACTGTTTGCGTTCTACCAGTACAGCAGGCTTCACGGCTGCGTTCGGCTCAAATGGGGATTTCTGGACGAGCGCCTTTCCGCGCCGTGGATCGATCGCGACGAGCCTGGGCTCCGCGAGCTGATGACTGCCGCGTTCGAGTCCGCACTCCCGCTGGAAGTCGTGGTTGGCTCGGCCCCGGGGTGGGAGGAACCGTGGTCGCGCGGCAAGCTCGCCCATGTGCATGTGGACGCGAGTGGCTGGCACAAGTTTCTTGTCGACGAGGACCGACTCGTGCTGCACACCGAGGACGTCCAGCTTGCGCGAATCGTGGGCGCGCCCCACTGATGGAGCCTTCACTCCAGCAGCGCAGCTCATCCCAGGGGGTCGCGACGGTACCCGCTTACGCGGGACGAGAGACGCGCGACGATTTTCATCAGGCTTGCAGGCCTGTCGGCGTCGGGCGAGGCAGGACAGTGCTCTATGTGGCGGGGATGTGGCGCACGGGCACGTCCGTGGAGACGCCACGCGAAGAAGTCGAGGTTGAAACGGACGCCCCCAACAGGAGTCGAACCTGTGACAACCGGCTTAGAAGGCCGGTGCTCTATCCAGCTGAGCTATGGGAGCATGACCGCGCGTCACCACGCGGCTCCCCCAACTACCCGACGCGCCCGCGCCCGACGACCCTAGCACCCCACCCGACGCCTCCGCGACGCCACGACCAGCAGCCCCACGGCCACCGCGCCCATGCCAGACGCGCCGCCAGTGGCGCAGCCGTTGCACGACGCCAACAGGCCGTCCGCGCCGCCGCCATCCAGGCCCGCGTCGGTGTCCGCGCCGCCGTTCAGATCCGTGTCGGTGCCGCCCGCGTCGGTGTCGGTCCCGGTCACGTCCGTGTCGGTCCCGCCCGAGTCCGTGTCCGTTCCGGTGGTGTCGGTGTCGCCCGAGTCCGTGTCACCCGCGCCGCCCTCACAGGCGTTCCCCACGCCGTCGTTGTCGCGGTCTGCCTGGTCGGGGTTGGGCGTGTTCACGCAGTTGTCCGTGTCGTCCGGCACGCCGTCCGAGTCGGTGTCGAACTGGTAGGCGTACACGTCGTCGAAGAACACGGTGTCGCCGGCCTGGCCCAGGCCCGCGTCGTACGAGTACACGCCGGCCTGGCCGCCAGGGAGCGGCGCGGGGTCATCGAACGCGAACAGGTAGCTGGCGCCGTAGAACGCAGTCAGGTGGTTGCCCACGCGGTTGAGGCGCAGGAGCGTCGGCGTGTCGGTCAGCTCGGCCACGCGGGCGCGGGCCACCTCGGTGGCGGCGCCGCCCTCCACGCGCAGCAGGACCACGGTGGGGTTGTTGACCACGCCCACCGGCGGGGGCGACGAGTCGCCGCTGTAGAACAGCAGGTAGAACGCGTCGCTGCCGTTGTGCGACAGCACGATGCCGGCCGTGTCGTTGTCGGTGGTGCCGACGTCCACCTTCATGCCGCCGTCGGTGAACGAGTCGCCGCGGATCAGCCAGTTGTCGGCCGCCCAGCCGCTGCCGTAGCGGGCGCCGCCCGCGCCGCCGACGTTGTCGTCGGTCTGCGGGAGCAGGCTGTTGGTGGACTGGCTGCCCACCCACGGGTCATCGCCGTAGCCGTTCACCCAGCCGTCCGTCCCGGCCACGTCCGCGCCCGCGGTCCACGTGTCCTGCAGGAACACCCCGACCTGACCGGCGTACGCGACGTTCGACACAAGGCACAACATTCCCAGCAAGCTGCGCATCGTTCCACTCCAAGACGCACAGGTTTGCCGAAGACGCGTCGCTCGTCAAGCCCTGCGACCGTCCCCTGACAGGCCCGGACAAGCTACAGGTTGCTTATGGCCCAATGGGGGACTAGGTTGGTCCTCTTGAAGCCCGGAGGCACCGTGTTCTCGCAAGACCGCATCAAGGCCCTCATCGAGTCCGCCCTCCCCGACTGCGTCGCGGTGGTCCACTCGGACGACGGCGAGCACTACGAGGGGCGCATCGTGTCCTCCGCGTTCGTCGGCAAGCTGCCCGTGGCCCAGCACCGCATGGTGTACGCCGCCCTGGGCGACCACATGAAGAGCGACATCCACGCCTTCACGTTCAAGACCTTCACCCCCGACAAGTGGCAGGGCTGATCGCCCGGAGGACTCCATGGCCGAAGACGTCCAGAAGCGCATCGACGACATCGTGAAAGGCAACAAGGTCGTGCTCTTCATGAAGGGCAACGCGCGCCAGCCGCAGTGCGGCTTCTCCATGCGCACAGTGCAGATCCTCAACTCGATCGGCGCGCCGTTCACCACCGTGAACGTGCTCGAGGACTCCGAGATCCGCGAGGGCGTGAAGTCCTACTCGGACTGGCCCACGATCCCGCAGCTCTTCGTGAACGGCGAGTTCGTCGGCGGCTCGGACATCGCGATGGAGATGTTCGAGTCGGGCGACCTCACCAAGCTCATCACGGGCTGATCAGCGCTTGGTGCGCGGTCGGTCCACGAACGCACGGACCGACGCGCGCCGCCACGTGGTGGCCGCGTAGGCCATCAGGCGTGACGGCACCGGGTGACCGTTGAGGATCAGCCGGTGCAGCATGAAGGCCAGGTCGGCGTCGCCGATAGACCAGTGCTGCCCGATCGACTCGCGGCCCTCGGGCACGAGCGCCAGCGCCACGCGCACCAACTTCTTGGCCGCGGCCTCGCCCGCGTCCGACAGCGGCGTCTTGGCGCGCTCGTAGAACATCGTGGTCGTCGGGCGCTCCTCGCGCAGCGCGCCCAGATCGCTCCGGACCCAGCCCATCACCTGACGGACCCGCGCGCGTTCGTGCGGGTCACGAGGCAGCAGGTGCACACCAGGGAACACCTCGTCGACGTACTCGACGATCGCCGTGGACTCCGACAGCCAGAAGTCGCCGTGGCGGAGCGCGGGCACGCGCGCGGTGATCGACGCGTCACGGTAGGTGGCGTCGTTCTGTTCGCCCAGGTCCAGGGAGAGCGCCCGCACGTCAAACGGCACGCCCTTCTCCGTCAGCGCGACGAACACCGAGAACACGTAGGGGCTGATCCAATCGTCATCGGTCCACAGCTCGACTTCGGCCATACAAACCTCCCACACCGGCTGCTTTACCCGTACCGCAACCCGGTGCACGGTGGCGCAAGAGGTCGCGCCCCGCTACGCGGCGCGGCCAAGGAGGGTGTGTGTGTCTCTCGCTGAACTGCTGACCACCGTGCGCGAGGACGCAGACCCGCGAGCATGGGCCGCTGCAGTCTCGCTCGCGCGTGAAGGTGCGGTCGCCGGTGTGGGCGGCGATGGGGCCGAGGTCATCCTCCAGGTCAAGACCAAGGCACGCCCGACCCCGTTCGAGATCCACCTGTGGCCCGACGAGGGCGACTACGGCTGCGAGTGCGAGCTGCCCGCCCCCTGCGTGCACGTCTGCGCCTCGCTCATCGCGCTCAACCAGGGCCTCAAGGTCGGGCGCGCCATGCCTGGGGCCGCGCCTTCGTTCCGCGTGAACCTGCGCTACGACTTCACCACCGACGGCGCCCGCCTGCATGTGATGCGCACGGTCGTGTGGCCGGACGGTCGCACCGAGCCCCTGCGTGGCAACCTCATCGACTCCAACTACGCCGCCGGCCGCGGCGACGTACACGTCGAGAACCTGCTGGTCAACCACCGCGGCGGCCCGCTGGACGAAGAGATCCTCCGCCGCCTGCTGCTCTTCCTGGAAGGCAGCCCGATGGGCACGCTCGACGGCGAGCCGGTGCGCCTGTCCAACGAGCCTGTCCCGTTCGTCATCCGCGTGCGCGACGAGGGCGAGGGCTTCCGCGTGGGCCTGTTCCGCGCCACCGGCCTGGACAAGCTGTACCTGGGCGCCGCGCTGCGGGGCGGCGTGCTGCACCCCACCACGTTCGCCGAGCTGCCGGCCGCCGAGCGCAAGGCGCTGGACCCGCGCACCTCCGACCGCGTGTTCTCGCGCGACCGCGTGTCGTGGATCGTGGCCGAGTACCTCCCCCGCCTGCGCCAGTTCGGCCTGCCGGTGGAGATCGAGACCGAGCGCCTGCCCGCCAGCGACGCGCTCCAGCCCCGCGTCATGGTCGAGCTGGAGGACGCGCCCGACGGCCTGCGCGTCCGCCCGGTCATCGTCTACGGCGACCCGCCCGTCGCCCGCATCGAGGACGGCCACGTCGTGAAGTTGGGCGCCATCGTGCCCGCCCGCGACCACGCCTCCGAGCGCCGCGCCACCCGCGCGTTCGAGGAGCGCACCCGCCTGCCAGTGGGCTTCGCGCGCGTCCTCTCGCCGGCCGAGGCCGCCACCTTCCTACGCGACGACCTCCACGCCGCGCTGGGCGTGCAGGTGGTTGGCAAGGTCGACCGTCGACGCTACCGCGTGAGCGACGCCACGATCGTCCCGCACTTGGCCGTCGCGCGCACCGCGTCCGGTGGCGAGTCGCCCGCCGCCTTCTCTCTGGACGTGCGCTTCACCTCGTCGGAGGGCGAGGCCGACCCCACCGAGGTCCTGCGCGCCTGGCATCTGGGCCGCAGCCTCGTCCCGCTGACGGACGGCGGCTGGGCGCCCTTGCCTGCCGCGTGGCTCAAGGAGCACGGCGCCGTGCTCGAAGAGCTGCTCGCCGCGCGCGACGCCGCCGGTCGCGTCGACCGGAACAGCACCGCCGCGTTGATCGAGCTGCTGGAGGACACGTCCGCGACCGTGCCGCCGGACCTCGCGTCGCTGCGCGAGTGGCTGGAGTCCGGCGAGGGCCTGCCCGAGATCGACCCGCCCGCCACCTTCCGCGCGGACCTGCGCCCCTACCAGCTCACCGGCTACCGGTGGCTCGCGTTCCTCCGCAAGACCGGCCTGCACGGCATCCTCGCCGACGACATGGGCTTGGGCAAGACCATCCAGGCCCTGGCGGCCATCCAGGACGCCGGCGGCCGCAGCCTGGTGATCGCGCCCACGTCCGTGCTGCGCAACTGGGCCCGTGAGGCGGAGCGCTTCTCGCCGGACCTGCGCGTGTGCGTCTACCATGGCACCAGCCGCCGCCTGGACCCCAAGGCCAACCTGACGATCACCAGCTACGCGCTGCTTCGTCTGGACTTGGAAGCGCTGACCAAGGTCGAGTGGAACTACGCCATCCTCGATGAAGCGCAGGCGATTAAGAACCCCGACAGCCAGACCGCGCTCGCCGCGGGCAAGCTGCGCGCGCTCCACCGCCTCTGCCTGTCCGGCACGCCCGTCGAGAACCGGCTGGAGGAGCTGTGGAGCCTGTTCCGCTTCCTCATGCCCGGACTGCTCGGCCCGCGCGCCACGTTCCGTGAACGCTTCGAGCGCCCGATCGAGGGCGGCGACGTACGCGCCCGCGAGGGCCTGCGCAAGCGCGTCCGCCCGTACGTCCTGCGCCGCCACAAGCGCCAGGTCGCGACCGATCTGCCGCCGCTGACTGAGGTCATCGAGGTGTGTGAGATGGGTGCTGAGCAGCGCCGCGTCTACGAGGCGGTCCGTCAGGCCGCCCGCCGCGACGTGTGGCTCGCCCTGTCCGACCGCGGCAACCCCGGCTGGCAGATGCAGATCCTGGAAGCGCTGCTCCGCATGCGTCAGGCCTGCTGCGACCCGAGCCTGCTGCCCGGCTTGGCCGGCCGCAACGCGCCCTCCGCCAAGCTCGACCGCCTGGAAGAGGTCCTCGTCGACCTGGTCGTCGACGGCCACAAGACGCTGATCTTCAGCCAGTGGACCAGCCTGCTCGACCGCGTCGAGCCGCGCCTGAAGACGCTCGGCATCGACTTCGTCCGCTTGGACGGCACCACGCGCGACCGCCAGTCGGTCGTCGACAAGTTCCAGTCCGCCGACGGCCCGCCCGTCTTCCTGGTCTCGCTCAAGGCAGGCGGCACCGGCCTGAACCTCACCGCCGCCGACTACGTGGTCCACCTGGACCCGTGGTGGAACCCCGCGGTGGAGCAGCAGGCTACGGACCGCGCGCACCGCATCGGCCAAGACAAGCCCGTGGTCGCCATGCGCTTCGTCTGCGAGAACTCCGTCGAGGAGCGCATCCTGGACCTGCAGGACGCCAAGCGCGCGCTCGCCGACGCGGCCCTGGGCGGCGAGGGCGGCATGATGAAGGCGCTCTCCGCCGAAGAGCTGCGGAGCCTGTTCGAGGGGGCGTGAACCGCCTCCCCCGTCGCGTTAGCCACCGTCCGATCGGGGTCTCTCTACCATGTCGCAACAGTTCGTCTTTCAGATGCAGGGCCTGAAGAAGACCCTTCGAAACGGCAAGGAAGTCCTCAAGGGCATCTGGCTGTCGTTCTACCCGGACGCCAAGATCGGCGTCATCGGCCCGAACGGGTCGGGCAAGTCCACCCTGCTCAAGATCATGGCAGGCATCGACAAGGACTTCGACGGCTCGGTCTGGATGGACCCGTCCAAGTCGGTTGGGTACCTGGCCCAGGAGCCCCAGCTCGACCCCACGCTCGACGTGCGCGGCAACATCGAGCTCGGCGTGAAGGCCCAGCGCGACCTCCTCCGCCGCTTCGATGAAGTGGGCGAGAAGATGGGCGACCCGGACGCCGACTTCGACAAGCTGCTCGAAGAGCAGGCGTCGCTGCAGGACCAGATCGACGCGGGCAACCTTTGGGACCTCGACCGCACCCTCGACATCGCGATGGACGCCCTGCGCGTCCCGCCTGGCGACGCCAAGGTCGACACGCTGTCGGGCGGTGAGAAGCGCCGCGTGGCCCTGTGCCGCCTGCTGCTCGAGAAGCCCCAGCTCCTCCTGCTCGACGAGCCCACCAACCACCTCGACGCCGAGTCCGTCGCGTGGCTGGAGCGCACGCTGCGCGACTACGACGGCTGCGTGATCGTCGTCACGCATGACCGCTACTTCTTGGACAACGTCACCAAGTGGATCCTTGAGCTGGAGAACGGCAAGGGCATCCCCTGGGAGGGCTGCTACTCCGAGTGGCTCGACAAGAAGCGCCAGGCGCTCGCCCAGGAGGACAAGAACAAGGACCGCCAGGACGTGCTGGCCCGCGAGCTGGAGTGGATCAAGCTCGGCCAGGGCAAGCGCCAGACGCGCACCAAGGCGCGCCTCAAGGCGTACGAGGAGATGCTGGTCGAAGCGCAGACCGGCAGCGAGCGCAAGAAGCACGACATCGTCATCCCGCCTGGGCCGCGCCTCGGCGACGTGGTCGTGCGCTGCGAGCACCTGTCCAAGGCCTACGGCGACCGCCTCCTCATCGACGACCTCAGCTTTGACCTGCCGCGCGGCGGCATCGTCGGCATCATCGGCGCGAACGGCGCCGGTAAGTCCACGCTGTTCAAGATGATCACCGGCCAGGACGTGCCCACCGGCGGCACCATCCAGGTCGGCGAGACGGTCAAGCTCGCCTACGTCGACCAGGGTCGTGACGACCTCAAGGGCGACAAGAGCGTGTGGGACAACATCGCGCAGGGGCACGACGTGCTCAAGCTGGGGCCCAAGGAGGTCAACAGCCGCGCGTACGTCAGCGCGTTTGGCTTCAAGGGCGCGCAGCAGCAGCAGCAGGTCGGCACGCTGTCGGGTGGTGAGCGCAACCGCGTCCATCTGGCCAAGCTGCTCCAGACCGGCGGCAACGTCCTCCTCCTCGACGAGCCGGGCAACGACCTCGACGTCGACACCCTGCGCGCGCTCGAAGAGGCGCTCGAAGACTTCGCCGGCTGTGCGGTCGTCATCAGCCATGACCGCTGGTTCCTCGACCGCGTCGCGACGCACATCCTCGCGTTCGAGGGCGACAGCAAGGTGCTGTGGTTCGAGGGCAACTACGAGGCGTACGAGGCCGACCGCAAGAAGCGCCTCGGCATTGACGCCGACCAGCCCCACCGCCTGAAGTACAAGCCCCTCACGCGCGCGTGAGCGCGGCGCGCGGGTCGGCGAACCGGCCCGCGCTACCGACACGTGGAAGGCGCACGCCGACAGCGTGTGCACCGTCGGCAGGTGCGCGCCGCCCGATCAGGCCAGCGGGACCCGCAGCTCGATCTGCATGTCCTGGCCTTCGCGACGCACGCTCAGGTCGCCGCCGATCGACCGCGCGACCTCGCGCGCGTAGGCCAAGCCCGCGAGCGGCATCGGCACGCGATCCCGGCGCAGCAGGATGGGCTTCTCCCGCCACATGAGCGCGGGCAGGTGCTCAAGCAGCGCGTCGTAGGCGCGCGCCGACACCACGATCACGCCCTCGCTTCCAAAGCGCATGCCCTGGACGGACACGTTGCGCTTGCCCGCGGCGCGAATCCACGCGACGCGGATCATGTCCTCGACCGCGCTCGACAGCGCGTCCTGCGGACCACGAACCTGCAGCGGCTCGCCGGACTCCACCGTGACCCGACCGCCGAACGCACGACGCGCAGCGGAGGTCCGCGCCAGCGACGCGAGGTCCACCAGCGGCCCCTCCTCCGTCTTCACGGGCCTGCGGCCCAGGTTGGAGAGTCCGTCGAGCATCAGGCCCGCGACGTCGGCGGCCTCGAGCAGCGCGTCCACGTCCTCGTTGTACTCCGCGGCGATCGCGGACTCGTTCTGCAGCGCGGCGACCGTGAAGTGCAGCGCCTGGAGCGGGCCGCGCAGGTCATGCGCCAGCTCGCGGCACAGCGCCGACGTCACGTGGTTCCACGACACCCGGCGGGCCAGCAAGCCGAGCAGCCGTGCGCGGACCTCCTCGGCCTCGACCGGCGTCCAGGCGACGTCGTGCGAGCCCTTGCGGAGGACGCGGTGCCACGACCGGCCCTCAGACGGCGCGACCAGGAAGAGCGCGGGGACGTCGTCGTCGCGCACCACCTGGAGGACTTCGCCAGGGAGGCCCTCTGGCACCACCAGCCACGCATCGACCGTGGCGGCCGCCACGCCCTCGGGGGTGGGCTCCACCGGAACGGGCTCGCCCCGATCGCCGACGAGCGCGACCAGGTCGATGGCATCGCCGACCGCGAGCATCCCGACGCGCGGCAGGCTCAAGGGGTGGGCGTCGGCGCGGCAGGCGCGGCGGCAGGGTCGGCCGGTGCTGCGGGCGCGGCGGCGGGGTCCGCAGGCGCGGCGGGTGCTGCGGCGTCGCCAGGCTTCTCGAGCGGCAGGCCCTTCTCCACCCAGGCGTTCGTGCCTCCGAGCACGTTGAGCGCGTGGTAGCCGGCCGCCGCCATCCGATCCGCGGCGCGCGCGGAGCGACCGCCGGCGGCGCAGATGAAGTAGATCGGCGCGTCCTTGTTCAGCGTCTTGATCGTGTTGTTCCCCGGGTCGACCTGGTCGACGGGCACGTGGATGGCGCCAGGGACGTGGCCCTGGCTCCACTCGTCGTCCGTGCGGACGTCGACGATGACCGCGCCCTTGGCCTGCGCCGCGGCAAAGTCGTCGATCGAGACGTCGCTACGAACCAGCGCGGAAGGGTCGGAGGGGCCAGAGGTCGCGGTGACGGGGCCGCCCGCGCCACATGCCGTCGCAAGCAGAAGCCAACCAGCCATTCCGAGGATGCGCATCGAGGTCTCCATGGTTGGCCGATCCCTACCCCGTCCAACCCCTGCGCCACAAGGCGGGAGCCACCGCGGGGCCGCCACCAGACCTGATCAGGGCGTGTCGTTCTCGGGGCGCGGCCGGGTGACGTCCGGGAACACGCGCGTGGAGCGGTGTCGCGCGTTGAACGCGTCGATCTCGGCGACGGTGAAGGGGTGGTCACCCTGCTGCACCTCGCCGCGGATGAACGACTCGATGCGCCCGCGGATCTGGTCGCCCCACTCGCTGTCCGTCCGGCTGTCCCAGTACGCCAGGATCGCCTGACGACGGGCCTCAAAGCTGTCGACGACCCCGTCGCCGTCGATCGGCGTGCCGGTCGTCCACAGGTCGGCCAGCCGCGCGCCGGTCCGGTCCGCCTTGCGGTCGGTCGCCCAGTCCGCGATGCGGTCGTTGTAGACCACGGCGTCCGGCTCGATCGCCTCCAGGGCGCGGCGCTCCTGCGCGTGGAACTTGCGGGGCGACACGAGCTGGCCGTTCGGGCGAATGCACAGAGGCAGCACCACGCAGGTCAACCAAGCGAGCGGCGTCTTGTGCGCGAACGGCGGCTCGAAGCGCACCGGCTGGCGGCGCACCTCCACGCGGCCGTCGTCGTAGAGCCGGATCTCGCCCTTCCAAGGGTCGTCGTGGCGCAGGATGGTGTAGCCGTCGCGCCGGATCTGCGTCGCATAGCCTTGGTCCTTGGCGGTCTCCATCAGGTCGTCGCGCGCGCGATCGACCAGCATCTCGCCGTAGACGATGATCTCCATCGGCTTGCCGTCGAGGACGCGCTCTTCGGTGGTCGTGGACGGCCCCTTCGCGGCGGGCTCGGTGGGCTCCTGCGCGAGCGCCGCCGCGATCAGCAGCCCGATCACCATGCGTCGCCCGCCAAGGACAGCGTGCCCAAGGCGCGCCGAGCGGACTCGGCCTCCTCGCGGGTGGCGTAGAGGCGCACGTCGGCGCGTGGCCAGCCCTCCAGCAGCCCCGGCGACGTCACCAGCACCAGCGTCACGAAGCGCGTCGCGTGGTCGCGCACCAGTCCCCACGCCGGGGAGAACACGTGCGGACCTGGGTTTCGACCCCACGCGTCGCGCGTCCACGACTCGTCGAAGCGCAGCAGCCCCTCCCGGTCAGGCAGGAAGATGGCGGGCGGTCCCTCGGACGCGAGGGTCTCGTCGAACGGGTTGCAGAAGGTCAACGCGGCTCCGCCTCGCAGATCTATCCTGTCCCGCATCCGATCCGTGCGAAACGGTCGACGCGGGCGCGGGCCCCCGATATCCGCGCGGCCCGTCCCCCGCGTCTGAAGGAGGCTCCATGCCGACGATCTTCCAAGTACAAGGCCGGATGATCCTCGACTCTCGTGGAAACCCCACGATCGAGGTCGAGGTCCAGACCGACTCCGGTACCGTAGGCCGCGCCGCCGTCCCCTCCGGCGCCTCCACCGGCGAGCACGAGGCCGTCGAGCTTCGTGACGGCGGCAAGGCGTGGCACGGCAAGGGCGTGTCCAAGGCGCTCGAGAACGTCAACGGCCCCATCGCCGACCACCTCATCGGCCGCGACTGCCGCGACCAGGCCTCGATCGACCGCATGCTGGTCGAGCTCGACGGCACGCCGAACAAGGCCCGCCTGGGCGCCAACGCCATCCTCGGCGCGTCGCTCGCCGTCGCCCACGCGGCCGCGCTCCACACCGACATGCCGCTCTTCCGCTACGTCGGCGGTCCGCTGGCCCGCACCCTGCCCGTGCCCCTGATGAACATCCTCAACGGCGGCGCCCACGCGGACAACAACGTGGACGTGCAGGAGTTCATGATCGCGCCGGTCGGCGCCACGACCTTCGCCCACGCGCTGCAGATGGGTGCTGAGATCTACCACCAGCTCAAGAAGGTGCTCAAGGCGCAGGGCATGTCCACGGCGATCGGCGACGAGGGCGGCTTTGCCCCGAACGTCGCCTCCAATCGCGCCGCGCTCGACCTCGTCGGCGAGGCCGTCACGCAGGCCGGCTACACGCTCGGCAAGGACATCGTGCTCGCGCTCGATGTGGCCGCCACCGAACTCTACAAGGACGGCAAGTACACGCTCGCCGGCGAGGGCCGCACGCTCACGTCCGATGAGCTGGTCGAGATGTACGCGGCGTGGGCCAAGGACTACGCGCTGTTCAGCATCGAGGACGGCCTGTCCGAGGACGACTGGTCCGGCTGGGCCGCGCTCACCGCGCGCCTGGGCGACAAGGTCCAGATCGTGGGCGACGATCTGTTCGTCACCAACACGCTCCGCCTCAAGCGCGGCATCATCGAGAAGAGCGCGAACAGCATCCTGGTGAAGGTCAACCAGATCGGCACGCTGACGGAGACGCTGGAGGCGGTCGACATGGCGCACCGCGCCCGCTTCTCGTCGATCATGTCGCACCGCTCGGGCGAGACCGAGGACGTGACCATCGCCGACCTCGCGGTGGCCTGCGGCACCGGCCAGATCAAGACCGGCGCTCCCTGCCGCTCGGACCGCGTCGCCAAGTACAACCAGCTCCTCCGCATCGAGGACATGCTGGGCACCGGCGCCGTGTACGCGGGCCGCTCCATCCTGTCGCGCTGACCGTTCCTGCGCTCGTAGGACAGTTCCCGACGCGCTCCGCCCTTCCCCACCGCGCCTGCGGTATTAGGGACGGAGTTCTTCGGGAGCGTGCATGCAGGATCTCACCCCCTCTGTCGAGGCGCACTTCGCGGGCTTTGGTGTGGACGACGACCTCGTCCGCGCCGCCCTCGCCGCCGCGACCACCCACGGCGCCGACTTCGCCGAGCTGTTCTTCCAGCACTCGACGTCGACGTCGATCGGGCTGTCGGATCGGCTGATCAACCGCGTCCACACCAGCGTGGATCTGGGCGTCGGCGTGCGCGTCGTGATCGGCGATCAGGTCGGCTACGCCTACACCGAGGATCTGGAGCTGAACTCCGTGCTGCGCGCGGCGGCCACCGCGTCGGAGATCGCGCGCGGTGGTGGCGCGCCGCACCCCGTGTCAGTGCTCCGCCGCTTCCCCATCCCCAACCTGTACCCGGTGTCGCGCTCGTGGGGTGACGTGGAGATCGGCGAGCGACTGCCGCTGGTGCGCGCCTGGGAGCAGCGGGCCTTCGACCTGGACGCCCGCGTCCGCAAGGTCCAGGTCTCGCTGTCGGACGGCACGTCGCAGGTCTACATCGCGCGCGCAGACGGCGTGCGTGTCGGCGACGTCCGCCCCATGACCACCGCCTACCTTTCGGTCACGGTGGAGGACGGCGACAAGAAGGAGAGCGGCTCGTACAACGTCGCCGGTCGCACAGGCATGGAGCTGTACACGCCGGAGCGCCAGGAGCGGCTCGCCAAGGAGGCCGTGCACCGCGCGATGCAGGCGCTCGACGCAGGCAGCCCTCCCGCGGGCGAGATGCCGGTGGTCATGGCCGCGGGCTCCAGCGGCATCCTGCTCCACGAGGCGATCGGCCACGGCCTGGAGGCCGACTTCAACCGCAAGGGCATCAGCATCTTCGCGGACAAGATGGGGCAGTCGATCGCGCACGACACCGTCACGATCGTCGACGACGCCACCATCCCCGGCAGCCGCGGCGCGCTCAACGTCGACGACGAGGGCAACGCCACCGAGCGCACCACGCTCGTGCAGAACGGCGTGCTCAAGGGCTACCTGCACGATCAGATCTCCGCGAAGCAGTACGGCGTCGCGCCCACGGGCTCGGGCCGTCGTCAGTCCTTCCGCCACCCGCCGCTGCCGCGCATGCGCGCCACCTACATGGAGGCCGGCCCGCATGATCCGGCCGCGATCATCGCGAGCGTCGACCGCGGGATCTACTGCGACTCGTTCTCCAACGGTCAGGTGCAGATCGGCGGTGGCGACTTCGCGTTCTTCGTCCGCTACGGCTGGATGATCGAAGGCGGAAAGCTCACGCGCCCTGTGAAGGACGTGAACCTGATCGGCAACGGCCCCAAGGTGCTCGCCGCGATCGACATGGTCGGCAACGACCTGGAGATCGACGAGGGCGGCTGGACCTGCGGCAAGGACGGCCAAGGCGTCGCCGTCAGCCAGGGGATGCCCACCGTCCGGGTTCAGAAGCTGTCCGTGGGAGGTGGCCGATGACCCTGCCCCAGAACGCGCTCGATCTGGCGGCGCATGTCGTCGCCCGCGCCAAGGCCCTGGGCGTCGACGAGATCAGCGTCGGCGTCAGCGAGTCCACCAACACCGAGATCTCGCGCCGCGAGCAGCGCGTCGAGCAGGCCTCGTCGTCGTCCACGCGCCGGCTCGGTCTGTCGCTGCTGCTCGACGGCCGCTGGTCCACGCACTCCACGTCCGACCTGCGCGAGGACGCGCTCGACGTGTTCCTGCGCCGCGCCGTGGACGCCACCCGCTGGCTCGAGCCCGACCCGGACCGCGCCCTCGCGCCCGCCGAGCTGTGCGGCCGCGGCACCTCGGAGGCCGCGCTCGACCACTACGATCGCACCTGGGACACCCTCAGCGCCGACGACCGCGCCGACTGGGCCAAGCGCCTGGAGGAGGCGGTGCTCGCTCGTAAGGACGACCGCTTCATCAGCGCGTCCGTCGACTTCTCGGACGGCGGCGGCAAGCACACCCAGGTCACGAGCAACGGCTTCTCCGACGCCACCGAGGACGCGTGGTTCTCGTTCGGCGGCAGCGTGACGCTGTCGGACGAAGGCGGCCGCAGGCCTGAGGGATCGTCGCACTACGGCGCGCGCTACCTGTCCGACCTCCCGCCCGTGGACCGCGTCGCGGAGGAGGCGCACCGCCGCGCGCACGAGGCGATCGGGTCCGGACCCATTGAGTCCGGGCGCTACCCCATGATCCTCGCCAACCGCGTGGCGGGGCGCATCCTCGGCACGCTGGCCGGGCCCATCGACGGCGGGTCGATCCACCACGGCCGCACCTGCTTGGGTGATCGCCTCAACACCGCGATCGGCAGCGAGCACCTCACGCTGATCGACGATCCGACCATCCCGCGCGGCCTGGGCAGCACACCCTGGGACGACGACCTGATGGTCGCGCGCCCCCGCGTGGTGATCGAGAAGGGCGTGCTTCGTATGCACTACCTGTCGACCTACTACGCCCGGAAGCTCGGGCGCCCGGTCACCACCGGCAGCGCGTCGAACTGGGTGGTGTCGCCAGGGCCGCGCGATCCGGCAGAGCTGTCGCGCGCGCTCCCCAAGGCCATCCTCGTGACCGGCTGGCTGGGCGGCAACGCGAACCCCGTCACCGGCGACTTCAGCTACGGCATCCGCGGCAAGCTGTTGGAGTACGGCGAGCCCACCAAGGGCCTGTCGGAGATGAACGTCACGGGCAACATCGCGACCATCTTCCATCAGCTGGCCGAGGTCGCGAACGACCCGTGGATGTGGTCGTCCACGCGCAGCCCGACCATGCTGTTCCACGACGTGCAGTTCAGCGGCACCTGACCTGCGGTAGACTTCGCGCCGCCTGACGTGCAGGAGCACCCCGTGAGCGTTCGACCCCAGCCCGGCCGCGCGCGCCCACCCTTTGGGTGGGTGGTGGCGCTGTGCGCGCAGGTCGGCGCGTGCGCGCCGGACACGGACGTCCCCACCGACACCGACGCAGGTCCCGACACGGCGGTCGAGGACACGGACCCGGGCGTGGACACCAACATCGTAGACAGCGGCCCACCCGGCGACACCAACGCGTCCGACTCCGCCATCCTGGTCGACACCGACGTGGCCGACACGGACACCGGTGCGCCCACCGACACCGACGCCCCCGACACAGACCTCACGCCTGTGGACACCGATCCGCCGCCACACACCGGCGTGGTCGACACGGACGTCGTCGATACGGACGTCGTCGACACCGCCGTGGTCGACACCGACCCTCCTTCGGACACGGACGTCGTCGATACGGACGTCGTCGACACCGCCGTGGTCGACACCGACTTCCCGCCCGACTTCGTGCGCGTCTACCGCGGCAGCTCGCTCCCTGACCTCTCCGGCTACCCGTGGCCGGTCGACCCGACCGCGATCATGGCGAGCGGGTTTGGCCCAAGGCTTCTGCCGTTCGAGAACGACCGGACCGACCTGCACCTCGGCCTGGACTTTGAGACGCCGGAGGGCTCTCCGGCCTATGCGATCGCCGACGGCACCACGTTCAAGGTCGACCCGGCCGGCTCGCCCGGGGACGGGAACACGCTCTACATCGAGTACCCGCTCGCCACGCCGTTCGTCTGGCAGGGGGTGACGGTCAACAGGTTCTACACGGTCTACAGCCACCTCTCCGGGTTCTCGGTGGCCGAGGGTGACCCGGTCGTCGCCGGGCAGGTGGTCGCGTCCGTGGGCAGCACAGGCGGCGCCCATGAGCCCCACCTGCACGTCGAGGTCCGCCTCCAGACGCACTGCACCCACCGGTACCTGTTCGAGAACCCTACCTCGACGTGCGGCGTCGGGTTCGACCCCGCGATCAGCCCGCTGCACCTGTTCGCCGGGTACCGTGAGTCAGACCTCACGGTGGCGTTGGTGAGCCGCGACCCTTTTGTCGTGCGCGTGACGACCACCGACGTCGACATGGACCTCAACCACATCGAGTCCGAGCTGGGCGTCGTGGACTACGACCTCCGCACCAGCCTGGACACGCGCACCTTCGCGGCGCTCGACAACTTCGACTACGGCTGGATGGTCTTGGCGCCGGACCTGCCGGCCGCCGAGCGCGGCGCGCAGTCGTACACGCTCACCTTCCCCACGCCGCCGACCTGGCTTGAGGTGCTCGACATCCAGGGCAACGGCTGGCGCTACGGGCCCTGAGCCCACGGCCGGTCGACCTACGGGGCAGGATCCGGCCCGGGCAACTCGGGCGCCGGCGCCGGGTTGTTCGGCACCACGCCCATGCCGGCCGCCGCGGCCGTGGCCGACGCAGCCTGCTCAGCCGCGAGCCTCTTCCAGATGCTCTGGTGACCACGCGGCTGGACCGCAAGCGGCAAGCCGTCCGGACCGACCCAGGTGCCATCCTCCAGCTTGGAGGCGCCCTGCGCGAGCAGCTCGGCCTCGTCCGGGGGCGGGGGCGGGTGCTCCACCGTGCAGCCCGCGCGCGGCGCGGTGCCGACCAGGAACGGCACACGCAGCCCGCGGCAGGTGGCGTTGGTCACCTTGCCGGTGATCCCACAGATGCCGCGCTGCTCGATCTTCACGGTCTCTTCCCACTCGGGGGGCGGGCCGTCGAACTGGGTGGCGCGGTGCATCCACCAGCCCCACATCGGCGCCGCGAAGTCGCTCGCGGAGAACCCGAGCGGCGTGGGCTGGTCGTACCCGATCCACAGCGCGGCCGCGTACTTGGGCGTGGCGCCGATGAACCACAGGTCGCGTTCGCTGTCGGTGGTGCCGGTCTTGCCGACGAGCGGGCCAAGGTAGCCGGGCTCCAGGCCGCCCCAGCGCGCCGCGCCACCGGTGCCAATCTCCACCACCAGCCGCATCAGGCCGCGCGTGAGGGCGTCCGCCTCGGGCGAGATGACGGCCTCACCCATGGTGGGCGGCGCGATGCGCTCCACACCGGCGGCGTCGACCACGCGCCAGACCGGCGTCGCGCTGATCTTGTGGCCGCCGTTGCCGACGATCGACGCGAACTGCGCCATCTCGATCGGCGTGACCTCACCTTGGCCGAGCGCCAGGCCCATCTCTTCCGGGAACGCCGACGTGTCGAAGCCGAGCTTCTGCGCGAACGCGATCAGCGGCTTGGGCCCGCCCAGCTGCTCCAGGAGCGAGGCCGTCGCGATGTTCTGCGAGAAGGTGAGGCCGTAGGCCAACGACGCCGTCGTGGTGGCCTCGCCGGACACGTTGCGCGGCCGCCAGACACCGTGAGCCGTCTGAAACTCACGCGGGCTGTTCGGCTCAGTGGTGGCCGCGGTGAACTTGGGCGTGCCATCCGGATTGCGCTGTTCAAACGCCAGCGCGTACACCAGCGGCTTGAACGACGAGCCAGGCTGACGGCGTGCCTGCGTGGCCCGGTTGAACGACGTCGCCGTGGTGTCGGTGCCGCCGTACAGCCCCAGCACCAACCCGGTGTGCTCGTCGACCATGACGCCGGCGGCCTGCAGCGACCCGGTCTGTCCCTTGTCGCCCACCAGCCGCTGGTAGAACGGCAGGCGCTTGGGGAACATGTCGTCCGCCTGCGCCTGGATGTGTGCGTCCAGGCCGACCTCGACCGTGAGCCCCGCGCCGTAGACCACCGCAGGGTCCAGGTGCGCCTCCAGCCAGGCGCGCGTGGCGGAGAGCCACACGGGGTAGCGCTCGGGAATCGGCAGCGGTGCCACCACCGTAACGGGCTCCGCGAGGGCCTCCGTCACGTCGTAGCCGAACTTCTCGTGCATCGCGGCCAGGACGCGGTCACGCCGCTCCTTGGCGACGGCCGGGTCGCGGTCGGGGCCAAAGCGGCCGGGCGCAGGAAGGATGGCCGCGAGCGTGGCCGACTCACCCAGCGTGAGCTGTGAGGCGTGCTTGCCATAGTAATGCCACGCGGCGGCCTCGAACCCGCAGATCGCGTAGCTGCCACGCTGCCCCAGGTAGGGCATGTCCAAGTAGACGCCGAGCACGCCGTCCTTGCCCAGGTGCTTGTCGATCGCCAGGGCGGACACGATCTCCCGCAGCTTGCGCGAGATCGTCTTCTCCTTGTCCTGCGACAGGTTCCGGACCACCTGCATGGTCAGCGTGCTGGCGCCCTGCGCGTAGCCACCCTCTTTGGCGTTGGCCCAGACGGCGCGGAGCATGGCGGTGAAGTTCACGCCACGGTGCTCGCGGAAGTCCGAATCCTCGGCCGCCATGATCGCGTCGGTGAGGTGCTTGGGCGCTTGGTCCAGCCGCAGGTGGAAGCGGATCTCGCCGTCCGGGCCGACCAGCCAGCCCAGCTCAATCGGCTCAAGCGTGTTGCCGGTCCGAGGGACGACGACTCCGGTCTTGGTGCAGAACTCGCCGGGGCCGGTGTCCTTGCAGTCCTCGACGTAGTCGCGGGCCTTGGCCTCCGCGATCAGCTTTCCAACCGGGAGATCGTCGGGCACCGGCCGAGACACGATCTTGCCGGGGAAGCTCCAGCCAGGGTGCGCGACCTCGTGGGCCAGGTGCGCGTCCATGAGCACGTCGGCGTCGTGCGCCCAGCTCATGGCCACGCCCCACGCAGGGACCGCCGCGGCGGCTACCGCCACCGCACCCATGCCCGCAAGGGCCAGAAGAATTCGACGTCGCTTTGCCACGGGCGCGCCGATAACACAAAAACTGGCGTCGCGACCCTCACCGCTCAACGCCATGCGCCATCCTGGAGCCCACCGCATGACGGCATCCTCGCCCAACACCGTCCGACGAGCGTCGCGGTGATCCGCCTAGCGCTGGTGACGCTGCTGGGCGCGTGCGGGCCGAGCCATCAAGGGTCCACGCCCGTGCCGCCCCCACCGGAGGTCGAGGCCCCGCGGACCATGTCGGTGGAGGATGCCTCACAGGCGCTCTGGCGCTTCGACCTGAAGCCCGCCTGGCGCGACCTGGCCACGCGAGAGCGCGTCGCCCTGCAGGCCCTGGTGGTGTCGCTGTTGGACGCCGCGTCCACGGGCACGTTGCCCCCGGATGCCCGAACGGCCGCGTCCACGCTCGGGATGCGCATCGAACGGTGGAGGATCGGCGGCCGTGACCACTGGGTCCTGCAGGAGCTGGAGTCGTCCCGACGTGGCGCGGGCGCCTACGTGTTCGCGGTGGGCGAGACGCCTGCGGCGGGGCCGTGGATCCTGCTCGAGTCCCCGCACGCCTACCACGACCTGAACACCGGCCGGATCGGCGCGGCGATGTACTTCACGCCGCCGCCCGGCCCCTCACCGCGCGCGTTCTTCACGAACACGGTGCAACGCTACACGACCGCGACCGGCGAGCGGGCGCCGAGCAAGGATGCCCCCGCGGACGCCTGCCACAACCCCTTCCATCCGATCGCCATCGCCACCCTGGCGGCCGCCAGGGCCAAGCCCGACATCACCGTCGTCCAGCTCCACGGCTTCGCGTCCGGGGGCGCTGGGGACGACGACGAGTCCGGCCCGGCGGCCTCCGTGGTCGCGGTGGTGAGCGCCGGGCGCAAGGACGCGCCGACCGCGCTGAGCCAGGGCGTGGCGACGCGCCTACGGGAGCAGCTGGGCGCGGGCGTGATGCTCTACCCGGTCGACATCAGCGTGCTCGGCGCCACCACCAACGTCGAGATGCGCGCGATCGATCCCATCCCCACCGCGCGCTTCTTGCACCTGGAGATGTCGTCCACCCTCCGCGACCAGCTCCTGCGCGACCCAACACGTCGCGACGCTGTCGCCACCACGCTGTTCGCCCTCGGTAGCGCGCCATGATCGGTCGTGCGACCCGCGTCGGAGGCGTCGCCGCGACGCTGGCCGCCGCGCTCGCGTGTGGCACCGCCAAGGACCTCACCCCGGACGGCTCCAGCAGCGCCGGGGGGATCCCTGAGCGCTACGTGAAGGTCGAGACAGACGCACGCGCCGCCTACGAAGCCTCGCGGATCGCAGTCACCGGCACGGTGGTCGACACCGACGGCGAGCCCGTCCCGGACGCCAACGTGACGCTGGACGCGGCCACCGCCGTGAGCGGCCGAGATGGACGCTTCTCGTTCGCAGACATGCCCCGGCACAACGCGCTCCTGCAGATTGACCTGGACGGCTACCGACGCTGGGTCTCCGCGGTGCAGCTCGCGGAGCCCGCCGAGATCTCCGCCGTGAACCTGGGCCGCTTGCCGCTCGACGCCGCCGACCCCGCGATGTCGCGCCTGCTGTTCGCGGGCGACATGGCGCTTGGGCGCCGCTTCCTCGACCCGGACGACTCCACCCCCCGCGGCGAGATGCCGCCGGATGATCCCGCGGCCGTGATCCGCGTCAGCCACGTCGGCGCCGACAGCGTCACAGTGGTGGAAGGCGTCGCGCCCTTCTTCGAGGCGGCCGACGCGCGCATCCTCAACCTGGAGACGCCCGTCACGGCGAACCCGGACACGCCGCACGAGAACAAGCAGTTCGCCTTCTTCACGCTGCCGGAGTCACTGGACGCGCTGACCTACCTTGGCGTGACCGCGGTTTCACTCGGCAACAACCACGTCTATGACTACTTGGAGTCAGGCGTCGCCGACACGCTGCGCAACGTGGACGCCTACGGGCTCGGACGCGCCGGCGCGGGGCTGGATCTGGCGTCGGCGATCGCGCCCTGGCGCTTCGAGCTCAAGGGCGAACCGTACAGCCTGATCTCGGCGACCAGCATCGCGGGCGTCGGTCGCGCGACCCCGCTCTTCGTCGCCGACGACACCAAGGCCGGCGCCGCGGATCTGCGGCAGAGCGCGCTCGTCACCGCCACGATCCGCGCCGAGGTCGACGCAGGCCGCCACGTGATCGCCATGTGGCATGTGGGCAACGAGTACACCCGCACCGTGAGCGACTACGCGCTCAACCGGGCGCAGCTGGCCAAGGACGCCGGCGCGTCGGTCGTGATCGCGCACCACCCGCACACCATCCAGGGCTTCTCGCGCGTGGACGGCATGTTCGTGGCGCACTCCATAGGCAACTTCGCCCTGGACCAGGACCGGCTCGACACCATGGTCGGCTACACGCTCTGGCTCGACATGCGCGACGGCGTGACGTCCAACGGGCAGCTCAACCCGCACGTCAACGACGAGTATCTGGTGCGACCGACCACGGGCGAGCTCGCCGACTTGACGCTTCGCGAGTCGGGCGCGGTGAGCGACCGCACGCAGGTCCTCCTCGGCGCGCAGGGCTCGCACGGCTGGCTGCTCGAAGACCCGGCCACCCGGGTCACGACGACGCGCCACGTCGAGGTGCCGATCCGCCTCGACCGTGCGGGGCTCGCGCACCTGGACCTGCGCAACGTCCGGGAGGCCAACGAGAGCGTGTCGGTGCTGCGCGTCGCGTCCGGCGTGGTCACGAGCGCGTGGCTGGGCCAGGACCTGATGCGCTTTGGCAGCTTTGAGGACGAGGACGTCGACAGCGACCAGCTGGAGACGCCGCACTGGTACTGGGGCTCGGCCGGGATGCCCTGTGTCACCGGCGCCTACCGAGGCGTGCAGGGCTTCTGCCTGTACCGTCGGTCGACCGACAAGACCTTCGCCGAGCTGGCGTTCCGTATGCGCGTGCGCCTGTACGGCGACGCCGAGGGCGAGCCCAACCGCGACATGACGGTGATGGGCATGGCCCGCGGCGACAACGCAGGCATGGTCGAGCTTTACTCGCGGTTCCTCGCGTCGTACGGCGACAAGGAGTTCGGCGAGGAGAGCTTGGGCACGCTGGAGACCGGCACCTACGGCTGGACGCCCTTCGCGTTCGACGTGCACATCCCGGAGGACATCCCGGGTGTCGCCGATCCGGTCGCGGACAACCCGCGCGCCATGCGCCTGTTCGTCGCGTCCTCCCCGCCGGACAACGACACCTCGGAGGTCGCGCTCGACGACCTTGCCGTGGTCGCGTGGATCGCGGGGCCGCTGCCGCTTCACGCCGCGCAGTCCGTCGACTTTCCGAACGCCACCGACTTCCTGCGCGTCTCAGGGCCCGCAGGCACCACGGCCATGGTGGACGTCACCTTCACGCGCGTGCTCCCCGCGGCTGCCTTGCCGTAGCACCCGCCATAAGGCTACCCCTTCCCTCTGACTGTGGGAGGCGAGCATGGCGGCGATCTTCGTGACTGGGGGAACGGGCTTCCTCGGACGCCAGGTGGTCGAGCGGCTTGCGCGCGACGGACATCAGATCGGGCTGCTGGTCCGGCCGTCTACCGCGGCGCGTCAACGCGCCTGGATCGACTCCGTGACCTCCGTCGCTCACAGGCGGGGCGGCTCCGTCACGCTACACCACGGCGACGTGATCGAGCACCACCTCGGGGGCGTCGCGCTCGACGCGTACACGCACGTGATCCACGCCGCCGCGATCTACGATCTGGACGCGAACGAGGATCTCCAGATCACGGTCAACGTGGAGGGCACGGGCAACGTGCTCGCCGCCATCCGCCACGCGGGCGGGCGGCCGGTGCTCACGTACGTCAGCAGCGTCGCCGTCGCGGGCGACCACAAGGGCGTGTTCCGCGAAGACGACCTGGACCTCGGACAGTCCCATCCCACGGCCTACCACCGCTCCAAGTTCGAGGCGGAGAAGCGCGTGCGCGAGGCGACGGACCTCGTGGTTCGCATCGTGCGACCCTCGGCGATCGTCGGCGACTCGAAGACGGGCGCCGCGGACCGGCACGACGGCCCGTACGTCCTGTTCTCCGCGATCAAGACGCTGCGCTACGCGCTGCCCGGCTGGTTCCCGCTGGTGGGCTTCACCAAGGGGCACTTAGACCTGGCGCCGGTGGACTTTGTCGCCGACGCGATCGTCCATGTGGCCTTGGCCCCTGGCCTGGACGGGAAGACGTTTCACGTGGTCGACAGCGCGCCCCCCACCTTCCGCGACGCGTTCAACACGATGTCGCACGCCGCGGGCGGGCCGCAGATCACCCGCACGCTCGGGGGCGCGCCCAAGCTCATCCCGGGTCTGGGCGACATGATCGGCAGCTTGGGCGCCGTGTCGGGCATCAAGGGCGCGGCGCTGGAGCAGCTGGGCGTGCCGGCGGTGTTCGAGCGCGCGCGCAATTTCAGCGTGCGCTTCGACACCACCAACCTGGATGACGCGCTGCGTGGCACGGGCGTCCGCTGCCCGCCGCTCGCCAGCTACGCGCCGGCGCTGTGGGACCACTGGTCGCGTCACCTGGATCCCGATCGCACGCCCGACCTGCGGCGCACCCGCGGGGTGAACGGCAAGCGGGTGCTCATCACCGGCGCATCAAGCGGCGTGGGCGAGGCGCTCGCCCGCCTGATCGCGCGGCACGGCGGCGAGGTCGTGCTCGTCGCGCGCCGTCAGGACGAGCTGGAGCGCGTCGCGGCGGAGATCCGCGCAGACGGAGGCATGACGCACGTCGTGGCGTGTGATCTGTCGGACCTCGACGCCGCCGACGCGCTGGTCACGCACGTGCTCGACACGCTCGGCCCGATCGACATCCTGGTGAACAACGCCGCGCGCAGCATCCGTCGCACCATCCCCGAGACCTACGACCGGCCCAACGACTACGAGCGCACCATGCGCCTGAACTACCTGGCGCCGGTCCACCTCTGCCTCGGCTTCCTGCCCTCCATGGTGGAGCGCCAGAGCGGGCACATCGTCAGCGTGCTCACCGCCGGCACACACATGCCTACGCCGCGCTTCGCCGCCTACGTGGCGAGCAAGGCCGCGCTGTCGGCGTTCACCGACACCCTGGCCGCCGAGTACCTGCACGAGAACGTGCACGCGACCAGCGTGTTCCTCGGCTGGGTCAAGACGCCGATGATGACCGCCACGGTGAAGTACAAGGCGCGCGCGGAGAGCGACGAGGGCGTCACCACGCCGGAGCTCGCGGCCGCCTGGATCTTGGATGGCATCGTCGACAAGAAGCGGCACGTGAAGTCCTCGACGACCACGCGGCGCTTCGCGCTCAACCAGATCAGCCCGCTCGCGATGACGCGCGCCCTGTCCTACGTGTACCGGATCTACCACGACCAGCCGGACCGCTTCCCCGAGCTCACGGTGGACCGAGCGCTCTTCAAGCGCTTCTTCAAGCACGACCTGGTGTGAGCCGCGCGACGAGCGCCTCGTGCACCGGCAGCGCCACGCCTTGTGCCGCCGCCTCGGCCTCGAACCACCCGTTACGCCACGGCCACTCACGCGCGCGCGCGGGGAACGTCGGGATCGACAGGCTGTAAGCCTCCAGACGCTCGAGCATGGCCGCCGCGTCCACGGAGACGCCCAGCACCCGCGCCCCTACCTGCAGGTACTCGTCCGCCAGCATCGCCAGCTCGTCGTGTCGGTGGTGAACGAGCGCGCCGACCGACTCTTCCCAGACCGATCCGAGCAGACCGAAGCACGCGTTCCAGAGCAGCTTCTCGAGCTCCACCTGGGCGAACGCGGCGGCCCCGACCGCGGTGGAGGGCACGTCCAACGAGCGCATCCACTCGGCGACGTGCTCCGCGTGCGGACCGCAGAACGGGCTATCGCCGCCGGGATCCACGTCGTGGTCTCGCGTGGGCACCGCGACGAACAGCAGCCCGCGCGTGGCGTCCGCCAAGCCGACGCGGGTCAGGTAGGGCCTAAGCGCGCCGTTCTGCACGAAGACCAGGTCCGGTCGACGGTGCGCGGGGACGCGCGCCAGGACGTCGTCGAGGTCGTCGTTGCGGGTGCAGACCACGATCGGACGACCCGACGCGCCGCTGAGCGCCTCCCAGCCCTCGGTCCGACGAACCAGCGCGCCCGCGACCCCGCGCTCGACCGCGCGCCGATGAAGCGCGCCGCCGATACGACCCGCGCCGATCAGATCCACAATCCGTTCCACGTCCACCTGCCCGACCCGCGTTATCCGCCGCCCATGCCGCTCGCCCCTGCCACCGCCGCCGCGCTCCGAGATGCAGGCGTCCCCTTCGAGGAGGACGTCCCGCTCGCCAAGCGCACGTACTGGCGCGTCGGTGGGCCCGCCGACGCCCTCGCCACGCCGGGCGACGCCCCGACGCTCGCGCGCCTGCTGCGGGTCGCGGCCGAGCACGACACGCCCGTCTTCCCGCTGGGCAATGGGTCCAACCTGCTGGTGAGCGACCAGGGCGTGCGCGGGATCGTGGTGTCGCTCGTCGGAGAGCTCACGGAGGCTCACGCGGTGGGCGACGTGCTGATCGGCGGTGGCGGCGCCAAGATCGCGGTCCTGCTCACGCGCGCCGCCAAGCACCGTTGGGCCGGCCTGGAGATGCTGGCCGGTATCCCCGGCACCCTCGGCGGCGCCGTCCGGATGAACGCCGGCACAGCGCTCGGCGAGATCGCGGACCGGCTCCTCGACGTCGACGTCGCGCTCCCTGATGGCACGGTCGTCACGCTGCCCAAGGCCGCGCTGGAGCTACGCTACCGGCACTCGACCCTCCCGTCCGGCGGGGTGATCGCGCGCGTCCGCTTGCAGGTCGGCGGGGACTGGGGCGAGAGCGAGGCGCGCATGCGTCACCACCTGGAGCGCCGCAAGGCGACTCAGCCGCTCGACCTGCCCAGCTGCGGCTCCACGTTCAAGAACCCGCCGGGTGACGCCGCGGGGCGGCTCATCGAGGCGTGCGGCCTGAAGGGCTACACGGTCGGCGGCGCGCAGGTCTCGCCCAAGCACGCGAACTTCGTGGTGAACCTGGGCGGCGCCACCGCGTCCGACATCGACGCGGTGATCCGGCACGCGCAGGCCGAGGTCCACCGGCAGTTCGGCCTCACCCTGGAGCGTGAGGTCCAGTACGCCGGCGTCTGGACCTGATGGCGGGGGTCAGGGCGTCTGGCGGGGTGCGGGCACCGCGATCGGCACCACCAGCGCACCCTGGGCGTCCACGTCTTCGGCGTGCATGCGGTCCAGGATCAAGCGACGCTGCACACCGTCGGAGAGGCTCTCGACCGTCGCCCACACGCCGACCAGCTCGCCGTTCGCGTCCCACGCGCCCGGACCGATCACGCAGCGGCGTGTGTCCTCGTAGGCGAACTGGGCCGAGAGGTCATCGATCGAGAGCTGGTAGGCGAGGCCGACGCGCAGGGGCGTATGGTCCGCCGTCCCTGCGATGCGGATCCGGCCCCAGCGTCCATCCGCAAGGATGGAGTCCCAGGTCCACCACGGCCCGTCGCCGTCCGTGACCACCTCGGCCTCACCCGGAAAGAGCGCATTACGTCGGACAAAACGAACAAACGAGCGACGCGACAGGAGGCGCGCGCCCAGCTCGGGATCCAGGCTGGTGGCCTGCAGGACGCCCTCATCCGGGAGGTCCGCGGCGGTGTCCGGCTCAGTGAGCGCGTTCGCGCGGAGCTCGACCAGCTGAGCGATCGAGTCGGGCGAGGGCATGCCGGTCGACTCCACCCAGCCGAGCGCGCCGAGCGCGTCGCCACGCAGCGCGGGGTCGAGCGCGAGCAGGGTCGCCCGAAGGCGATCCAAGTCGGGCGCGTCCTCACCGAGCGCCAGCGCGTCGAGCGCGGCGCGGAGCAAAGCGAGGTCGTTGGCGGGTCGGTGCTGGTGCATGGGGGGCGTCCTCGGGACAGTTCACGATAGCGACCTCTCCACGCGCCGTAAAGGGTAGGCGTCCGCCGCGCGTGCTACCGGCGACGCCAGAGGTGGCCATGCCGGTGGACCCCAGCCTTCTCCCCGTCGAGCGCCCCAACCCGGACGCGCCGCTGCGCCTGGTCTGCCTGCCGTTCGCGGGTGGCGGCGCCGGCGTGTACGGGAGCTGGTCGTCCGCGTTCGGCGATCGGGTCGACGTGATCCCCGTCCAGCTGCCGGGGCGCGAGCGCCGCCTGCGCGACCGGCCGTACACCGCGATGGCGCCGCTGGTCACCGATCTGCTCGACACCCTGATCCCCTTGCTCGATCGACCCTGGGTGGTGTTTGGCCACAGCATGGGGGCGTCGATCGGCTACGCGCTGGCTCGCGCCGCCACCGCCGCTGGGCTCCCACCGACTCACTTGGTCGTGTCCGCGCGCCGGGCGCCCGGCGTGCCCTCGCCTCACCCGCCCTTCTTCGCGCTGCCCGACGCGCTGCTCGTCAGCGAGACGGAGCGGCACTACGGCCCGATGCCGGCGCTCGTGCGCGACAACCCTGGCGTGCTCGCCACATTCCTGCCGACGATGCGCGCAGACTACCAACTCCTCGACACTTGGCGTGCGCCCACCGACGTCGTCCTTGACTCGGCGGTGACCGCGATCGTCGGCGCCGAGGACGCGACGGTCAGGCCCGATCAGGTGGAGGGCTGGGAGCGCGTCACCCGCGGTCCGTTCGAGATGCGGCTCGTCGACGGGGGTCACTTCGACGGGATCCGCGCCCGCCATGACGTGCGCGAGATCGTGCGGGGGATCGTGGGCGGCGTCGCAGCAGGCCGCGTCTGCGGCTCCTAGGCCAAGGAACCCGCCGACCCGTCGTTCAACGACCGCCGCGGTAGATCATCACTCGGCCGACCGGTCGACCCGAGGCGTCGGGCGTGCCCGGCGCGCCTACCGCGATCTCCGGCACACCGTCTCCGTCCAGGTCGCCCACTTCACCGACCGATCCCCCAAAGCGCGCGCCCGGGATGGTTCCGGTCAGCACCTGCGTGGCGTCGTCGAGCGAGAGCGTGCGCTGTCCGGCGCCGCCGCCGGGGAGCACGTCCGGGCCATCTGGGAAGAGCATGGCGCTCGTGAAGACGTGGACGCGTCCCACGTCGAGGGCGTCGCTGCTGTCCACGTAGGGATCGCCGATCAGCAGGTCACCCAGGCCGTCGCCATCGAGGTCATGCACGCCTGCGATTGCGGCCACGGTCGCGACGCTCGCGCGGGTGGTGACGATCCGGACCGCCGCGCGATCCTCGATCAGGAAGATGCTGCCGAGCTGCCCGAGCATCTCCTCGCCGCGCACGATGAACACCACCACGTCATCGGGCGTGTCGTAGCTTCCGGCGAGCACCAGCTCGTCTACGCCGCCCCCGTCCATGTCTGGGACCACCGCGACCACGCTGCCGATCCGGGCTTCGTCGTCGCGCCAGCGCAGCTCCTCTTCGACGTAGGAGAAGAAGGTCTCGGCGCGCAGGTTCACCGCGTAGGCGCTGTAGGGCTCCAGCACCGGCTTCTCGGTCTTGGGCGCAGGGAGCGTGGTGTCGCCAAACAGCCAGGCGCGGCCCCAGTTCTTCTGGTCCCACAGGCCCCAGGCGTCGTTGGGGTGCATCGGCGCGCCCACGACGAGGCCGGAGCGGTGGACGTCGCGCGGGTCGCCATCGAAGGTCGCGATGGAGTAGCCGAAGGCACAGTCCGCGCCGACGTACGGGAACGAGGCCGTCTCGTCGCGCAGCGAGGTGGTCGTGCCCAAGGGCAACGTGGCGCTGTGCACGACGAAGACCGTGCCGCTGGCCGCGGCGCCCATCGTCGCGTTCGGCGCCCCAACCACCAGCTCTTCAAAGGCGTCGTCGTCGACGCTGTCGACCACCGCGAGCGCGGTGCCCGCGCGGTAGCGTGAATTGCCCACCAGGCGCGTCGCGACGCTGGACAGCTGAAGCGCCGTCCCGCGCTCAAGCTCGCTCGTGGTGGCGATGACCACCATGCCCGCGTCCGCGCCACCCGCGTCATTGCCCGGCGCCGCGACCACAAGCTCCCGCCCGGTCTGCCCATCGCGCGAGCTCAAGGACGTGTACGTGGCGCCCGCGCCGTCGCCGTTGGCCTCGCCCACCACCACATGCGCGGCGTCCGCAGCTTGAATGGACGACGTCTCCGCGAGCGTCGCCGAGTCGAACACGAGCACGGATCCACGCGCACCGTGCGCGCCCGGAGATCCGATCGCGAGGTCATCCACGCCGTCGCCGTCCACGTCCCCTACAGGGGCAAGCGCGCCGCCGAGGGCGTCGTTCGCGGCGTCTCCCGTCACCACCCAGCGCGCGTCGCAGGGCCCCTTCGCGCCGAGCACCGTGGCGCGCCCCGAGTGATGCGCGGCCAGCGCACACGGGTCCGCGGACGCGTCGAATTCGTCGGAGGTGACAAACGGTGCGCACGCAGACAGACCGAGCAGGAGTAAACGCTTCACAGGCAACCATCCACGAGGGTTCGACCCAGCTCAATCCAACCGGTGCTCCCCGCCAAGGCATAGACCTCAAGCTGGACATCGTACAGGCCGATCGTCATGGCTTGGGGGTTGTGCCCCGCGCTCGCCACCAGCGGCCCCAAGGGGATGCGGTAGTCGAGCGTGCGCCCAGGCTCGAGCGCATCGGCGGAATTTCGAAGCGCACGGGTGTCCGCGCCGTCGCTGTTGTCGGCGGTGCAACCGTCCCCATCGGCGTTCAGCGTGGTCAACTGGATCGGGAGGTCCAGCAGCGAGACATGGACGCCGTCGTCGGTGCCATGGAGTTTGAGGCGAATCCCGGTGAGCGCGAACGTGCGCTCGGCGGACAGAACCTCTGCGTCGCAGCTCAGCTCGACCTCCACCGCCAGCTCCGAGGCCGACCGGAACAAGCTCCCAAAGTCCTTCGACGAGAGGGTACAGGGGTTGCATCCCCCGCCGGGTCCCACGTTCAACACCGCCGCGGTTCCATTCCAGGACGCGGAAGGCCGAATACCCCACACGACGTCTGCGTCCGCAGGCCCGTCAAAGACCCAGGGGTGGTTGTTGCCGGGAGGACGGTCCATCTCGCGGATACAGTCGGGCAGCGCAGGCGCGACAGCCGTGTCACCCCGGAAAGGCAGCACGGCGTCGTCCGGCGGCGGCGCACAGCACGTCGCGGCGAGACCCAACACACCCATCGCCATCGATGGACGAACCAAGATAGATACCCCTGCCCGGCGTGCTAACATGAGTCGGGACGTGACGCGGGACGATGGAAGGGGGGAGTTTTACGTGTTGAGTGCGATCTCATGGATGGTCTTCACGATCCTACCGGCGCTCGCTGCTGAGCCTTGCGACGTGGAAAGCGTCGTTGCCGCGTCGCAAGCGGCAAACGCACGTGTCGTGGCCTCCGACGTGCTCGGCTTCGAGCGTGACGTCATGCGACTCCAGGCGCAGCTCGAGTGCGTCAAGGCCCCGCTCCCGCCCGACGTCGCCGCCGAGGTCCACCTCACGCTCGGGTTGTGGCACTGGGCCCACAGCGAAGATGAGCTCGCCACCGCCTCAATGCGGGCCGCGCGGCGTGCGGCGCCCACCCGGCTGCTCCCGGACGACCTCTTTCCCCAGGGTGACGCGCTGCGCGTCGCGTTCGACGGGGCGACCACGGACCACCCGTTCAAGCTGGTCCGCGCACCGGCGGAGCGCGTGATCTGGTTCGATGGTGTGATCACGCGCGAGCGTCCGATCGACACGCCAACGCTGGTCCAGGTGGGCGGTCAGGATGGGATACCGAGCGTGAGCCGCGTGCTGCTCCCGACGGACCCGGTGCCGTCACCGCCGTGGGTCCACAAGCAGCGCCGGGACCTGGCGATCGTCTCTGCGACCACGGGCGCCGCGGCCATCGCGCTCTACGCCGGGGCGTGGGCGGTGCACCAGCAGTTCCACAACCTCCCCGGTGACGACATCCCTGCACTCGAGCGCGACCGCGCGACCGCGAACCGGCTGTCCATCAGCGCGCTCGTCAGCGCGCTCGTCTCGGTCGGCACCGGGGTGACGATCGCGGTCCTCCGGTGAGCGCACGAGTCCACAGCGCGGGAGATCGCCTCGACCGCTTCGAGGTGGTCAGCGTCCTGGGTGACGGAGGCTCGGCCACCGTCTACCGGGTGCGCCACGTGCTGCTGGGCTCGGAGTACGCGCTCAAGCTGGTCGCGGCGCCGTCGGGCGAAGACCGTGAGCGCCTCCTTCGCGAGGGCCGCGCGCAGTCGACGCTTCGACACCGCAACATCGTCCCCGTGCTCGACGCGGTGTCGATCGGCGAAGACCTCGGCCTGGTGTTGGAGCTGGTGGATGGTCCCGATCTCGCCCGATGGCTGGAGACGCATCGCCCAGACCTGGCGACGGTGGATCGAATGGCGACCGATCTGTTCGACGGCCTCGCGCTGGCCCACGCGCACGGCTTCATCCATCGCGATCTCAAGCCGTCGAACGTGCTCATCGCCAACCCTGATGGCGACGTGACGGCGAGGGTCGTGGACTTCGGCCTCGCCAAGGACTTCACCGACGTCAGCCCGGGCCTGACTCAGTCGACCTGGATCTTTGGGACGCCGGCCTACGCCGCGCCGGAGCAGGCCGCTGGCGCGAGCACGGTGGATGTACGGGCTGACGTGTTCTCCCTGGGGGCGGTCCTCTACGAGATCGCGACCGGCCAGCGCGCGTTCCCGGGCAAGAACATCCTCGACGTCATGCAGACCGCGGCGGACGAGAAGTACGCGGATCCTCGCACGCTGCGTGAGGACATCCCGACTCGCATGGTGATGGCGATCCATGCGGCGCTCCGCGCCAATCCGGAAGACCGCGTGCCGGACGTTGCGACCCTCCGCGCGATCTGGTCGAGCTCAGGCGCACCGGCAGCTGCGCTCGCTCCGCCGCCACGACGCGCCATGGTCGAGGTGACGCCGGCTCCGGTCGCGATCGCCGCCGACGCGTCCCGCTGGCCGGTGTGGGTCGGGCTGGGCGTGGCGGCGCTCGTCGTCACGGTCATGGTGGTCGGGATGACCCCGCGCGCGACGGGACCGTACGACCCTACTCCGCAGGCACCGGAGCCCTCAACGCCTGTCAGCGGAGGGACCGCGAACGTAGCCGAGGATGCACCCGAAGCACCTGCGCCCGCGCCGCAGGCCACTTCGTCCGACGCCGCTGTACCGTCGACACCGGGCTCGGCGGCGCTGCACGCACCAGCCGGGCCGAAGCCTCGGGTCGCTGCCTCCCAGACGTCCGACATCGCGTCGCCGCTACCGCCGCCGACCCCCACCGCCACGCTCACGTCCGCGGCGGAGCCGCCCGCGCCGAAGCCCCCGCCAAAGGTTCGAATCGAGGGGGACGTCAGTGAGGTCGTCCTGTTCGCCGCCGACGGGGAGCGCGTATCGCCGGGCGTCGTGCGGGAGGGCTCCTACGTCGTCGAGGCACGATTTCGCGCGGACGAGCCACGCGTCCACGCGCTCAGTCTCGATCTCAGCGCCGGTGACGTGGTCACCGTGACGTGCAGCGCGGGCCTGCGCCGCTGCGCGCCGCGCAAACTCTCGAGCGCGGAAGCGCCGTAGCTGTGGCTTGCGCGAGGAGCTGCGCCTGCTGGGGTCGCGTCGATCGTCATCGCGTCGCGTGACCGACCGAGTCAGGCACAAGCGCGCGCCCGAGCGTTCGTCGCCCGGGTGCGCGCCGATCCGAAGCCTACGGGCAGCTGAGGGTCAGGGCCACGTCGTACACCGAGCAGGTGAACGACGAGCCGAAGCCCACCACCTGCAGGTACACGTCGAGGTCGGAGCCGCCGCGGTTGGTGTAGGACACAGCCTCACCGTCGTCGGTGCCCAGCGACGTGTCGAGGTCGGCGGAGGCCGCGTCCAGAAGACGGATGTCGATGTCGCCCATCGCGTCGACGAAGTTGACGTCACCGTTGAGCGTGCAGCCCGCCGGGATGACCGCGTGGTAGAAGTCCAGGTCGGGCGCGATCTCGACGCGATCGGCGCTGAACGCGCTGCTGCTGGGGCCCACACCCGTCTCGGTCGCGGAGCCGATGTCGTCGTTGGATTCGTAAGGGTCGGCGCCGCACACGCCTGCGTCGGCAGGATCCGGGCAGTACACGTCGACGGACAGGTCGTAGGTGTTGCAGGACTGGCTGGCGACGGTCACGACCTGCAGCCACACGCGCGTGTCCGAGGTGTCGGTGTCCGCGGCGTCCGCGGCCAGGTAGGCGACCGCTTCGCGGTTGGTGTAGCCCGTGGAGTAGGACAGCTCGCCCACCGCGTCGAACAGGTGGAGGTCGAGATCGCCACCGACGGGCGCCGAGTTCATCTCCGCGTAGAGCGCGCAGCCGTGCGGCACCTCGACGGCGAACCAATCCTCGCTGACCACCTCGCGCGCGTCCGAGCCGACGTCGGTGGCGGTCCAGGTGCCGGCGCTGCCCGACACGACCGTCTCAGTGGCGGAGGCGCGGTCGTTGTTGTCCTCAAACGTGTCGTTCGCGCAGGCCACGGCGTCGATGCCCGGGGCGCTGCCGTCGCAGGTCACCTCGACGTCGATGTCGTAGAGCGCGCACTCTAGATCAGGCGTGTAGACCTCGAGGTACACGACCGCCGGGTAGTCGCTGGGGTTGAAGGACACGACGTCCTCGACGCCCGAGTTGCTGGTGCCCGCGTCACCGTCGGTGGTGGGGGCCGAGAGGTAGGCCTGCACGTCCGCGTCGGCCGGGTCGTAGGAGATCGTCGCCGCGGCGCCGCAGCCCGGGTCCAAGGGGATCGCGTAGAAGTCGCGGTCGAGCATCGCGCCGTTCAGGGCGACGTCGGCCTGGCTGTAGGTGCCGGTGCCGACGATGCCGACCTGGGTCGCCGTGCCGGTGTCGTCGTTCGGCTCATCCGAGTCACCGCCGACGCACGCGCCGGGGCAGACGATCGCAAAGTCGACCGTGTAGGACAGGCAGGTGCTGTCGTACTGCGACACGGACGAGCGCACATCGACCGGCGCGCCCGTGTTGTTCGGGTAGGAGGCGTGCAGCTCGCCGTCCACGTCGAACGGCGCGGTGTAGAAGCCACCGGCCGGGGCCATTCCCACATCCGGCGGGGTCGCCGCGGGGTCAAAGGTGACCGTCATGTCCAAGCGGCAGCCCGCGGGCACGGACGCCTGGTAGTTGTCGATGTCGACGCCGTTGAGCTGCGCGCCCGCCGACGCGAACGTGTCGCCCTGCGCGGCGACGCCCGTGGGCGTGGACTGCGGCGGGACCGAGTTGGGCTCGTAGGGGTCCGTGGGGGCGCAGAAGTCGCCGTAGGTGGAGGTGTCGCCCGCACCCCAGCCGGTGCCGCCCGCGCCGCCCGTGTGGCCCGTGTGCCACGACCAAGCCGAGTCGCCCGTATCAGAGGTGTCCGCCGTGTCCGCCCCGCCCAGGTCCGTGTCCGCGTCGGTGTCCGCGTCGGTGTCGGTCGGGTCGAACGCGGTGTCGCCGGAGTCCGCGACGTCCGTGTCGGCGTCGACGTCCGTGTCCGGGTTCTGATCGGTCGTGACGTCGATGTCCGAGTCGCCGGTGTCGACGGGCTTGGGATCAGACGAACACGCGAGGAGGAGGACCGCAGTGTACGGCAACAGGCGCATGGAGCATCCTTGGAAGGCGCGCCCTATTATCGCGTCCTTCGCGAAAAATCCGCTCCGATCTTCGCGAGGACCACGTGCGGACGCACTTTCCCGCTCATCCAGGGCGCAGGATCGTCCCGTCGAGCAGCTTGGCGAAGCGGTCCTCGCGTCCGTGTACGGGGTCTTCCCTATCCCAGGGCCAACCTCCAAAACGCGTGCGCCGGTAGTCCGCGAACGCCTGTTCCATCTCCTCAGCCGTGTTCATCACGAAAGGCCCGCGCTTGGCGACAGGCTCCCCGATCGGCCGGCCCTGGAGCAGCAGCACCTCGACCGCGCCCTGTGCGGCGACCAGCGGTGCCGCGCGATCCGGGGTGAGGTCGATCCGGTGGTTGGCAGGGACGTCCTCTCCATCGACGCGCAGCCCCGCGCCCGTGAAGAAGTAGAGCGACCGGAGCGTGCCCGCCCTCGCAGGAGGCAGCGTCCACGATGCGCCAGCGTCGAGCGCGATCGTCCAGATGGCGACGTCGTTGGCGGGGTCGGCGGCCCAGGAGTCGGGCGGCGGCTGCGGCGGGACCTGATCTCCGTCGCGGCCTGCGTGGCGGGTCACGGTGACGGTACGGCCGGCCGCGTCGGTCAGCACCTGCTTGGGGATGGTCGGTCCCCAGAGCATCGAGAACCACGGGGCGCTCATCTTGCGGGCGGCCGGCAGGTTGAGCCAAATCTGAAAAAGCTCAGCGGGGTTGGGCTGCTCCGAGTTGAGGAGCGGGAACATCTCGGCGTGCTGGATGCCGCGACCCGCGGTCAGCCATTGCACATCGCCGCGGCCGTACCGCGCGGCCGATCCGAGCGAGTCCGAGTGATCGAGCAACCCCCGCCGGACGACGGTGACGGTCT
>CAIOSP010000076.1 GCA_903861005.1 uncultured Pseudomonadota bacterium
GGGCGGAGCTGGAGCGCCACGCCGTGCGACGCGTTGGCCGCGCCGAGCTCGCCCAGGGCGAGCCGATCGGCCAGGTCGACCCAGTCTGCCCGCAGGACGGCGTCCTCGTCGGGGGAGGGCGACCACAAGATCGCGCCGCCGATGACGCGCTCGGGGAGCGGCGTCTCGGCCTCACTGACGATCGGCAGCCACAGCACCCGGGCCAGCTTGTGGCGCACCCAGCTCGACTCCCAGGTGACGTCGAGCGTGCCGTCCATCGGCGCCGTGCAGACGAACGTCGACTCGCGGACCGATCCGTCGGGCGACACCGGCAGCGTCTTGAGCTCCACGCCCAGGCCGGGAAAGTCGGGCTCGGCACGGTTGCCGGCGGTCGCGCCCAGGGCGGTCTCCAGCAGCTGGCCGACAAAGCCCTTATGACGCCGCTGATCGGGGGGGACGCGCAGGCCGTAGCGGGCGGCGACCTCCTCCAAGCGTCGGCCGGCCAGCGACCGCGCGCGGTGGACCAGCTCCAGCTCGGAGTGCGGCGGTGGCGGCGCGGGTTCCACGGTGGACCAAGCCCTCGCGCCGTCGCTATCGCGACGCTGGACCATCCGGCCCTCGATCGGCTACGGATCCAACTCTTGTGGATGGAACCGATGCACCTGCGCGTCCTGCTCCCGCTGGCCCTCCTCGGCGCCTGCTCCTCGCTCACCACCTTCCCCGGCGGCACCGGCGACACCGACGACTCCGTGTCCGACTCCGACACGACCGGTGGCGGCGGTGGAGGCGGTGGCGGCGGCGGCGGTGGCGGCGGTGACACCGACGTCCCGGCCGACACGGACGTGGGCGGCGGTGGTGGCGGCGGTGGCGGTGGCACGCCCACGCTGCTCTTCGTGGAGATCGCCGGCGGCGTAGGCGCGAACGGCCTGCGCTACGTCGAGGTGTACAACCCGACCGGCGCCTTCGTCGACCTGGACGGCTGGACCATCAACCTGATCCCGGACGGCGTGTCGGCGAACCTGACCACCTACCGCTTCCCGGCCGTCCGCCTGGCGGCGGGCGCCAGCTACGTCGTCGCCGACGACGGCGCGGCGTTCAGCAACGAGTTCGGGCAGGACCCGGACGACAGCGCCTCCGTCATCAAGGGCGACGGGAACGACAACTACCTGCTGCTCAACAACAACCGCCCGGTCGACCTGTACGGCGCCTACGGCAAGAACGGCGCCGGCACCGCGTGGGAGTACACCGACGGCGTCACCAAGCGGAACGCCGGGCTCCGCGCGGGCTCTGGCCTGACCTTCTCGGCGTCGGACTGGACCTTCACGTCCGGCTTCGGCGACGCCAACCCCTTCGACCGCCAGTGAGCTGGCTCGCCCTCATCTTCACGCTGCTCGCGTCCACCGCCTGCGCCGCCGACCCGGTTCAGGAGGCGCTCGACCGTGGGATGGAGGCGCAGAAGGCCGGCCGCACCGACGAGGCGATCGCCGCGCTCACCCAGTGCACCGCGCTCGCACCCAAGAACGCACGCTGCGCGTGGGAGCTGGGCTGGGCCTACTGGTCGCACGGCTCGTGGAAGGAGGTCGTCGCCGCCTGGGAGACCGTGCAGGCGCTCGACCCCAGCTACCCCGACCTGGCCAAGTGGCTGCCCAAGGCCAAGGCCAACCGCGACGCGGTCGCCTCCATCCGCGCGGCGGGCGCGTCCGCCCCGGCCACCGCCGCCCCGCGCGCCGCCGACGGCGCCACCGTCCGCCTGCGCTTCGTCGGCGACGTGATGATGGGCGCCGACTTCCCCACGCCCGAGCTGCCGGACTACGACGGCGCCCACCTTTTCCAGCAGGTCGCGCCCCTGATGCGCGACGCCGACATGACGTTCGCCAACCTCGAAGGCCCGCTGTGCGACCACGGCGAGACCACCAAGTGCAAGCCCGAGTCCACCATCTGCTACGCGTTCCGCACGCCCACCCGCTACGGCCGCTACGTGCGCGACGCCGGCGTGGACGTGGCGTCGGTGGCCAACAACCACGCGGGCGACTTTGGCGACGTCTGCCGCGCCGAGACCCAGGCCACGCTGAACAAGCTGGGCATCGCGTGGTCGGGCCCGCCCGGGACGATCGCCACGGTGATGGCGGCGGGCAAGCGCGTGGGCCTGATCGCGTTTCACACGAGCGGCGGCACCAACGACGTGAACGACCTGCCGACCGCGGCCGCGCTGGTGCAGAAGGCCAAGCTCGACCACGACCTGGTGATCGTGAGCTTCCACGGCGGCGCTGAGGGCGCGGACGCGCTGCACGTGCCGGTCGGCCACGAGCTCTTCCACGACGAGGACCGCGGCGACCTGCGCGAGTTCGCGCGCACGGTGATCGGCGCGGGCGCGGATCTGGTGATCGGCCACGGCCCGCACGTGCCGCGCGCGATGGAGGTCCTGGACGGCCACCTCGTCGCGTACTCGCTCGGGAACTTCGCCACCTACGGCAAGTTCAACCTGTCTGGCTTCATGGGCATCAGCCTGGTCCTGGAGGTCGTGCTCGACGCCAAGGGCAAGCTGGTCACGGGCAAGATCCTGCCCACGCGGCTGATCGGCAAGGGCGTCCCGGAGCCTGATCCGGACGGCACGTCGATCGACCTGATCCGCGCGTCGTCTGAGACGGACTTCCCGGACACCGCGCCGCTCATCGGGCGCGACGGCACGATCGGTGCGCGGTGAGCCGCGCGCGCGGCCCGTCGCTGGTGCGCTGGGTGGCCTTCTCGCTGGCGTTGACCGCCGCGTTGCCGCTGCTCGGCTCGCTCGTCGTCCGCGCTTGGGTCGCTGAGCCCTACCGCGTCCCGTCTGGCAGCATGGCGCCCACGCTGGTGATCGGCGACCACGTCCTCGCGTGGAAGGGCCCGTTCATGGAGCCGATCGCGCGCGGCACGATCGTCGTGTTCCCCGCACCCCAAGAGCCCAGCGCCAAGTACATCAAGCGCGTGGTGGGCCTGCCCGGCGACGAGATCGCGTTCGACCAAGACCAGCCCGTGATCACCGGCCTGCGCGCCGATCACGGCGAGCCCTCACCCGGCGTGGACGTCGACGACCAGTGCGAGTCGCGCGACGTGTCATGGGTGGACGAGACGATCGAAGGGCGCAGCTGGACGATCGCGCTGTCCGAGCGCCCTGGCATGCTCGCCAATTCGCAGAAGGTCGTGGTGCCGCCCGGCATGCTGTACGTGGTCGGCGACAACCGCGACCACAGCCAGGACTCGCGGGTGTGGGGCTTCGTCGATCAGGCCGACGTCATCGGCACCGTCGACCGCATCTGGTGGAGCTGGGACGCGTGCGCCGGCGGGCCGCGGTCGGAGCGTACGGGGCTGGTGCGCTAGCGGCGCGCGCCGCTCACTTCGTCTCCCACTCCACGCCGTCCGACGCGATCAGGTCGTCGTTGAACGCATCCTGCCCGCCGAGCGTCGCGCCCATCCACGCCATCACGGTGCGGTTCGCCTTGGCGCGTATGACGTTCGGATCGGCGAACCCGCCGGCCTCGCCCTCGCAGTCCGGCGCGAACAGCGTCGCGACAGCCAGGTCGCACATGTTCGTGTACCCGTAGTGGCCGGCGCCCTCGAAGGTCACGAACGACGCGGGTGCGTCGAGCGCCTCGAACACCGGCACGATCTCGCTCTCGTAGGGCAGGATGGTGTCGGCGGTCGCCCCCATCACGAGCGGGCGCGGGATGCCCGCGAGCGAGCCGGGCTCAAAGGCCCAGGTGCCGCCCGGCGACTGCAAGATCGTGGTCTCGACGCGGTCGTCGGGCTGCGCGTACGCTTCGACGTCTGCGGGGTCGTAGGTGACGTGCCCGAGCAGATCGCAGGCGACCGGGTGGACCTCCGGCGAACAGGCCGCTTCGAACCCGGGCCCGGACAGCACGCCGCCGCCCACGTTCATCGCGGTCAGCGCGCCGAGGCTGTGCCCGATCAACCCGTACGTCTCGCCGACCGGCTGAAGTCCAGGCACCGCGCCGCCCCAGACCGCGTCGACCGCCGCGCGGATCACCGCGGGGCGACGCAACACGTCGGGTCCGAGGTTGTCGAAGCCCGCGAGGTAGTCGAGCGTGGTGGTGCCGGGGTGGTCGGGCGCGACCACGATGAACCCGAACGAGGCCAGCCGCTCGGCCATCGCGTAGTTCTGCTGCCGCACACCGCCCAGGCCGTGGCTGAACGCGATCAGCCGGTTGAGGGCGTGCGGCTCGGGCGCGACGTTGCGGTAGCCGTCGGCGTCGAAGGACACGCCGATGAACTCGTAGGTGGTGGTCGCGTCCGCGGCGTGGGCGGCTGGGTACCAGACCTCCACCTCGACGTTCGTGTAGCCGGCGACCTCAGGCAGCACGATCGTCCGGATGCCCACCGGGTAGGGCCCTTGCGCGCCTGGATCGGCGTAGGGCAACACCGTGATCGGCGCGTCGGCGTCAGGGTCTTCGGCCGGAGCGCACGCGGTCACCAGCGCGCCCACCAAGCCACACGACAGACACCAAGACGGCAGCAGCGCGGAGCGGGCGCGGGGCATGGAGACCTTCCGGCGAGGCCCCGCCTGGGACCGTCGCAGGGCCGACGCTAACGCGCGCACGGGCCCACCGCGGCGGCGCCCAGCGCCTCCCGACGCTGCGCACACCTTCGACGGCTCCCCCGGCTCCGAATACGCCGTCGAGCTGGAGCGCTGTTGAACCGACTCTCCCCGTTCGTGCTCGAGCACCCCAAGCTTTTGGCGCCCGCCAAGTTCCACGACCCGCACGTCACCGCGTCCGGCGCGGTCCGCGCGGTCGTCGCGCTGCGGCAGCTCGACACGCTGTGGTTCAACACCGGCACGCGGTGCAACCTGACCTGCGCCAACTGCTACATCGAGTCGAGCCCGACCAACGACGCGCTCGCCTACCTGACCGTCGACGACGTGCGCGGCTACCTCGACGAGCTCACGCGCGACCGCCTGGGCACCCGCACCATCGGCTTCACTGGCGGCGAGCCCTTCCTCAACCGCGCGCTGCCGGAGATGCTGGCGCTGACGCTGTCGCGTGCGCACGACGCGCTGGTGCTGACCAACGCGATGACGCCGATGCGCAAGCACGAGGCGGCGCTGCTCGACCTGCACGCGCGCTACGGCGCGCGCCTGACGCTGCGCGTGAGCTTGGATCACCCGACCGCGGCGGTCCACGACGCCGAGCGCGGCGCCGGCAGCTTTGACGCGGCGGTGGACGGGCTGGTCTGGCTGGCCGCGCGGGGCTTCTCAGTGGCGGTGGCCGGTCGCACGCGCCCCGGCGAGTCGACGGCCGACGAGCGCGACGCGTACGGCGCGCTGTTCGCGCGGCTGGGCGTGCCGATCGCCGCGCAGGACCCCGCGCGCCTGGTCCTGTTCCCGGAGATGGACGCGCGGCAGGACGTGCCGGAGATCACCGAGGCCTGCTGGGGAATCCTGCACAAGTCGCCCGACGACGTGATGTGCGCGTCCAGCCGGATGGTGGTGAAGCGCCGCGGCGCCGATCGCGCGACGGTCGTCGCGTGCACGCTGCTGCCCTACGACCCGCAGTTTGAGCTGGGCGCGACGCTCGCGGAGGCGTCGAAGCCGGTCGCGCTCAACCACCCGCACTGCGCGAAGTTCTGCGTGCTCGGCGGGGCGAGCTGCGGAGGCTGAACGCGCTCCAACGGCCACCGTGATCGTCGACGCGCGTCGACGATCGACGGAGCAGACCTACGCCTCTTCCGCCGGCGCCCCGAACAGGTACTCGCCCACCGCGCGCAGGCTGGTGAGGTCGTGCACCTCGCCCTCGATGCGCGGGACCTCCTGGTAGAACCCGCCGCCCTTGGCCGCGGCGCGCAGGCTGCCAGCGAGCGCGTGCTCGGCCTCGACCAGGGCGCGCAGGCGCACGTGCGCGCGGCCCAGGCGGGCCAGCAGCGTGGCCGCGGTGGCGGGGGGCAGGTCGGTCGACAGGCGCGCGACCGCAACACCCAGGGCGGCGTTCGCGTCGTCGTCGGCGGCGTCGCAGCGGTGCACCTGGTTCACCACCACGCCCGCGCGCGGCAGGTCGCGCTTGGCCAACTCCACCTGGAAGAAGCGCGCGACGTCGATGCTCGACTCGTTGGGCGCGCACACGGTGACGAACGACGTGTCGGTCGCGCGCATCATCGACATCACGGCCTGGTGGCGGTGGCGGAAGCCGTCGTACAGCCCGCGGAAGTCCTGGAGGAATTCCGCGAGGTCGTCCAAGAACTCCTTGCCGAACACGTAGCCCAAGAGCTTGAACATGAAGGCGGACGTGCCCGCGAGCAGGCGACCACCCCACACGTTCTTGCGCTCGTACGGCGCCAAGAACCACGACAGGATGCGCTCGTCGAGGAAGGTGACGACCTTGCCGGGGCTCTCGAGGAAGTCGAGCGCGTTCTTCACCGGCGGCGTGTCGAGCACGACCAGATCCCAGCGACCGGCTGACGCCAGATCGTAGAGCTTCTCGGTCGCCATGTAGTCCTGGCTGCCGGCGAACGCGTCCGCCATGTTGCGGTAGATGTGGTTCTTCAGGATGCGGTCGCGCGCCTCAGGCGACGGCGACACATTGGCGATCAGCGCGTCGAACGTGCCGCGCGAGTCGAGCATCATGGCCCACAGCTCACCGCCGGCGTCCGGCAGCGCGGACAGATCGATTCGCGTGGGCTCGCCGCCCATCGCGTCCAGGCCCAGGCTGTTGGCCAGCCGCTTGGCGGGGTCGATGGTCAGCACGATGGCCTTGCGGCCCTTGAGCGCGCCGCGCAGGCCGATCGCGGCCGCGGTGGTGGTCTTGCCCACGCCGCCGGAGCCGACGCACACGACGAGCTTGGTCTTGGCGAGCCACGCGTCGAGGTCCATCATGCGCCCCACGTGAAGTCGTGCTTGGACACGCCCAGATGACGACCGAGCTGGATGGCGACGCTGCGCACCACCTCGCGCGGGTTGCCGCCCACGCCCGACGGCGGGACGAGGATGGGGGCTTCGCCCAGGGCTTCCGTGATCCTGGTTTGCGCCTCGGCCGCGGACTCTTCCAGCACCCGATCCCAGCGGCCGGCGGCGACGAATTCCTCGGCGTCCCCCGGCGCGGCCTCGGCGCTTAGGCGATCGAGCAGAGTCTTCTCCGCCACGGACAGGCTGGGCGCGATGGCGCGGTTGAGCACGACGATCGGCTTGCCGCCCAGCAGCTGACCACCCTGAAGACGCGCGAGCGTCTCCAGCGTCTCGTTCACCACCATCTCTTCCGGCAGCGCCACCAGCACCATGCGCGACGTCGGCGCCTGGATCATGACCCGCAGCTCCTCCACGCGCGCGCGCACCGGGCCCGCGCGGAACAGGCCCAGCGCTGAGCGCGTGATGTCGAGCAGACTGAACGCGTGGCCGGACGCAGGCATGTCGACCACGACCACGTCGTACTTCTCGCGCAAGTCGGCGAGCACCGACAGCGTCACGATCTCGTTCGCGCCGGGCGTGAAGTCCAGGAAGCGGCGCACCATCTCGTTGGAGAGGATCGCCTTCACGATGGGGCCGACGCGGATCATGCGCTCAAGGTACGCCACGAGCGTGTGCGGCCAGGTGAGGTTGCACACGTCCAGGTTGGGCGCGACCCGCAGCGGGTGGAAGTCCGGCTCGCGACCGAACACGCCCGTGAGCGACGGACGCTGGCTGTCGAGCTCACAGAGCACCGTGCGACGACCCCGCGCCGCAAGAAGCAGCGCGATGGCCGAGGCGTAGGTGGTCTTGCCCGTCCCACCCTTGCCGGTGACCAACACGACCCGATCTTGGAGCAGGCCGCCTAGGTCCACGTCAGACGTCCAGGTTTCGCACGTTGAGCGCGTTCTGCTGGATGAAGTCGCGGCGTGGCTCCACGGCGTCGCCCATAAGGATGGTGAAGACCTCTTCGGCGCGCAGGAGGTCGTTGATGTCGACGCGCTGCAGGATGCGCGCGCTGGCGTCCATCGTGGTCTCCCAGAGCTGCTCCGGGTTCATCTCGCCGAGGCCCTTGTAGCGCTGCACGTCGTACCCAAGCTGGGACATTTCCAGCAGCATGGAGCATGCCGCCATCCAGTCGTGGGCCACGCGCGCCGTGTTGCCCGACGACAGCGTGATCGGCAGCTGGATGCGGCCGGTGAGCGCGCCGTAGTTGACGATGAACGCGTCGTGGTCGAGCTTGGGCAGCGGGTCTGCCAGCAGCACCTCGTGCTCGTCGCCGTGGCGCGAGACACGCACGGTCAGCGTGCGATCCAGGGGCGTGATCGACAGGATGCGCAGCTCGGGCTCGGTCTCGGCGATGCGGACGCGCAGGCGCGCGGCCAGCTCGTCCATGTCGCCCTCCACGACGCCGCCGGTCACGTGGAACCACGCGTCGATCACCGCGGGGGGCAGACGCCGGCCGTGGCGGTTGAGGCGATCGCGCCAGGCGCGCAGGTCGCGCGCAAAGACGACCGTGTCCTCCTCAGAGAGCGGCTCGCCGTCGCCCATACGGACCTTCACGCGGCCCGCCTGCTCGAGGAAGAAGTCCTCCATCGCTGCCTCGTCCTTGAGGTAGCGCTCCTGACCCTTGCCGCGCTTCACGCGATAGAGCGGCGGCTGGGCGATGTAGAGGTGACCACCCTCGATCAGCTCGCGCATCTGCCGGTAGAAGAACGTCAGCAGCAGCGTGCGGATGTGGCTGCCGTCGACGTCGGCGTCAGTCATGATGATGATGCGGTGGTAGCGCAGCCGCTCGCGGCTGTACTCGGGACCGATCCCGCAGCCGAGCGCGCTGATGATCGTGCGCACTTCCTGGTTGCCGAGCATCTTGTCGAAGCGCGCCTTCTCGACGTTGAGGATCTTGCCGCGAAGGGGCAGGATGGCCTGGTACTTGCGGTCGCGTCCCTGCTTGGCGGAGCCACCCGCCGAGTCACCCTCGACCAGGTAGATCTCGCACTTGGAGGGGTCGCGCTCCTGACAGTCGGCCAGCTTGCCGGGGAGGTCCGAGCCTTCCAGCGCGGACTTGCGACGCGCGAGCTCGCGCGCCTTGCGGGCCGCCTCACGGGCGCGGGACGCGTCGAGCGCCTTGCCGATGATGGTGCGCGCGACGACCGGGTTCTCGTCGAGAAACACGGTGAGCGCTTCGGCCACCATGGCCTCCACGATGCCCTTGACCTCAGAATTGCCGAGCTTGCCCTTGGTCTGGCCTTCGAACTGCGGCTGCGGCACACGCACCGCGAGCACGGCGGTCAGACCCTCGCGGACGTCGTCGCCGCCGAGGGTCTCTTCGACCTTGGCGGCCTTGAGCAGGCCCGACGACGCGGCGTACTGGTTGATGACGCGGGTGAGCGCCGCCTTCAGACCGCTGACGTGGGTGCCGCCTTCGCGCGTGTGAATGTTGTTCACGAAGGAGAACAGGTTCTCCTGGTAGGCCGTGGTCCACTGCATCGCCAAGTCGACTTCGACCTTGTCGCGCGACGTGGAGATGCTGATCGGCGGGGTGTGCAGCGACTCGCGGCCGAGGTTCAGGTACTCGACGAAGCTGGTGATGCCGCCCGCGAACTCGAACGTCTCCTCGTGGTCGGAGCGCTCGTCCACGATGCGGATACGCACGCCCGGGTTGAGGTAGGCGAGCTCGCGCAGGCGCTGAGAGAGCGTGTCGAAGGAGAACTCGGTGGTCTCCTTGAAGATCAGCGGATCAGGCCAGAAGCGCACCGTGGTGCCGCGGCGGCTCACGCCGTTCGGCGTCGCGGCGGCAGGGCGCTCGGTGAGCGGCATGGTGGGGTCACCACGGCCGTACGTCTGGTAGTAGTACTTTCCGCCGCGCCAGATCTCGAGCACGAGCTTGTGCGACAGCGCGTTCACGCAAGACACGCCGACGCCGTGCAGGCCGCCGGAGACCTTGTACGAGCTGTTGTCGAACTTTCCGCCGGCGTGCAACACGGTCATGACGACCTCGGCCGCGGGGCGACCGGTCTCGTGCATGTCCACGGGGATGCCGCGGCCGTCGTCCTCGACGGAGCAGGAGCCGTCGTCCGCGATCGTGACGGTCACGTGCGTGGCGTGGCCCGCCATGCACTCGTCGATGCTGTTGTCCACGACCTCGTACACGAGGTGATGCAGCCCGCGCGTGTCCGTGCTGCCAATGTACATCGCGGGGCGGTGACGGACGGCGGAGAGGCCTTCCAGGACCTGGATGCTGGACGCTTCGTAGTCCGATTGCGGCTCGTTCGGCTCCATGCTTGTTCGCTGGCTCCGTACGGGCATGGTCTGCCCGCGGTTTTAGGGGAGCGGGCGAAAGGTCGCGATCAACCTTGCTCGGAACGGTCCCCAGGCACGGGCTCCGCTATCCCGTTTGAAGGGTCGGGTCCAGCGGCGATCGGTTCGTTCCTGACGGGCTCCGGAGCCCCACCGCGCATCCCGATCCGCAGGGTGTCGGCCCCAGGCAGCGCGCCGAGGTGATCGGGGTCGGTGGTGCTGATCCACACCTGGACGTCCAACTCGCCAAGAGTGTGCACCAGCCGACGTGTGCGGTCCCGGTCGAGCTCGCTTGACAGGTCGTCGAGCAGGAACATCGGGCGGTCACCGCGGGCCCGGGCCGCCACCAGCTCGGCCAGCTTCATGGCCAGCACCAGCGTCCGCACCTGCCCCCGAGACCCGAATTGACGCACCGGGTGGCCATCGAGCAGCAACCGCACGTCGTCGCCGTGCGGGCCCACCAGGCTGCGACGACGCCGCACCTCCTCCACGCGGGCCGCCTGGAGCTTCTCTCGGAGCCGCGCGGCGCGCATGGGGACGTCGTCCCCGTCGGCGTCGGTCCGGTAGCGCACGCCCACGTCCCCACCGCCCGCCAGGGCCGCGTGCTGAGTGCGCACGTGGGGCACCAACTCGCGCAGCAGCGTCACCCGCGCCTCCACCAGCGCAGCACCCGCCCGGGCAAGCTGGTCGTCGAGCACGTCGAGCACGCCCACGTCCGGTCGCCCGTCCCGCAGCAGCGCGGCCTTCTGGGCCAGGGTGCGCTCGTAGTCCCGAACGCGCGCCAGGTGCGTGGGCCGCGCGGTGAATGCGGCGCGGTCGAGCCAGGCGCGGCGAAAGACGGGGGCGTCGGTGACGATCGTGGCGTCCGACGGGGTGAACGAGATGGCGCGGATGCACGCGAAGTACTCGGGCAGGTCGCGCACGGGCTGGCCGTCGAGGGAGGCCTTGCGACGCACGCCGCCAAAGTCCACGCGCAGCTGGGAGCGGCCGTCCTCGCCGCGGACCCAGCCCACCACGGTGGCTTCGTCGTCGCCCCAGCGGATGAGCTCGCGCGTCTTGTGACCGCGGATGGGGCGCAGCGTGGCCAGCGTCCATACCGCCTCAAGCAGGTTCGTCTTGCCCTGGGCGTTGGGGCCGTGGACCACGACGAAGCGCGCGTCGGTGGCCAGGTCGAACGGCTCCAGATTGCGGAACCGTTGGGCGACGAGCCTTACGAGGCGCACGTCAGTCGAGGCGCATCGGCATGACGACGAACTGGGCGTCGTTGACGTCCGGGTCGCGCACGAGGCACGGCGCAAGCGGGTGCGCCAACTCCAGCACCACGCGGTCTCCGCGCATCACGCCCAAGATCTCGAGCAGGTAGCGGGCGTTGAAGCCGACCGTGACGGGGTTGCCGTCGAGCTCAATGGGGAGCGACTCGCTGACATCGCCGCGATCCACGTTGTGCACGTCGACCGTCAGCTCGTCCGCGCCGAACGCGAAGCGCACGGGGCGCGCGCGGTCCGGGATGAGGATCACGACGCGGCGAAGCGTGGACGCGAGGTCCGCGCGGCGCACGATGGCGCGGTGCTTGTTGTCCGACGGGATGACCGCCCGGTAGTCCGGGAATTCCCCGTCCAACAGGCGGAACCAGAAGGTCTCGGTGGGGCGGCGGAGCTGCAGCGCGCTCTCGCCAAAGTCCACGTCGATGGTCTCAGCGCCGCCGTCGAGCAGCTTGCCGAGCACGGCCAGCGCCTTGCGGGGCACGAGCATGCGGGGCGTGAAGCGCGTGGAGCCCTCGAACGGGGCCTCGGCGCAGGCCAGGCGGTGGCGGTCGGTGGCGACCATGCGGATGCGGCGAGCGCCGTCGACCGTGACCTCCTCGACGTGGGCGCCGTTGATGCCCCAGCGGACGTCCTCGGTGGCGATGGAGAAGGCGACCTGCTCCACGAGCCGCGAGAGATCCTTGGACTCCATGGTGGCCGTGGCGGACGCTTCGAACGGCGGGAGGGTGGGGTACTCCTCGGCGGCCAGGCCGTGCAGCGTGAACTTGGCGCGACCGGACTTCACGTCCAGGCGGTTGCCGTCGAGCCGGGTGAGGCGAACGGTGGCCTCGGGCAGCGAGCGGACGATCTGGAAGAGCGACGCGGCGTCGACCGCCAGTTCGCCGTTCTTTTGGACGTTGGCGGCGATCTCGCCGACGTAGCCGACCTCGGTGTCCGTGGCGGTCAGGCGCAGCGAGCCCTCACGCGCATGGAGGAGGACGTGGCTCAGCACCGGCTGCGTCGTACGACGCTCGATGATGCCCTGGATACGTGCGAGGCCTCGGGAGAGGGCGTCGCGATCGATGAACAGCTCCATCGGGAGGCTCCGTGAACGGCCGGACTCTATCCCGGATCGGCCCCCCGGCGAGAGCCGGAATTGCGATCCTGCGCGCTGGATTCATGACGGTGGATCCACAGATCCAATTGGATCTGGATCCGTCATCGTCGTCATAGGCTCGGGCGATCTCTGGGGAGAATCGCGAGGCGGTGCGTCAGACGCCGATCCTGCTTGGGGACAGATCGGCGGAAGAACGTGGGGGAGGCTCAGGGACGGCGGGGGACGAGTGGGGATGAACTCGCCGGTCGCCGACAGTCGACGAACTTCTCCCCAGCCATCCCCAGGACATTCATGATCGTTCCACACCCCCCTTGGAGGGGGAACGGACGAGGCCACGCAGCGCGCGGGGCGCTTCACGGGACGTGAGGCACTCAAAGACCAATTCCGAGCGTCTACCCTACGAGATCAGCGCGTGCGGAGCCTGAGGTTCTGCTCGATGAGCCGGACCTGGTGCGCCAGATCGGGGTCGGTCGCCAGCTCGGTCTCGACCTTGCGGAAGCCGTGCTGCACGGTGGTGTGGTCACGGTCGCCGAACTCGCGGCCCAGCTCCGGGAACGACATCTTGGTGTGCACGCGGGCCACGTACATGGCGACGTGGCGCGGGTCGGTCAGGGCGCGGGTGCGCTTCTTGCCCGTGATGTCGGCGCTCTTGAGGTTGTGGAACTTGGCCACGGCCTCGATGATCGCGGCCACCGTGACCACGCTGGCCTCGGTGGAGAACAGCATCGGCAGCTTCTCCCGCGCGAACGGCAGGGTCAGCGGCTGACGGAACACGCGCTCCAAGGCGGAGAGGCGGTTGATCACGCCCTCGAGCTCGCGGACGTTGCCCTGGGCCACCTCGGCGATGGCGTGGGCCAGGTCGTCTGGCAGCGTGAAGCCCTTCTCTTCGGCCTTGTGCTGCAGGATGGCGCGCAGCGTCTCGTAGTCGGGCGCGCTGATGTCGGCGATCAAGCCCGCTTCAAAGCGGGTGCGCAGTCGTGGTTCTAGCTTGGTGAGTTCCTTGGGCTCCACGTCCGACGTCAGCACGATCTGCTTGCCCGCGGCCACCAGGGCGTTGAACGTGTGGAAGAACTCCTCCTGAGTGCGCTCCTTGTCCTGGAGGAACTGGATGTCGTCCACCAAGAGGACCGTGGCCTCGTCGCGGTAGCGGGCGCGGACCTTCTCGGTCTTGCCTGCCCGGATCGCGTTGATCATCTCGTTCACGAAGTCTTCGGTCGTGACGTAGACCACGCGGTGCTTCGGGTGGCGGCGGGCGATCTCGTTGCCGATCGCGTGCATCAGGTGGGTCTTGCCCAGGCCCGTGGAGCCGTAGATGTACAGCGGGTTGTAGGCGACCGCGGGGCGATCCACCACGGCCTGGCTGGCGGCGTGGACCAGCCGGTTGCACTCGCCCACCACGAACGTGTCGAAGGTCTGGCGGGCGTTGAGCCCGGTGTGGGCGGGGCGGACCGCGCGGGGCTCGTCGCCCGTGTGCTTGTCGGCCACCTCGAAGACGAAATCGAGGGGCTGGTCGAACACCTTGGGGGACAGCTCGCGCATGACGGCGAGGTAGTTGTGGACGACCCAGTCGACGTAGTAGCCGTTCCCGAATTCGACGTAGAGCTTCCCCGCGTCCAGCCGCAGCGGCCGGGCGCTGCTGAACCACACGTCGGTCTCTTCCGCTTCCAATTCGTCGCGCAGGAGGGAGATCAAGCGCTCCCAAAGCCTCTGCAGATCCATGACCATGTCCGGCGCGGTGTTTCACCGCGTGTGTTTGCCGTCGCGACGCTCGTGCACCGCTGGGGTCTCGGACCCTATCCGCACGCGACGTGGCTGGGAAGAAGGTGTTTTGGAAGCGTAGGCGCAAGCCCGTGATCCATCGCGGGATCCACCAAGAATCGTCCCTGCGCACAGCGCGCGGGCCGATGGATCGAGCAAGACGTGCGACGGACCCCGGCAACGCGCTTGACCGACAGCCGACCTGGCGATACATGCCGCCGGCCTTGAGGTTAAATCATGAAGCGCACGTACCAGCCCTCGAAAGTCCGCCGCCTCCGCACCCACGGGTTCCGCGCCCGCATGGCCACTGCGAACGGTCGCGCGGTGCTCCGCCGTCGTCGTCAGAAGGGCCGTCGCCGTCTGGCCGTGACCTCCGCGAGCAAGAAGCACTGACCTTCTCGCCCCGTCGGCCTCTCGGCTGGGCGCCTGCCTTCCGTTTGAGGCGCAGCGTGGACGTCCAGAGCGCCCAGCGCCTCGGACGTCGGCGTGCGGGACGGTTTTTGGTCGTGTCGGTTCGCGACAACAGCCTCGGTCACCCTCGGTTCGCCCTCGCGGTGAGCAAGAAGGTGGGCGGGGCTGTCGTGCGTAACCGCGTCAAACGCAGGCTGCGGGAGGTGTTCCGGCACCTTCGGCCGCATCTGCGCGGCGTGGACGTCGTGGTGTCGGCCCGGCCCGACGCGGCGACGGCGCCGATCGACGTCCTCGACCACGCGGTCTACACCGCGTTGTCGGCATGGCGCATTTCCGGGTGAACAACCGGACGAAATGGGGTATCTCGGCGCTCGCCGCCGGATGGATGCCTTTGGGCACACCCCCGCTAGGGTTCGGAAGTTGATGGACAAGCGCACGCTCCTCGCGATCCTCCTCTCGCTCGCCATTTGGTACGGGTGGTTCGCGCTGTTCCCGCCGGCCAAGCCCGCGATGGGTCCGGACGGCAAGCCGGTCGCCGCGCAGGTGGACGGCAAGCCTGCCGCGAATGCCGCCGCCGCCCCGTCGCCCGCGGGCGCTACGCCCGTCGCCGCCCCGGTGGTCGCGCCGGACGGCACGGTCACGCCAGCGGCGGTCCCGTTGCCTGTCGCCGCCGAGAAGACGGCCAAGGTCACGCTGTGTGGCACCACGGTCGAGGTCTCGTCCCGAGGGGGCGCGCTGCGCGCCGTCACGCTCAAGGACCTGCGGTCCAAGTTCCAGGTGCAGACGCTGTGGTCGTGGGCCGTCACCGGCTTCGCGGGCACCTACAAGCCTTACGGTGACCCTCCCGGCCCCGAGGTCGTGCTGTCCAAGGACGCGCGCGCCATGGTCGTCGGCAGCGGCGTGCTCGAGTCCGAGCCGCCCGAGGTCGAGATCGTCGAGGCTAAGGACGACCGGCTCGTCACCCGCGGCGTGACCGGCGACGGCCTGGAGATCACCCGCACGCTCGCAGGGGTGACGGCGCCGGGTCCGGACGGCAAGCCGCTCTGCCGCATCTCGGCCGAGGTCGCCTGGCGCAACACGGGCGCGGCCACCTACTCGGCGGACCGCTGGGTCTCCCTCCACGACCACCTCGGCGAGGCGTCCAGCCGCTACGACGTGGCCATGCGCCCCGTGGCGTGGGTCGCGGGCAAGATGCAGTCACGCGACGACCTGACCAAGCTCGCCGCCATTGAGCGCGTCGAGGGCGCGGCGGAGTGGATCGGCATCGCCGACCACACCTTCGGGACCTACTTGCTGGCGTCGCCGGGGGCCAAGGCCACCGCCGCCTTCACGCCGCTGCCCCGCGCCGGCGTCACCGAGTACGGCGCGGACCTGGTCTTCTCCGAGCCCCTGGGCCCGGGCGCCACGGCCACCGAGAAGTTCCTGCTGTTCGTCGGCCTGCGCTCCACGGACGCGCTCGCGGCGTACGATCCCCGCCTGGAGAACTCCGTCTCGCTCGGCTTCTTCTCGGCGCTCGCGTGGCCGCTGCTCAAGCTGCTCAAGTACTTCTACAGCCAGATCGGGTCGTGGGGCTGGTCCATCGTGGCCATGACCTTCCTGATGAAGCTGATCTTCTTCCCGCTGCAGCAGAAGGGCTTCACGTCCTCGCAGGCGATGGCGGCCATCCAGCCCGATCTGGCGGTCCTCAAGGAGAAGCACAAGGACAGCCCCGACGAGCTCAACCGCGCCACGATGAAGCTGTTCGCGGACAACGGCGTGAACCCGCTGGGCGGCTGTCTGCCCATGCTGGTGCAGATGCCGGTGTGGTTCGCGTTCTACGCGGCGCTGATGAGCTCGGTCGAGCTGTACCAGCAGCCCTTCCTGTACCTCAAGGACATGTCCGCGGTCGATCCGTACATGGCGCTGCCCATCCTGATGGTCGGCGGCATGATGATCCAGCAGCAGCTGACGCCGACCACCGGCATGGACCCGCAGCAGGCGCGCATGATGAAGCTCATGCCCCTGTTCATGGGCTTCCTCTTCTTCAATTTCCCATCGGGGCTGGTGTTCTACAGCCTCGTGAACATGAGCCTCTCCATCCTCCAGCAGTGGTACATCAAGCGCACGTTCAAGGGCGTCCAGGCGAAGGCGGCGGCGCTAGAGGCATGACACGCGTGGGGCCTTGATGGTGGCCCAGCGCATTCAAGGAGTTCCGATGAGTTCGATTCCCGAAGGAGCCCAGACGGCAAGCGGCGAGGGCCCTGATCTCAAGAGCGCGGTGACGGAAGCGGCGAAGACGCTCGGCCTCTCCCCCGCAGAGGTCGAGTACAAGCTCGACATGTCCCACTTCCGGTCGGCGGCGGGCATGCCCATGTCGCGCTCGACGGTCAAGGTGGTCGCGTGGGCGCGTCCGGAGGGCGCGGCTGCGGCCCCGGCTCCGGCGCCTCGCCCCGCGGCTGCCCCGGCCGAGCCTCGTCCGCCCCGTGAGGCCCCGGCGCCTCGCCCCGCGCGCGAGCCCGTCGACCCCGGCGCCAAGACGCCCGCGTCGGAGTTCGCCGAGGGCTGGTTCCGCACGCTGCTCACGTCCATGGACGTGGTCGGCACGGTGGAAGCCACCGAGGCGGATGGCCACATCCATCTGGCGATCACCGCCGACAAGGCCGGTCGCATCATTGGCCGCCGCGGCGTGACGCTGTCGGCGATCCGCCACCTCCTCAAGCTCGCGCTGTCCTCGCACGGTGACTTCGTCATCGACGTCGACATCCCCGACGCCCGCGACGGCGACGGCCCGCGCCCCGAACGCGAGCCCCGCGGCGACGACCGCGGCCCGCGCCGTGACGACCGCGGCCCGCGCGCCGACGGCCCCCGTCGCGACGACCGCGGCCCGCGCCGCGACGATCGCGGCCCGCGCCGCGACGACCGCCGCCCGGACGACGGCCCGAAGAGCGAGTACCCCGAGGAGAAGCTGGTCGCGATCGCCAAGCGCGCGGCCGAGAAGGTCGTGGAGACCGGTCGCCCGGTCACCATCAACCTGGTGCTCAACAGCTACGACCGCCGCATCGTCCACGTCACCGTGCAGGACCTCGACGGCGTCGAGAGCCAGTCGGTGCTCAAGGACGGCAAGAAGTACATCCAGGTCCTGCCGACCGGCGCTTCCGACAACGCGGGCGAGTAGTTCGTGGGGACGCGCGGCGACGTCGTCGTCGCGCTGTCCACCCCCTGGGGTCGCGCGGCGCTCGCCGTCGTGCGGCTCACGGGCCCCGGGTGTGAAGCCGTCGTCTCGCAGATCGCGCGCCCGCTGAGCGGAGCGCCGTGGTCCTACGGCAGGCCCCGCCGCGTGGCCCTGTTCGACGCCGACGGCGTGTTCGACGACGGCGTTCTGGTGCTGGCCAAGGGCCCGGCTACGGTCACGGGCGAGGACACCGCGGAGCTGGGCCTGCACGGCAACCCGCGCCTGGTCGAGCGCCTGATCGCCGCGGCGCTGGCGGGGGGGGCGCGCCTAGCCGATCCAGGCGAGTTCACCCGTCGCGGCCTGCTGCACGGCAAGCTCGACCTGGTGGCGGCCGAGGCCGTGGGGCAGCTGATCGACGCGACCAGCGACGACGGCGTCCGCTTGGCCCGCGCGGCGATCGACGGCGCGCTCACCGCCGACCTGACCGCGCTGCGCGAGGGCCTGATCGACGCCGCCGCCGAGCTGGAGGCGCGGCTGGACTGGCCAGACGACGAGCTCGCCCTGCAAGGCGACGCCGCCGTGGTCGCCGGGCTGCAGGCGCTCGCCGACCGGGCGCGCGCGTTGGCGGCGACCTACCGCGCAGGCCGGGTGTGGGTGCACGGCGCCCGCGTGGCGCTCGTCGGCGCGGTGAACGCGGGCAAGTCGTCCCTGTTCAACGCGCTGCTGGGGACAACCCGCGCGATCGTGCACCCGACGCCCGGCACCACGCGCGACGTGGTGGAGGCGACGACGCGCTTTGGCGACCTGTCGGTCACCCTGCTCGACACCGCCGGCGAGCGCGTCACCGACGACCCGATCGAGGCGGCGGGCCTGGCGCTGGCGCGGGAGCTGATCGCCGACGCGGACCTGCTGCTCGTGGTGCTGCGGGCGCGCGGGGCTGCGCCCGACGCCGTCGAAGCCGAGCTGCTCGCGCGCACCGCGAACGCCCCGCGCCTGATCGTGTGCAACGGCGTCGATCGCGACGGCGTGGTTGTCCCAGACGGCGTGCTGGCGACGAGCGCGCTGCGCGGCGAAGGCATCGAGGCGCTCAAGCACGCGGTCGCGAACGCCTTGATCGGCGGCGTGGCGGCGGACGGTCGGGCGATCGCCTCGCTGCGTCAGCGGGACCTGCTGAACACGGTCGCGGAGCAGGCTGAGGACGCGATCTCAGCGCTCCCCATCGCAGGCCCCGCGGCCGCCGCCGAGGCGGTGATGGACGCGCTGGAGGCGATCGACGCGATCACCGGCGCCACCACCCGCGAGGACGTGCTCGACGCGGTCTTCAAGCGGTTCTGCATCGGCAAGTGAGGCGTCGCGGTTAGGAGCGCCCGGTCGGATGAGGTGCGCGTGAACAAGTGGGAGCGGCTGGGCGTGGCGACCGTGCCGGGCGGCGGCGGCGTGATGGATCTGTACAAGCGCGGCGACGAGCTGGCGATCCGCGTGGACTCGCGCGAGCTCATGAGCAGCCGCGTGCATGGGTCGGAGGACGCGCTCGCCGAGATGGCCTGGCAGCGGGTCACCGGGCCCGCGCCGCGGCGCATGCTGGTCGGCGGCCTGGGCATGGGCTTCACGCTCGCGGCGGCGCTCAAGGGCGCAGGCCCCGACGACGAGGTCGTGGTCGCCGAGCTGGTGCCCGAGGTGATCGAGTGGAACCGCGGCGTGATCGGGCCGGTCGCCGGGCACCCGCTGAACGACCCGCGCGCCAAGGTGCACCAGGGCGACGTCGGCGAGGCGATCCGCGCGGATCACGGCGTGTGGGACGCGATCCTGCTCGACGTGGACAACGGCCCGGTCGGGCTGACCCGGCCCGCCAACGACGCGCTCTACAACTGGAACGGCCTGGACGCCGCGCGCCTGGCGCTCAAGAAGGACGGCGTGCTCGCCGTGTGGTCGGCCGCGCCGGACGCGGCGTTCGGACGTCGCTTCACCAAGATCGGCTTTGACGTCGACGAGGTCACGGTGCGCGCGCGCGGGGCCAAGGGCGGCCGCAAGCACACCATCTGGTTCGGGACGCGGATCGAGATCTACTAGAGCTGGGGGCTCCAGTTGAAGGCGCACCGCGTGCCGCGCGCTAGCGCCGCGGCTGAGCATCGATCACAAGTCGAATTGCGATCGTAGAACCTGGCTCACGGCCGCCCCTTCGCCATCCACCGTTCCGCCGCCAGCCAGCCCGACTCGCGCTCCAGCAGATCCTCGAAGCCGCGGCCCAGCGTGATCCAAC
>CAIOSP010000077.1 GCA_903861005.1 uncultured Pseudomonadota bacterium
GGCACGCCACTACGGCGCGTGGAACGCGCACCCCAAGTACGACCAGGTCGGCGAGTTGGTCGACGTGAAGCCCCACGAACTCGAGGCCTGCTTCGCCGCCGTCGAGGAGATGTTCGAGGCGTGGTACGTCGGCCCCGAGCGCAGGCGAGAGCGCGACGCGGCGATCGCGTCCAAGTCCGCGGCTATCCACAAGAACAGGCCGTCCACGCTCGGCTGATGGGGCACTTTCACCACGCGCTGGCCGGCGGGATGGTCGTGCGGTCGCTACCCTGCCCCCAGCAACAGCAAGAACGACTCTCCTGCCCGCTCGACCAACACCCCGTCTGCCCGAACCATGCCGAGAACGCTGACCCGGGCGCCCTGCCGCACCCTAAGCTCGCGCACCGAGAACTGCTGGCATCTTGCCAGGAACGGGTGGTCGGAGACGGCCGCGAGCAGCTCCGGAGGCAACTGTTCGAAGCCAAACAGGTCCTGCTCGGCGGGCCCTTCGAACAGCGTGCTGCCAGCCTCCACTCGCAGTGCCTTTCCATCGGCCAACAGCACGAAAGCCGCTCTCGACCGGACCGGGCCCAGGATCACCCAGCCGTGGCGGGAAACGAGGCCTTGGATCTCCACGGCCCAAGCCGCGCACGGGTGTCCGGAGGCCGGCGCCGTCAGCCCGACCTCGCCGATGGTCCCCTCAATCCGCGCCACATCCCCTGGTCGGACGACCGCGGCGGACGTCGTCTTGAAGCCGGCCATCGCCCGAGAGACTTGTTGGGACCAGTTCACCTGGAAGCGCACCGCGAGCGCGACGAGTCCTGCGACCGCCGCGACCGCGCCGAGGTGGAATGGCCAGACAGGCCAGCCCTTCAGCTGGTGCTGCGCGAGCCCCGCGACCCAGACCATCACCACGGTCGTCGCGCCAGAGGTGAGCGCGCAGGCGACCCAGAGTGACCCTCCCGCCGCCTTGATCAGGCCATAGTAGGCGAGTGCGCCCAAGGCGAACAGCAGGCCGGTCACCGCAGCCAAGGCCCCGACGGCGAGCAGCTCTTCTGGACGCTCGAGCCACACGACCGTGAACGCGACGTTCGCGCCGAGCAGGCAAACCGCCAACGCCAACGTGAAGACGCCCAATAGTTTTTCCGCGAATCTCCGCATGGCCTTCCCGCCAGAGCGCAGGGAAGCACAGTCTCCTCGCCCCGTCGCTTGGCCCCTACCTCCGCCGCTGCGCGTCCGAAGCACAGGCAACACAATCCCGTACGCCACCTCCCGGACCCGACCCAAGCCCGTCCTCGTCCGAGCCCCCCGTCGGGACGCCCCGCCCGAGTCTGTCGCACGATGAGGCACGGCGTGACCCAGACACGCCGCCGGGCGCCTACGCACATTCTCAGGCGCGCTCGGGCGGCCACGATTACGCTTCTGTCACGGGGAAAATCCATGACATGGCTCACCCGGTTCGTCGGTACGCTGGCGCTCGTGGCATGCACCCAGGGCCCGCCGAGCGACCCGGCCGATCCTGGCGGTGGCGGCGCCGTAGACCCTGGGCCAGACGGCGCCGACCTCGGCGCGCCGGTCACCCTGGGCCCAGACCTCGCGACGATGGCGCCGGACAGCCCGTTCACTTGCGCCGACGGCTACCCGATCCAGGCCAATCCAACCTTTCCGCAGCTGTTCTACGGCCAGGGCGCGGGCTCCTGCCTGATCACCACCTTCTTTGACGCCCAGCCGCCGGCCGCCGGCGTGATCGTCTCGGCGAGCGTCGCGTCCGCGGTGTCCGGCTCCATGCGCTTCGTGCGGATGCGGATCCTCGAGAAGGCGGGCTTCGGCACCGCGTGCTGCTCGGTCGAGGAGTACGGCCCCACGTTCCAGACGCAGGCGGGCGCGGTCACCACGTCCAAGCTCGGGTTCGTCATGGAGTTCGGGACCGACATCCAGGACACGGGCGGGCTGCGCTACAACGACTGGCTTGGCCTCGAGATCCTGGACGGGGACGTACCGATCCCCGGCGTCTGGACCCAGAACGGTGGCGCGGATCTGGCCTTGCCGTCGTTCATGTGGCTGCCGTCGTTCACCGAGCGTGGCCTGGCCGCGCCCACGCAGAACCTCAGGTCGGAGGGCAGCTACAGCGGCTTCCTCCCGGCCTGGAGCGTGAAGTTCCGCCCCGCACCGTGACCTTGTGGAGGTGCCATGCGCACGCGAGCCCGGGTTGGTCCCGAGGGCGGTGACGGCGCCGGCGCGTGGGTGGCGCCGTCGCCTCAGAACGTCGCGAGCAGCCAGTCGACGAGGGTGGCGATCTCCTCGGTCGACAGCCGGTCGCGAAAAGACGGCATGCCGCCTGTTGGTCCTTATACCTGCCCACAGCCGTGGGGACGCCGGGACGAGCGTGGATGCGCGACGACAGGTGCCCGCGGGCGGCACGCGCAGCGCGGCTGAGCGTCCGACCGAGGATGTTCAGCATGTCGTCGCGGATCGCGTCGAGCGTCGCGTCGGCCTGCTCGGCGACGCGCTGCCGCAGGATCTCTAGGTCCGCGGGCTCCAGCACGCGCGCGGGCGTGCCCGCAGCACCGGCGGGAAGACCTCGCTGGTTCGCCGTTACAAGCGCCAGCTCCGGCTCACGGTGGCCCGACCCACCGAGAAGGGATCAGCGACGGACTCGTCGGTCGTGTTGGGCCGCTTCATGGCCTCGACGATCCGCTCCCGAAGGTCGCGGCCGTAGGGCACCGACATGAAGATCTCCTCCCGATGTCGAGAGAAGATCCGCAACGGCATCCGAGGTCAAGGACGGATCAGGCTGCGGGCGAGGCGCGATCAGGGGTGAGAATGACGGACGTACGCATCCACACCTACACGATTTCGACCACGGCGCGCGCAACGCTCGGCCTCGGCGACCGACGTGACGCGCGCGCCCACCGGCTCCGCGACGGCATCGACCCGCTTGGGGTCGACACCGCCTGTGAGGGGCGCGTCGTCGGTCACCGTGGGAGGAGCTTGTGTTGCCTGCGCGCGGTCAGTTGCAGCCGGCCACCTGCCACTCAAAGATCACGGGATTGACGCCCGCGTCCCCATAGACCCCGTAGAGCCGGACCTTGGTCGTGGTGACGGGCGTCGTGAACGTGTAGTCCCAGTCGTCCGTCTTTCCGGAGACGGTGCCATCCGTCACCCAAACCGAGCCGGTCCACCACTGCACGGTCGCGCCGCTCAGAGTCCGCCCGAGCTCGCTGCACGCGTTCGGAGCTGCCGAGCGGGTGTCGATGTGCATGTTCGTCACGGTCTTGGCCACGGCCCATGTGTAGGTGATCCAGTCGCCCGACGGCGGGCTTGAGCTGAGCACCCAAGCGTAGACTGCGCAGTCGCCTGACTCAAGCGTGCCGTCGTTGAGGCGCGACGGGCCAAACGGGTCGGTCCCTCCGCTGCTGATCGTCGCGAAGGCGGTGCTTGCGATCGAGATCGCGTTGCTCGCGCTGCACTTCAGAGGCGTGCAGACACCGGAGACGCAGGCACGGTTGGGGCCACACACCGCTCCGCACCCGCCACAGTTGGCGGGGTCGGTGAGCCACGAGGTGCACGCGCCGAAGCACGAGATCAACGGGGCTGCGCACATCGTGGTGCACCCACCGGAAGCGCAGACCTGACCTGGCGCGCACACCACGCCGCACGACCCGCAGTTGGCGGGGTCGTTTGACGTCGCCACGCACTGACTGCCGCACTCGGTGGTCCCGCCGACGCATTCCAGGCCGCACTGACCCGCCGAGCAGACCTCGCCAAAGACGCACGTGTTCCCGCACCCCCCACAGTGTGACGGGTCGTTCGACGTGGTCACACACTGGCTACCGCACTTCGTCGTCCCGCCAGCGCAGGCCAGGCCACACTGGCCCGCCGAGCACACCTCGCCGAAGACGCACGTGGTCCCGCACGCCCCGCAGTTTGCCGGGTCGTTCGACGTCACCACGCACTGGTCGTCACACCGCGTCGTCCCGCCAACGCACTCCAGACCACACTCACCCGCGGAGCACACCTCGCCGTCCGAGCAAGCGTGCCCACAGGTGCCGCAGTTCGCGAGGTCGTTCGAGGTCACGACACAGAGGCTGTCGCACTCTGTCGTCCCGCCGACGCACTCAAGGCCGCATTCGCCTGACGAGCACACGTCGCCCTCGGAGCACGTGTTGCCGCAGGTCCCGCAGTTCGCGGGGTCGCGCTCCAACACCGTGCAAAGATCACCGCAAGCGTAGGCGCCGACACCGCAGCTCAGGCCATCCGCGGTGACCGTCGACGCTTCCGTCGAGCACGCCACCACCGAGGCCGCAGCCGCGAACGCGATAAAGGCACCGCGAACCCTTGGAAACGTCGACATTGCAAGACCCTCTTGCGTGTCGTACCAACAGGCTTCTCGGAGGCGATATACGGGGGATGACGGACAGTTCGCGCTCCGCTGATGCGCGCCTCCCTGGCGCGACGACGAGGACGCGCCCGCTGCGGGCCCAAGAGCCGAGCGGTCCTGCCGCGCGTCCCGGAGACCCCGCGTACGCGGGCCTTTTCCCCGGATCACCGGACCACTCGCCGCTCAATCGCAGGGCACGCGTCCAGCGGGGCGTCGCCTTCGAACCGCGCCGCGCGTCTTTGCAGCACGGTGCAGCAGATCATCCGCGACTTCCGTCACCGTCCGCGGCGGGGCGCGAACCCAGCTTTACGCCACGCTGGCCTCACAGGCGGAGGTCGACCTACGCAGCCTTGCACCGCGTCGTCGCCACCGACGCGCGGAGTTGGCGCCCCGCGAGCACGCTGTCGGCACTCTCGCGGACCGCCAACCTCACTCGCAGACGTCACGCCCCGGCGTCACCTGGACCCGCAGGTCGGTGGCGCTGCGGGCGAGCCCGGCCGTGACGTCGCCCGTGAGCTGCGCGATCTGCACCATGTGCGGGTAGTCGACGGCGTCCGCCGTGTCGCAGCGCTTGTGGTAGCACGCCAGATCCTCGGTCCAGAGGAACACGTAGCCGATGCCGCGCGCGCAGAACGACACATGGTCCGACAGGTCGCTCCAATCCCCCACGCTCACGTCCAGGTCAGGGTAGTCGCCCACCGCGGCGTCGACCGCAGCCCGGCCCGGCGTCCCGCGGAAGGTGCCCAGCGCATAGACGAGCGCCGTCGAGTCGTAGCTGCCGATCATGTCCATGTTCACGTTGTAGACGATGTCCTGGGGATCAAGCCCCGTCGGCGGGTGCTCCATGAGGTGCTCCGAGCCCTCGAACCCGGACTCCTCAGCGCCGAACGCCGCGAACAGCACCGAGCGGTCCGGAGCTCGTCCCTCCGAAAAAGCCTGCGCGATGGCCATCAGCCCGGCCAGCCCAGAGGCGTCGTCGTTGGCGCCGAGGCGGCCATCGCCGAAGTGATCGGTGTGGGCGGACACGACGATGAGGTCATCGGCGTGCGCGCCTTCCCCTGGCATGTAGGCGAGCACGTTGCCGGTCTCGTTGCCTTCGGCGTCGGTGAAGGCCTGATGGTAGTCCGGCGCGCCCACAAACGAAGCGAGCCCCAGGCAATCAAAGCGCTCAGCGATCAGCTCACGCGCCGAGAGGTCGCCGTACGACCCGGGATAACGACCGTCCAGCTCGGGCGACGCCAGCCAGGCGACGTCCGCCTCCATCGCCGCCGCGCGGTACGCCCCGCCGGGGCACCGCGGTCGCTCTGGCGCAGGGCCCTCGTCGACGACCACGCAGGCGGTCCCCAGCACCAGCGGTCCCAATTGAAGCCATGCGCGCATCGCTGCCCTCAGTGGAGAGTCTAGACGTTCCGGCGGCACCCGCCACCGGCCGCGGAGTACCGCCAAAACAAGCTCGGCGCCCCCCGCTAACCAGCCCCGATGACACCCAGGGCCGCGCCTCGTGTCGCATTCTGCGGCCCTGCTGACCGCCGCGGCGCCCATGCCTCGGCGTGGCCGCACCGGGCCACCTAGGGTGACGCATGAGCTCGAGGCGCTAGGACATCGGGGGAGGCGTGCCCTCGACGATCAGGATGTCGAACTCCGCTGCCCCGGCGCGCAGCGCGATGGCGTCCTGGTAGGCCGGGGAGTGAAAGCACGCCCGCGCCGCCGCGAAGCTCGGGAACTCGACGAAGTAGGGGCGTCGCGACACGGAGCCCTCGACGACCTCAGCGACGTCGCCGCGGGCGATCACGCGCGCGCCATAGGAGGCGAGCGTCGGCCCCGCGAGCGCGGTGTACGCCCCGAACCGCGCCGGGTCCGTGATGGTCGCCAGCACCAGCCAGTAGCCCTTAGGCGCGGTCGGCTCCGGGCGCAGTGACGGGTAGTCGATGTAGCCCTGCTCGCCGCCGCCGTAGAACGTGCCGCGGTCCCCCGCGGCGAGCGGCGCGCCGACCTGGAAGCGATGGACGAGGTCGGGGTTCGCCACGAACGGCGCCCCGAAGGAGACGGCCTGCGCCGCGCCGGCCTCGAGCGCCGCGTCAGCGGCGTCGCGGTCGTAGCCGCCGTTGACGAGGAGCGGCCCGCGGAAGAGCCGGCCGAAGGTCGCGATCGTGTCCTGCGGCCAGTGGGGGAACCGCTCCGCGTCGGGCGTCGCACGCATCAAGTGCAGGTACGCGAGCGGCAGCGCGTTCAGCTGCTCGATGAGGTACGAGAAGGTCGCGCGGGGGTCGGAGTCGACCATCCCATTGTAGGCGAGCGTCGGGGACAGTCGGATGCCCACGCGGCCCTCGCCCCACACGCCCACGAGCCGCTCCAGGATCTCAAGCACGAAGCGCGCGCGGTTCTCGATGCTCCCGCCGTACGCGTCCGTGCGCTGGTTGGCCGAGTCCGCGAGGAACTGGTGGGGAAGGTAGCCGAAGGCGCCGTGCAACTCGACGCCGTCGAAGCCTGCGGCCTTGGCCTTTCTTGCGGCGCTCTCGAAGTCGTCGACCGTCGCGCGGACCTCTTCGGTCGTGAGCGCTCGCGGGACTTCGTAGTCCTTAGGACCGGACGGGGTGAAGTGCTTCTGGCCCTGGATCGCGATGGCCGAGGGCGCCACGGGCAGACGACCGCCGCGGACGTCCGAGTGGCCGACGCGCCCGGTGTGCCAGAGCTGCATCACGATCGTGCCGCCCTCTACGTGGACGGCGCGGGTGACCTTCTTCCACCCCTCGACCTGCGCCTCGTTCCAGATGCCCGGCGTCATGGGCGAGCCCACGGCGTCGGCCGACACGTTCGTCGCCTCGGTGATGAGGAGCCCCGCCGTCGCCCGCTGGACGTAGTAGCGAACCGTCTTTTCGCCGACGATGCCCGCGATGTCCGCGCGGCTACGGGTCATCGGCGCCATGACGACGCGGTTGCCGAGAAGGAGCTTGCCGAGTCGGGTGGGCGTCAGAAGTTTCATCGCGGAGTCCTGGGAGAGGGGCGTGGCTGGGCCCTCCTCTTTGTGCGCGCGGACGGCGTTGGACAATGAGTCCCGCACGGGACGCACTGTCCCAACGGCGGGCCACTTCCTGAGTGTCTGCGCGGGCCCGCGCCGCGAGCATCACGACGACGCCCTGGCCCGCCCGGTCAGAAGGACGCGCTCGTCGTCCCGCCCGCGCAGCAGGTCGCCGCTCGGCTGCCAGCACCCGCGCCGCGCAGTGGACGACACCGCCGTGACCACCGACACGAGGAACAGGCACATGTCGATGAAGGGGCCCACGAAGAATGCGGCGCGAAGCTCAGGAGACGCGGCCATGTCCTCCGCTCTTGGAGCCGAGCCAGTCCATCACCGCCATGAGCACGCCGGACAGCACGAAGGTGAGGTGCATCATCACCATCCACCGGAGCTTGACCTCGTCCACCGCGTCGCCATCGGCGAGCCGCATAAACCCGCGAAGCAACGCGATAGCTGAGATCGCGACGATCGAGCCGATGAGCTTCATCTTGAGGCCGGCGAAGTCGACGGTGCCCATCCAGCTGGGGCGATCCTCGATCCGGCCGGCGTCGATCTTGGAGACGAAGTTCTCGTAGCCGGAGAAGATGACGATCAGCAGGAGGTTTCCCGCGAGAGACAGGTCGATCAGCGCGAGCGCCAGCAAGATCGCGTCCTCCGCCGACATCGTCAGAACGTGCGGCAGCGCGTGGACCAGCTCTTTAAAGAAGACGGCGAGCGTCGCGACGAGCGCAAAGACCAGACCGACATAAAACGGGGCCATCAGCCAACGCGAGTTGAACAGAAAGAACTCAAGCCATCTCTCCGGCGCCGCCTTCTCCTCACCCTGGCTCTGCCGCTCGGTCATCGTCTCTCCTGCATGGGGCGCGTCGCGCTTCGACCCGCGCCGTCGCGATATTCGGCCGAGGTCCACCCGTCGCGCCGCCCCCCAAAAGTAACACGAGCAGCTCGTCCTCCCGGCTGGAGGACGACGCAAACGTCTCCAAGCTTTGCGAGGACTTCTTACCGCGGCTGCGCTGCCGCGGAGCGCCGTGCGCCGACGAGCTGCTCGGCGAGTCTACTGCGCGACAGGCTCGTCCACCGCGAGGTCGGTCGTGGCCACCGCGACGATGTCTGCACCGTCATGCACCGGCACCGCGCGCGTGCGCATCCAGATGTCTCCGCCGCCTTCATCGAAGTACGGCTCGGTCCACACGGCCGCCTGCTCGTCGATCGGCCGACGCAGCCACTCCTGCTCGTCGATCGCGTACGAGGGGGTGACGAGCTCGATCTCCTTGAGGCCTCCGTCGGCGCGAAACCAATACGGGCTCGTGACCACCTTTCCATCGGACCCGAGCACGGCGACCGTGCTGCCGTAGATGCTTGTCGACTGCGCTTCAACGTAAGCCTTGATCTGGTCGGAGGGGTCCGCCAAGCCTTCGGGCGCCGACTCCAGCGATACAACGAACTGCCCTAGCGCAGCTTCGACCTCGGCCATTTGTTCGTCGAGGGTGGGCCCGCTGTCCGCGTTGCAGCCGGCCAAGACCACCAGGAGGCACGCCACCCGAACAAACCCAATCTCAACCATACGTCCGCCGTCCGAGATCATTTCAAAATACATCAGCACATCTCCATTAAGAAAATTAGTTTTCTTAAATCTTAAAATAGCACGTACTGCGTCCATTACGCTATGCGTAGCCGCCCTCATGGAGCGGGTCCGACTCACGCCTGTCGGCGGCTTGGATGCACGGATCTCATTCCAAAACCTGCAAGGCTGGGCTCTTGAAACAAGGTGCTTGACGCTGCTTCCGCCGAGGCAACGTCACAAGGGCAATGAACGAGTACGGTCAGATCGTGGAGCGGGATCTCGTTGGCAGGGCGATCGCATGAAGATCCGAGGTTTGGCCGTGCCTACGCATCGCCTGCCTCCCCAGGATGACCTGCCAACTGGAGCAGCTTCATCATGTACGCGTCGTCCCACCCGGCTCGGAGACGCTTGGTCTTGATCCCCA
>CAIOSP010000078.1 GCA_903861005.1 uncultured Pseudomonadota bacterium
CCGACGCGGGTGAGCGCCTCGGTGGGCACGTAGAACGTCCACAGGTCGCTCGACGTGTGCGGGTAGAGGGTCTCGTTGGACGTGTGGCCGGGCCACGCGACCTCGTCGGGCCAGCGGTCCTCGGTGTTGAGGTAGCCGTCGCCGTCGCGGTCGTCGTCGCACAGGTCGCCGATCCCGTCGTGGTCCATGTCGGCCTGCGGGAAGTTCGGGATGGTGACGCAGTTGTCGCGCGCGTCGGGGATGCCGTCGTTGTCGGTGTCCGGACCCCCCGTGCCGGTGTCGGTGTCGACCGCGCCGCCACCGCCGCCGCCGCCGCCGGCTGACGTGTCCGTTCCACCGCCACCGCCACCGCCACCGCCGCCGCCACCGCCTCCACCGCCACCGCCGCCACCACCGCCTCCACCGCCACCGCCGCCGGTTCCGGCGACGTCGGTGTCGAGCGGGAGGTCAGGCGTGCCGGTGTCGACCTTGATCGGGGTCAGGCCGCCGCAAGCGGCCACGAACACGAGCGGGAGGATGAGGCGCACGTCGACTCCAGGCGAAGGGACGAAGAATGCCACAGTCTGGGGCGATGCGCCCGCACCAAATCGATCGCGGGTGGCGTTTGACATTGGTGTCAACGCGTGTTCCTGGTGGACGGGGGAGCCGCCTTGTCTGACCTCGTGCCCGAGAGTGATGCCCGCGCCGAGCGTCGCCGTCAGATCCTGGACGCCGCGGTGCGCGTGTTCGCGGAGAAGGGCCATGAGGCCATCCGCATCCAAGACGTCGCCGACCAGGCGGGCGTCGCCTACGGGCTGGTCTACCACTACTTCGGCACCAAGGACGCGCTCCTCAAGACGGTGTTCGACGAGAACTGGGCGATCTTCGCCGAGGTCGTGGATCGCATCACGTCATCCGACCGCTCGCCGGAGGACGCCGTCCGCGCGGTGCTCGACTACGCGTTCGGCGCGCTGGACGCGTTCCCGGACCGCATGAAGGTCATCCTGCTGGAGTACGGCCGTCATGCGCGGCTGGGCGGGGCGCTGTCGCATCCGGACGTGGCCCGCGTCGTGGCCTGCCTGGAGCGCACCTTCGTGGCGTCAGCCGAGCAGGGCGCCTTGGTGCCCGACGCCAACCCGCGCGCGCTGGCCGTGCTGTTCCTGGGCGCGCTGGAGGGTGCGATCGTCGCCACGCTGGCCGCGCCGCGCGCCGCCCCCACCGAACCCCCTGATCTGAGCGCGGTGCGCGCCACCGTGCTCGCGTTGTTCCGCGGCGTCACCGCCCGGCCCCCTTCCACCTGAGAGGCTCCGATGGACTTCCGCTTCACCGAAGAGCAGATCGCGCTGTACGAAGGTGCACGCGCGTTTGGCCGCGCCGAGGTGCACCCCGGCGTGCTGGAGCGCGACAAGAACTGCACGTTCTCGCGCGAGATCTGGAAGAAGATGGGTGAGCACGGCCTGCTCGGCGCGCCGTACCCCGTCGAGTACGGCGGCACCGGCCTGTCCGCGGTCGAGACCTGCCTGGTGTCCGAAGGCTTCGCGGAGGGCGCTGAGGACGGCGGCACCACGCTCGCCTGGGGTGCCAGCACCATCCTGTGCGGCGTTCCCATCTGGAAGCTTGGCAGCGAGGAGCACAAGCGCCGCTACCTGCCCGCCATGTCGTCGGGCGAGCTGATCGGCGGCTTCTGCCTGTCTGAGCCCGACAGCGGGTCGGACGCCGCGTCCATGAAGACGCGCGCCGTGAAGAAGGGCAACAAGTGGATCCTCAACGGCACCAAGATGTGGATCACCAACGGCCCGGTCGGCGGCGTGTTCGTCGTCACCGCCGTGACGGACCCCACCGCGCGGCCCAAGGCGGCGGGCATCAGCACCTTCCTGGTGGAGAGCAGCTTCCCGGGCTTCAAGGTGGGCCAGCACATCGAGAAGATGGGCATGAAGACGTCGCTGACGTCTGAGCTGGTCTTTGAGGACTGCGAGGTCCCGGAGGAGAACCTGCTCGGCATTGAGAACTACGGCTTCATCATGTCCGTGAAGCTCATCCTGGGCTGGGAGCGCAGCTGCCTGCTCGCGCCGGGCATGGGCGGCATGAAGGCCACCATCGACCGCACGGCCAAGTACCTGCAGGAGCGTCACCAGTTCGGTCGCCCGATCGCCAAGTTCCAGGCGCTGCGCCACATGCTCGCGCAGATGAAGATGGACTACGAGCTGTCGCGCAACCTGATCTACCGCGTGGCCTGGCAGCTGGACCGCGACGGCGATCCGCCCCTGGTGGACGCGGCGATCGCCAAGCTGTTCCTGTCTGAGACCAGCCAGCGCTGCTTCCGCGACGCCATCCAGATGCACGGCGGCAACGGCTTCACCACCGAGTACCACGTGGAGCGCTCTCTCCGAGACTCCATGATCTCGACGATCGGCGGCGGCACCAGCGAAGTGCAGCGCGGGATCATCGCTCGTTCCATCCTCGATCTGGGCTTCTAGGAGGCGCACATGGACTACGGACTCACCCCTGCTCAAGAAGCGTTCGGTCGCGCCTTTGAAGACTTCTGCCAGAAGCAGATCGCGCCGCGCGCGGCCGCGGTCGATCGCGCCGGCGAGCTGTCTCGCGAGAACTGGAAGGACCTCGTGGACATGGGCTTCTTCAAGCTCTACCACCCGGCCAAGTACGGCGGCGTCGGCGAGGACACCGACTTTGTGATGCGCGCCATGGCCGAGGAGTCGCTCGCCAAGGCGTGCGCCGCGACGTTCCTGTCCGCGGGCGCCAGCATCGGCCTGTGCGGCGGCCCTATCCTCCACCACGGGTCTGAGAAGCTCAAGGCCAAGTGGCTGCCGGGGCTGGTGTCGGGCGAGAAGATCGGCTGCTTCGGCCTGACCGAGCCCGACGCCGGCACCGACGCCGCGAACATCCGCACGCGGGCCGAGAAGGTGCCTGGCGGCTGGAAGCTGTACGGCGAGAAGGCCCTGATCACCAACGCCCCCATCGCCGACTTTGGCGTGGTGATGGCGGTGTCCGACGCTGAGGCCAAGCACTTTGGCGTCACCGCGTTTGTGGTCGACCTCCACGGCCCCGGCGTCGAGCGCAGCGCGCCCTACCGCAAGATGGGTTTGCGCGGCTCGCCCACCGGCGGGCTGGTGTTCGATGGCGCGTTCGTGCCCGACGAGGACGTGGTCGGCGAGCCCGGCGCGGGCTTCATCCAGGCCATGCAGACGCTCGAGTTCGGTCGCATCAGCATGTCGCACTTTGGCATCGGCATCGCCGAGGCCGCGTTCGAGGCGGGCTGCAAGTACGCCACCGAGCGCCGCGCGTTCGGCAAGCCGATCGCCACCAAGCAGGCCATCCAGTTCAAGCTGGTCGACTGCAAGGTGGAGATCGACACCGCGCGCCTGATGGCCCGCAAGGTGGCGTGGATGAAGGACGAGGGCATGGCCTGCGCGGACATGGCCAGCATCTCCAAGACCTTCGCCACCGAGATGGCCGTGCGCTGCGCGGACCGCGTGGTGCAGGTGTTCGGCGGCTGGGGCTACACCGAGGACTTCCCCGCCGAGCGCTTCCTGCGCGACGCGCGGCTGGGCCCCATCGGCGAGGGCACCAGCGAGATCCAGCGCGAGCTCATCGCGCGGGCGCTGCTGGGCGACTGAGCCGGCTCGGGGGGCGGGGCGGCCTGTTTGGTCCCCCGCCCGCCGAACCCTCGTGGCGGACGCCGGACCGTTTGCGCGGTGCGAGGCCCGGTTTGGACCCATTGCGGCGTGACTTTTGCGCGTCGCGGCGTTGTGGCGGGGGCCTGCCTGCTGTATGAACCCCCTGCGAGGCCCGCCCAAGGCGCGGGTCGCGAGGCGGGGTTCATGAGCGACTTCAGCGTAGACAGCGGGCGAGCGGACGCGCTCTCGCGCCTGAACGGGCCTGGCATTGGCTTGATCGTGGTGGGCGCGCTGAGCGCCCTCTCGTCGCTCGGCGGGCTGGTCAGCTCGTTCCTCGGGCTGCTCCTGGGCACCACGGGCCCCGGCTTCCCGGACCTCGGGCAGTTTGGGGGCTCGCTGGGTGGCCCCGAGCAGCAGCAGCTCGAGCTCATCACCAACGCGATGGGCGGCACCTTCGGCATGTTCTCGAACCTGATGACGCTGGTCATCGCGCTGGTCATCGTGGCGGGCGGCGTGAAGATGCGCTCGGGCGAGATGTACTCGCTGTGCATCGTGGCCGCCGCGCTGACGCTCATCCCGTGCCTCACGCCGTGCTGCTGCTGCTGCGTGGGCATGCCGGTCGGCATCTGGGCGCTCATCGTGCTGCTCGACCAGAACGTGAAGTCTGCCTTCACGTCCTGACCGTTCGAACCGAAAGGGCGTCGCGACCCGACCCCGCACCTCAAGACACTTCAACCCAGGGGAATCGACATGGATCACATCAGCCGCGCTTGGGGCGTCGTCTCGCGTGACCTCGCCTCGTGGATCATCCTCGTGCTCGTCGCGGGCTGCGCGACGCTGCTGACCTGCGGCATCGCCGGCCTGCTCGTCGGGCCCAACCTGGTGCTCGCGACCAAGCGCGCGATCGATCGCGGCGTGGCGCCGGAGATCGGTGACCTGTTCCAGACCGACCTCATCGCCGAGTACGTGGTCTACTGGGTGATCCTGATCGTGGCGTCGTTCGCCAGCAGCATCCTGCCGCTGATCGGATCGGTGCTGGTGAGCGTGCTGACCTTCTGGACGCTGCCGCTGATCGTCGACCAGCGCTTCGGCGCGATCGACGCGATCCAGGCGTCGTTCCACCACGCCAAGGGCGCGTTCTTCGACCTGCTGGTGTTCACGATCATCCTCTACGTGATCGCGTTCGCCGGCACCTGCGCGTGCTTCGTCGGCCTGTTCGTCGCGGTGCCTGTGACGATGGTCGCCACCTGGCTGTACTACCAGGCGGAGCGCACCCACATCCTGGCCGCCGCGATCAACGCGGGCCTCAAGCCCCTGCCGTAGTCAGCGCGCGCGCGCGGCGGCGGTCAACACCCGGCGCCGCGCGTGGAACGTGGCGATGGGCAGGCGCTCGCCCGACCCGTGGTAGCAGGGCTGCGGCACCATGAGCTTGCGCGACACGATGCGCCGGTGCCGCGCCGTGAGCGCCAGGCCGTAGTCGTCCAAGATCTCCGCGGCTACGAACGCGCCGGTCTCTGCGCCGCCCTCCATCCAGCCCTGGAAGTCGGCGCTGCAGTGCTCGCCGCAGAAGTGCAGGTTGCCTTCGCGCGCGCCCTCGGTCCCCCAGATCGACCACTGGCCGGGCTTGTAGCAGGTGTAGCTGCCTTCGGCCCAGGGCATCAGCTGCCACTGCGAGAGCAGCACCTTGCCGGTGAACGCGTCGGCCGTGCCTGGGAACGCGGCGTCGATCTCGGGCAGGATCTGCTGCGCCCAGTCGGCGGGCGCCCCGGCGGCGATCGCGTTCGCGGCGTCGCCGCCGAGGAAGTCGGTGAGGATGCCGCTCGCGCCGTTCTGGCCCACCGAGCAGTCCCACAGCTGCTGGCTCAGACCGTTGCCGGTGACGTTGCCGCTGGCGTTGTGGTCGGTGCGCCAGACCTGGCCGGTGAAGCCCATGCTGACCTTGGCGTTGACGCCGTAGCCGAGCGTGTCGATGAGCTCCTGCTTGGCGTCGCTGAGCGCGCCGGCGCCGAACGCCACCTTGCGCAGCTTGGTGAACGGGATGGCGAACACGACGTGCTCGGCCACGATCGTCACGTCGCCGTTCCGCGTGGAGAAGGTGGCGGAGAAGCCGTCGTCCACCACGTCCACCGCCTTGAGCTCTTGGTGGGAGACGATGGCGTCGGCGCCGATCGCGAGGGCCAGCGCGGCGGTGAACGTGTCGGCGCCCAGGTGCGCCTGGTGACGCTCGTCGGACGTGCCGAAGATCGAGAACACCTCGCTGGTGTCTGAGCCGATCAAGTACAGCAGGTTGAGCGCGGACTGCTGGTCGTTCTCCAGGCCGAACTCGCCGCGGTAGGCGCTGTCGAGCACCGCGTTGAGCGCGCCGTAGGTGTCCTTGGGGACGTTGGTGTCGAGCCAGTCCCGCAGCGACTGCGCGTCGAGCTGGGCGAACACGTCGTCGGAGGCCTCGGCGGCGGCGACATCGGACGCCATCTTGCCCACGACCGCGGCGAACTGCTCGAGGAGGGTGTCATCCGGCACGGCGGCGCCGTCGAACCACCACACGTCGCGCACAAAGCCCTCGGGCTCGTCGGCCCAGCGGTCGTCGACCTGGATGCCGAACTCTTCGGACAGCGCCCACATGGTCGCGTGGTTGGTGTCGATGAACTCGCCGCCCAGCTCCACCACCTGGCCGTCCTCGAAGCGGTCGCGCGCGGTCCACATGCGCCCGCCCAGGCGCGTGTTGGCCTCGCAGCACAGCACGTCCACGCCCGCCTGCTGAAGCCGCCACGTGCAGTGCAGGCCGGCGATGCCCGCGCCCACCACCAGCACCTGCCGAACGTCGGCCTTGGGCTTGCAGCCGCCCGCGCCGAGCGGCAGCGCCGCGAGCGCCCCGGTGGCGATCGACGCGCTCAAGAACGTGCGTCGATCGAGGCCCTCGCGCGTGGCGCGCGCCGCGGAGCTGCGGATCTCGGCGGCGTCGCTCAGGCCGTGCGCTGCGCCGTGCCGCGCGAGCGCCGCCAGCTGTTGAAGCCTGCCGAACAAGCTGCTGCGAGTCATGTGGTTCCCCCAGGAATTCAGGGTGCGAGCAAGAGGGGCGCCTGTGGGCGCCGGGTGATCAGCGCGGGCCGCGGACCTCGACTGCGAACCCGGCCCCGCGCGCGATCGTCTCGACGGGACGCAGCAGCCCCTCGCCCGGGCCCAGCACGATCACCACGTCGGGCGCGGTGTGCCAGAGCGCGGACCGCACGGCCAGGTCCAGGTCGTAGGTGTCGACCACCTGCGCGCCCAGCGTGTAGTTGCGCATGGCGACGGGATCGGCCCAGCGCGGGCGCCAGACGGTGCCCTGGCCGTCGATCAGCGGCACAGCAGGAGCGCGGAACCCCAAGGCTCCCAGCTCGTCCAGGGCGCGCGTAGAGGTGGCCTGCATCAGCGGCGTGTGGAAGGCGGAGTGCAGCGGCAGGCGCGTGGGGTACTTGCGCGTGCCGCGCGTCTCGGCGGGCAGGCGCGTCAGCAGGAACGCGCAGCCGCCGTCGTCCGCGCCGATCACCGCGTGGCTGCCCAGGCGGATCGACCACCAGGCCTGATGCCCGGCCGCGCGCGCGTCCGTGATGGCCTGATCGACCTCGGCCACGCGCGTGGGGTCGACCGTGCGATCCGCGCCGGTGAGCGGCCACATGATCTGCCCACCGATCACGTGGTCCTGCTGCCAGGCGCCCATGGTGTCGACCAGCTCGATCGCGTCGTCGACCGGCAGCGCGCCGGACGCGGCGAGCGCGGTGTACCAGCCCATGCTGTTGCCGGTGACGGCGACCACCTCGACGTCCTGAAGCGCGACGCGATCGGCGAGCGACACCGCAAACGTCAGCAGGCTCGCGTGCTCGCCCGCGACGTGGCGCGACGGCGCGAACGAGGCGGCGGCGTCGAGCTCGCGCAGGGTGGGCGCGCCGCGATCCGCGCGCCACGCGTCGCACGCGTCGACGATCGCCGCGGCGTCACCAGTCAGGTTGGCGAGCGAGCCCAGCGACTCGCGCCCGTAGCTCCCGCGACCCGGGCAGACGATCAGCGCGCGGCGGCTCATGGCAGCTCCAGGACGGCGCGGACGGCGGCGGTGATCTCGTCTTCGCTGACGAGCACCAGGTTGGCGGCGGGCCCGAGCGGCACGTAGCTGTCGGGCGCGGTGAGGCGTCGGATGCGCGCGCCGGGCACGCGGTCGCTGATGCCCGCGGCCACCTCGGACGCGATCCCGCTCGACGCGCGGCACTCGTCGACCACCAGCAGGCGGCCCGTGTCGCGCACGTGCTCGGCCAGCGCGTCGAGCGGCAGCGGCACCATCCAGCGCAGGTCGATCACGCGCACGGCGATGCCTTCGTCGGCGAGCCGCTTGGCCACGCGCAGCGACATCCACAGGCCGTTGGCGTAGGTGGCGATCGTCAGGTCCGCGCCGACGCCGTACACGCCGACCTCCCCGATGGGCATGGAGTCGCCGGGGGGCGGGTAGAGCGTCAGCCAGCCGCCGTCGCCGTCCACGTGCAGGTCCTTGGTCATGTAGAGCGCGATCGGCTCGACCGACACACACACGCGACCGCACGCGCGCGCCGCCCCCGCCATGGTGCGCAGCATGCGCGCGGCGTCGTCTCCGCGCGCGGCGATGCCGAACAGCACGCCGGGGATCTCGCGGATGGCGGCGATGCCGTGGTCGTTGTGGAAGTGGCCACCAAAGCCCTTCTGGTAGGCCAGGCCCGCCAGCCGCACGACCATGCCGTTGCTGTACTGGCCGTTGCTGAAGAACTGGAGCGATCCGGCCTCGCCGCGCAGCTGATCGATCGCGTGGATCAGGTAGGCCAGGTACTGGATCTCGGGGAAGGGGAGCAGGCCCGCTTGGGCGGCGCCGATCGCCAGGCCCAGGATGGTCTGCTCGTCGAGCAGCGTGTTGAAGACGCGCCCCACGCCGAACCGCTTGGTGAGCTCGGACGTGACGTTGTACACGCCGCCCTTCCGCGCGACGTCCTCACCGAACAGCACCATCTCCGGCACCGCGGTGAGCAGGTCGGCGAGCGTGCGGTTGATCTGCAGCGCCAGGTGTCGCGGGCGGTCGCTCGCCTCGGCGAGCTCGCCGATCTGGGCCTGGCGCACGTCGTCGGGCACACGCGGGATGGCGTGGGCCACCGCGTCGGCGTCGTGGAAGAACAGCGGCCGCATCACCTGCTCGCGCGTGGTGAGCTGCGGCCTGCGCATGGCCTCAGCGCCCAGCGCCGCGTGGCGCGCGCGCGTGTCGTCGTAGAGCGCGAGCACCTCGTCGGGCGTCATCCAGCCGTGCTCGACGAGCAGCGTGGCGGTGCTGCGCAGCGGGTCGAGCGCCTCGGTCGCTTGGATCTCGTCGAGCGTGCGGTAGGTCTGCTCCACGTCCGACCCGGCGTGCCCCATCAATCGCACGGTGCGCAGGTGCAGGAACGCGGGGCGGCGGTGCTCGCGCACCCAGTTGGCGGCCTCGGTTGCGGCGTCGTAGGCGTCGGGCAGGTCCAGGCCGTCGCCGTGGAAGTACTTGAGGCCTGCGCGGTGCCCGTAGGCCGCGCCCACCCAGCCCTCGGGCGTGCGGACCGAGATGCCGATCCCGTTGTCCTCGCACACGAACAGCACCGGCACCGGCACGTTCTGGAAGGCCGCCCAGCCCGCCGCGTGGATGGCGCCGGCGGCGGTGGAGTGGTTGGACGACGCGTCGCCGAACGACACGATCACGATGCGGTCGTCCTTGATGCCCAAGCGGCGCGCGCGGCGCTCGATCGACATGGCGCAGCCCACCGCCTTGGGCAGCTGCGACGCGATGGTGCTGGTCTGCGGGGGGATGTGCAGCGGCACCGACCCGAACACCTTGTGCCGCCCGCCCGCGATCGGCTCGTCCGCGCTGGCCACCACGCCGAGCGCGATGTCGAGCGGCCCGTGCGCGCCCGGCACCTGCTGCGCGCGCGCCAGGAAGAAGCCGCCGGAGCGGTAGTGCAGGAACGCTGGGTCGGTGGGCCTGCACGCGGCCGCCACGGCGGCGTTGCCTTCATGGCCGGACGACCCGATGGTGTAGAACGACCGGTTGTCCTTCTTCAGATCCCGCGCGAGCAGGTCGGCCGCGCGCGAGTCGAGCTGCGCCTCGAACAGGGCGATCGCCTGGCGCGCCGTCAGCCCCGTGCCTTGCCGGACCGGGGAGTCCAGCTCGTCGCGACGCGCCTGGGGCGTCAACGCGGCCACATGGGCCTTGAAGCCCTCCTCGACCGACTCGGACCGCGCGACGGCCATGCACCCTCCGCCGCCTGAGGACTGACCGTTGCGGGGCGGCCCGTCAAGAGGCGCGATAGGCCACGCGGCACCTAGAGGTGCGGCATGACCGAGTCCTACGGCGCGTTCACGTGGAATGACCCCTTCTTGTTGGAGGAGCAGCTCACCGACGAGGAGCGCGCGGTGATGTGGACCGCCCGCGACTACGCCCAGGGCAAGCTGATGCCGCGCATCCTGATGGCCAACCGCCACGAGGTCTTCCACCGCGAGATCCTGAACGAGTTCGGCGAGCTGGGCCTTTTGGGCGCCACCATCCAGGGCTACGGCTGCGCCGGCGTCAGCTACGTCGCCTACGGCCTGATCGCCCGTGAGGTGGAGCGCGTGGACTCCGGCTACCGCTCGGCCATGAGCGTGCAGTCCAGCCTGACCATGCACCCCATCGCCACCTTCGGCAGCGAGGCCCAGAAGCAGAAGTACCTGCCCAAGCTCGCCACCGGCGAGTGGGTCGGCTGCTTCGGCTTGACGGAGCCCGACTTTGGCTCAGACCCCGGCGGCATGCGCACCCGCGCCCGCAAGGTCGACGGCGGCTGGGTGATGAACGGCACCAAGATGTGGATCACCAACTCGCCCATCGCGGACGTGTTCGTGGTGTGGGCCAAGGACGACGACGGCACCATCCTGGGCTTCGTGCTCGAGAAAGGCATGAAGGGCCTGTCCGCCCCCAAGATCGAGGGCAAGTTCAGCCTGCGCGCGTCCATCACCGGCGAGATCGTCATGGAGGACGTGTTCGTCCCCGACGAGAACCAGCTCCCCGAGGCCCGTGGCCTGGCGGGGCCGTTCTCCTGCCTGAACCGCGCCCGCTACGGCATCTCCTGGGGCGCGCTCGGCGCTGCGGAGTTCTGCTGGCACGCGGCGCGGACCTACACGCTCGACCGGATGCAGTTCGGTCGCCCGCTCGCGGCGACGCAGCTGGTGCAGAAGAAGCTCGCGGACATGCAGACCGAGATCACGCTGGGCCTGCAGGCGTCGCTGCGGGTCGGGCGGCTGATGGACGAGGGCCGGTTCGCGCCGGAGATGGTCAGCCTGGTGAAGCGCAACAACTGCGGGAAGTCGCTGGAGATCGCGCGCGTCGCCCGGGACATGCACGGCGGGAACGGGATCTCCGACGAGTTCCACGTCATCCGGCACGTGATGAACCTGGAGGCGGTGAACACCTACGAGGGGACGCATGACGTGCACGCGTTGATCCTGGGGCGGGCGCAGACGGGGCTGCAGGCGTTTTCGCGGTAGGGGCGAGCCGCGCGGCGGGCGTGCCGGCCGCTAGGAGCCGTCGAGCACCCCGCGCACCGCGGCCGTGAGGTCCGCCGCCGCGAACGGCTTGATCAGCAAGTGGAGGTCTTCGTCCACCATGCCGTGGCGACCCGCCATGTCGGCGGTGTATCCAGACATGAACAGGCACTTGTGCGACGGGATGACCTCCGAGAGCGCCTTGGCGAGGTCCAGGCCGTTCTGACCGGGCATGACCACGTCGGTCAGGAGCATGTCGATCCGATCGCCGTGCTCCTTCGCGAAGCGCACGGCCTCCTCAGGTGTGTTTGCTGCCAGCACGGTGTAGCCGTGTCTTTCGAGCAGCCGCTGGACCACCCGTAGCAGGGGCAGCTCGTCCTCCACCACGAGGATGGTCTCGCCTTCACGGGCGTCGGCCACTGTCCTGGTCGTGACGACCTGCTCCGCTGCGGCCTCTTCGTATCGGGGGAGGCAGATGCGGAAGGTTGTCCCTTCGCCCGGCGCGCTGCGAACGCGGACGACGCCGTGATTCTGCTTCACCTCGCCGTACACCATCGCGAGCCCGAGTCCGGTGCCCTTGCCGACCTGCTTGGTCGTGAAGAACGGCTCAAAGGCGCGCGTCAACGTCTCCTCGTCCATGCCGCAGCCGTCGTCGGTCACGATGAGCGCGACATTGCCGCCGCACCTGCAACGCTCGGCGTCCGCGCAGGGGCAGTCCCCCACGCCAAGGTTTTGGGTCTCGATGGTGATCGTGCCGACATCCGCGATGGCGTCTCGGGCGTTGACGCACAGGTTTGCCAGGATCTGAACCACCTGGGACGGGTCCATCTTCACCGGCCAGAGGTTCGCCCCTGGCTTGAAGGTCAGCCGGATGTCCTCGCCGATGAGCCGTTGGAGCATCTTGACGGTGTCGGTCACGGTCGCGTTGAGGTCGATGACCTTGGGCGTGATCACCTGCTTGCGGGCAAAGGCCAGCAGCTGTCCCGTGATCTGGGCCGACTGACGCGCTGCGGCTTGGATGTCGGTCAGGTCCATGTGGAGCCCGCTCGTCGGGTCCACGTCGCACAACGCCAGCTCAGTGGTGCCGAGGATGACGGCGAGCATGTTGTTGAAGTCGTGTGCGACGCCACCCGCGAGGCGGCCGATCGTTTCGAGCTTCTGTGCGTGAGCGAGCTCGGACTCCAGCAGGGCTTGCTTCGCGTTCGCCGCTTTGCGCTCGCTGATGTCGGACACCACAAGGCGCAGCGAGGGGTGGTCCCCGCTGTCCGCGTCGTCGTCGATCACAGCCCTGGCGTGTGCCCAGAACGGCGCGCCGTCAGCGCGGATCATGTGCAGCTCGCACTCTGCCCCGGACGGGTCGCTGCTCCTGCTGCCCCTGCGGCCCCCGCTGTCCCTGCTGCCCCTGCCCCTGTTGGCTCCGGCGGTCGCCCGCTGCCGCAGCAGGTAGCAGAGGTCTTGGTCCTCCCGAAGGATGAAGTTCGAGAGCGGCTGGCCGATCAGCGCGTCGCGCTCGACGCCCAGCAGCATGGCGAGCGTGAGGTTGGCTTCGAACATCACGCCGGCCTCGTTCACGCTGCAGAACCCAACGGGCGCCAGATCGTAGAGGTCAAGGTAGCGGGCGTGCGTTGCGCCGAGCGCGAGCTGCGTTTGGTGGAGCTCATCGTGCTGCAGCTCGAGCTCGATCTGGTGCACCTGCAGGTCGTGGACGAGCCTGCGCACCGCGTCGGGCGAGGTCGCGACCATCGCCTCCGTGGCGGCGTCGGCCGTCGCCCGCCATGCCGCCTCGGCGCGATCGCGCAGCGCGGCGGGGTCTGGCGCGGGCGTGCGGTCCTGCGGGCTCATGGTGTGCTCCCGAGAGTGGCCCTCTCCGTTGTGGCGATCCCGTAACACACGCCCCCCTCATCGATCAGGGCGGTGGAGATGATCGAAACCTCCACGACAGCCCCCCCCTTGGCCAGCCGCTGCGTTCGGTAGGCCTCCAGCACCGTGGCGCGGCCCAGCGACACGAGCGTGGCCAGCGCGGCCTCGCGGAGCGGCGCGGGGATGCGATCGCGCACGTTCATCCCCAACGCCTCGGCTTCCGTCCAGCCGTAGAGGCGCACCGCGCCCGCGTTCCAGGCGAGGATGCGTCCGTCCAGGTCCTGCACGGTGATGGCGTCGAGCGAATCGCGCACCACCACGGCCAGCCGCGCCGCGTCGTTGGCTTTGCGAAGCGCCTCGCGCGTGGCCTCGATCTCCGTCACGTCCAAGAAGGAGATCACGGCGCCTTCGATCACGTTCTTCTGCGTGCGGTAGGCCTGGATACGCATCAGGTACTTGCTGCCCTCGACCGTCTGCACAAGGACCTCCCTGGGCAGCAGCGTGGTGAGCACCGACTTCAGATCGGGCACAAGGCGGTTGTAGCCGACGAGGTTCGAGACGATGTGCGCCAGGGGGCGGCCCAGGTCGGCCGGGATCAGGTTGATGAGGCTCGTGGCCGCGGGGGTGAAGCGCAGGATGCGCAGCTGGTGATCGACGAACACCGTGGCGATTCCGGTGCCGGAGAGCAGGTTGTTCAAGTCGTCGCTCGCCTCCGACAGCTCAGCCACCTTGGCGTTCAGCTCGGCGTTGACCGTGCCGAGCTCTTCGTTGATCGACTGCATCTCCTCCTTGGAGGTCTCGAGCTCCTCGTTGCTGGACTGCAGCTCCTCGTTGACCGACTGCATCTCCTCTTTCGAGGAGCTGAGCTGCTCGGTGGTGAGCTTGAGCTCCTCCTGGAGGCTCGCCACGTAGTCCTCGGTCGCCCGCAGCGTCCCGTTCAGCGCGGCGACCCGAGCGTTGGCGTCCGGCGACGCGGCGCTCCGCGGCCCGGGCGCGAGGCCTTCCCCGCTCCCTTCGGGGGCGGGCGAGGCGACGGCGGGAGCTGCCACCTCTTGCAAGATGACCAGGTACCACGGCGACTGCGGCGGCGCGCCGGGGCCCGCGGGGACCGCCCGCACCGTGAGGTTGACGGTGGTGAAGTGGCCGTTGGTCTTCACGCGCAGGCCGGGGCAGGCCACGACCTCACCCGTGCTCGCCACCTTGCGCAGGCTGGAGGTGAGCGCGCGGTGCAGCCCCTCGCGGGCCATCTTGAGGATGTTGTTCACGCCCGCTTCGCCGGGGGAAGGCTCGAGGAACATCCCGGTGCGACCATGAAGGTAGAGGATGTCGCCCTCGCGGTTGACCAGCACGCCGGCGGCGATGAGCTGGGACAACAGCGCACCTTCGGTGGCCTCGCGCAGCGACTGTTGGCCGGGGGGAACGGAGGCCTCCTTGAGGTCAATGTGCGTAGACGCATCCCACACCGTCATCTTGGGCAAGCTGCGCCCGAAGTCCTTGCGTCGCTGGCCGTGCGGGGCCGGCTCGCGTCGGAACACTTTTGCCTTGCAGTCGAACACCGAGAACCGGCCGTCCAGTCCACCCACATCCTCTGAGGTGCCGAGGAACAGCCAGCCGTCCGTGTTCAGCGCGTAATGAAACAGCGGGTTCAGCTTCCTCTGGAGCTCCGCGCCCATGTAGATCAGCAGGTTGCGGCAGCTGATCAGGTCGACCTTGGAGAAGGGGGGATCCCGCACCACGTCCTGCTCCGAGAACACCAGCAGGTCGCGGACGCTCTTGTTGATACGGTAGGACGTGCCGGTGGCGTCGAGCGTGAAGAAGCGGGTGAGTCGCTCCGGCGAGACGTCCGAGGCGATGTTCGTCGGGTATCGGCCGGCGCGGGCGGTGACGATGGCCCGGGGGTCAATGTCGGTGGCGAACACCTGCGCCGTGCAGCGGGCCCCGATCGCCTCCATCCGCTCGATCAGCAGGATGGCGATGGAGTAGGCCTCCTCGCCCGTGGAGCAGCCTGGGACCCAGACCCGGATCACGGAGCCCGGGCCCTTGTCGTCGAACAGCCTGGGCATGACTCGGTCCTCGAGCACCTGAAAGGCGTCTGGGTCCCGGAAGAAGCTGGTGACGCCGATCAGCAGGTCGCGAAACAGCGCGTCGATCTCGGCGGGGTCTCGCTCCAGGTACCTCACATAAGCATTGATCTGCTCGATCCCGTGGACGGCCATGCGCCGCTGGATGCGGCGGCCGATCGTGCTCGGCTTGTAGAGGGAGAAGTCGTGGCCGGTGTGGGCGCGCAGCAGGACGAAGACCTTGTTCAGCGCGCCGTCGACGTCGGGGTCCGACGAGAGGGGCCGCTTGCCGTGGGTGGCGTAGGCGATGAGCTGGGCAGCCATCTCGGCTGGCGGCAGCTCGTAGTCGACCAGACCGGTGGCGAGGACGCTGCGCGGCATGCCATCGAATTCCGCCGAGGCCGGGGCCTGAGCCACCACCAAGCCCCCCTCTGCCTTGATCGCGCGAGCCCCCAGGCTGCCGTCGCTCCCGGTGCCGGACAGCACGACGCAGATGGCGCGCTCGCGGACGTCTTGCGACAGGCAGAGAAAGAAGAAGTCGATCGGCAGGCGATGGCCGCGCGGCTGATGGGGCTCCAGCAGCTGCAGCGCGCCGTGCAGCAACGCGAGGTCATGCCCCGGCGGGATCACGTAGACGCAGTTGATCTGCACCACCATGCCATCTTCGGCTTCGAAGACATGCATGCGGGTCTGGCGGCCGATCAGCTCGACGAGCAGGCTCTTGTGGTCTGGCGCCAGGTGTTGCACGACCACGAACGCCATGCCCGGGTCCACGCCCGCGGGCATGCCAGAGAAGAACGCATCCAAGGCGGCGAGGCCACCCGCGGAGGCGCCGATTCCGACCACCGGGAACCTGGGCGGCGCCGCGGGCGCTTCGTGGCTCGGGGGGAGCTCAGCGGCGGGTGGGACAGGCTTCAACGACGCGGGCTTCCCAGTCATACCGATTCTCCCACGTCCGATTGAGGTGCCCACAGTCGACGGGCATGAGGCCAGTTCCGGAGTGGCACCTTAGACTATCGCATCTGCAGGTTCGAATGGCGACTTTCAAAGGAGTTTCCTGCACATGGATTGGGTGGTGCGCGGTGGGCACGCATCTCGGCGCGCGGATCGCGGCCGGGCACGGTTCGTGGTCGACCACCGGTGCGGGGCAAGGCGAGATGCCTGCGCTCGGAGCTCCACAAGGTTCGGCCTGCCGGGAGACGCAGGGAACGCGCCGCTGGCGACGCGCACGGGGACGACGAGGGCGGTCCCGCGCGCCCTGTCGAATGGCCCTCGTCATCAACCTTGTCGCCTACGTCCGCCACGGGTCCCGAACACCGTGGCGCCAAGGGGGCGTGTCCACGTCCCTTGGGGTGATCGGCTCCGGAGACGTCGGCCAAACCCGCCCGCTCGGCGTCGCCAAGAAGGGCCACGCGGTCACCCTCGGCGCGCGCACGCCCGCCAAGCTGGCGGAGTGGGCCGCGGCGCACCCGGAGGTCCGCTCGGGTGACTTCGGCGACGCCGCGGACGCCAAGGACGTGGCGACGGCTCTGCTCGCCGAGGTCGGCTGGGACGCCCAGGACGTGGGCGGCGTGGCGATGGGTGGGCTGATCGAGGCGCTCTGCCAGCGGTGGTGCGCGCCGGGCTCCCTGAAGAACGACGGGTTCCACGCGTTCAAGGTGCTGCGCGAGCCCGCCCATGTGATGGCACGCCTCCGCCCCCACAGCGTCCCACGCGCGCGAGTGGCCCCATGTCGAGGCCTCCTCGCATTCCGCGCGCGCTGATGCTGTCGGCGGTGGTGTGCCTCGCGTTCCTTGCCGGCCGGTGGTCCAGCGCGCCGTCCGCGCCGCCACCTGTGGCGGACGTCCAGCACGGCACGCCGTCGGCGTCGCGGCCGGGTCCGACGCCTTCGGTCGCGCCAGCGAGTTCGCCGGTGTCTCCAGCCGCGAACCCCAGCGCCGGTGGGTCCACCGCCGAGGTGGACGCGCTCAAGGCGCGATGGGTCGGCGCCTACGTCGTCGGTGGTGCCGCAGACCCGATCGAGTTCCCCGAGGATCTCGCCCCAGCGTTCACGCCTGAGGCCGTACAGGCGTGGGTCGACCGGCTGCGCGCACAGTGTCCGGCGGCGGCGGCGGCGGCCATCGAGGTCGACTGCGGCGAGTACCCATGCGTCGTGGCCGCTGCGTGGATCGGCGACGCGAAGTCTTCGGACGTCGCCTGCGTGCGGCCAGAGCTTGCAGGCGGGCGGCAGGGTGAGTTCAGCGGGAAGGTCGGCGGTGACTGGCTGCACGGCCTCATGCTGCCCGTCGGCCCGGAGGCCTGGACCGGGCCCGGGGACGTGGCGCAGTTCGACCGGCGGTGGGAGATCCGCAGCCGCGCCCTGCGCGCAGTACTGGTCGACCGCATGACGGAGGAGCAGCGCGCTCGGGCGCCGTGAGGTGGACGCACCGGGCGCCCGCGGGGTGGACCGAGGATGGGTGATGCACGGCACGATGAATTGAGTGACTAGCTCGCTCGTCGCCGACCAAACCCGGGTCAGTATTCCTAGGGGCGCTTGGGCCTATCGTCTGGGTCATAGCGCCGATCACGCTGCCCGAACCTTGTAGCCGCAGTGCTTCACCCAAGCTGCGGCCTGGCTCGTTCGGATGTTCCGCGCTGCCGCATCGATCGCCTCGTCGAGCGCCGCGTGCGTTCGTGCTCGGCTCTCCCGGAGCCAGTGCTTCAGCGTCGACCAGGCCAACTCGATTGGGTTGAGCTCCGGGCTGTACGGCGGCAGGTACTTCACGAAGGCGCCGAACCGGTGGATGGCGTCCCGGACCCGCTCGTGCCGGTGGGCAGGGAGGTTGTCCATGACGACGATGTCGCCGGGCCGCAGTGTCGGCCCCAAGATGTTCTCGACGTAGGCCTCGAACACGTCGGTGGACGTGCCACCCTCGATGGTCATCAGCGCGTTCATGCGGTCGACACGAAGCGCCCCAATCATCGTGGTGACCGTGCCTCGGTTCCGCGGCACGTGGTCGATGCAGCGCTCACCGCGTGGCGACCGGCCACACAGGGGCGACATCGAGATCGTGGAGCCGGACTCGTCGATGAAGACGAGCCGCTCGGGGTCAACGTCCTTCATCCACTCGAAGTAGCGCTCGCGGAGCGCTTGGATGCGCTCGACGTTCCGCTCGCTCGCGAAGACGCTCTTTTTTTGCGCGTGATGCCCATGCGGCGCAGCTCGCGGCCCACCGTGGCGCGGCTGATCGTCCGACCGAGGATGTTCACCATGTCGTCCCGGATCGCGTCGAGCGTCGCGTCGGCCTGCTCGGCCACGAGCTGCCGCAGGATCTCCAGTTCCGCGGGCGCCAGCACTCGGGCGGGCTTGCCCCGCAGCACAGGCGGGAAGACCTCGCCGGTTCGCCGGTACAAGCGCCAGATCCGGTTCACGGTGGCTCGACCCACGGAGAACTGCTCAGCGACGGACTCGTAGGTCGTGTTGGGCCGCTTCATGGCCTCGACGACCCGCTCGCGAAGGTCGCGGCTGTAGGGCACCGACATGACGATCACCTCCCGATGTCGAGAGAAGATCAGAAACGGGATCCGAGGTCAAGGACGGATCAGGCTGCGGGCGCGGCGCTATGAGGCGCGACCGCCTCGTACCATTGCTGCGCACGCAACATGTCCTGGCGCGCGGGACCGCGGATCTCGAGCTTCACCGACGAACGCGCGCTCGTGCGAGGTCCGCGAGGACCTCATCCAGCGAGACGCCGCCGGAGGGGTCTCGTTCCATCTCCGCGATCCGCTCATCGAGCAGCGCGCGAACGTCTTCCTCGAGCACGATCGGCGAGTGATCCAGACTGTCCCAGAGCTCGCCGATGAGGTCGAGGCGCTGGTCGGGCGTGAGCTTCTCGATGTCGATCAGTGAGGACAAGGTGTACCCCCGACGAGCCACGTGTTGCGGGCCGCGAAGGTGGTCTAACCTTCGAAGCCCGGTCAGGCGCACCGGATGGGGTGGGTCTGGAGCATGGGCAGGTCAAGTTCGTCCCCGCCCCCCCCCGCTTCCGAAGGTCCACGCAGCCCGTCCCCGCCCGCGCTCCCTTACGCGCGCCCCGCTCACCAGTGCGCGAACCGCCGCGACGCAGCCGGGCGCTGCGCGTCCGCCCTGCCCGCGCGCACAACTCGGCCTTCGCGGTCGCCCCGCCGTGCTGCCTGTCGATGTCCTCCACCGCCTCGCCCCGTCACCGAACCGACGACGTGGTCCGACGTGTGCCGAAGCTCCATGGACACACGGTCGTCAGACAGTAGGTGCGACCCGGCCCACGCCGGAACGCCCTTCAACGAGCGTGATCGTGGAGGAGCTGCAGGCCCCGGACGCGCAGCGCCGACGTGTCGAAGACCTCGTCGGAGGGTTCGAAGAAGTACACCGTCATCGACGCAGCCTCCCGACCCGGCGCAGCCACGGAGAACCGCACCGGGGTGTTCTGCAGCTGCGCGCACGAGACCGAGGAGATGGACGCGACCATGAGTCCCCGCAAGATCACCGCGCAGGGCGCGACCGAGCAGTCCAGGTCGACGTAGTAGTCCTTGAAGCCGGGGCACTGGTCGACGTTCTCTTGGACGTCCTGGGCGATCTGGTCTGGCCAGTACTCGGGAGGTAGGCGCTCCCAGCCGGCGGCCTCCCCCGTGGGGCGCGCTGACGGCGCGGCGCTCGACGTCGGCTCCGCCACGGACGGAGGGTCGGGCCGGGGCTGGACCTGCGGCGGGTCGTCGCCCAGCGCGGCGCGGCGCGCGGCTTCGGTCGCATCACCAGAGGGACTGCCGACGCCGACGGTACCGTCGGACGCGGCCGATGCGTGCCCTTCCTGCGGCGAACGGTCACGACGACAGGTGACCCATGCGGCGTAGGCACCTAGGCAGAGCACGACAGCCGCTAGCAGAGCGCGTGACGATCTCACGGGCGCGTCATCAGCACCAAGGTGCGATCGCGGTCGACGTGAAGCCCTTGCGAGGGCGATCGACCGACACGACCCAGCCCCCCCTTGGCGCTGACTGTTTCCCTCACTAAATCCGCCTCTCCCGTGGATCGTACCACAGGCCGGACGCGCCCGGCCATAGGGAACCCGGACGGGGCGCGAGGCGCGATCGTCCCAGGATCGATCGTGCCTAAACTTGCGAAAAACCGTCCGCGCACCCACGGTTTGAACTTGTAAGTAGTACTTACAAGTTCCACCGGGAGACACCTCGCGAGCGCCGCAGATGGTCTGTCGGCTCTGGGTCCTGGTCCGGAGCATCGTCCCGCAGAGGTCTGGCGCCAAACCAGCCAGCGCGCGTGTGCGGCCCGCCCGAGCTCCGATGCGCCATCGACACCACGAGCGCGATCGAGGCGCTGAGCCCGCAACGACCTCCACGCACACGGCACCGCGCGCGCCGGAAGGCGGGCCGACGACATTCAGGCGCGCATCGCGGCCGCGCGGCCGATGACGTCGAACCGCTGCGGCTCCCTCAGACCTTTCGCGCCGCGTCAAACGCGGGTGCTGCGAGCGTGGCGGCGACACGGACCACCTCGGCGAGGGACGGCGCCTCCAACATCGACTTCCGCACGAATCCATCCCATTGCGCGAGCTTCGACGGGTCGGCGCCGAACACCTCGGTCAACCCGACCGGCAGCTCCATGGGAACCGGCGTTCCGCGCGTCGCGAACGTGTGCCGTACGGCCCGTCCCAGGCTCTCCGGCGTCGTGTTCCCCACGCGCGCCGCAGTCCAAAGGTCGTAGTAGTCCTTCATCCGGCTGTTCATGAGCTGCAGATCCACGATGGCGTGCAGCTTCTCGGCGAGCGTGGCTTCGGGCGGGTAGCCCAGCACGCGCGGCGCGCCGAGGTCGAGCAGCTCGGGGTAGTCGACCCAGTCCGGCGCGGGGACGACGGCGTCGCCGAACCCGACGTCCACCTGCATCTTCAAGCGCATGCCGCCGAGATCCGCGGCAAAGGTCACGCGGACGCCGACGTACGACGACTCCACGGTGATCTGACTCCCCGCGAGCGACGCGCGGTCGAACACGACGCCATCGTCCGCGTCGACCGCCAGCACGTCGTGCAGGCGCTGCGTCACGGCCTCGACCGAGTTCACTCCCCACCCGAGCAGGTCGATGTCGCGGGTCACGCGGGCGTGCTCGCCCGCCCAGGTCAGCGTCATCAGACCACCCTTCAGGACGAAGCGTTCCGCGTGCGGCGACCGTCCCAGGCGGAACAGGAAGCGCTCCATCGCGAAGCGCGTCGCCAGCTCTTGGAATGGACGGCCCTCCGCGCGAGCCCGATTGAGCAGGCGTTGGCGGACCGAGGCGGCGAGGTGGGTCGGCTTCCGAGCGGTCACGCGAGCGCCTCCAGGTAGGGGCGGACGATCGCCTGGACCCGACACACCTTGGCCATCGCGTCGATCTGGCCGGGCGTGGCGGCCCGCTCCCTCAGCGCTTGCTTCAGCGCGTCGAGCGCGGCCTCGAAGCCCACCCGCCGCCGGAACTTGAACATGTCGGCGACCGACTTTGCGGGCGTCGTCAGCCAGACCCGCACGCCATCGATGACGCGCTCCTCCACG
>CAIOSP010000079.1 GCA_903861005.1 uncultured Pseudomonadota bacterium
CCCGCGCTGGCCGCGGCCGACGTGGGCATCGCCATGGCGTCGGGCGCGGCGAGCAGCGTGCTCGCGGCAGACGGCATCCTGGCGGGTGAGCGTCTCGCGCCGATCGCGGCCGCGCTTCACACCGCGGGCGTCGTGCACCGCCGCGTGCGCGTGGGCATCGTGCGGTCGCTGATCTACAACGCGAGCGCCGTCGCCGCGGCGGTGATGGGGCTGGTCAACCCCCTGGTCGCCGCGGTACTCATGCCCTTGTCGAGTGGCCTCGTCATCGCCTCCGCCGCCGGAGTGGAGCGAGCCGTGGCCCGCGCCCAGAGGCAGACCCCATGAACGCGCTCATCTTCTTGATCCCGCTCGCGTTGGTCATGGGCGCGTCGTTCGTCGGCCTGTTCTTCTGGGCCGTGCGCAACGGTCAATACGACGACCTGGACGATCCGCCCGAGCGCGTCCTGCACGACCAGTAGGTCCAGGCGCGTCATGAGCGTGGTCGTCACGCGCTCGTCGCACGAGCGTACTCGTTCCTGACGAGTTGGATTACGCGTTTGCGCTAGACTCGGGGCACCGCCGAGGTCTCCATGCGCACGCTGATCCCAGTCGTCCTCGCCATCGCCGCCTGCCACCCCAAGGATGACGTCGCGGGCGACACCGACGGCGCGCCGATCGCTTGCGCGGCGGTGACGCCGGAGGCCCTCCAACGCTTCCCGGGGCCGCAAGAGGACGGCACCTTCCTGGACCTGGACGGGCGCCAGACGCTCTCGGCGGGCCCTGCGGTGGTGGTCGACGGCTTCCCTGCCGACGTCCTGCTGTCGCCGAGCGGCGCCATCGCCTACGTCACGACCACCGGTGAGGACGACCGTCACCTGCTTGTGCTCGACGTCGCGACGATGGCGGTCCTCCAGGACCTCAACCGCGGCACCGCCTTCCACGGCTTGGTGCTCTCGCTCGACGGAGGCACGCTGTACGCGGCGTCGGGCTCGGGCGGTCTCGTCGACGTGTACGACGTGGCGGGCGACGGCACGCTCACGCGGACGGGCGGCGTGGACGCCGGTGGCTACACGTCGGGCCTGACGCTGTCGGAGGATGGCCAGACCCTGTGGACCGGCCTTTGGGTGGAGAAGCAGGTCGCGGAGATCGACACGGCCACGCTCACGGTCACGCGCACGATCGACCTCGACGTGGGCGCGTGGGACGTGCTGAAGCTGCCCGGTCGCGACGAGCTGTACGCGGCGGACCTGCGCGGCGACGGCCTGGCGGTGGTGGACACGCTGGCGGGGACGCAGATCGACGACATCCCGCTGCCGACGTCGCCCGCGGCGTTCGCCGTGAAGCCGGACGCGTCGCGCGTGTGGGTGGCGGTGTCCGGTAGCGACACCGTGGTGGGGATCGACCCGACCACCCGTCAGGTGGTCGAGACGGGGCGGGTGGCGGACACGGACTTGGTGGACGCGCTCGGCAACCCGCTCCCCAACAGCAACGTGAACTCGCTCTGGTACGACGCGCCCAACAACAAGCTCTACGCGACGCGTGGCGCGGACGCGACGGTGTCCGTGTTGGACGCGGGCACCTTGGAGCTGATCGGCGAGATCCCGACCGGCGCCTACCCCACCGGCGTGGAGATCACGTCGGACGGCAGCACGCTGGTGATCACGGAGGGCAAGGGCGGCGGCACGGGCCCCAACAAGGGCCAAGGCGCGGGAGGCACGCGCAAGGGCAGCGTGTCCTTCGTCGACCTGACGACGCTCGACCTGGAGACCGCCACGCAGGCGGCGCACGCCAACTTCGCGCGGCCGATCGACCTGTTCGACTTCACCTGCGACGGCGACTTCCCGATCCCGACCAAGGCCGGTCAGAAGAGCCCAATCGAGCACGTGATCCTGATCGTGAAGGAGAACAAGACCTTTGACTGCGTCTACGGCGACCTGCCGGGCGTGAACGGCGATCCGACCAAGGTCCGTTGGCCCAAGGAGCTCACGCCCAACCAACGCGCGCTCTTCCAACAGTTCAACATCGCCGACAACTTCTACGTGCAGGCGGCGGAGTCCGACGAGGGCCACCTGTTCCTCACCCAAGCCTTTCTCACCGAGTACGCCGAGCGCGCCTGGATGGAGCAGGGGCGCAGCGGCGCGTTCCTCGCGTTCCCGGTGGAGTCCGCGGGCGTGACCGACATCGGGAACTTCTTCACGCGCGTGCTCGACGAAGGGAAGTCGCTGCGCGTGTACGGCGAGATCACGGGCATGTTCGCGCAGCGCCAGACCGAAGGCGACGGCCCGATCGCGTTCTCCGATGTGTTCTACCCGGGCGGTCCGTACTTCAACACCGGCGTCCCCGACGAGGAGAAGGCCGGCTACATCGTCGACAAGATCAACGGCGGCGACCTGGCCGACTTCACGTACGTGGTGCTGCCGAACGACCACACCAGCGGCATCTCCCCGGGGCAGCCCACGCCCGAGTCGATGGTCGCCGACAACGACTACGGCCTGGGCCTGATCGTCGACGCGGTGTCGCACTCGCCGTTCTGGCACTCCACCGCGATCTTCGTCACCGAGGACGATCCCCAGGGCTGTGAGGATCACGTCGACGCGCACCGCTCGTCGCTGTTCGTGTTCAGCCCGTGGGCCAAGCACGGCGCGTACGTGAGCCACACGCAGTCGTCGTTCCTGTCGATCTTTGCGACCATGGAGCGCATCCTCGACCTGCCGCCGCTCGGCCGCCCCGACGCGGGCGCAGCGCCCCTCTACGACCTGTTCCAGCAGACGCCCGACGACACGCCCTACACGGCGCTTCCGCGCAGCTACCCCGAGGAGCTGGCGCTGACAGGCACGCCCGGCGTCGACGAGAGCGCGCGCATGGACTTCCGCGGCCCCGACCGCAACCCGGAGCTCCCCGCCGTGCTCGACGCCTACCGCCTGTGGCGTATGGGCCAGATCGACGAGCAGACCGCGCGCGCCCGCATGAAGATCGGCCGTGTGCCGGACCCGGTTCGCTGGGACATGATCGTGGAGGAGGCTGAGGAGGAGGGGACCGCGTTTGAGGTCGACTACCAGCGCTACGTCCGCTGGGCGCACGAGCACGGCGTCCCGGTGGAGCCGCGCGCTGCGGGCCCGCTGCGTCGCGTGGAGCGCGACGACGACTGAGTGCGCGAGGCGCGGGCGGCTGCCGGGTCGCGTGGGCGCGCGAGGCGGCCCGCGCGCCGTCATGGCTTGCGCGTCAGGGGGATCGCGTGCTGCCTGCGCGCGCCGTCAGGGCTTGCGCGTGATGTAGATCGCGTGCTGCCCGCCGGTCGCGGTCGTGGTCACCTCCAGCACGTCGGCGCGCGTCTGCGACCACGCGAAGGACCACGTTCCGTCCAGGTCGGTCGACCGCACGTCCACGCCGTTCGGGTAGTGGCGCGAGGGCACGTAGATCTCGGTGGGGCCGCTCACGCCGTCGCGGTCAACGAAGGTGAGCGAGAACGCGCCGGTGTCGGGGTCGACGTGAAAGCCGAGCGGGTCGCCGGCGACCGCGCGCGGGTAGGTGCGCACGGCGCGGTCGAGGTGCGGCGTCTCCGCTTGCCCTTCGCGCACCCAGAACGGCCAGGTGCCGCCTGGGTCCCACGACCAGTAGGCCCAGCCGGCCATCATGCGGTCGGACATGGCGAGCACCTCGTCGTCAAAGCGCGCCGCGTCCGTTGCGTCGTGCGCCAACCCCCACTCGCCGAGCACCATCGGCATGGGCTGGCGGGCCAGCTCCTCGGTGCGGCGCGCCTCCCAGAACGGGATGGTCGGATCGTCGGACGGGTACGTGCCCTGCGCCTCCAGGTCGAACGAGTACAGGTGCGGCGCGTAGACCAGGCGCGGCTCCTCCGGGCGCGGGTCGTCGAGCACGGGCAGGAAGGAGCGACCGCCGTTGCCCGGTCCGCCGTAGCGCGACTCGACGAAGAGCCACGAGTCGGAGTCCACCTCGCGGATCGCATGGATCACGCGCTGGTAGAAGGGGCCGAGCTTGCCCTCGTCGAACGTGCGCGAGGTGCCGCCGTCCGCCAGCTCCTCGCGGCCGACGATCTCCGCCAGGTCGAAGTCGCTGCCGGGGTGCGGCTCGTTCATCAGGTCGTAGCCAATGACCGCCGGGTGGTCCTGGAAGCGCTCCGCGAGGTGCGCCCACAGCGCCGCGTAGTGGTCCTGCAGGTCCGCGTGGTCGCCGTCGGTGTAGGCCCAGAAGTTGTCGAACGAGCGCTGCACGGCGGGCTGGAAGTAGTTGAGCGCCCACGACAGCGTCTGCGCCTTGAACGGCAGCCCGTCGTCGCGGATGGCCCACTCGGGCGCGCCGTCCCCGGTGAACTTGGCGGCGTAGAGGTCCTGGTGCATGTCGAGCATGACTTTCATGCCGTTCGCGTCGAACTGGTCGAGCCTCGCCTCGATGCGGTCGAAGTAGGCCTCGTCGTAGACGCCGGGCGTGGGCTCCGCCTGGTCCCACAGCACCAGCATGCGCACGAAGTTCAGGCCCCAGTCATCGGCCATCATCGCGATCTCGTCGGGTGAGATGTCGAGCTCGCGACCGGGTGAGCTCTTGGCGTGGCTGTCGACGTTCATGCCGTGGAAGATCAGCGCGCGGCCTTGGTCGTCACGGATGAAGGGCGTCGACGACGGCGCCGGGTCCGGCTCGTCGTTCGTCGTGGAGTCGGCGTCCTGTGGCGGCGCGCAGGCGGCGGTCGCGAGGGTCAGGCAGAGGAGTGGGATGCGCAAGTGGGGCTCCGCGGCACACGAGTCCACTGGCCGCGCGGAGGGGTGGAGGGCACGCATGATTGTGTGGCAGGCGAGGCGGGTGTCTGTCCGTGGCGCGGCAGAGACGCGCGGCGCGGGGATCGTGGTACGGTCGCAACGCGCCGCGGCGCGGAGGGGGCTCGTGGTGTGGTGCCTGTGGACGTGGCTGGCATTGGGCGGCTTCGGCGCCGCCGTCGCGGACGAGCCTGTCGCGCCGTTGGAGGGCTTCGACGTGCTCCCCGAGAAGGTGCTCGGCGTGGTCAAGGACGAGGAGGTGGCGGCGCTGGTTGCGGTCGCCCGCTCCTGCGTCGGCGGGCGCGCGCCGGTGCTCAAGCTCACCCAGATCTACGTCGTCACGGACGACGCGCTCCCGCCCGGGGTGGCCGGAATCACCGTCTCCAGCGACGAAGGCGAGGGGACCATCTTCGTCGAGCGAGGCAGCTACGAACAAGCTGTGCGTCACGAGGTCGGGCACCTTTGGTTCTCGAAGGGCGACGCGATGATGGACGAGGGCCGCGCTGAGCTGGTCAACCTGCGCGCGCTCGAAGCCCAGAACATCCCGCTGTGGACCCTCGCGAGCGACGACGTGTCGCGTGTGCCTGACCTGACCCAGTTCAGCGCATACTCAGACGTCGGCTCGCAAGAGGAGCTGATCGCCGCCTACGACGGGAGCCGCAAGCTGTTCACGGGCCTGGCGGCGGGCGTGCCGACGGTTCGGCTGCTCGACCCGGGCCTGCATTCGTGGGCCGACCTCGCCCGCGTGGTGTCGACGGTCCCCGACGGCGCGGCGGTGGTGGCCGACATGGAGCGCGGCGTGGCGGCGCAGCGCGCTCTGCTCGATGACCCTGACCACGACGGCGCCATCACGCTTGTCGAGCGCTTTCACCACACCGATCCGGCGCGACCCGACACGGACGGCGACGGCTGGCCGGACGGGAAGCCGGCGGACGCCCCGCGCTCCGCGGTCCCGCTGCTCAAGGACGGCGTGGTGGCCTGCCTCCCGTTCAACGTCTTCGAGGGCGAGCAGGTGACGGTGGAGCAGACCACGGTGCTGAGCGACGGTCGGCGGGTCATCTCGAACGAGGTCGTGGAAGGCCCGGTCTCGGCGTACACCTTGATTGGTGGGCACGACGTCATCATGGGTTGGCTCCGAGTTCCGGAGGCCCCGCCAGATCGTTGGCATCGCGCGCTGTGCGCGTCGTCCCCGGCGGGGTCGGTGCAGGCGCGGAAGCTCACGACGCTCAAGCCCCCCAAGGACCTTGGGAACATCTTTGGGAGCATGGTCGCCGCCTGCGCCGACACCTCGCGGTCGGACCTGGACTCAGAGTGCCGGTGGCTTGAGGCGCGCCTGCAGGAGCTGTCGCTCGCGGTGAACGAGACGTCCGCTGCGCTCGCGGACGGGCGTCGCATGGTCGCGAGCGCCATCGGGAAGGACACCCGACGAATGGACATCGTGCTCAACGCGGACGAGAACGCCGCGGTGCTGGGGCCGAGCCCACGTTCCCCGGTCAGCATGCACTTCACGTTGGAGATGACGCACACCGTCGCGAAGCAGGGCGTGTGGCATGACCTCGCGGTGTCCGCGGCGGCGTGGGCGGCGATCACCGACGAGCAGGGGCGCTTCCGTTCGCGCGCCGCGGCCCGCGTGCTGGCGGAGTCACTGCTCGCCGATCCGCACATCCCACGCCTGCTCTGGTGGGACGTCGAGGATTCGGACCTGAAGGCGTGGCGTGACTCGGTTGCCCGCTGCCCCAAGGGCTGGAAGGGCCTGTTCGCCCGGGAGTGTCGGGCTCCGTACTAGCGGGAGCAGGTCGGCTGGCCGATCGCCGCCAGACTGCGCCCGCGCCGACCTCCTCACCGTCTCCTGCCACCCCGCTGTCAGGAGCGTGGCAGGATGTCCGCGACCTGTTCGCTGCGTGGCGCTACGGACGGGTGGGGACACCATGGCTCGCAACGACCGCCTCTTCGCGCTCGCCGCCCTCCTGCGGGGGCACCGGATCCGCACCGCCGACGAGCTGTCGACGGCGCTGGGGGTGTCCGTCCGCACGCTCTATCGGGACGTCGCGGCGCTCCGGGCGATGGGCGTGCCGGTCGATGCGGCGGCGGGGGTAGGGTACCGCCTGGCGGCCGAGGGCGACCTGCCGGCGGTCGCGTTCACCGGCGCTGAGCTGGAGGCGCTGGCGTTGGGCGCGCGGCTGGTCGCGACGTGGGCGGACCCGGATCTGGCGTCGGCGGCGCGGTCGGCGGTCGCGCGCATCGAGGCGGCGCTGCCGGCCGCGCTGCGTTCGGTGCTGATGGACGTGCCGCTCTACGCGCCGAGCTGGCGGGCGCCTGAGCCGCCCTCGGCGCTAGGCCTGGTGCGTCAGGCCACGGTCGCCGGGCTCTGGCTGGACCTGGACTACGTCGACCTGCGCGGCGCCCGCTCGACGCGCCGGGTGCGCCCGCTGTCGCTGCACTTCTGGGGCCAGGTGTGGACCCTCGGCGCGTGGTGCGAGCTGCGCCAGGGCTTTCGGGCGTTCCGCGTTGACCTGATCGAGGCGGCCACCCAGGGCCCGCCGTTCCCCGTTGAGCCCGGCCGCGGCCGGGACGACCTGTTCAGTCACTACCAGACCCGTGTCCCGGAGACCCCGTGAAGCTTGAACTCTGTGAGCTCGCCGACGCCAGCGCGTTCGGCATCGAGTCCTTCTCCCCGTTCTGCCTCAAGATCCACCGTGCCCTGCGCGCGGCGGGCCTGGAGTACACGCGCCGCCATGGCGTGACGCCTTCTTCCCACAAGGCGTTCAACACCACGGCGCAGGTGCCGGTGCTGCTCGTCGACGGTGCGCCGATCACCGACTCCACCGCGATCCTGCGCTGGATCGTCGCGCACTCTGACCTGGACGCGTCGCCCGAGGCGTGGCTCTACGAGGAGCTGGCCGACACCGCGCTCAACGGCTTCCTGGTCGCCGCCCGCTGGGCCGACGCGGACAACTGGCCCCGCACCGAGGCGGCGTACTTCGGGGGCATGCCGACGCCGCTGCGCTGGGTGATCCCCGGCCGCCTGCGCGCGGGCATCCTCAAGAACCTCGTCGCGCGCGACATCTGGCGCGCGGGCCCCACCGCCTGCTGGGCCCGCTTCGAGCAGCTCCTGGACTCGCTCGACGTCCGCGCCCCCACAGGCGGCTACTGGACCGGCCCCAAGCTTGGCGTCGCCGACGTCGCGCTGTTTGGCCAACTCCACGGCCTGCGGACGACCGTCACGCCGGCGCAGCGCGTGTCGATCGCGGCCCGCCCGCGCTTGACCGCGTGGCTGGACCGGGTGGACGCCGCGACGGCGTAGGGCGGCGTCGTCGGTCAGGCGGTCCGAGGACCGCCGACCCGTCGCGCGTCTACTTCTTGTCGGCCGGAGCCGCGGCAGGCGCCGCAGGCGCCGCGCTGCCGACCGTCACGTCCTGGCAGCAGCGGAAGGACACGGTGTCGTCCGTGAAGCCCTCGGACAGGTCGGTGGAGTACGCGCAGCGCGTGCCCTTGCCGGGTGCCTTGGCCATGCCACCCTTGACCAGTCGGCGGCCCTCGCTCTTGTGGGTCGAGGTCCACTCCCGGTAGTTGCCGGCGATGTCGTAGACGCCCCAGTTGGACTTGCAATCCGACAACATGCCCGAGTTGTGCAGGGCCTCCAGGCCGTCGCCGCAGGTCTCGGCGCTGAACTCGTCGCCGTAGCCGTACACGAAGTTCTCGGGGCCGCGGCAGGCCTTCTCGAGCTCATCCGCCGAGCACAGGCGCTTGCCCTGCTCCTTGCAGACGGACTCGGCCTCAGTGAAGGTGACGCCCTTCATCGGCGCGCCCTTCGCGAGGTTCGGGTACTCAAAGGCGTCGATCAGGAAGCCGTCAAGCTCCTTGATGGACGCGGACGCGACGCCGGCGTCGTCGACCTCGTGCATCAGCCGACCGGTGACGAACTTGCCCTTGGGCACGAAGACCATGTTCTGCGGCAGGCGCGACTGGACGTCGCGCAGCTCCGCTTCGGTGGGCTTCGGGTAGTGCTCGAGGAGGTCCTTGCGCATCTGGTTGTCGGCCTTCAGCGCGTTCTCGTGCGGATCGGCGCGGCTGCGCTCGTACAGGAGCACCATGATGGCGATGACCAACAGGGCGCCGAGCGTCCACACCAGCCAGCTGCCGCGCGGGGCCTCGACCTCCTCCTCCGGCCCGCCCTGGAAGGCGCGCTGGATGTCGGCGATGAAGTCGGCGGCGGTGGGGTAGCGGTCCTCGGGGGCGTTCGCGAGGGCGAGCTCGATGACGCTGTCGATGTGGGCGGGCAGGTCAGGCCTGCGCTGGCGCGGCAACTGGTAGGTGCCGACCGGCGGCTGACCGCACAACATCTCGTAGAACATCACGCCGGCCGAGTAGATGTCGGCGCGGGGCGTGGTGGATGGCTGGGAGCCCTTGAGCTCGTGCGCCAGGTAGGAGGCCTCGCCACGGCTGAACTCGTCCTCGGCCATGATGCCGGGGGGGACGAGGTTCCAGATGCCGGCGCCCCACAGGCGCACGTCCCACACGACGGTCTGGCCGCGCGGGCCGGTGCGACGCTGGGAGACCAGCACGTATTCGGGGCGCAGGGCGCGGAAGGTGTGGCCGGCGTCATGGAGGGCGCGGGCGCCGTCCAGGATCTGGATGGTGATCTGCGCGGCGTCCTTGAGCGTGAACGGGGTGTTCTGGGCCTTGGCTTCGTCCATCAGTTCGCGCAGCGTGCGACCTTCCGGCAGATCTTCGTAGACGATCATGGCGACGCCAGCGTGCTGGCTGAGCTCGCTGATTTTCAGCAGGTTGCGATGGGTGACCCGGCGGCCAAGCTTCACCGCGTCGATGATCTGCTGCTTCTGGTCCTTCCCGGCGACGGCCGGGTCCAGCAGCAAGGCGCGCACGGCGTAGCCGGACTGCACCTGGCGCGCGCTGTAGGTCACGCCGAGGGGGCTGTCGTCCAGGCGGTCGGAGACCGTGTACTTGTCAGCGAGTACGTCTCCGCGGCCATATTCGAGCTGCAACGAACCCACGTACGTCTCCTACGGTGAACCGGGCTGCCTATAAGGGAGAGCCAGCCTGATCGCGCGCATGTTCTACCTCAACTTGAGGCATCCGGGTACCGCAACCGTTCGGCAAAGGAATGCATCGGATCGAAACATGCCCCGTTGACCCGATCGGTGGCCCAATGCTACGTCCGCGGCCCCGCCCGACAAACGCTCAGGGCGCGGCAAACGGAGGTCCTCATGGACGCGCATCGGCTCACTGTGAACTGCATCAAGGGCCTGGCCATGGACGCCGTCGAGGCCGCCCAGTCCGGCCATCCGGGCATGCCGATGGGCGCCGCCGACATGGCGACCGTCCTGTGGAGCCAGTTCCTCAAGCATGACCCCCAGGACCCGTCCTGGCCTGACCGCGACCGGTTCGTCCTGTCCGCGGGCCACGGCTCCGCGCTGCTCTACAGCCTGCTCCACCTGGCCGGCTACGACCTGTCGCTCGACGACCTTCGCGCGTTCCGCCAGTGGGAGAGCAAGACCCCGGGCCACCCGGAGTACGGCCACACCGCCGGCGTCGAGACCACCACGGGCCCCCTGGGCCAGGGCTTCGCGACCGGCGTCGGCATGGCGCTCGCCGAGCGCTTCCTGCGCGAGACCTTTGGCGCGGACCTCGTCGACCACTACACCTACGGCATCGTGTCCGACGGCGACCTGATGGAGGGCGTGGCCAGCGAGGCCGCGTCGCTCGCGGGTCACCTAGGCCTCGGCCGCCTGGTCTACCTGTACGACGACAACCAGATCAGCATCGACGGCAGCACGGACCTCTCGTTCACCGAGGACCGCGGCGCCCGCTTCAAGGCCTACGGCTGGCACGTCGAGTGCGTCGACGGCCATGACGCGGTCGCCATCGCCGCCGCTATCGCCGCGGCCCGCGCCGAGACCGGCAAGCCCACGCTGATCTGCTGCCGCACCATCATCGGCAACGGCTCGGAGAAGCAGGGAACGTCCAAGACCCACGGCGCGCCGCTCGGCGCCGCCGACGTCGCCGCCACCAAGGCCCGTCTAGGCCTGGACCCGGCCGCCACCTTCGCGGTGTCGGACATCGCGCGCCAGACCCTGCGCTCCGGCGTGGGCGCTGCGTCGCGCAAGGACTGGGAGGCCCGCCTGGCCGCCCACCCGCGCCGCGACGAGCTGCTCAAGTGGCTCGCGGGCGACGCGGAGGCCGTCTTGGCCGCCACGCAGTTCCCGACCTTCGCCACCGGCTCGGGCGTCGCCACCCGCAAGGCGTCGGCCGCCATCCTCAAGGCCATCGTGGCCGCGGCCCCCAACGTCATCGGTGGCAGCGCCGACCTGGCCGAGTCCAACGGCACCGAGATCGGCCGCAAGGCGATCAGCCGCGACGCGTTCGCCGGCGGCGGCGACATCCACTTCGGCGTCCGCGAGCACGCCATGGGCGCCATCTGCAACGGCATCGCGCTGCACGGCGGCCTGATCCCGTACTGCGCCACCTTCCTGGTCTTCCACGACTTCATGCGCCCGAGCGTGCGCCTGTCGTGCCTGATGGGCCTGCGCGTCGTGTACATCTACACGCACGACTCGATCTTCCTCGGCGAGGACGGCCCCACCCACCAGCCGATCGAGACGCTGCTGGCCATGCGCGCGCTGCCCAACATGCGCGTGTTCCGCCCGGCCGACGCCACGGAGACCGTGGAGTCCTGGAAGGCGGCCCTGCGCCGCGTCGACGGCCCCACGGCCATCGTCCTGACCCGCCAGAACCTGCCGACGATCGACCGCGAGGCGCTCGCCCCGGCCGACTCCGTCCAGAAGGGCGGCTACATCCTGGTGGACTCCGCGGGCGTGCCCGACGTGGTCCTGGTCGCCACCGGCTCAGAGGTCCCCCTCGCCATGGACGCCCGCATGGCGCTCGCCGCGCAGTCCATCAAGGCCCGCGTGGTCAGCATGCCCAGCGTCGAGCTGTTCAAGGCGCAGGAGCCCGCCTACCTGCGTCAGGTCCTGCCGCCGGGCATCCCTCGGGTCTCCATCGAGGCCGGCACCACGCTGGGCTGGGAGGGCATCGTCGGGCTTGAGGGCGCGAGCATCGGCATCGACCGGTTCGGCGCGAGCGCGCCCGCCAAGATCCTCGCCGAGAAGTTCGGTTTCACCGTGGACAACGTCGTCGCCACCGTGAAGCGCCTGCTCGCCTAGAGCGCGGCTCGGGCGGGCGGACGCCTGCCCGGGACCCTCAGGAGCGCGTCGTCCGCCGACGGCGCGCGATCGCCAGCGCACCGACCGCCACCCACGCGGCCTGGGGTGCTTGGTCGGTCGTGCAGCCGCAGCCGCTCTGGGGCGCGACCGCGCCGCCGTCCGTGTCGTCGGTGCCGTTGTCGTCGCTGTCCGCGATCGCCTTGATCACGTCGGTGTCGCGACCCTCCCCGGTGTGCGGCGAAACGTCGGTGTCCGTGTCGGTGCCCACGTCGGTGTCCTCGACCGCGAGCAGGGCCAGCTGCACGTTGTCGAGCAGGAGGAAGGCGACGTCGCCGGTGTCGGTGTCGACGTGCAGCCGCAGCTTGTCGAACGTCTCGCCCTGCACCTCGAGCGTGTGGTGGGAGAGGGCGAAGCCTCCTGTGAGCTGGACCTCGGCCGAGTTCACCAGCACGCCCGCCAGGTACGCGTCCAGGCGCACCGTGACCGTCTCCGTGCCAAACTCGAACAGCTCGACCCGCCCCGCGTTCGCCGAGTCGCGGCTCTCGATGTCGACCGAGGCGAAGCGCCCGAACGCAGCACCCGGGCCGTCTGAGTAGCCGCCAAAGCCCAGGCAGTTGTTGGCGGAGAAGCCGGGGTAGCCTCCGAGGGTGTCGGACGCGTCCTCGATCGCGGCGTTGCCGGGTCCCGGCCCCAGCGCGTTGTCGACGTTCGAGAAGCGGATCCCGTTGTCGACGATCACCGAGCCGTTCGTGCCCTCGGCGAGCGCGTCGAAGTCGGCGGTCTGCGCGAACGCGGTCCCAGAGAGCGCGCACGCGAGCGCCACAGCCAAACCTCGGGTCATCCCAGCTCCTGGTCGATGGCGCAGGCAGCCGTTCGACGCCGCGATCGTACAGTCGGGGCCGACGTTTGGGTATGAAGCCTCGATGAGAATGCGTTCGCGCGTGGGGTACACCTTCGCGCGACCGCTACCGATCCGGCTGCTTCCTACCCAGCCAGAAGCCCACCGCCGCCAACAGAAACGGGAGGGCCAGGGGCACAAGCGCGGGGATCACGACCTCGGGCTGCCCGGTCGCCAAGCGTGGCCAGCTGAACACGAAGGTGTCGGAGAACAAGTGCGCGGTCACCACGACCAGCGCGCCCCAGCGCAGGTAGGCGAGGCCCCAGATGGCGCCGATGGTGGTCATGATCAGCACGCGACCCCACGCCGGCTCGTCGGGCGGCAGGAACGTGAGGCCCGCGTGCGACAGGCCGTAGATCAGGGCGGGCACCAGCACCGCCACCCACCGGCTCTTGGTGAGGGACAACAGCCAGGTGGTGCCGAACACGCGGTAGCCGAGCTCCTCGATGACCGCGACCTTGGCGAAGAACAGCGGGGTCGCGAGGGCGGGGGAGGCTGTGTTGATCATCTCGAGGAAGGCGCCGCGGGGCTGGAGGGAGAGGCGCGCGCCCCAGGCCTCGAAGCCCAGCGCCATCGACGCGAGCACCCCGCCGCACACGAACCCGAGCAGGACGCCACGGATCAGCCCAGACGCCACGCCTGGGGCTCGCAGGTGACCATCGCCGAACGCCCACAGCGAGTCCGCCCGACCGGCGCCCGACTCCTTGTCTACGCTGTCGGCGGCCCCAAACAGGGCGAACAGCACCAGCCAGATCCAGCCGTCCGAGCGAACCGAGTCGACGAAGTGGTTCAGCACCGAGATCCACCACGGCCACATCGGCTTCCAGGCGAAGAACAGCGCGGGGGTGTCGAGGAACTCGGACGCGAAGTGCATGGCAGCGAGCGCGCCCACCCAGCGCGCGGGACGCGCGAGATCGAGCGCGTCTCCGCGGAGCCTGCGCACGAAGATCGACACCGCGATCACGGCCGTGATCACCACCAGCGCCACGCCGATCCCTTCGAGGCCCTCGGGCGCGGACTTGTCGATGGTCTGCTGGCGCTTGACCGCCTCCGGCACCACCAGCGAGCGGCGCCCGTAGGTCGGCACGTCGCCGGCGACGGTGATCGTGACGCGCTCCTTGATCGGCAGGCCGAGGTTGGGGTCGCGCTCCCAGGTGAACGCGTGATCCATGCGCTCCGAGTGCTCGCGCGAGGACGCGGCCTTGGCCGACCAAGTCAGCACGTCGAGCCCCAAGCCGTCCTTAGCGGCCTTCATCGCGATCGCGCGGGCGGTGTCGTCGGAGACGGTGGCGCCGGGCTCGTCCTCCTCCAGATCCTGGCTCCAGCCGATCACGCCGCCGCGGCTGTCGAGCGTGATCACGCGCAGGTCCGAGTCGCCGTCGCGCTTGAACGCGATCACGCGGAGCGCCAGGCCGTAGCCTTGCGCGTCGAGCCGCTGCGCCGCGGCGTTGCCCAGCTTCTTGGAGATGTAGTTGAGCGAGTCGTCCTGGATGCCCAGCCGCACCGACGCCGACAGGCCGGGCGCGTCGAGTCCGCGATCGTGAAGGACCTCGCGGGCGCGCTGCTCCGGATCGAAGGTTGGCGCCGCGACCGTGGGGCCGACCAGCGGCCAGATCCGCGTGAGCGTCGAGAAGAAGATCGCCGCGCCGATCAGCGAGGCGACGATCAGCAGTCGGTCCGCGCGATCGACGCGAGCCTCACTCATCGCCGCTCACCCGCGGCGTGGGGGGCAGGTCGACCGGATCGGCGTCCGCGGGCGGCTCAGGCGGCGGCGGATCGGCGGGCGGCGCGAAGGTGCAGTCGCGCGTGGGCACGGCGTCCGCGCGGAAGGTCGCGTGGCGGGTGGCCGTGCAACTCGGGCACGGCGGCAGGTCGTCGGTCGCGCAGACCTCGACGTCGACCAAGCCGTCCGGCGAGGGGAAGCGCCCGCGCGGCGCGCCGGCGGCGACCGTGTACGCGGCCCAGATCGGCAGCGCGGCCTCGCCGCCCGTGAGCCCGAGCGGGACCTCGTCGCGGCCCACCCACACCGCGGTCACCACGCTCGGGTCGAAGCCCACGAACCACGCGTCGCGCTCGTTGTCGGTCGTCCCGGTCTTGCCGCCGAACGCGCCGTGGATCCCCATGGTCGCGCTGCGGCGCGCGGTGCCGTCGGTGAGGACGCCCTCCAGGATGCGCGTGACGAGCGCTGAGCTCACCGGCTTGGCGACACGGACCGAAGAGGCCTTCTGCGTGGCGATGGTGCGGCCGTGCGCGTCGGAGAGGCCGGTGACGAGCCTGGGCTTGTCGACCAAACCGCCGCCGGGGAACGCCGAGTAGGCGCCGGCGACCTCCAGCGGCGTGGCCGGGAAGGAGCCGAGCGCGGCGCTGGGCCAGTCGGTGGCGTGGGCCAGCCCGTCGGCGTGGAAGGCGGCCTCCATCTTCTTGAGCCCCAGCCGCTCTGACAGGAGGATGGCAGGGATGTTGCGCGACTGCTCGACCGCGCGCCGCAGCGAGATCGGGCCCATGAACGCGCCGTCGTGATCCTTGGGCGACCACGCCTTGCCGTCGACCGTTCGGGTGATCGGCGCGTCGTCGAACACGGAGGCGGCGCTCAGGCTCGGGTCGGCGTCCATCGCGGCCAGGACCAGCAGCGGCTTGACCGTGCTGCCTGCCTGCCTGCGCGCGTCGACCGCGCGGTTGAATGGGCGAGAGACCCAGTCGCGGCCGCCGACCAGCGCGAGCACGTCGCCCGAGCCCACGTCGAGCGAGACGAGCGCGGCGTCCAGATCCTGCGCCTTGGGGTGCGCGGTGATCAACGCCGCCACACCGTCGGTGACCGCCGCCTCGGCCGCGCGCTGCAGATGCGGCTGGATGGTGGTGTGGATCTCCAGGCCCCGGTCCGGCGAGAACGCGTCGCCGAGCATGTCGCCCGCGATGTCGAGCGCGGCGTCCACCGCCCACGGCGCCTTCCAGCGCACGGTGGGGCGGGTGCTGACGGTGGCGATCGGCTCGGCGCGCGCGGCCTCGGCCTGCGCCTCGGTGAGCGCGCGCACGTAGACCATGCGATCGATCACCTGGTTGCGGCGCGTGACGGCGGCCTGCGGGTCGCGCAGCGGCGACCACTGGTTGGGTGAGGCGATCGTGCCCGCGATCGTGGCGGCCTCACCGGCGGACAGGCTGGCGGCGCTCTTGCCGAACCAGGCGCGCGCGGCCTCCTCGGCCCCGTGGATCGGCATGCCCTCCACGCTGCCCAGGTAGACCTCGGACAGGTACAGCTCGAGCAGCTCGTCCTTGGACTTCAGCGACTCAAGCGCCGCCGCGTAGAAGACCTCGCGCACCTTGCGGCGCGCCGACCGCTCGCGTGACAGGAACAGGTTCTTCGCCAGCTGCTGCGTGAGCGTGCTTCCGCCCTGCGTGTCGCCGCGCACCACCGTCTGGAAGATCGCGCGCACCAGGCCGATCGGGTCGACGCCGGAGTGCTCGCGGAACCGGCTGTCCTCGATCGCGAGCAGCGCGGGCGCCATGAACGGCGAGAGCGAGTGGCTGTCGAGCGTGACCGGCGTGCGCTTGGACTCCAGATCGCCGAGCGTCGCGAGCTTCACCGGCCGCAGCGTGACGCCCGACTTGGGCTCAGTGGACGCCACGTGGCCGTCCTGCAGGTGGATGACGCCGCGGCCCGCCTTCACGACGAACCCCGGGCCTTCCATCGCGCCGGTGTTCACCTCGACCGCGCTGCCGTCCTCCATGAAGTGGCCCGGCTTCTTGAGGTCCTCGGCGTCTTCGGCGCGCTCGTAGCCCGCGGCCAGCAGGTCGGAGATCAGGTCACGGGCCGGGTAGGGATCCCCCGCGACGATGTGCACGGGCGCGGACCACACGTCGGTGGGCGTGGTCTGACGTGGCTTGTCCATCCACGCGCTCACCTCGCGCCGCGCGTCGAGGAACATGACGCCGAACGCGAGCGCCACGCCCGCGACCGCGCCGCCCACGACCACGGCCAGCTCCGTGCGCCACGCGAAGGGCGTGGGGCCGTGCTTGTGCGCCTTGGGCGCTTTGCTGGGCTTGGCGGACTTGCCCGGCTTCTTCTTGCTCAGGACGAGCTTGGACTCAGCCTTGGGCGGGCTGGAGTCGCTGCCCTTCTTGGGGGGGGCCATGGGGCGCCTGGGGGGGCGGTGGGGTGGGACACGTCGAGTATCCCACACGCGGCCACTCGGGGGGCGCAAACGTCGCGCTCCCCCGAGGATGCCTGCGACTACTGCTGCGTGGCGCTCGGGTTCTGGCCGACCCAGCGATGGGTGCGGTCGAACGGCTGCGCGGCCGCCTCGTCCTTGCTCACCGAGCACTTGTCGTTCGGCGTGTTCTTGTGGAGCGTGATCATGAACACGGTCGACGAGCCCTGCGCGGCGATGATCGCCGACCAGGACAGGAACACGGCCCACATACGGAACCAGCGCTGGCCGTACTTGGCGACGACCGCGGCCTCGTTCTTCATCCAGTTGTCGTACCAAGCCTTGATGGTCAGCGAGTAGTGCACGCCGCAGTTCTCGACGCGGTGGACCTCAAAGCCAGCGCGCTCAGCCTGCGTGGTCACGAAGCCGATGGGGCAGGACGCGTCCGCGCCGGGGAAGATGTACTTGCCCATGAACAGGCCCCACACCAGATCCTCGAACACCCACGCGCGGCGCAGGCCGGCGATCTGCAGGTAGAACATGCCATCGTCCTTGAGCATGTTGCGGACCTGGAGCAGGAAGCTCTGGAAGTTGCGGATGCCGACGTGCTCCGCCATCTCCAGGCAGGTGATCTTGTCGAACTTCTCGTCGGGGATGTTGCGGTAGTCATCGACGATCAGGCGGACGCGGTCGGACACACCCTCGCGCTCGGCGGTGGCGCGGGCCCACTCGGCCTGCTCCTTGGCCAGCGTGACGCCGGTGGACGACGTGCCGTGGTGCTTCGCGGCGTAGGCCACCAGGGTGCCCCAGCCGCAGCCGATGTCGAGGTGCTTGTCGCCGGGCTGCATCTGCACGTACTGGCAGACGGTGGCGAGCTTGCGGTCCTGCGCGTCCTCGAGCGTGTCGTTCACGTCGCGGTAGATGCCGGACGTGTAGATCATGCGCGGGCCAAGGAACCAGTTGTAGAAGTCGTTGCCGCGGTTGTAGACGTGGGCGATGTCGCCGTGGTCGGCCTCGACCGAGTGGCCCATGTTCTGGCCCAGGAAGTCGCGCACGTAGAAGCGCACGTCGTCGCCGGTGAAGCAGAAGCGGAACATGCGGTTGCGGCGCAGCAGCGTCTCGTAGACGTCGCCGGTGAAGTCGATCTTGCCGTCCATGTAGCCGTCGTACAGCGTCTGCATGGGGACCTTCTTGCCCGCGTACGCCTTCTGGGCGGACGCGTCCTTGAAGGAGATGTGCTTGGTCCAGTCCTCTGTGGGGGCGGCCGTGTCGTGCGCGTAGGAGCGGTACACGAGGAACAGCAGCGGGCCGAGGATGGCAAGAGCGGGGACGGTGATCCAAAGGACCACGAACACGACGCCGGCGATCGCAGGCGTGAGCGGCGCGAAGCCGTGGATGGCGGCGGTGAGCAGGGCCGCGAACAGGCCGGGGACCAGGGCGATGAGCCACTTCGGCTGCTCAAAGAGCCAGAAGATGAACGCGAGGCCGTGGGTACCGCCCTTCTCGTTGTGTTGGGAGGCGGTGCGGCTGCCGGACGTGCTGTTCATTCGTGGGCCTACGTAGCGGGTGGAGGGGGCCGATTGGGAAAACCGGCGGCCCGCAGGTAGCGCCTCGCCCCGCCCCGCGTCGAGACTTGTCAAAGGGTTTGGACGCAATCGCAGCCTAAAGACGCGGATTTTCGGCGACAAACGGGTTGACCCGTGGGCCGAAATAATGACGCGCGGGTCGGAAAGGTCGTGACCATTGGGTCGCGCACGGTAGCCGCCGACGCACGCCGAGGCTGCGCGGTCAGGTTGCCGGTCGGCGCCCCGCGAGCAGGCGCTTGGCGCCGCCGCTCGCCGCAGCGATCCCGCTCGCGCTGTACGTGATCCACTCGCCGTTCGGGAGCGAGCGCATCACGCGTGTCTCGCGGCCGAACGGGTCGCGCTCCAGCATGGCGGCGCCGCGCGCGGGCTCGACCACCGCGCCGCTCACCGGGTCGAGCGAGGCGTAGGGGATCAAGCCGCGCACCTCGCTGGAGACCTCGCCGGTGTCCAGGTCGATGTAGGCGATGGTGGCCGTGCCGTCGGCCTCCAGCAAACGCACGGCGGCGCGCTTGCCGTCGCTCAGGCCCCAGATCTGATCGACGTGCGCGTCGTGGAACTGGGCGATCGGGTACACGACCGGCGGCAGTCCGTCGCGGGCGGCGGGCGCCAGGTCGTACAGGCCCAACATGCCGTCCGCGTCGAGCACCAGCAGGTTGGGCAGCGCCTCGCCGAACGCCAGCTGCCGAATGGGGGCGTCGCCGATCAGCGCGAGCTCCGGCAGCGCGAGCGCGCCGGTCTTGGGGTCGAGGATGCGCACGCGGCCCTTGGGCGTGAGCACGGCCAGCCAGGTTCCGCCGCCGCTCAGGTCGAAGTCGCGAACCCACGGCAGGTTGAAGGTCTGGTTGGTGGTCAGATCCGTCCAGCGCAGGCCGCCCTGGGGCAGCAGGCAGCCCACCACGCCTACCGCCACGTCAAAGCGCGGCGTGTCGATGGTGTCGTCGCCGGCCTGGAACAAGAGGCGCCCGGTGTCTGCGCTGTAGACGTGCAGCGGGCCGTGCTCGGGGAGCAGCGCCAGGATCCCGCCGTCGCGGTCGAGGCGCAGCTCGATCACGCGGCCGCCCGGGGCCATGGGCGCGGGCGTGCGATCGCCGCCAGGCATCAGGACCTGCGGGATGAACGTGCGGCGGCGGTGATTCTCCTGCCACATCGCGACGACGTGCTCGTGGCCGCACGCGCGCCACTTGCCGATCGCCACCACGCACACCGACGGGGGCGGCGCCGACTCGGCGTCGGGCCGGTGCAGGCGTGCGTCCGAGCCCGCCACCGCCACGCCGATGTCGTCCCAGATGGCCACGCCGGTGGCCTCGGGCGCGCCGTGACGCAGGCTCTCCAGGTAGCGCACGCCGTCGACCGCGAAGAGGTGCACCGACCGCGCGGTGATGACCGCGAAGCGATCCGCGTCGGGCGAGAAGACCAGATCCAGCATGCCGCTGCTGCGGTCGGCGACGCGCTGCGCGACGATCGCGTTGGCGGCCAGATCCACGAGGTACAGGCCGGTGGGGCCGAGCACCACCACGCGATCCGCGCCCGGCACAAAGCGCGCGAGCTGCGCGCCGCCCGGCACCACCGGAAGCGCGATGCGCTTGCGCCCGATCAGCTCCACCAGGACCGGCTGGCGGAGGTGATCGACCGCGACCAGGCGCGCGCCCGACGCGTCCCAGCCGAGGGTGTGGCCAGTGAAGTCGGGGAAGGTGGCGACGCGCTCGCGGCTGCGCAGGTTGACGATGCGCATGCGTCCGTCGATCGCCAGCGCGGCGATCCGGTCACCCTCAGGAGAGAAGGAGAGGCCGCGCATGGCGCGCGTGGGGCCGCTGCCGTCCTCGCGGGTGTCCAGGAACACCGCCTCGCCGTCGGCGGTGCGGTACACGGCGAGCGCGCCCGCGTCATCACCGACCGCCACCAGCGCGCCACCGGGCGACAGCGCCAGCGCGCTCTGCACCGCGGCGTGCTGCCAGGTGCGCGCCGGCGTGTTGAAGTCGTCACCACTGACCGACACCAACCCCGACAGATCCGCCGTCGCCCGAAGCCCGCTGGACCGGTCCCACGCGGCGGCGGAGATCGCCACCTCGTGGGGCTCGGGGTTCCAGGCGTCTAGCAGCGAGCGGGTCATCGCGTCAGGCCATCATGAGTGGCACGAACGCGACGATGAGCAGCGCCACCGCCATGACTGTCACGGGAAGCAGCGTGTCCTCGTGGCGGCGCCAGAAGCTGGCGTCCGCGGGTGTGTCGTCCTCTTGCTCGCCGACCACGGACCGGGCCAGGAGCTGGTTTAGGGCCACAGGCGGGGTCAGGTAGCCCAGCTCGAAGCCGACCAGCACGGTCATCCAGAAGTGCACCGCGCCGATGTGGGCGTCGGCCGCGACGTGCGCGAGCGTGGCCGACACGAGGATGACGGCGCCGTACGGGTCCATCGTCATGCCGATCACGACCAGGATGCAGACGAAGAGCATCATCGTCTCGAACGGCGAGTTGAACGACATCCACTGCATGAAGGTGGTCATCAGGTCGGCGCGCTCGACGATGGCGCCGAAGCTGACCGACATGGCCATGAGGGTAAGGAGGGCGCCGATGTGGATCGTCGTCTCGTGCGTGGAGCCCGCCAGGCGCGCGCCGACACCGTCATCCTCGGGCGAGGACGTCAGGCCGTCCCACACGATGATGAGCAGCATGACGTCGAGCAGGATGAGCGCCGAGGTGTGCTCGGTGAGCCAGGTGTCAAAGAAGAGCGCGAACACGACGACGGTCGCGATCAGGATGCCCACGTACGGCAGCAGCTTGCGGCTCTCGGTGAGCATGGCCGGGACGGCCTTGGCCGGAGAGGCCAGCGTGAGCTTGCCCATGCGCGTGGCGATCAGCGCGATCGTGAACAGCACCGCGGTGAGCAGGAACACCCAGCGGCCCGCTTCGAACAGCTCGGAGGTGGTGACGCCCTTGTTCAGCGAGGCGACGATCACGACCAGCAGGCAGGGCGACAGCACGACGCCCAAGCTGCCCGACACCGCGGTGGTGGCGAGCGCCAGGCGGTGACGTGCGCCAGAGCGGCGCATCTCGTCGTACACGGTGGCGCCCGCGGCCATGACCCAGATGCCCGACGCGCCGCTGTAGGCGGTGGGGACGGCGGAGAGGATCAGCACGACCACGGCGAGCAGCTCAGGCGCCAGGCCCCACGGACGGATCGCGTCGAACAGGTAGTGGGCGACGCGCGTGCGCTTCAGCATCATGCCGGCCCACACGTACAGGCCGACCTGCAGGTAGATGCCCGCCTGGCCCGTGATCTTGTCGAGGTAGTTCGCCACGCCCGCGGGGTAGCTCTCAAAGCCCAGGAACCACACGCTCGCGAAGAAGCCCATCGAGCAGTACAGTGGCACCGCGAGCAGCGCGTGGCTGATCGAGCCGCCCTGCTTGAGCGACGGATCCGGTCGCGCGATCAGCGCCGCGTTGATGCCCGCCATCGCGATGAAGCCCGCCGCCCACACCAGCGCGAGCGTGGGGCTGCCCTGGTCCAGGCCCGAGTCCACGAGCAGGTTGTAGCGAGCGACGCAGGAGTACGCGACGAGCACGTTCACGACGAGCTGCGCGAGGTTGGACGCGCGCGAGTCCATCACCGTGACCACGTTGCGCAGGCCGATGTGGCCCTGCAGCGCGCTGGCGGTGGCGGCGCAGATGGCGATGAGGAGGACGAGCCAGCCCTCAAAGCTCTGACGGCCGACGCTGGTGACCGCGGAGAGCGTGGTCTCCATGACGCGGAAGGCCTTGAGCGACGGCGTGATCATCGCCTGGAGCTCGTCGTAGCGCTTGTGCTCGGCGGCGCAGGCCGCCTTGGCGGCGGCGATGGCCTCGGTGTTCGGACCGGTGGCGGCGGCGCCGCCGAACATGTCGTCGAGCAGCGCGTCGTCCGCGCCCTTCGGCGGCGCGGCGGCGGGCGTCCCGGCGGTGCCGTCGGTCGCGACCGGCGCAGTGGGCGAGGGCGGCTGGATGGCGGGGGGCACGGCGTCCGCAGGCGGCGGCGCGGCGGC
>CAIOSP010000080.1 GCA_903861005.1 uncultured Pseudomonadota bacterium
ACCGAGAACGCGTCGATGAGCGACAGGACAGACGGGGCGGCGGGCTTCCGGGGCGGCATGCGGGATCTCCAAGCGAGATCCGCCGCCACTCACCCTGCGGCACGCATCGTTCAAGCCGGAAACTTCATGCGATTGCCCTGATCTCGTTGGCCTCACCCTCCAGGGCCTTGGCCGCCACGGCAAGCCCCATCAAACGCCTCCCCCCACCACCGGGACCCTACCGCAGCCAGTCCGCGTCCGCGGTTCGCTCTGCAGCCCCGGTTCACCGCTTCGTCGAGCGCATCCGCTCCGCGCGGGTCGGGTCCCCAAAGTCGGTCTCCAACCCACGTCCCGTCTCTACGCGCCAAGGTGAAGCGCCGCGTCGGGACGCCCCGCCGACGTCCGTCACCGAACCGCCGCACGGATCCAGCCGCCGGAGCCGGGGCGGGTCTGGAGATCCGCCTTGAAAACCCGCAAGATCAGCGGACCTCACGACAACGCGGCGGTCGACACGGACGTGCAGTCTGATGAGCGCGCCTGATTCATCCAAAATCAATGATACGTATAACCACGTAGAACACCGCCGAACCAAGGCATGCATGGGTACGATTCATGAAGATCCGCACCGGTGCGACCCGACCACGCAGTCGGAGGTCAGCCGTATACGGATCTGGCCCACCGCAACATGCCGAACAGCCCGTCTCGTCCCAACGCCTCTAAGGCAGACGCCCAAGGCGCCAACCGCGCGCTCGGTGCGCAGGTTGAGGTGGACACCCCGAACGTGCCGAAGGTCAGCGCCGACGCCGGCCACCGAGACAGCGTGGACGTGCTGCCACCCGGGTCACCCGGGGCGTTCTGGACTGTCGGTCGTGACGGAGAGATCACCTCCACGAACATCGAATTCGTGGAGGTCATCGATCGGAGCGTTGAGGAGCGGGTCGACCGACCGATCCCAGAGTTGACCGAGATCGATCGTTCAAACAAGGTCGTGGTCGAACACCTGAATCCGACCCGCGACGACCCGTTCAAAGGTCGCTTTCAGCGCAGCCACCGACTTCCTGACGGGACGCTGACCGCGCTGGACTTCTCGGCGTTCTCCACCGAGGACACAGACGCGTTCGCCGTCCTCATCCGTGCGGCGCGGGCGGCGGACGCCGTGCAGAGCGGCGGGCGGCGCTCCGCGTCGACGAAGCTCGCCAGGGTGCTCGCGTCCACCACCGACGGGTACTGGTCAGTGGCCCCGGACGGATGCATCCAGGAGATCAACGCGACCCACGCGTCGGTGCTTGGCTACACGCCAGAGGAGATGATCGGCACGCACATCTCCAACTACTCGCGGCCCAACCCCACGGATGAGGCCGTTCGCGTCACGATGGAGCAGATCAAGCAGCTGGGGACCGCGCGGTTTGAGTCGGAGCACGTCCACCGCCTGGGCCACCTCGTGGCGGTCGAGTCGGTCGCCGCCTACTTGCCCGAGCACGACGAGACGATCGCCTTCATCCGTGACATCTCCGCGCGGAAGCATGCGGAGGCCGAGCTTCGAACCCAGAAGCGCGCGCTGTCCGCGGCCACCAAGAAGCTCACGAAGATGCTGGAGTCCGTGGTCGAAGGCGTGATGACGCTGGACGCCACCGGGCGCGTGACCAATGTGAACGCCGCGGTCTGCCGTCTGCTGGGCATGAAGCGCGAGCAGCTGGTGGGTGAGCTCACGGGCGTGGTTCGCAACGGCCAGGATGAGGTGCTGAAGGTGGTGCGGCGCCTCCTCTCTGAGGGCGGCCAGCTCACCGTGGAGCGCGAGTTCGCGCACCCCGATGGCCGAACCCTGACCTTTGAGGTCATCGCCACCGCGCTGATCGAGCTCGACGAGGTCATGGTGCTCCTCTACGACGTCACGGAGCGCCAGCAGGCCGTGCGAAAGGAGCAGGCCGCGCGTGAAGCGTTCGAGCGACAAGCCGGTCGCTTCACCGCGTTGACCCAGGCCACCCTAGACGGCTTCTGGAGCGCAGGACCGGACGGGATCGTGCGCGAGGTGAACGACGCCCTGTGCACGATGCTCGGCTGGTCCCGCGAAGAGATCGTTGGACAACACTTGAGCTGCCTCACCCCAGCCGACGCCCGCGAGGACGCCGAGCGGTGGCGGACCCGGCTCCTTCGACTGCGCCACGTTCGGACCGACAGCGTCTTGGGCCGGCGCGACGGCAGCAAGGTCCCGGTCGCTCTGACGGCGTGGGTGGACCCGCAGGACGGCGCCTACCTTTGCCTCGCGCACGACGTCACGGCGCTCCATGTCATGCAGGAGCAGAAGCAGGCCTTGCTCGGACAGCGCGAAGCGCAGGCCAAGAAGTTCGAGGCGCTCACCAACGCCAGCCTCGACGGGTTCATCATGGTGGACCGGGACAGCGTCATCCTCGAGGTGAACGACGAGTACTTGAAGCTGGGTGGGTGGAGCCGCCACGCGCTGCGTGGCGCGCCGATCGCGGTCGTGATGGCCTCGACCGAGGAGTTTCTTCGCGAGACGAATACGGCGATGCTTGAGACCCCCCAGGTGAGGTTCGAGACGCAGCACCGACGCGCGGACGGCACGCTGTTCCCGGTAGACGTCTCTGCCGTGGCGATGCAGTCCACGGGCCACTGCCTGCTGTTCGTGCGCGACACCACCGAGCGCAAGGCCCACGAGGAGTCGTCCCGTCACGCCGCCCACTACGACATGCTCACAGACCTCCCGAACCGTCGCATGCTGATCGACTCGTACCGCAAGACCAGCGCGCTCACCGCGCGACGGCAAGAGCACGGCGCCCTCGTCTATCTGGACCTCGACAACTTCAAGTTCCTCAACGACGCGCGCGGTCACGACGTGGGCGACGAGGTGCTGCGCGAGGTGGCCAAGCGCCTGCGCATGTGCGTGCGCGACTGCGACACGGTGGCGCGCGTGGGCGGCGATGAATTTGCGCTGGTGCTGGGCGAGCTGAGCGGGGACGTGCACGTCGCCGCCGGGCAAGCCAGCGTGGTCGCGGAGCGCGTGTGCCGCAGCCTGGCCAAGCCCTACGTGATGAAGGATTACGTGCACACGGGCGGCTGCAGCGTCGGCGTCGCGCTGTTCCGAGACGAGCAAGACGAGCTTGACTCGGTCATGAAGTACGCGGACTCAGCGATGTACCTGGCCAAGAAGAGCGGGCGGAATCAGGTCCGGTTCTTCGACACCGCGATGCAGGCCCGCCTCACCGCGCGCTCGGGGCAGGCGCGCGAGCTCAGCGACGCGCTCGCGCGGGAGCAGTTCCTGCTGCACTACCAGGTGCAAGTTGGCGCGGATCATCGGCCGTGTGGCGCAGAGGCCTTGGTGCGCTGGCTACACCCGGACCGTGGCCTGCTCGCCCCGTGCGAGTTCATCCCGCTCGCCGAGGAGACCGGCTTCATCTTGCTGCTCGACGACTGGGTGCTGCACACCGCCTGCGTTCAGCTCAGGGCTTGGCAGGACCACGACGACACCAAGGACCTGCCGCTGTCCGTCAACGTCAGCGCCAAGGCGTTCAACCAGGCCGACTTCGAGCAGCGCGTCCTCCACGCGCTTCAGGCAACCGGCGCGCCCCCGCACCTGCTCAAGCTCGAGCTCACCGAGACCATCGCGCTCAAGAACGTGGAGCAGACGGTGACCAAGATGACCTCCCTGCAGAAGCACGGCGTGAAGTTCTCGATGGACGACTTTGGCACCGGCTACGCGTCGCTCACCAACCTGCGGCAGCTCCCGTTCGATCAGCTCAAGATCGACCAAGCGTTCGTCCGCGGTCTGCCCCACGAGCCGATGAACGTCGCCATCGTCGAGTCGATCCTGGCGATGAGCCGCGGCTTGGGCATCGAGGTGGTCGCCGAGGGCATCGAGACGGCCGACGAGCTGGACGCGCTGCGCTCGCGGGGTTGCATCAAGTACCAGGGCTACCTGTTCAGCCGCCCCATCCACCACAAAGACTACGAGAGCCTGCTCCACCAGAGCTGACCGGAGTGGCGCCGGAGGACGGCGCCGGCTGGACGACGAGCGAGTCGTTCCGACCGGGCGGGCCAGGGCGGCGGGCGCGCGTCCCCTGCGGTACACTCCGCGCGCGGGAGGTCGCAGTGATTCAAGTCGGCTGGTCGAGGCGAGAGGTGTTGGAGGCAGCGATCTCGATCGCGGCGACGGGTGGCGCGCTCTCGGCGTGTGCGCCGACCGACGAGGGGCTCGACACGGACGAGACCCCGGGCGCCGCGGAAGACACCGACGGGATCGCCGACACCGACGCGCTCCTCGACACGGACACGCTCCTCGACACCGACCCCGTCGAAGACTCGGACCCAACGGATCTCGCGGAGTTTGACGCGGACGCGATCGCGCTGGACACAGGTGCCTTCACCTACGCCGTGATGTGCGGGAGCATGACCCCGGCGCGCGCGCGGCTCTCGACGCGCGCCGACGGCGTGGCGGCGGTGCGTGTGCGGGTTTGGGAGGAGGTCGCCGCACCCCGCGTGCGGCTGATCGTGGACGTCGACGTGGCGCCAGAGGACGGCGGCTTCGTGCACGCGCTCGTGGAGGGCCTCTCGCCCGCGCACGCTTACCGCTACGGCTTCTTCACGGTCGACGAGGCTGGACGGCTCGTCGGACGGAGCGACCTGGGGCGCTTCCGGACCGCGCCAGCCGACACCGAATCCCCGCCGCTGACTGTGGCGCTGTGCTCGTGCAACGGGGACGCGAAGGGACGCTACGACGCGTTCGGCCGCATCGCGGACCACCCTGAGGTCGACGCCATCGTGCACGTCGGCGACATGGTCTACAACGACGGCGCCGCCACGCTCCCCCAGTACAGGGCAAGCTGGGCGTCGTGGATGCAGTCGGCCGGCTACCGGGCCGCGCTCGCGTCGGCGGGCCTCTACGCGACCTGGGACGACCACGAGGTCGCCAACGACTGGGATCCGGAGCAGACGTCGCCCGCACAGAAGGCGGCCGCCTTGCAGACGTTCCTGGAGAACGTGCCTGTGGAGTCGGGCCCAAACGGGGAGCTCTGGCGCAGCTACCGGTGGGGCCTGACGGCAGAGATCCTGGTCCTGGACTGTCGCTCCGAGCGGCTGCCGTCCACCCGGGGCGGGTCGGACGACGACCTCTACATGAGCCGCGCCCAGCTGGACTGGCTCAAGGATCGCTTGGCTCAGAGCCCGTGCCGCTTCAAGGTCGTGATGAATTCCGTTCCGATCACCTGCATGCCCACCGTGTGGGACGTCGCCGCAGCGGATCGATGGGAGGGGTACCCCAAGCAGCGAAACGAGCTGATGAACCACATCCGGGACGCGGCGATCGCCGACGTGTGGTTCCTCACCGGCGACTTCCATGTCTGCTTCACGTCCCGCATCGAGCCCGGCTCGACCGGCACGCTCGCGGTGACTCAGGAGATCTGCGTCACCAGCGGGAACAGCAACCCGTTGGGCGCGCTGCTGACGCAGCCGTACTTCGGCTACAACACCTTTGAGCCGCGCCTCTGCCTGATGACCTTCGACCCCGCGCTGGGGACCGTGCGCGTGCAGTTCATCGACCCGACGGGAGGGCGCGTCGTGTTTGATCGGGCGCTGTCCCAGACGCCCTGACGGCGCGGGTCATCGTGACCGTATCCCCAACCGCCAGACCAGCGGGTCGCTTCAACCGCGCATGGCGCCGATAGCCAAGCTGTGGCGTCGCCACGCACGCTCGCGTGCGCCCGCTCACCCCGTCGCCCGCGCGCACCAACCCGCGACCGGCTCGCCGCGGTCGTAGACGCCGTCCACGTTCCCCTCGCCCACTGCGCGCCCCACGCACCCGCGCGTCGAGCGCTGCGACGCCATGCCGCCCACAGGTGACGTGGCCGGAACACCCGCCGACGTGGTGGGGTGAGATGTATGTGTCGCGGCCGAAGAAGCCGAAAGGGCGGGGCTAGGGGCGGGGCGCGGTGTAGTCGATGTGCCACCGATACCACGGCTCATTCTGCGGACACGTCCAGCGGAAATAGCCTTCATCGTCAATGCTTTCAATCGTCTCTGGCTGTGGCCAGCATTCAGGCGTCGGAAATGCCCCGTCGCTGCCATTGTCGTCAACACAGATCGAAAGCGAAAACGAGGTAATCCCGTCCGGCGCCTTCCACAGAACATCAACAGGCCGGTCCCATCGGCAGTCGCCGCCCACGGTCTGCTCAACCAGCACGATGTCCGTGTCCCCGTCGTGAACCACGCCCGCGTCGGGTTCACACGCCGCCAACGTCAACATCAGACTTGCCCAACGCATCGTGACCCCTCCCAGGACGCCGACCATATAGCGCGCGTCAGACGGCCGCAGGACAGGCCTTCAACCTCCTCCCACCGCTCCTGAAGGTCGACCCCACGCGGCTTCCGTCGCCGCAGCAGACTCACGCCCGCACCTCGGCGTGTGCGCCCCGCCCGATAGGAAGGACCCGCTCGTCGTCGCCGACGCGCACGGATCCGACGACACGGCGGGGCGAATTTCCGCCCACCTGTCGGGAGGGCCGCTACGAGGCGGCCGCCAGACACGCGGCCACGGCGCCCTGCACGGCGTTCGTGCAGTCGGTGCCGTCGCACGGGAACTTCGCCCCGTTCACCTCATACCGGCACTGGGTCGCCGTGCAGCAGGTGTTCATCGTGCACCCACCCACGGACACCAGCTCGCAGTGCTCAGTCAGGTCTTCGCCGCCCTTGTCCGGCTCAGCGACGGTGATCGGTAGCACCACCGGCTCTCCCCAGCTCAGGCCGGCGCCGCCGACCGGTGTGGTCGGCTCGGGCTCGTTGGCGGCCGCGAAGCCGACGTCGGTCGTGCCCGTCGACAGCTCGGTGTAGCAGGTGCCCATTCCACGGTAGTCGCGGTTGCAGAAGGTCTGGCCCTCCTGCGCCTCGAACACCGACGGGATGTCGAACCCGGCGGGGGTCCGCTCCGCATCCGTGATCGGAATCTCGTAGTAGCCCTCCTCCCAGGTCTCCACGAACACGATCACGCTGTTCACGGTGAGCTCAGTCACAACCGACACGTCGACGTGCCAGTTGTAGGTGTCGCCCGCCACGAACGTGGTGGTCGACGGCGGCGTCACCACCACAGCCTGTCCGCTGGTCTGGCTACCGGACGGCGCACCAGCGACGAAGGTGGCCGACGGGAACGTCACGACCAGCCCGGTGTTGGACTTGCAGCCGGACACCGGGCCGATCGCGAACACCGCCAGCATCGACAGCCACACAAACGGGAGCCTGTTCACGGATACCTCCGATGACGGGCGTGCCCGCCACACAACCGTCCTGCAACGTCGATGCCACCCCCCCTTGGCCCGACGAGGAGACATCGCGCAGGGTTCCCAAGCCCGCAGGCCCCTACCGCTCCCGGTAGGTCCCAAACACAAAGTCCCACAGCGGCGACGAGATCCCCATGTTCCGCTCACCATCCGCGAAGTGATGCACCAGGTGGATCCGCCGCATGGTCTTGCCGAGCGTGGTCGTGGGCTTGAAGTGGTGCGTGTAGTAGTGCGTCCAGTCGTAGGCCAGGTACCCGAGCACCGTGCCGCCAAACAGCGGCCACCACAGCGCACCCGCCACCCCCCAGTAGACCAGCGCGATCACCGCGGCGATCGGGAAGCTCATCAGCGGCGGCGCGACCAAGCGCCACGGGTCGTCGGGGAACTCGTGGTGGTAGCCGTGCAACATGAACAGGTTGAGCTTGCGGGACGGGTCGTTCCCCGGCTTGGCGTGGAACGCGAAGCGGTGGAGCCCGTACTCGAGCAGGGTCCAGTTCAGCACGCCCAGCACGAACAGCGGCACGCCCACCAGGGGCCCCACCGCGACGGCCGACCACGCGCCGTAGGCGATCACCCCGCCGAACCACACGATCGGCAGCGCGGGGTGGGACGTGGCGAGCACGTTCTCCACGAAGTCGTTCTTGAACACCCGCAGGCGCTGGGTGCCGCGGTTGCGCGGGTCCGGCGGGCCGACCACGCCGCCCCACTGGTCAATCGCCTGTTGGCACTCTTCAGTGAGATCCAGCAGTCCCATTCCACCCTCCGCGCCGCCACCATTGCAAGAACCGGGCCGTCTCCGGCCGCGGCTCAGCCTTGGGCGCCCACCTCGACCACCCAGGTCGGGCCGTCGTCGACGAACCGGATGTCCACCGGCAGGAACCGACGGATGACGTCCGCGTTCGTCGTGGTGTGCAGGCTCGGGGCTACGGTTCGGTAGCGGCCGCCGCCCGCCAGCGCGCACAGCAACAACAGCTGATCCGCGGTGTGCTCCCCCACCGGCACGTCGTGGGCGAGCAGCGCGCGCACCTCGTTCACCACGCCGCGCGCCACCACCTCGGCGCGCACGCCCTTCTCGCCCACCGCCGACACCACCTCGGCGCCGTTCGGGAAGTCCAGGCGCGCCCACACGGCGTTTCCCGGGCCGCGCGGGTCCTTCACCTCCATGATGCGCCCGGCGCCGCGGTCGGTGCCCAGCTCGCGCGCCAGCACGAACAGCTCGCGGTTGGCGATCGACGCGGAGATCCCCGACACGATCGCCTCGAAGGACAGCGTCACGTCGCCGCCGCGCGACAGCAGCTCCAGCGGCTCCAGCCGACCGGGCGTGAGCCGCGCGTGCAGCCGGCCGCCGCCCGCCGGATAGAAGCCCGGGCGCTCCAGCTCCAGGTCGAGCGTGGCGCCCATACGCCCCAGCAGCGGCGCGTAGACCGCGTCCAGGAAGGGCACGGGCGGCGCGGCGGGGTTGTGCGTCCCGCCGCTCAGCACGAGCGACGACGGCGCGGCCGCGTGCAGGAGGATCGGCACCAGCGTCTGCAGGACGAGCGTGGTGCTACCCGCGCTGCCGATGTCGATCTTCCAGTCGCCGTGCTCGACCGGCCCGGGACGGAACTCGAGCGTGGTGGACGACAGCTCAGCGCCCACCACGTCGGCCCCGCACACCGCAGCCGCGCTCTCCACCGCGCGCAGGTGCTGACGCATCAGCCCCGGGCGCGCGCGGCCCGCGCGGATCTGCTCCACGCGCACCGGCGTGTTCGTCACCGCGGACAGCGCGAGCGCCGTCCGCAGGATCTGCCCGCCGCCTTCCCCTGCCGAACCATCGAGCGTGATCATGGCCTACCCCTTCACACACACGACCTGACGGAGCGTATGCACGATCTCCACCAAGTCCGACTGCGCCTTCATCACCGCGTCGATCGGCTTGTAGGCCGCCGGCGTCTCGTCGATCACGTCCGCGTCCTTGCGGCACTCCACGTGCTCCGTCGCCTTGATGTGGTCTTCGAGCGTGAACAGCTTCTTGGCCTGGGTGCGCGAGTGCAGGCGACCCGCGCCGTGGCTGCACGAGCACAGCGAGTCCGGGTTCCCGAGCCCGCGGACGATGAAGCTGCGCGCGCCCATCGATCCGGGGATGATCCCCAGCTCACCCAGGCCCGCGCGCACCGCGCCCTTGCGGGTCACGAACACGTCCGCGCCAAAGTGCGTCTCCTTCTGCACGTAGTTGTGGTGGCAGTTCACGGCGATCTCCCCTGCGACGAACGGCGGCAGCTCGTGCTTGAGCGACTCGAGCACGTTCTCCATCATCACGCGCCGGTTCTCCCGCGCGAAGTGCTGGGCCCATCCGACCGCCTCGACGTAGTCGTCGAAGTGCTCGGTCCCCTCGCGGAAGTACGACAAGTCACGGTCGGGCAGGTTGGCCTGGTGCACGCGCATGTCCTCGCGCGCGAGCTCGATGAAGTAGCTCCCGAAGCGGTTCCCCACGCCACGCGATCCCGAGTGCAGCATCACCCACACGCGGTCCTCCTCATCGAGGCAGACCTCGATGAAGTGGTTCCCCGTCCCGAGCGTCCCGAGGTGGTTGGCGTCGTTCCCCTGCCCCAGCCGCGGGTGCTTGGCGCAGATCTGCCCGTAGCCGTCCGACAGGCCCAGCCAGGCCTGCGCCGACCGCTCGGGCAGCAGCGTCCACGCCCCCCGATCGTTCCGCCCGCCGTGATCCGTCCGGCCCACGGGCACGCGACGCTCGATCGACGACCGCACCGACTTCAGCGAGTCCGGCAGCTGCGACGCCGTGAGCGACGTCCGCACCGCCATCATCCCGCAGCCGATGTCGACACCCACCGCCGCGGGGATGATCGCCCCCAGCGTCGGCACGACCGACCCCACTGTGGCGCCGATCCCCACGTGCACGTCCGGCATCACGGCCACGTGCCCGCGCACGATCGGCAGCCGCGCCACGTTCTGGAGCTGGCGCACCGCGCCCTCGTCCATCGCCACGCCGCGCGTCCACGCCTTGATCGGCACGCCCCCTTCCACCACCAGCTCGTCGTATCCGGACATCGTCCACCTCTTGTTCGACAGGGGCCTTGGCAGCGGTCGTGCCAGACATGGCTTGATCTGGCGATCTCGTCGACTAGAACAGGCTAAACACCCGATCTGTCCGCATTGATGCGTGGACATTTTACGATACCTTGGGATAGCCAGGTATCCATGACGCGCAGACCCACCCACATCCTCGGCTTCTATGGCACCCAGCTGGACGCGGGCCTGCGGCCGGACCGCTGGGAGCGCTGGCGCCCCACCGTCTCGCTCTTTCAGCACGACGATCTGCAGGTCGACCGCCTGGACCTGCTGGTGCCGCCGCGCTGGGAGAAGCGCGCCGAGGGCTTGATCGCGGACATCCACCAGCTGTCGCCGGACACGGTTGTGGTGGCGCACCCCTTCCTGGCCCCTGACCCGTGGGACTTTGAGGACGTCTACGCGGAGCTCGACGACCTGGTGCAGCGGCTCGACTTCCGCCCGGACGACGTCGACCACTACGTGCACCTCACCACCGGCACGCACGTCGCGCAGATCTGCCTGTTCCTGCTCTGTGAGTCGCGACAGATCCCCGGCCGCCTGATCCAGACGGGCCCGGCCACGCGCGGCCCGGGGCCCACGTGGTCGATCGTGGACCTGGAGCTGAGCCGCTACGACCGCCTCGCCGCGCGCTTCAAGGCAAGGCGCGAGGCCGCCCAGGGCGTGCTGCGCTCCGGCATCCCGACGCTCAACCCGGGCTTCGCGGCCCTCGTCGAGCGGCTGGAGCGCGTCGCCACGGCCAGCCGCGCGCCCATCCTGCTCCAGGGGCCCACGGGCTCTGGCAAGACGCGCCTCGCGCGGCGCATCCACGATCTCAAGCGCAGCGGACGCCTCGCGTCGGGCAACCTGGTCGAGCTGAACTGCGCCACGCTGCGTGGGGATCAGGCGATGAGCGCGCTGTTCGGCCACGTGCGGGGCGCGTTCACCGGTGCGGCGGCGGATCGCGCGGGCCTGCTGCGTGCTGCCGACAAGGGCGTGCTCTTCCTCGACGAGATCGGTGAGCTGGGCCTGGACGAGCAGGCCATGCTGCTGCGGGCGCTGGAGGACAAGCGCTTCCTCCCCGTCGGCGCCGACAAGGAGGTCTCCAGCGACTTCCAGCTGGTCGCAGGCACCCACCGTGATCTGCATGCCTCCGTCGCCGAGGGCCGCTTCCGCGAGGACCTGCTCGCGCGCATCGACCTGTGGACCTTCCACCTGCCCGGCCTCGCCGCCCGCAAGGAGGACGTGGCGCCCAACCTCGACTGGGAGCTGGAGCGCATCTCCGAGGAGCTCGGCCGACGCGTGCGCATGAACCGCGAGGCGCGCGACCGCTACCTCGGCTGGGCCACCGGGCCGGACGCCACGTGGCGCGGCAGCTTCCGCGACCTGCACGCCTCAGTCGTGCGCATGGCGACGCTGGCCGACGGAGGCCGGATCGATCGCGCGATCGTCGACGACGAGCTCGTGAGGCTCACGCCGCACGCCGGGCCCGATCGGGCGCAGCGGGTGCTGGGCGCGCGGGCCGCGTCGCTCGATCGCTTCGACCGCGTGCAGCTCGACGACGTGCTCGCGGTGTGCGCCGCCGCGCGGACCCTGTCGGAGGCGGGGCGCACGCTGTTCGCCGCGTCGCGCGCTGAGCGCACCTCCGTGAACGATGCGGACAGGCTCCGCAAGTACCTCGCGCGCTTCGATCTGAGCTTCGACGACACGCGCGCCGCGCGCGCTTGACCATGGCCCTCCGTCAGGCGACGGAGCCTTCGCACACCCCTGGGAGCCCCTATGTTCGCGTTGACCCTGCTTCTGCTGACCCAGCCCGCCTCGGCGTTCGGCTCGCCGAACAACAACAGCTTTGAGTCGGGCGACCTCACCAGCTGGTCGCACTGGGGCGCGGGCACAATCGTCGGCACCGACGGCGCGTACGACGGCAGCTACGCGGCGCAGCTCTCGCTGGATCCATCCTCCACCGGCTCGCAGGAGTACGGCCTGTACCAGGACGTGCCGGGGATCACCGCGGGGGCGCATGTCCAGTTCACGATCCTCGCGTCCATGTCCGTGGCCAACCCCCTGACGGCGGGCGCGACGCTGCGGATCAAGTGGGAGGCGTACAACGGCCCCACGTACCAGGGGGCGTCGGAGACCATCGTCCCCCTGCCGATCGACGGCAGCTTTGGCTACGGCAAGGTCGAGCTCACCGTGCCCGCGGACAACACGCTGCTGCGCTACACGCTGCTGATCGAGGGCCCGCAGGCCGGCGCCGGCGGCACCGTCTACGTCGACCTCGCGGAGATCGCGCCGTACACGGACGACTGGTGCCCTGAGATCTTGGACCAGCCGCTGGACGCCGACGGTGACCAGGTCGGCGACGACTGCGACGTGTGCGTGGGCGACGACACCAGCGGCGACGCCGACGCCGACACCATCTGCGACAACCTCGACGTGTGCCTGGGCGACGACTCGGTCGGCGACGCGGACGGCGACGGCGTGTGCGACGATCGAGACGCCTGCGAGGGCGATGACGCCACAGGAGACGCCGACGGCGATGGCCTGTGCGCGGACAGCGATCCGGACGACGCGGGCGACACCGACGTCGCCGCCGACACCGACCTGGCCGGCGCGGACACCGACCTCGGCGGCGCCGACACCGACGTGGCCGCGGACACCGACGACGGATCCACCGGGGATGCCGGCTGCGGCTGCGCGCAGTCGGGCTCTCCGATCGCGTTGGCGCCGCTCGCCCTGCTGGCCCTGGCTGCGCGTCGCCGCCGTCGCGGCTGACGCGCCTGCGTGCGGGGCGGACGCGCGTGAGGATCGCGCGCCACCCTCACGCGTGAGGCGGCGCGCGCCCGAGCGAGACATCGCGCCCGACTTGGTCCGCGGGCCAATTCCACGGGGCAAGACGCGTGTGGGGGCGCGGGTGCATTTCAGCCCCGCTGCGCCGCCCCAAAGAGCACGACCGCCCGCCGCCCCAGACGACAGGCTACAAACCCAGCGCTGGAGGCAAGATGCGTCGCGTCGGGCTTGGGATCGGGCTGGTGTGGTTCACGGCGTGCGCAAAGGCCGCCCCGATCGTGGCCGCCGCGGCCGCGCCCCCTATGGACGAGGTGCTCGCCCTCGCTTGGGTGCAAGCCAGCGCCGAGCACGAGGCCGCCACGCTCACCGTCTACCAGTCGGCCCACGCTGCGCTCGACCGCGCGCTCGCGGACACCACCTGGAGCGCGGCCCTGGAGCAGTCCGACGACTTCAGCGCGCTGCCGCCGGCCATCGTCGTCGACGTCGACGAGACCGTGCTCGACAACAGCCCGTACCAGGTCCGAAACCTGCTGGACGGCAAGGGCTTCGACAAGGCCACCTGGGGCGCGTGGGTGGCCGAGGCGCACGCCGACGAGGTGCGTGGCGCCGCCGCCTTCCTGGCCGCCGCCGACGCGCGCGGCGTCGACGTGTTCTATGTGTCCAACCGCGAGGCCGATCAGGTCGAGCCCACCCGCGCCAACCTGGCCGCGCTCGGCTTCCCCGACACCGCGGACGCGCACACCTTCCTCTTCCGCGACGGCACGTCCGACAAGTCCGCGCGCCGGACCGCCGTGGCCGCCACGCACCGCGTGGTCCTCGTGTTCGGCGACAACCTGTTCGACTTCGTCGAGTCGCCCAAGCCCGACCTCACCGCGCGCCTGGCCATGGTCCACGACCACCAGGCGTGGTGGGGCACGCGCTGGTTCCTGGTGCCCAACCCGCTGTACGGTTCGTGGGACGACGCGATCGGGAGCTACGCGCACCCGGACGCGGCGACGCAGCACACCCACCGGATCCACGCGCTCGACGCGCGGCGCTGATCCAAACACGCGCCTACCGCTTGTCCAACCCCACCAGGAAGAACTCGCGCGACACCTGACGCACCGCCTCAGGGCGATACCGCTTCACGGTGCCGAACACCTTGCGCACCTGCTCTTGGAAGGCCTGCGCGTCTCGACCGTCGAACACCTTCACGACGAACGAGCCGCCCTTCACGACGACCTTCTCGGCCAGCTCCAGCGCGCAGGTCGCGAGCTCGATCTGCCGGTAGTGATCGGCCTCCACCACGCCGGTGGTGTTGGGCGCCATGTCCGACAGCAGCAGGTCAGCCGGGCCACCGAGTGCCGCGATCAGCTCCTCCGCCGAGACCTCAAGCACGCTGCGCGCGATCCAGGTCCCGCCCGACAGCTGCGGCTCGTGCAGGTCGACGCCCACCAACACACCCTTGCTGCCGATCTGCTGGAGCACGTACTGGCTCCAGGACCCGGGGAAGCAGCCCAGATCCACCACGCGCTGGCCCTGCTTGAAGATGCGGACGCTGCTCTGGATCTCCGACAGCTTGAACACGGAGCGCGCCTTGAAGCCCTGCTCCTTGGCGTCCCGGGTGAACCTGTCCGGCTTGGCGTACGGGTTCTTGGCCTTCCCACTCATGGCACGGCACACGCGGCTTCGAGGTGGTCCCACAGCGAGTCGACGCCCACGCGCGACTTCGCGGAGAAGGCGATCGGCTGGCCCGGGTCCAGGTGATGGACGTCGTGGAAGCGGCGCAGCGCGGGCTTGATCTCATGCTTGCTCAGCCGGTCGATCTTGGTGGCGACCACCAACAGCGGCGTGCCGAAGTCGCGCAGGCCCTCGATCAGGATGGTGTCGATCTCCTGCGGCGGCAGGCGGCCGTCGATCAACGACACGACCAAGCGCAGGTTGGGCCGCTCGCCCAAGTAGGCCTCGATCATCGGCTTCCAGGAGATCGTGACCGAGTCCGGCACGTCGGCGAAGCCGTAGCCAGGCAGATCGACGAACACACACGCCGATCCGACCTTGAACAGGTTCACCAGCTGCGTACGACCCGGGGTGGACGACACGCGCGCGGCGCGGCGCCCCCCCAACAGGGCGTTGAGGGCGCTGGACTTGCCCACGTTGCTTCGGCCGACGAACGCGATCTCCGGCAGCGTCTGCGCGGGGACCGCGCCGGGGAAGCTGCCGATGAAGTCGACGTTGCCTGAATGATCTCGGAGTCGCTTAGGAGACATGCGGCGCGGACTAACGCCCGGACGGCCGAATGTCGCCCAAGGCCTACGGCAGGGTCTTCCAGGCGCCCTGCGCGGTGCTGCCCGCGGGAAGCAGGTCGATCGAGATCATGGCGCCGACCAGCTCGTCCCAGCGCGCCTGCGTCATCTTGCCCAGGCCGTCTGTGCCGGTGGCGAAGGGCTTCTGGGCCTCAGTCACACAAGCCAGGGTCTCGGGCGTCAGCTGGTCGTTGAGCTTGCCGATCGCCGCGTTCGCGGCGGTCGGGTCGGCAAGGTAGGCGGTCCACGCCTCCTCGGTGGCCTTCACGAACGCGGGCGCCCACGCGGGAGGCGGGTCGGAGAACGCCAGCAGCGTGCCGTACGGGTTCCAGCCGGCGTCCGACGCCTTGAGGAACACCGAGTCGACGCCCTTGGCCTTCACCGCGCACGGCTCGGCCGTGATGTAGGCCTGCTGGGCCAGCGTCGGGTCGTTGAGCCAGGTGGCGATTGAGCCCGTCGTCGGGATCATCTCAACCTTGCCCTCCCACGCATACTTCTTCCAGAGGAAGCGCTGCAGCGGGCCACCGACCTCCAGCGCCAGCTTGCCTCCGTGGATGTCCGCGAACGAGGTCAGCCCCTGCTCCGTGTGCGCCATCAGGCCCATGGGCGACAGCTGGAAGGCAGGCCACACGCCGATTGCGGTCACGCCCTTGGAGCGCTTGAGCAGCAGGTCGTCCGCCGCCGAGATCGCCGCGTCGGCCTGGCCGCTGGCCAACAGCTCGAGCGTGGGCGCGCCGGGGCCGCCGGGCATGATCTCCACGTCAAAGCCGGCCTTGGCGTAGGAGCCGCTGACCACGCCCTGGTAGAACCCGCCGAACTCCGGCTCGGGCACCCAGTTCAGCGCCAGCTTCACGTGCTGGACGGCGGGCGGTGCGTCCGCGGGCGGGGCCGTAGGCGCGAGCGTAGGACCAGAAGAACAAGCGAACAAAGAGAGCAGAGCGAGCGCAATCATGTAGAGCCTCCAGCGTGCCAGCGACCGATAACCCGACGCTCCAAGGCCCGTACCGAGCCGAAGATCGCCAGCGAGAGGCCGGTCGCGCAAAGGATCGCCGCGACCGAGAGCCCCATCTCCGCGGTGCGCGCGGCCCGCAGCACCAGGAACCCTAGCCCCGGCGGTACGCCGTTCGACCCGATGAACTCGCCGATGATGGCGCCGATCACGGCCAGCCCGCCCGCCACCCGAAAGCCGGCGAACAGGTACGGGAGCGCGGCTGGGAAGCGCAGCTTGAGCAGGGTCTGCGTCCAGGTGGCGCCGTAGAGGTGCAGCAACTCCACCTGCTCGGGCTCGGCGGCCCGCAGGCCCACGTTGGCCGCCGTGAGGATCGGAAAGAAGCTGGCGATGGCGCCCGACGCGATCGCCACCGGCGAGCCGTAGCCCAGCCACACCACAAACAGCGGCGCCACCGCGACGATCGGCAGCGTCTGGACCAGCAGCGCGTACGGGTAGAACGCGGCCTCGATCCACTTGGACCGCAAGAAGAGCACCCCGCCCGCCAAACCTGCCGCGGTGGCCAGCGTGAGCGCGATCAACGCGCACTTTCCCGTCTGCCAAGTGGCCGTGAGGAGGTCCTCACGCTGCGCCCAGGCGACCTCCGCCACCTCCATCGGCGACGGCAGCAGGATGGGCGGAAGTCGGCTGGCCAGCAGCGACCACAACACGATCACCGAGAGCGCGCCGAGCGCCGGGAGCCACGCGCCACGGGTCATAGGGCCGCCTCAGCGCGCATGGCGATCTGACCCAGGGCCGGGTCGTGGAGCAGCTCGGGCGGGCGTGGGCGCGGCAGGCCGACCCTGATGTCGTCGACGAGCCGGCCCGGGTCGGCCTTGAACACCAGCACGCGATCCGCCATCAGCACGGCCTCGTCGATGTCGTGGCTGACGAGCAGCACGGTGAAGCGCGCGGCCTCCCACAGGGCCAGGAACTCCTGCTGCATGCGCTTGCGGGTGATCGGGTCGAGCGCTGAGAACGGCTCGTCCATCAGCAGCAGCGACGGGCTGGTCACCAGCGCGCGGGCGATCGAGGCGCGCATGCGCATGCCGCCGGACAGCTGACGCGGCAGCAGCTCCGCGGAGTCGGCCAAGCCCACCCGGGCGAGCGCGTCCCGCACCCGGGCTTGGGCGCTGGGCCCCTTCTCGCCCTTGAGCTCCAGCGGCAGGCCCACGTTGGCCGCCACCGAGCGCCAGGGCAGCAGCGTGGGGCTCTGGAACACAAACGCCCGCTCCCCCGCCGGGGTGGTCACCGTGCCCGCGTCTGGCTGGAGCAGGCCCGCCGCCAGGCGCAGCACCGTCGACTTGCCGCAGCCCGACGCGCCGACCAGCGCGGTGATGCCTCCGGCGGCGGCCTCGAAGCTGAGGCCCTCGAATAGAGGGCGCGCTCCGGGCCACGCAAATCGCACAGAGTCGAGGCGGACGGCGGTGTTCACGCCGGGCCGCTATCGCAAGGGTCCAAACGGGCCAAGGTCATGCCTGGGAACAGGACGTCCGATGACGCCCGCGCGCGGATCCACCGTGTCACGGGCTCGCCCCGTTGGCGACACGTCGTTCGCCCCATTAGCAGGCGCCCATGCCTTCTCCCGAATCCACACGCGGCGCGCGCGGCTACATCATCCCCATCGGCGGCGCCGAGGACAAGGTGAGTGACCGAGCCATCTTGACCCGGTTCACCGACCTGTCGGGCGGACGCACCGCGCGCATCGCGGTGTTCCCCACCGCCAGCGAGCTGTCCACCACCGGCGATCTCTACCGGCAGGTCTTCACGTCCATCGGGGCCGCGGCCGTCGACGTGTTCGAGATCACCGACCGCAAGTCGGCGAACGACCCTGTGAACCTCGCACGCCTGGACGAGGCCACCGGTATCTTCTTCACCGGCGGCAACCAGCTGCGCCTGTCCACCATCCTGGGCGGCACAGCGATCGCCACGGCCATCCGACGCCGCAACGCCGCGGGCATCCCGGTCGCGGGCACGTCCGCGGGCGCTGCGTTCGTCAGCGAGCACATGATCGCGTTTGGTCGCGAGGGCGCCACGCCGCGCGCCGGCTTCGTGACGCTGTCGCCGGGCCTGGGCCTGACCAACCGCGTGATCGTCGACCAGCACTTCCGCGAGCGCGACCGCCTGGGCCGCCTGCTGACCGCGCTGGCCTACAACCCCTTCGCCATCGGCCTGGGCCTGGACGAAGGCACCGCCGCGTTCATCGACCCTGAGAACCGGATCGAGGTCCTGGGCGCCGGGGGCATCACCGTGGTCGACGTGTCGCAGCTCGATCACAGCTCGATGGCGCGCAACCAGGAGGGTGAGGTCGTCGAGCTGGTCGGTGTGCGGCTTCACGTGCTCGCAAACGGCGCAGTCTACGATCTCGAGTCGCGCACCGGCAGCCTGGGCGACCAGCGCTCACGCGGGCGCTAGAACAAAGTCCGGGCAATCCCGCGCCGCTTTTGGTAAGTCCCCGGTCTGATTCAGGGGCGCACCATGCAGCTGATCGAGAAGCAGACCTACGTCGGGCCCAGCCTGTACGCGAACTTCCCCGTGATCCGGTTCACGGTGGACCTCGGCCCCCTGGAGTCTGCGCCCAGCGCGAAGATCCCCGGCTTCAACGACGGCCTTCTGGCTGCCCTGCCCTCGCTCGCTGAGCACAGCTGCTCCTATAGCGAGGCGGGCGGCTTCGTCCGTCGCCTCCACGAGGACGGCGGCACCTGGCTCGGCCACGTGCTGGAGCACGTCGCGATCGAGATCCAGAACCTGATCGGCGCCAAGGTCACGTTCGGCAAGACGCGCGGCACCGGCGAGGCCGGCCGTTACCACGTGGTCTTCGAGTACGAGGACGCGGCGTCCGGCATCGAGGCGGGCATGTTGGCGCTGCGCCTGCTGCACAGCCTGATCCCCGCGGAGCTGCGTCCGGGCGTACAGGATGACCCCTCGTTCCAGTTCCAGGAGACGCTGGAGGAGCTGACGCGCACCTCGCAGCGCCGCGCGCTCGGGCCGTCCACCGGATCGCTGGTCCGCTCCGCCATGAGCCGCGACATTCCCTGGATCCGCCTCAACGATCACAGCTTGGTCCAGTTCGGCCACGGCCGCTACCAGCGCCGGATCCAGGCCACGATCACGAGCGAGACCCGACACATCGCCGTGGAGATCGCGTCGGACAAGGAGCAGACCAACCGCATCCTCGGCGACCTGGGCCTGCCCGTCCCGCGCCAGATGCAGACCCGCAACGTGGACGCCTGCATCCGCGCCGCCAACCGCATCGGCTACCCGGTGGTGGTCAAGCCGCTCGACGCCAACCACGGCCGCGGCGTGTCGATTGGCCTGGAGGACGACGAGTCGGTCCGCGTCGCGTTCGAGAAGGCCCAGGAGCACAGCCGCACCGTGCTCGTCGAGAGCTTCATCCAGGGCTTCGACCACCGCATCCTCGTGGTGAACGGCGTGGTCGTCGCGGTGGCCAAGCGCGTGCCCGGCCACGTGGTCGGCGACGGCGTGCGCACCATCGCGCAGCTCGTCGAGATCGTGAACCAGGACCCGCGCCGCGGCATCGGCCACGAGAAGGTGCTGACCCGCCTTGAGCTCGACCACCAGGCCGAGCGCCTGCTCGACGAAGGCGGCCGCTCGTCTGAGGACGTCCTGCCGCCCGGCGAGATCTTCTACCTACGCTCCACCGGCAACCTCTCCACCGGCGGCACGGCGATCGATCTGACGGACGAGTGCCACCCGGACAACCTGGAGATGGCGGCCCGCGCGGCAGCGGCGATCGGCCTCGACGTGTGCGGCGTGGACTTCCTCACGCCCGACGTGACGCGCTCCTACCGCGAAGTCGGCGGAGGCATCTGCGAGGTCAACGCCGCGCCCGGCTTCCGCATGCACGTCGCCCCCAGCGAGGGCAAGCCGCGCGACGTCGCCGGCGCCGTGATGGAGATGCTCTTCCCGCCCGGCACGCCCGCGCGCATCCCGATCGCCGCCATCACCGGCACGAACGGCAAGACGACCACCACGCGCATGCTCGCGCACATCCACAAGCTCAACGGATCCACCGTGGGCATGTCGACGACCGACGGCGTGTACATCGACGGCCAGCGCACGGTCGAGGGCGACATGACCGGCCCAGTCGCTGCGCAGATGGTGCTGCGCGACCCCACCGTCGGCGTGGCGGTGCTGGAGACCGCGCGCGGCGGCCTGCTGCGCGCGGGCCTGGGCTACCGCAGCCCCAACGTGGCGTGCTGCCTCAACGTCACGTCGGACCACCTCGGCATGAAGGGCGTCGACACGCTGGATCAGCTCGCGCTGGTCAAGCGCATCCCGATCGAGGTCGCGCGCGACGCGGTCATCCTCAACGCGGATGATCCCCGTTGCCTGCAGATGGCCGGGCACGCCCTCGCCGAGCGCGTCGGCTACGTCACGCTCAACCCCACGCACGGCCTGGTGCGCGAGCACATCCGCGCGGGGGGCCTCGCGGTCGCGCTCGAAGGCGGCGTCAACGGCCAGATGATCACGCTGTACGACAAGGGCGCGCACATGCCGCTCATGTGGACGCACCTGATCCCCGCCACCATGGAGGGCAAGGCGATCCACAACGTGCAGAACGCCATGTTCGCCGCCGCCATGGCCCACGCGATGGGCGTGCGCCTGGACAACATCCGCCACGGCCTGCGCACGTTCGACACCACGTTCTTCCAGGTCCCCGGGCGCATGAACGTGTTCGACGAGCACGGCTTCAAGGTCATCCTCGACTACGGCCACAACCCGGCCGCCGTCGACGCGATGTGCACCCTGGTCGACCGGATCACGTCGGACGGCAGCACGCGCTTCCGCGGCACGCGCACCTGCGTGCTCTCCATGCCGGGCGATCGCCGTGACGAGGACGTGGTCAACGTGGCCACGCGCGCCGCGCGCAGCTTTGATCGCTACCTCATCCGCGAGGATGATGACCGCCGCGGGCGCGCCCCGGGCGTGATCGCCGAGCTGCTCCGCCAGACGCTGCTGTCGTCGGGCGTGGCACCCGAGAACGTCGAGGTCATCCTGTCCGAGGAGGAGGCGATCGACACGGCGCTCACGCGCGCTCAGCAGGGCGATCTGCTGCTGCTCTTCGCCGACAAGGTCACGCGCAGCTGGAAGCAGGTGATCTACTTCGGCGGCCGCAGCCCAGGCGTCGAGACGCCGTCCGCGCCGCCCCCGCCCGCGTTTGGCGACGGCTACGTCGAAGCTGCGCCGCTCAGCGCCACCGACGCGGGCTACGTCGTCGACAGCCGCGGCGTCACGCTCGCGCTGCAGACCGAGGACTGAGGCGTGGAGGCTCGCCGCATCACCGGTCGGCACCTGCTGCTGGACGGCCCGGGCGCCGCGATCGACGTGCCCGCCGACGACGCCGCGCGGGTCGCCGCGCGTTCGATCGACGCGGCGCGCGTGCTCGGCTGGCCGACCGCGCTGACCAAGCACGCGCACGCCGCCGGCGTCACGCTCGCGTTGCGCGCGCCGATAGACGTGCTGTACGCAGCGACGGCGATGTTGGAGTGGGCGGTCGAGCAGTCGTCGATCGACGGCCCCGAATTCGCGGCCGTGGTCGCCGCGCGAGACCAGGAGGTCATCCCCCGCCTCCGGGAGCTCGTCGATCGCTTCGGGCCGTCGGCCGCGTTCGTCGGCGAGGATGAGCTGACGTTGGGGCTCGGGAAGCACGGCCAGACCTGGCCTGTCACCGACCTGCCCGACCCCGCCACGCTCGTCGTTCCCCCTCGCCTGCCGGTCGCCTACCTCACCGGCACCAACGGCAAGACGACGACCACGCGCATCCTCGCGCGCCTGGTGCGCAGCGCAGGCCTGACGCCCGGCTACTCGTCGTCCGACGCGATCGTGATCGGCGACGAGATCCTCGAGTCCGGCGACTGGACCGGCCCGTGGGCCGCGCGCCGCGTGCTGCGTGATCTCCGCGTCGACGTGGCGCTCCTGGAGACCGCGCGCGGCGGCATCCTCCGTCGCGGCTTGGTGCTCGACGGCGCGGACGTGGCGGTCGTCACCAACGTCACGCCCGATCACTTCGGCGAGTGGGGCGTGGACGATCTGGCGACGATGGCGCGGGCCAAGCTGGTGGTCGGCGAGGCGCTGCGCGTGGGCGGCACGCTGGTGACCCACGCGCGCTGCGCGGTGCTGGTCGACGCGGTGCGCGCGCTCGCCGCCAAGCGCCCTGATCTGGTCCTCACGACCTTCGCCGACGAGGGCGACGGCCCGCACGATCCTGGCGTCACCGCGTGGGCCGACGCCTCCACGCTGCATGGGCCAGACGGGCTGCTCGTGCCGCTCGCCGACATCCCCGCGACCATCCACGGGACCGCGCGCCACAACGTCGAGAACGCCCTGGCCGCCTCGCTCGCCGCGTGGGCGCTCGGGCTGGGCGCGGACGCGATAGCGCGCGGGCTGCGCGCGTTCCGCCCTTCGCTCCAGGAGAGCCGTGGGCGCTTGAACCGCTACCGGCTGCCGTCTGGCGCGATGGTGGTGCTCGACTTCGCGCACAACCCGGACGGCGTGACGCGCGTGGTCGACACCGTCCGCGCGTGGCCGGCGATCCGTCGCACGGTGCTGGTCGGGCAGGCGGGCGACCGCAGCGACGACGACCTCCGCGAGCTGGCCCTGGCCGTGGCGCCGATGGGCGCCGACCGTGTGGTGCTCAAGGAGCTGTCGCACAAGCTGCGCGGCCGCGAGCTGGGCGAGATCCCCGCCATCCTGCGCCGCGAGCTGATCGCCGCGGGTGTGCCCGCCGCCGCCATCACCGAGCCCACGCCCGACGAGACCAGCGGCGTCGAGGCGTCGCTCGACGGCCTGGCCGACGGCGATCTGGCGCTGCTGTTGGTCCACGAGGCGCTCGACGACACGCTGGCCGTGTTGGCGGCCCGCGGGGCGACAGCGCTCGACGGGTGATCGCGGGGAGCAGGCGCGTCGGGCGTTGGCGTCCGCACTCAGCGGATCGCCGTGAGTCCGCTCAGGCGCGCAGGAACCGCACGTTCGGCTCGCGGCGATCCGGACGACGGACCTCCTGCTCGAACGAGTCCGCGACCGGGTCCGCGACGAGGAAGCGCGACTCGTTGCCGTAGATGCGGATGGGGCCGACATCGGCGCTGGTGATGTTGCCGCGGCGGCAGATCAGCGGGAGCAGGCGACGCGGATCCGCGCCGTGCTCGCGGCCGACGTTGATCCGGAACCACACGCCCTGATCGGGGCCGCTCGGACCAGGAGGGCCCGCGCCCGGGCGGGGGCTGGGCTCAGGCGCGCGCGGGGAGGCGACCACGTCCTCGGCGGCGGGGTTGGACTCGCGGCGGGCCTTGACCAGCGACGCGACGAGCGCCTCAGGGTCGTGCTCGGCGAGCAGCTGACGGGCGACCGAGCGATCCTCTTCCGACAGCTCACCCGTGGGGGCAAGGTCGCGAACGAGGCGCGACTGATCGGCGGCCATCACGTCCGCCAGCGAGGGCGGATCGGTCCAGACGGCCTTCACCTTGGCGCCAGCGACCAGGCGCTGCGCGAGGCGACGCTTGGCCGGCGGGACCAGCATGACCGCGGTGCCCTTGCGGCCCGCGCGACCCGTACGACCGCTGCGGTGCAGGAGCGTGGCGTGGTCCATGGGCAGGTCGAAGTGCACGACCAGATCCAGCGCGGGGACGTCCAGACCGCGCGCGGCGACGTCCGTGGCGACCAGTACCTTGGCGCGGCCGTCGCGGAGCGCCTGCAGCGCGCGCGAGCGCTCAGCCTGCGTGAAGTCGCCCGACAGCGCCGCGGCCGGGAAGCCGCGCTCGCTCAGGCGCGAGTGCAGGTGATGCACGCCTTCACGGGTGGCGAGGAAGACGATGGCGGAGGGCGCGTCGAGGTGGCGAAGCACGTTGACCAGCGCGGCCTCGCGGTCGGCCTGGGCGACGACGTGGACCTTGTAGGCGATGTCCGCGTGCGCTTCCGTGGTGGCCACGTTCACACGAACGGCCTCCTTCTGGTAGCGGCGCGCGAGGCCCAGCGTGGCGTCCGGCAGCGTGGCCGAGAAGAGCAGCGTGCGACGCTCGGCGGGCGCGGTCTGGAGCAGCTTCTCCAGCTCGTCGCGGAAGCCCATGTCCAGCATCTCGTCGGCTTCGTCGAGGACGAGCACCTGGAGCTTGGACAGGTCGAGCGCGCCCTTGTCGACCAGATCGCACAGGCGACCCGGCGTGCCGACGACGATCTGCGCGCCGCCGCTGAGCGCGCGCATCTGGGCGCGGTACTCCATGCCGCCGACACAGGCGGCGACCTTGCCGCCGGCGGGAGCGTAGAGCCAGGTGAGCTCGCGCTGCACCTGCATGGCGAGCTCGCGCGTGGGCGCGACGACGAGCGCGAGCGGAGACTGGACCGTGTGGGCCTTCTCCCCGTCGAGGATGGCGTCGGCCATGGCGAGGCCGAAGCCCACCGTCTTGCCCGATCCGGTGCGCGCCGAGACGAGCAGGTCGCGACCGACGTAGGCCGGGTCGAGCACGGCGGCCTGTACGGCGGTCGGGGTGGTGTAGCCATGCGCGGCGAGCGCGGCCTGAAGCGTAGGATTTGCGTGGGAGAACGGCATCCGCGGCTGTTAGCTCGAAACGGCGTGGAGAGCCCGTCCATGGCCCGCTTTTCCCGGGACGGACCCGCCCTCGAACCACCTCGGCCAGATCGCGGTGTGCGGCGTTCGGACAGGCTATGAGCCGCCCGCTGGAGAGCCATTGCGTCGCTCACTCGCCACGACGATCCTGCTGGCCGCGGCGCTCCTGCTCGCCGCCGCCAAGTCCCCCGCCCCACCTCCCACCGAGGAGCCCGGCACGCCGGTGGAGGGCGGCTGTCGGGCGGTCGGTCTGCGCCCTGGAGACTCCGGACCGGCCTCGGTGCTGCTGGTCCGCAACGACCCAGAGCGCGCGATGATCGTGCTGCCGTTCGCCGCAGACTGGCAGCTGACCTGCGTGCGCGAGCGGCGCGTGTCGCCCGGCGCGGACCGCGTCATCTCGGGCCAGAGCGATCACGCCCGCCTGTTCAGCAGCGTGATCGTGCACCGCGAGTCGGGCGCGTTCGACGAGCGCGCGCACCTGGCCGAGGCGCTGACCCACCTGCGCGCCGCCATGGCCTCCCAGGGCCTCACCGTGGACCAGGACGCGATCGTGCCCATGGGCGAGCACCTCGTGCTGGACTACCGCATCACCGGGCGCCTCTCCGCCGGGATCGCCGGCATCGAGTATGAGGTCTGGTCCTCCCGCCTGCGCGACGACGGGGTGGCGATCGACACGCACTTGTCGTGGGACGCCTCGGGGCTCACACTGTCCGACGAGGACGTCGAGGTCGGTCGAACCGCGCTCCGCGCCGCGGTCGACATGACCAAGGTGCTCGACGCGCCTGCCCGCCCGGCCCGCGGACACCGCGCCGCACACGCCGCTGCGGACGCGAAGCCGTCGCAGTGAACCGCACAATCGAGTAGAGTGGACGGACATGTCCATCCCCTTGCCCGCCCCCGAAGCTGCGGTCGGACTCTCGCGTCGACGCCAAGTCGCCACGATCGCGGCGGACGTGCCGGTGTGGATCATCAGCGATCTTCACCTGGGCGACGGCACCCCGTCCGACGCGTTCTTCGGCAAGGATCGGCACCTGCTGGCCCTGATCGAGCATGTGGAGCGCGCGGGCGGCACGCTGGTGGTCAACGGCGACGCGATCGACTTCCACCAAGCGTGGGGCTTCCTGCGCGTGGTGCGCGCCCATCAGGCGGTGCTGGAGGCCATGAGCCGCCTGGGCCGCGAGGGCCGCCTGGTCTACGTGATCGGCAACCACGACTACGACATCACGGTCTTTCGCGACCTGCTGTCCTTCCGCGTGTGCGACGAGCTGCACATCGGCGACAAGGTCCTGGTCCGCCACGGCTACGAGTATGACCCCTACATCCTTGACATGCTGGACAAGGGCCAGTGGCACACCCTGGTCCACCACGTGCTCGAGCGGCTGATGGGCGTGTGGCTGCGCATCCCCCTGGGCGAGTTCTACAACGTCCCCAATCGCCTGATGTTCTGGGTGGCGCACAAGATCGGCGTGATCGCGCGGACCGGCCAGCAGATCGGCGCCCGGCTGAAGGTCGACACGCCGATTGCCGACGAGGTGATCGCCAACCTGGACTTCTGGTGCTGGTCCAACCTCGGCGACTCCATGGGCATCTTCCGGCCCGCCATGCAGGACGTCGCCAAGGGCACTTGGGACGTGATCGTGTGTGGTCACAGCCACCTGCCCGGCATCGTCACACGCCACGGTCGCACCTACGCCAACACAGGCTCCTGGACGTTCGCCTCCTCGCAGTTCCTGGTGTGGGATGGCCAGTCGATGCGCAGCCACGACTGGATCACGGGCCGCGAGTACCGCGACGAGCTCTACCAGCCGATGCTGGACGGTACGCTCTACGAGCGCGACTTCTTCCAGTGGTGGCGTGAGAACTACCTGGGCTGGTTCCGCTTCCGCGAGGGCGAAGAGCGCCGCGGCAAGCTGCGGCACTGGGAGTCCTACCTGCGCGACCACCAGCGCATGTCGCTGCTGCGCGCCGTGCCGCAGCCGCCTGCGCCCGTGGTGCCCGAGCGCGACAAGGACGCCGCGACAGGCAAGTAGAGCGGACCGGATCGACGGTTCTTGGAGGCGTGAGTGCGCATCGACGGCAAGGCGTGGCGGACCCTGTGGCTGGACGGCGGGACGCTCCACCTCATCGACCAGACCGTGCTCCCGCACACCTTCCGGGTCGTGCAGACCACCACGGTCGAGCAGACCGCGGTGGCGATCGAGACGATGATCGTGCGCGGCGCGGGCGCGATCGGCGCGACGGCAGCGGCGGGCGTCGCCCAGGCCGCGTGGACCGCCCCCGACAAGGACTTCCACCAGCACGTCGCCGTGGGCGCTGAGCGCATCCGCCGCACCCGCCCCACCGCGCAGAACCTGTTCGTGGGCATCGAGTTTGTGCTTCGGGCGATTGAGTCCGCGCCCACCCCCGCGGCCGCGCGTGACGCCGCCGTCGCGGCCGCCGTCGCGTTCGCCGACGACGACGCGGCGTGCTGCGCGGCGATCGGCCAGCATGGCGCCCCACTGATCGAGGACGGCATGGGCGTGTCCACCCACTGCAACGCGGGCTGGCTCGCGTTCGTCGACTGGGGCAGCGCGCTCTCCCCCATCTACGCCGCGCACCGCGAGGGCCGCCGGGTGCACGTGTGGGTCGACGAGACCCGGCCGCGCCAGCAGGGCGCCAAGCTCACCGCCTTCGAGCTGGGCCACGAGGGCATCGACCACAGCGTGATCGCCGACGGATCGATCGGCTGGTGGATGCGCCAGGGCCGCGTGCAGCGCACGTTCGTCGGCGCGGATCGCATCGCCGCCAACGGAGACGTCGCCAACAAGGTCGGCACCTACATGGTCGCGCTGGCGGCCAAGGCGAACGGCGTGCCGTTCTACGTCGCGGCGCCCACCACCACGCTCGACGTCCACTGCCCTTCCGGCGCCCAGATCCCCATCGAGGAGCGCGGTGACGACGAGGTCTGCTTCACGTGGGGCTGGTCGGACGACGGCGTCTACCAGCGCGTCCGCACCACGCCGCTGACCAGCCGCGCGCGCAACGTCGCGTTTGATGTGACCCCCGCGGAGCTGATCGCCGGGATCATCACCGAGCGCGGCATCGTCCCGGCCACGCCCGAGGGGATCGCGTCGGTGGCACGGCGGTAGACCCCTGGAGGGGCCGGAGCGGCCCGGCGGCGTTAAGGGGGTCGTTTCGCGGTCGCCCCCACGTTCGGGCGCCCGGAGGTCCGATTGCCCCTGGCTACGCTCACGCTCCCTCTTCGCGGCACCATCATCCTTCCGGGGCAGATCCGCGCGCTCTCGGTGGGCCGTGACGCCACCCTCGACGTGGTCGAGCGTCACCTGGACACGCAGAAGCTCCTGGTGCTCGTCCCGCAGGAGGACGCCGCCGAGGAGGAGCCGCTCCGCGCGCGCCTGCTGACCGTCGGCACCGCGGCGCGGATCCTGCACGTCACCCGCCTGCCCGACGACACCGTGAAGATCCTGGTCGAGGGCGATCGTCGCGTCCTGCGTCGCACTGAGCTCAAGCTCACCGGCGAGGTGCTGGTCGCCGACTACGACGAGCTCCCCGCCCCGCCCCGCGAGCAGCTGCACGAGATCATGGCCATGGCCCGCGAGCTGGCCGTGCTCCACGACGAGCTGGCCGCCGCGCAGGGCCTGACCGCCGAAGAGAACGACGTGCTCACCGCCGGCGAGGACGAGCCCGATCGTCTGGCCGATCAGGTGTCGGCTTCGCTGATCCTCTCTTGGGAGCAGCGCGTCGTGGTCTACCAGGAGGCGAGCCTGATGGAGCGCCTGCGCGTCCTGCTCGATCTGACCGCCGTCGCGGTCGCGCAGCAGCGCGTGCAGAGCGACGTCGCCGCCAAGCTCCAGGCGTCGATGGATCAGAACCAGCGCGAGTACCACCTCAAGGAGCAGCTCAAGATCCTCCGCACCGAGTTGGGCGACGCCGCCGGGCCCGAGGCCGAGGCCGACGCGTTCGAGGCGCGCATCAAGGAGCTAAAGCTCCCCGAGGAGGTCGAGAAGGAGGCGCTGCGCGAGGTGTCCCGCCTGCGCCGCATCTCGTCGGACAGCGCCGAGTACAACATCGCGCGCACCTGGCTTGAGACCGTGTGCGACATGCCCTGGAACAAGCTCACGCAGGACGACACCAGCCTGCGCCACGCCCAGGACGTGCTCGACGAGGACCACTTCGGCATCGAGAAGGTGAAGGAGCGCGTGCTTGAGTACCTGGCGGTGCGTCAACTCCGCAAGGACGCCCAGGGCGCCATCCTGTGCTTCGTCGGCGCGCCCGGCGTCGGCAAGACCTCGCTCGGCAAGTCGATCGCCCGCGCCATGGGCCGCTCCTACGCCCGCGTGTCGCTCGGCGGCATCAAGGATGAGTCCGAAGTGCGCGGCCACCGCCGCACCTACGTCGGCGCCATGCCCGGCCGCATCGTGCAGGCCTTGATCCGCGCGGGCACGCGCAACCCCGTGATCGTGCTCGACGAGATCGACAAGGTCGGCAACGACTTCCGCGGCGACCCGGCCAGCGCGCTGCTGGAGGTCTTGGACCCCGAGCAGAACAAGGCCTTCGTCGACCACTACCTCGACGTCCCGATCGACCTGTCGCAGGTGATGTTCATCGCCACCGCCAACCTGGTCGACCCGATCCCGCCCGCGCTCCACGATCGCTTCGAGATCATCGAGATCCCCGGCTACACTGAGGAGGAGAAGCTCGCGATCGCCAACCGCTTCCTGCTCCCCAAGCTGGCGGAGGAGCACGGCCTGCCCGGCGGTCGAATGAAGTTCGGCCCCGGCGCGATGGAGTCGGTGATCCGCAACTACACGCGCGAGGCCGGCCTCCGCAATTTCAGCCGTCAGCTCGCGAGCGTGTGCCGCAAGGTGGCGCGCGAGGTGGTCGAGGGCCGCGAGGGCGCCGTCCGCATCACGCCGCGCGCCGTCGAGAAGATGCTCGGGCCGCCCCGCTTCTTCAATGAGATCGACGACCGCGACGACCTGCCCGGCGTGGTGGTCGGCCTGGCCTGGACCGAGTCCGGCGGCGACATCCTGTTCATCGAGTGCCTGCGCATGCCGGGCGCGCCCGCGCTCAAGCTCACCGGATCGCTCGGCGACGTGATGAAGGAGTCGGCGGAGGCCGCGCTGTCGTGGCTTCGCGCGCATGCGAACGAGGTCGGCGCCACGCAGGAAGACTTCAACCAGCTCTTCCATCTGCACGTGCCCGCGGGCGCCATCCCCAAGGACGGCCCGTCCGCCGGCGTCAGCATGGTCACCGCGCTGGCCAGCCGCATCACCGGCCGCCCGGTCCGTCCGCGCTTCGCCATGACCGGCGAGATCACGCTGCGCGGCAAGGTCCTGCCGATCGGCGGCCTCAAGGAGAAGGTGCTCGCCGCCCGCCGCGCCGGCGTCACCGACGTGCTCCTGCCCAAGCACAACGAGAAGGACCTGGCCGAGCTGCCCGCCGAGGTGCGCAAGGCCATGACCTTCCACCTGGCCGAGACCATCCAGGACGTGCTGCGCATCGCGCTCGTGCCCTAGACTGACGCAGGGAGGTCGGGGACGCGCACAGCAAGCTCTTCTCAGTGGCCTCGTCTGGCGACTCGATGTTCTTGTTCCTCGACGAGAACGCGGCGCCGTGAACCATGTCGTGCTCGTTCTGCCCCCACGTCCCTCCGCCCGGACCGGCAGGACGCGCCGCGCAACACCGAGCTGATGCGCCGCGCCTCCGCGGAGCTCGACACGCTGCTCGTCGCCCACCGCCCCACCAAGGTGGACCTGGCGTCCGACGACATCCTCAACTCTGTCGGCCTGATGGATCTGTTGGCGGTCCCTGCGCGGCACGGCGTGGCGACGCGGCTGCTCACGCCTGGGCTGCGCATCGCGGACCCGGCCTTCGCGCGCAAGCTGGCGTCCAGCGGTGTGCGCGTGGTGCTGACCGTCCTGTCCGAGGCCAGCACCGCGCGTTCGAGGCGTGCGCGCCGCCGTCGCGCCCGACCGCGACGCGATCCGCGCGCGCCTGGAGCAGCTGATCGCCGAGCTTCGCGGCTAGACCATCGTCGTCGCCGCGTTCGCGATCAGGTGGTGGTGTCGGCCGGGTCCGCGCCCGCCCACGCCGCCGGTGACGTGTCGCCCGCGCTGACCAGCGCCGCGATGACCAGATCGCCGCTGACATTGAGCGTCGTGCGGCACATGTCGAGCAGGCGATCCGCGCCCAGGATCAGGCCCATTCCTTCCGGCGGGATGCCGACCGACTGCAGCAGGATCATGATCAGCGGCAGCGACCCGCCCGGCACGCCCGCCGTGCCCACGCCCGCCAGGATCGACATGAACACCACGCGCGCCTGATCGCCGAGCGACAGGTCCACGCCGTAGACCTGCGCGAGGAACAGCACGGTGATGCCCTCGAACAGCGCCGTGCCGTTCTGGTTGGCTGTGGCGCCCACGGTCAGCACGAAGCGGCTGATGTTGGGGGGCAACTTTAGCTTCTGCTCGGCGGTCTCGATCGACAGCGGCAGCGTGGCGTTCGAGGACGCCGTCGAGAACGCGTAGAGGTAGACCTCGCGGCAGTCGCGGAAGAAGGCCATGGGGCTGCGCTTGGCGACGAACTTCAGCAGCGCGCCGTACACCACGAACTGCTGGATCAGCAGGCCCGCGATCACCAGCACCACGTAGAAGGCGAGCGAGCCGAGGATGCCCGCGCCGTAGCCGTAGATGGTGTGGAACACGATGCCAAACACCGCCAGCGGCGCGATGCGCATGGCGAAGCCGACGATCTTCATGCTGATGGCGAGCAGCTGCTCGAGCAGGCGCACGGTGACGCCCTCCTCGCCGGCCTGCGACCCCTCCCCGCGCTCCTTCGCCACGATCGACAGCGCGATGCCGAAGATCAGCGCGAACACCATCAGCGGCAGCATCTGACCGGACAGCGCGTTGGCGGCGGCCTCCACCGGGTTCTTGGGCACCAGCTCGACGATCGACTCGGCGATCGACTTGGCGCTGCTCGCGTTGTCCTTGATGGTGCCGACGGCCTTGGCCTGCTCGGCCAGTCGGGCGGCGTCGATGGGCACGCCCACGCCCGGCTTGAAGAGGTTCACGAGGCCGATGCCGATCACCACCGACGAGGTGCTGGCGATGAACGTGTAGAACAGGGTGCGCGCGGCCACGCGGCCTAGGTCGCTGCCCTTGCCCAGCTCGTAGACGCCCAGGACCAGGGCCGAGAAGACCAGCGGCACCACGGTCATGAAGATCAGGCGCAGGAAGATCTGACCCGTCGGGTACAGGAAGGACGTGTCGAGCGCGTCGAGCGCCGGCGTGCCCTTGTACGGGTGCAGCAGCGCGCCCGCGAGGATGCCCAGGACGAGTCCCGCGATCAGCTTGGTGTGGCCATGGGCTTTCATCGAGGGCTCCTGGGGCGGCGGACCGGTCTGCGGCGGTCTAGCCCGGGCGGCGGCCCCGCGGCAGCCCTTGGGCCCCAGGACCCACGCAGGTCGGCCGATCAGCACAGCCCGCCGTTCACCGAGATCACCTGCCGCGTGATGTACCCCGCGTCCGGCGACATCAGGAAGGACACCGCGGCCGCCACCTCGTCCGGGGTGCCGACGCGGCCCGCCGGGATCTGCGCGACGATCTCCGCGACCGGCAGCGACGCCAGCATCTCGGTGTCGATCAGGCCGGGCGCGACGCAGTTCACGGTGATCTGCCGCTTGGCCAGCTCAAGCGAGAGCGCCTTCGCCGCGCCGATGATCCCCGCCTTGGACGCGCTGTAGTTCACCTGCCCGCGGTTGCCGATCAGCCCCGACACCGACGTCATGCACACGATGCGGCCCGGCGCGCGGCGGCGGATCATCGGCATCACCAGCGGGTGGAGCACGTTGAAGAAGCCGTCCAGGTTGGTGCGGAGCACGCTGTCCCAGTCGTCCTCAGACAGGCCGGGGAACACGCCGTCCCGGGTGAGGCCCGCGTTGCACACCACGCCGTAGTAGGCGCCGTGCGACTCGATGTCCTGCTCGAGCACGCCGCGCGCCTCTGCGCGGTCCGCGATGTCGAACGCGAGCACGCGCGCGCTGCGCCCCAGGGTCACGATCTCCGCGGCGACGGCATGCGCCTCCACGATGCGCGACCGGCAGTGAAGCACCACGTCGTAGCCGTCACGCGCCAAGCGCAGCGCGATCGCGCGGCCGATGCCGCGGCTGGAGCCGGTGACCAGGATCGAGTCCGCCATCACGCACCCCGCTCAAAGAAGGCCGCCGCGTCGGGCGGCTCGTAGACGCTCAGCTGCGCGTCCGACCGGACGCCGTCGCCGTCGATCCGACAGGTCCAGATCCCGACGCCCTTCCCGTCCTCCATCACGCGTCGCACGTCCACGCTCAAGCGCGCCCCGGGCTCGAACGCGTCGACGTTGACGTGCAGGCGACGCGCGCCGACGAGCACGCCGATCGGGATGGGCGCGCCCGCCAGACGGCAGCGGACGCCCACGTGCGCGGCGATCGCCTGCGCCATGATCTCCACGCCGACCCAGGCCGGGAGGCGGCCATCGGCGCCGGTGAGGATCCCCTGCGAGGGCACGACGTAGGTCGCGAGGAGGTGGTCAGCCTCGAAGTGCTCCACCGCGTCGATCAGCAGCATCTCGTCCGCGTGTGGGACGAGGTCGCGGATGGCGTAATCGGGCTTCACGCGCCGCCCCCGAACACCAGGCTCGCGTTGTTGCCTCCGAACGCGAACGAGTTGCTCATGAAGGTCAGCCGCCCGGCGGCGCGGGCCACGTCGCCCACCTGGGCCAGCGCGAGCGCAGGAAGCTCCGGATCACGCGGCTCCGACGACACCTGCGGCGGCAAGCGACGCGCCTCGTCCGTCAGCGACAGCCAGCAGAGCGCCGCCTCGACCGCGGCGGCCGCGCCCAGCGTGTGGCCGGTCAGCGGCTTGGTCGACGAGCACGGGACGCCGTTCGGGAACAGCTCGGCCACCGCGCGCGCCTCCATGGCGTCGTTGTGCCGCGTGGCGGTGCCGTGCAGGTTCACGTAGTCGATCGCGTCCGCGTCCAACCCCGCGTCGGCGAGCGCCGCCCGCATGGCCGACACGGCGCCCGCGCCCGACGGATCCGGCGAGGACATGTGGTAGGCGTCCGAGCTGCTGCCCGCGCCCAACAGGTTCACGGGCGCCCGATCTCGCGTCATCACGAACAGCGCGGCGCCCTCGCCCAGGTTGATGCCGTCGCGGTCGGCGGCGAACGGGCGGCACGCGCCGCGCGACACCGCGTCGATCGAGATGAAGCCGCGGATGGTGAGGTCACACATCGTGTCGACCCCGCCCGCGATCACCACGTCGCACAGGTCGAGCGCGAGCCAGCGCCGCGCCGTGATCATCGCGCGCGCGCTCGACGTGCAGGCGGTAGACACCGTGACCACGGGCCCGGTGGCGCCGAGCGTGGTGGCGACGAACTCGCCGGTGGAGGCCGGCTCCTGCTGGCGGTAGTCGAACGTGGACGGCACGGCCGGCCCCGCCACCCACGCGCGCACCGCCTCGCCGCCCTCGGCGATGCCGGAGGTGCTGGTGCCGATCGCCACGCCGATCCGGTGCGCCGGCGTGCGTGCGAGCAGTGGATCCAGCGTGCCACGGAGCTGCTCAAGTGCGGCGAGCGCGAGCCGGTTGTTGCGGCTGTCGAAGCGGTGCAGGGAGTCGGGGAGCGCCGGGAGCGGCGCCGTCAGATCACCCACGACCAGATCACGACCCGGCGCCCGACCGACGCTGTGGCCCATGCCCGCGGTCGATCCGCGGGCCATCGCCTCGCGCACCGCGCGCGGCCCCACGCCGAGCGCGCAGAGCACGCCCACGTCGTGAAGGCCGACGATCACCGCGCACCCGGGCGCGAAGAGGCGATCAGTTGGGGGCGCACAGCTCGACCAGGACGTTGAGGCGACGCTGGGGCTCGGACACATACGGGTTCTTCTGGTCCCACGCGTACCCCGCCAGGATCGAGCAGATCATCTTGCGCACGTCCGACTGCTCGTTCGTGTGGAAGATGACGTCCTGGAAGCGCCCATCGTACCACGCGTTCACGTAGGCGCGGAACGTGTCGACGCCCTTCTTGAGCGGGACCGCGAAGTCGGCCTCCCAGTCTACGGACTCCCCGCGGAGTTGACGGTCCAGCACGCTCGCCGCCAGGCTCGACGAGCGCATGGCGATGGTCACGCCCGACGAGAAGACCGGGTCGAGGAACTCGGCGGCGTTGCCGAGCAGCGCGAAGGTCGGACCATGCATGGCGCGCACGTTGGCCGAGTAGCCGCCGATCTCGCGCGCGGGGGTGTCCCACACCGCGTTGGCCAGGAGCTTGGACAGACCAGGATCTTCGCTAACGAGGCGACGCAGACGCACCTCGGCGTCAGGCGGGTCGGACTCGAAGTACTCCTTCACCGCGACGGCGCCGATCGACGCGCGGCCGTCGGCGAACGGGATCAGCCAGTACCAGATGTCGCGGCGCTCCGGGTGCACCGTGATCAGGATCTTGTTTCGGTCGAAGGAGGGATCGTCGATGCGATCCTCGATGTGCGTGAACACCGCGTGGCGCACCGGGAACGCAGACGGCGAGTCGAGCTCCAGCAGGCGCGGCAGCACGCGACCAAAGCCGCTCGCGTCGAGCATGAACTTGGCGTGGATCTGGGAGGTCTTACCGCCCTCGTCGACGGTGGTCAGGGTGGCGCCGTCGTCGTCGGTCTTCACGTCGACCACGTCCACGCCGTAGCGGATCTCCACGCCCTGCTTGGCGGCCTCGTCGGCGAGCAGCTTGTCGAACCGGCCCCGCTGGACCTGGAACGCGCTGTCCTTGCCGTTCGTGAACTTCTGGCCGAAGTCGAACTCGGCGCGCTTGTCGCCCCAGGCGAACGCGGCGCCGTTCTTGAACTGGAAGCCGGCCGCCTGGACCGCCTCCAACATGCCCGCCTCCTCCAGGAAGTCCAGGCAGTGCGAGAGCAGGGACTCACCGATGGAGAAGCGAGGGAACTGCTGACGCTCCAGCACCACCACGTCATGCCCACGGCGCTTGAGCAGCGCCGAGGCCACCGCGCCCGAAGGGCCCGCGCCAATGACGACGACTGACCGAGACTCCATGAGACCCTCCCTAGACTGTGCCGCTATCCCGTGGCCTGCGCCGGGGCGCCACGGCCAGGACCTGCACCGCATTCATGCGCCGAACCGCGTCGGCCCGACCGTCAGATCACGTCAGGACCTTCTGCACGAGGTCGAGCAGCAGCTCCGGCGACAGCAGCCGCAGCTCGCCCGTCTCGACCGACACCGCGACCTGCGTGCTGCTGGCGCGCGTGAGGCGCGCCCCGGTGGTGGTGTCGGTGATCTCGTAGTCGATCACCATCTGGTTCTCCCACTCCACCAGCGTGGCCGCGACGGTGAGCCTCTGCCCCACCGTGGCCGGTTGTGCGTAGCGGATCTGCAGGTCCACGATCGGCCACTTCACACCGTTCACCCGCATGACGTCGTAGCCGTACCCGAGCTTTTCCATCAGCGCGAAGCGGGCCAACTCCAGGTACTTGGTGTAGTTCCCGTGCCAGACGATCTGCATGGCGTCGACGTCGTGAAACGGCACGACCAGCTCGACCGACTCGGAGATCACCCCACGCCTAAGCATGGATACGCCAGGGGCGGGCCTCGAACAGCGCCAGCAGCCGCCGCAGCTCCCCCTCGAGCGCGCGGTCCTCGTCCACGGGCGGGAACTCAGCGCCGAACGCCGTGATCCACCGGGTCAGCTCGTCGGACATCTTGAGCGTCTCACCCTGGCGCTGACGCAGCCATACGCCCTGCAGCGCCGCCCGCAGCGCCGCCGCCGCCACCTGCTCGGTCAGCGTCAGCACCCGCAGCGCGTCGCGCGCGGCGATGGTGCCCATGCTCACCTTGTCCTGGTTGTGGCACTCGGTGGAGCGGGAGAACACGCTGGCCGGCATGGTCAGCTTGAGGGCCTCAGCCGTCCACGCGGACGAGCCGATCTGGATGGCCTTAAAGCCGTGGTTCAGCATGGCGCGTTCGCCGGTCGCGCCCGACAGGTTGGCGGGGAGCCCGTGGTTGTACCGGGTGTCCACCAGCAGCGCGAGCTGGCGATCCAGCAGGTCCGCCACGTTCGCGACCGCGTTCTTCAGCGAGTCCATCGCGAACGCGATGTGTCCGCCGTAGAAGTGGCCGCCGTGCAGCACCTGCCCAGCCTCGACGTCGAGCAGCGGGTTGTCGTTCGCGCTGTTGAGCTCGTCCTCGATCAGGCGACGGAAGAAGGGCAGCGCGTCGGCGAGCACGCCGAGGACGTGCGGGGCGCAGCGCAGCGAGTAGCGGTCTTGCAGGCGGCGCCGCGGGCGGTCCCGGGACTCGTCGCAGGCCAGATCCGCGCGCAGCCAGGACGCCACGTCGAGCTGCCCCGGGTGCGGCTTGGCGGCGAACAGGCGCTTGTCGAAGTGATCCGGGTTTCCGTCCGTCGCGACCACCATCATCGCGGTGATGCGCGAGGCGAGGCGGAGCAGATCGTCCGCGCGCTCGAACGCGAGGCAGGCCAGCGCGGTCATCACCGCCGTGCCATTCATGATCGCCAGGCCCTCCTTGGGGCGCAGCGTCAGCGGCTGGATCCCGCGCTCGGCGAACACCTCGGCCGTGGGCCGGAAGCCGCCTTCCGGGTCGATCACCTCGCGCTCACCGGCCAGCACCGCCGCCACGTAGGACAGGGGCGTCAGATCACCGCTGGCGCCGACCGACCCCTCCTCCGGGATGCGCGGCAGCACGTCCTGCTGGAGCATGGTGGTCAGGCGGTCGAGCAGCTCGTAGCGGACGCCGGACACGCCCTGCGCGAGCGAGTTGAGGCGCGCGACGAGCACGGCGCGCGTGGCGACCGCCGACAGCGTCGCGCCCAGGCCGCACCCGTGGAAGGTGTAGAGGTGGCGCGGGAGCTCCTCCACCAGATCAAGCGGGATGCTGGTCTCACAGGAGTCGCCGTACCCGGTGGTGACGCCGTAGATGTTGCCCTCGCGGGCGAGGAGCGCGTCCAGGAACTGCGCTCCCGCGTCGATCCGCGTGCGAAAGGCGTCGTCAGACGCGAGGAGCGCCGGGCGTTCGCGACGCGCCAGCGCGCACACGTCCTCGATCGTCAGGCGGCCCGCGCCAAGGACCACCGGAACCGGGTGGACACCACGCCCTGCTTCGAGATCGGACCCCATCGCCGTGCTGCTCCCGCGAGCGCCCCGGCATAGCGCCCACTCTCCGCCCGGACAAGCCGCCGCCCCGCCGCACACCGACGCGGCAACCTCAGGTGACGGCGTCCGCCGGGTCCAGGAACAGCAGGCGCCCACGGGACACTTCGGCGACGCCGCACGCGTAGCGAAAGCCCAGTCGGCGGCCATCCGGGTCACGTTCGAGCGTCAGCTCCACCGTGTCGCCCGGCCGGATCATCTGGGCGAACTTGATGTTCTCCATGCCCGAGAACCGGCCATTGAGCCCCAGGTGCTCCCGCGCGTACCGCACAGCCCAGTCGATCTGCACCACGCCGGGCAAGATGGGCAGCGTCGGGAAGTGGCCCTGGAAGCACGCCAGATCCGGCTCGACGACCAGACGAAGTGTGACCTGCCCGTCGGCCGAGGACGTGGTCTGCGTCACGGTCGGCATGACCGGCAGCGGAGCCGCCAGGACCGCGGCGATCGCGGGCCCGTCGAGCTTGCCCTGGCTGTTGCGCGGGACCTCCGCGCGCAGGCGGAAGCGCCGCGGGACGGCGATCGTCTCCACGCGCGCGCGGACGGTGGCGCGGAGCACGTCGGTGACGGCCTTTCGGCCCTGCTCCAGGAACGCGCGCAGCCCCTGATCGTTCAGGACCACGACCGCACCCAAGCGCGAGGGCGCTACCGGCACCAGCTGGACGGCGGCGTCCGACACCCAGGCGTGCTCGGTGAGCGCGGCCTCCACCGCCACGAGCGACACCCGCTTCTCCTCGATCTTGGCGATGCGATCCTGCCGGCCCTGCAGCAAGAAGCCACCGTCCACCAGGGTGATCGCGTCGGCGGTGTCAACCACCTCGCCGGGCGGCAGGAAGTCCGAGCGCACTCGCGCGCAGCCATCCGCGTTGACCGTCACGTCCACGCCAGGGAGCGGGCGCCACCACGCGTCGACGTCGCGCCAGGCGACGCCGCCGGTCTCCGAGCTGCCGAAGATCTCGGTCGGACGTACGCCGAGCCGAGCGTGGATCCGCGTGGCGGTGTCGGCCGGTAGCGGACCGCCGGACGAGCTGACCATCACCACGCGCCCCATCGCGTTCGACCATGCCAGCCCATCGCCCATGCGCCGCAGGATCGCCGGGCTGGTGACCCACAGCGCGCCGTCCAGGCGGCCGGTCTTGGCGATCAGGTCCTCGGGGAAGGAGCACTGCGCGCGGTCGAGTGGGCGCCCGGCGGCCAGGGGCCAGAGCAGCCGGAACAGCAGCCCGTAAAGGTGCTGCGCGCTCACCGTACCGAGGACGGCGGCCTGCCCGAGGCGCGCGCCGAATACGACCTCTTGGGCGGCGACCTCGGTCTCCAGCTGCGCCAAAGACTTGGGCACCGCCACAGGCGCGCCCGTCGACCCCGAGGTCCACACGATCAGGCACGGGCGGGCCGTGTCGAGCGGCTCGTTCGCCGCGGGTGCTTCAGGCCACGGACCGATCGGGTCGAGCGCGTCAGGCCGCGCCGTCCCCTCACCCAGCCAGCCGTCGACCTGGTCCGCCAGCCGCGCCGCGCTGTCCGATCCGAGCGTGCCCGCCAGGTAGACCACGGCTCCCGCCGACCAGCCACCCCACAGCGCCACGGCCAGCCGCCAGGCGTCGTCGGTCACCACGGCGACACGGGTCCAGCCCCGGCGCCGCAGCTCCGCGGCGAGCCGCGCGGCGGCGTCTTGGAGCGCGCGCAGGTCGAGCCCGTCGAGCGTGACAGGCCGGTTGTCCCAGCCGGGCTCCAGCAGCCGCGCGAGCGGGATCCAGCTCATCGCGGGGACCTCACGCGGTCCGTTGGGCGGCGACGAAGGCCGCGAGCGTGCGCACCGACTCGAAGTGCGCGCGGTTCTGCGCCTTGTCGTCGCCGATCTGGATGCGGTACCGGTTCTGCAGGAGCAGCCCGATCTCCAGCGCGTCCACCGAGTCCAGGCCCCAGTCGCCGTCGAAGAGCAGCGCCGCAGGGTCCATGTCAGACGCGCGCAGATCTTCCAGACCCAAGGTCTCGATGATCAGGCGGGTGAGCTCGGCCTCAAGGTCCGACATGGGGCGGATGCTCCGGGAGCGCCGGGTTTAATGGCTCGACCTAAGGGGGGCAATGGACCCGCCACGCTGTCGGGCACGCGCCGTTCAGGCCCGCGACCACACCCAGCCCGACCGCGCGGTGTCGTGACGGAACGCGGCCGCACCCGCCGCGTTCGCCCGCAGCCAGACCAGCGCGGCTGACTCGGCGGACGGCGCCCCGCGGGCCTCGTCCCGCGCGAGCGTCCACTCGGCCCCGCGCTCCACACGCAGCGCGAGGGCGTGGCGGAAGGGCACGTCGGACACGAAGCCCGTGTACGGCTCGGGCGTGTCACCCTCGGCAAACAGGACCAGCACCGGCCCCGGCCGCTCCTGGAGGAGCGCCGCCGCCTCGACGAGCGCCAGCTCCAGCCCGTCCCCCGCCGCAGCGATCGCCGTCACCTCACTGCGATCGCCACGAAACATCGACCACTGGCCGACGATCGCGTTGTGGACAGACAGGCCGAAAGAGGTGGGAGAAAGGTCCTGATCGCGCGCGATCGACGACAGCAGCTCCACGGTGCGGTCGAGCTCGCCGTGGCGCGACGCGAACACCGTGGGCATGGACTCACCCTCGTCCACCACGTCACGCGCGACCGCGAACACCATGCGCGCGAGCGGGCTCAGGCGCCGCCTCATACCGGCGGGGACAAAGCTGCTGTCGGGCTCGGTGGGCGTGTCGGCGCGTGCCGCACCGCGCGACCACGCGGCCCACGCGGCCGACGAGTCAAGACCCGGTGCCCAGGCCGACCAGCGGGTGATGGAGAACGGGATCGCGGCCACGCAGCCCTCCGGTGGCGCCAAGGTAAGCCCGCTAGCGGACCTCGTACAGGCCGATCGTCATGGGCGTCCCGTCGCACTTCTCACAGCCCCAGGCGCCGTCCTTGGAGACGATGGTGGTGGTGACCGTGGGCGCGCCATCGGGGGGCGGCTGGACGGTGTGCACGTGGTCGGCCAGCCCCACCCAGCGCCACTGGACCTGCGCGTCGGCCGCCTCCAGCGGGACGAAGTGCACGCCGGCGTAGCGCTTGACCCAGTCGGCCTCCACGCCCTGATTGTCCACCGACGCGTCGTAGGCGACCGTCGTGCCGGGTGGGAGCGTCGCGAGCGCCTCGCGGAGCAGCGCGTGCTCAACCTGCCAGGGGAACGGCGGGTACGGGTGGCGCGCGATCCAGTAGGAGGGCACGCCGAGCAAGACGACGACCGCCAGCCACCAAGGCCGACGCGCCACCGCCACCAGCCCGATCCCGGCGAGCGCGCACCACCAGACCTGCACGGGTGACTGGTAGCGGAAGGCGTCCGAGGGGATGCCCATGTTGATGTAGATGAGCGTGCCTCCGACCACCATCGCGAACAAGCCCGCCGTCGCGCGCTTGTGTAGCTTCCCTCCGGCGACCAGCCCGACCGGCACCAACAGCGCGAGGATGGCCGGGGTGCGCATCGGGTTGAAGACGATCAGCCGCCCGTCCGGCCCCGCGAGCTGCGACCACCAGAAGTCGAGGCGGTTCCACTGGTCGAGCGGGTAGCCGTTGTGCGTCACCGCCCCCGACCAGAACGCCTCCAGACGCCACAGCACCATCGTCGCCACGCCCACCGCCGCGCGACGACGCCCCGAGGCCCACGCCACCGCCACCATCGCCACGCCGAACAGCCCCTCCAATGGCCGCAGGTGGGTGACAAAGCCCGCGCCGATCACGATCATCAGATCGCCCACCCAGCCCTGTCGACACAGCCCGTGGATGGCCAGGACCTCCATGGTCGCCAGCGCGACAAAGGCGGACTCAGTCGGCGCGATCGCCAGCGGGAGCGGCGCGATGGCGAGCAGCAGCGCCGACACCACCGCCACGCGCTCGCCGAACAGGTGGCGCATCGCGGCGTACAGGTGCGGCACCGCCAGCACGGACAGCACGCCGTCGATCCAGTGTGTGCCGTCGATCGGGAAGCCCATCAGCGCGAGCGGCCACTGCATGAGCGCGACGCGCCCTTCGCCGTACTGCATGTCCGGCGAGAGCATCCCGTTCGAACCCATGATCTCCAGGTAGGGCGTGAGGTCGTGCATCTGGACGCGCGGGGCGTAGGTCACCCAATGCGTGAACGCCGACACGAGCAGCAACGCGAGGCCGGCGCGGTTGCGGGGCAGCGTACCAAACAGCACCAGCCACGCCACCAGGCCGAGCGCGACGAACCAGCGCCACTCGAAGAGCAGGATGAAGTGCGGGTAGTGGGACGGGGGCACGGGGGCATCCTGCGCGCAGGGATGGGTAACTCAGCGGGCGTAAGTCGCGCGAGCGCGGCGCACCGGCGCCCCCGGGCGCGCGTGGTATCCTCCGCTCGTTAGGCAGACCCGCACGCCCGGCGGGGTACGCAGGGGCGGCGTCGCTGCGCGCTCGGGTCGGCAAAGGTCCGCGAGAAGGAGTCGTCCTCGACATGTCGCCGCGCGCGCCCCTGCCCACACCCCGAGCCCCGTCCTACCGACCGGACCTCGACGGGCTGCGCGCGCTCGCCGTCCTCATGGTCGTCGTGTTCCACGCGGCGCCCGAGCTGGCGCCGGGCGGCTACCTGGGCGTCGACGTCTTCTTTGTGCTGTCGGGCTTCCTGATCACCGGGCTGCTGCTGCACGCGCTGCAGACGGACACCTTCTCCTACGCCGACTTCTACGCGCGCCGCGTGCGGCGGATCGCGCCAGCGCTGGTCGTGATGCTCGCTGGGGTGTGGGCGTACGGCGCGGCGAACATGTTGGTCGACGACTTCCTGCGCTTGGGCCAGTCCCTGGTGGGCGCGGCGACGTTCAGCGCGAACTACGTCGCTTGGCGCGAGTCCGGGTACTTCGACGTGTCCGCGCCGTTCCGTCCCCTCCTCCACCTGTGGTCGCTGGCGGTCGAGGAGCAGTTCTACCTGGTGTGGCCGGTCGCGCTGGTCGCGTGGGTGCGCGCGACCGGGCGTCCGCGCGCAGGAATCGTCGCCGCGCTCGTGCTGTCACTCGCGGGCGCGGTGTGGCTCGATCGGCTGGATCCCGCGGCCGCGTTCTACGCGTCGCCGACGCGGGTCTGGGAGCTGCTGGCGGGCGCCGCGCTCGTCACGTTGACGCGGCCGGCGCGCTCCGCGCTCGGGGAGGCGGTCACGGCGCTTGCGGTGTGTGCGCTGGTCGGGCTGACGCTCGCCGCGCGTCCGGAGCAGTCCAGCGCGGTGGCCTTGGAGCTGGGCGCGGTCGCCTGCGCGCTCGCGGTGATCCAGGTGGGCGCCACGTCGCGGATTGGCACGCGCCTGCTGTCCGCGGCGCCCGTCGTGGCGATCGGGC